>JBBQRH010000031.1:0-43612 GCA_038215035.1 Gemmatimonadales bacterium | reverse complement strand
GCGGAAGCCGATCGCAAGCGCGGGCGAAAGCTCGGGCATGAAGCGCACACTCGGCGTGAGCGATCTCGTCCTGATGTCGATCGGCGCCGTGATCGGCGCCGGAATCTTCGCATCGCTTGGCACGGCGGCCGCTGGCGAGGTACTGAAAGACGGGACCATCGTCCGGTATGGCGCGGGCCCTGCGCTGGTGATCAGCTTCATCCTGCTCGGTGTGGTCTGCGGTCTGGCCGCGCTCTGTTATGCGGAGCTGGCGTCGATGATTCCCGCCGCCGGAAGCGCATATGCGTATTCCTACGCCACGCTCGGTGAACTGGTGGCGTGGATCATCGGATGGGACCTGATCCTCGAGTATGCGGTGGGTAACGTGGCGGTCGCGATCGCATGGAGCGGTTACTTCGACTCGCTGCTGAGCGGTTTCAACATTCATCTTCCCGGGTGGCTCACGCACGGCTACTTCCAGGCGATGAAGAGCACCATTCCGGCGGTGCAGCAGGCCGTCATCGACGCGCCACGGATCGCAGGGATCCCGATACTCCTCAACCTGCCGGCGTTTCTGATCGTGGCGGCAATCACCTGGCTGCTCTGCCGCGGGGCGCGCGAGAGCGCGAGGGCAAACGCGATCATGGTCGGCATCAAGCTGCTGGTGCTGACGCTGTTCGTGGTGGTCGGGTCGATGCATATCGATACGGCGAACTACCATCCGTTCGCGCCCAACGGCTGGCGCGGCATTCACCAGGGGGCGGCGATCGTATTCTTCGCCTACATCGGATTTGATGCCGTCAGCACGGCGGGCGAAGAGACCATCGATCCACAGCGGAACCTGCCGCGCGGCATTCTGATCGGCCTGGCGATCTGCACCCTGATTTATGTGATCGTGGGCGCGGTCGCGACCGGCATGGTGAAGTATGACCAACTGCTCGGTGCCGACCCGCTGGCGAAGGCGTTGCAAATGGCGGGTCTGACGACGGTGAGCTGGATCGTCTCGGCAGGCGCGGTGGTGTCGATGGCAGCGGTGCTGCTGGTGTTCCAGTACGGTCAGCCACGGATCTTCTACGCGATGGCGCGCGACGGCCTGCTGCCGCCGTTCGCTGCAAAGCTGCACCCGAAGTACCGCACGCCGCACATCACCACCATCATCACGGGTGTTTGCGTCGCATTCGGCGGGCTGGTGGCGGACGATGCGGCGACCTATGACCTGACGAACATCGGAACGCTGGCAGCCTTCATGCTCGTATGCATCGGCGTGCTCGCACTCCGGATCCGCGAACCGGAGCGTCATCGTCCCTTCAAGGTCCCGTTCGTATGGCTGGTGGCCGGCGGCGGAGCCATGTCATGTCTATACGTCATGCGTGGCCTTCCACCCAGCGCGTGGAAGGCGTTCGGGATCTGGATGATCATCGGTCTCGCGCTCTACTTCCTGTACGGCTACCGCCACTCCGTACTGCGAACCGGAAAGGCGCTCCCGCCGGTGCCGGAGCTCGAAGGCCCATCGCACTGATCCACGCCCTGTTTTCCCGAGACTGAGAACGCATGTCGTTTCTGAAGAAGCTGTCGATCACGCAGTGGATTGTCGTCGCCATGATCGTCGGGACGCTGATTGGCTGGCTTTTCCCGGAGGTTGGGAAGAGCCTCAGCTTGCTGTCAACGATCTTCCTCCGGATGATCAAGTCGGTCATCGTCCCGCTGCTCTTCAGTACGCTCGTGATCGGTATTGCCGGCCACGGGGATGACATGAAGAAGGTGGGGCGGCTGGCGTTCCGGTCGATCATCTACTTTGAAGTGGTGACCACGCTGGCGCTGGCGGTCGGCCTGATTGCGGTGCATCTGGTGAAGCCCGGCGTGGGAGTCTCGCTGGCGTCGGCGAGCGCCACGGAGGCGTCTCAGTTCACGACGGCCAAGCCAACGCTTTCAAGCGTGCTCGAGCATACCGTTCCGCAGAGCTTCTTCGAGGCCGCAGCGAAGAACGAGGTACTGCAGATCGTCTTCTTCAGTGTCCTGTTCGGCGTCGCGTTGTCCCGGGTCCAGGGGCACCCGCGGAAAGTGATGCTCGATTTCTGCGAATCGCTCAGCGAGGTCATGTTCAAGTTCGTGGCGCTCGTGATGAGTTTTGCCCCCATCGGCATCGCGGGTGCGATCGCGGCCACCGTCGGAAAGTCTGGCCTCCCTGTGCTGCTGACGCTGCTCAAGCTGGTGCTGACGCTGTATGGCGCGTTGGCGGTCTTCATCCTGCTGGTTCTGGTTCCGGTAGCACTGATGGCACGCGTGCCGCTGGTTGCTTTCATCAAGCAGGTGAAGTCGTCTGCGCTGCTCGCCTTCTCAACCGCGAGTTCCGAAGCGGCGCTCCCGGGCGCGATGCAGGCGATGGAGAAACTTGGCGTGCCGAAGCGGATCGTCGCGTTCGTGATGCCGACCGGCTACAGCTTCAACCTTGATGGCAGCACGCTGTACCTCGCCGTTGCGAGCATCTTCGTTGCCCAGGCGGCAGGCATCGACCTGCCGATCAAGACACAGCTGCTGATGATGCTGACGCTGATGCTGACGTCGAAGGGGGTTGCTGCGGTGCCTCGCGCATCACTGGTGATTCTCTCCGGAGCGCTGACGCAATTCGGGCTGCCGCTCGAAGGCGTAGCGCTGATCTTGGGTGTCGATGCGCTGATGGACATGGCGCGGACCAGCGTGAACCTGGTCGGGAACTGCCTCGCAACGGTCGTCATGGCGCGCTGGGAAGGGGAGTTCGACGACAGTGCGGCGACGGCAGTCATGAAGCCGCAGGCGGCGTAACACCGTCAGTGAACGCCGCTGGCGATCCCGCACGCGTGGCTGGAGCGATTCATCCCGGAAGCATCTGCCTCTTCACGCCGCGTATTTGCAGTTTTCGCGCGACACTTTGTGTGGCGCATTCGCAAAGATGAGCTTGCCACAAGGGTCCGTTCTTCTGCCTCAGGCAACATGCGGTAAGTCCTTATTCCGCAAGAGTTAGCGTGGTTCATCTGAGGTTGAATGGGAGCGCAGCCCTGTTTCCTGGACGGTGCCACGATAAATGCGTTGCTCAACCTGCAAGGTGCGTAGCCGCGAACGTCGCGTACTACAAGCAGTTGGATTCTCCCAGGAGCGGATGACAATGCAGGTACTCTCTTCATTCCGACGAGCGGCACTGCTCGGAGCGCTGGTCGCCTCGGCGTTGCCGGCTCAGGCCATCAGAAACACCGGCACATTCACGCTTGCGACGCTGCCACGCAATGATGACGGCTCGACTGGGCTCGTGAGCACAGGCTTCACGTTCAACTTGTTCGGGCTGAACCAGAACAACCTGTTCGTGAACAACAATGGCAACGTCACCTTCACTCAGGCCCTGGCGACCTACACGCCGAACCCGATCGCGGGCAGCAATCTGGCGATTCTCGCGCCGTTCTGGGCCGACGTCGATACGCGGAATGCTGCCAGCGGCGTGACGCAGTATGGTACCGGTGCCGTTGGTGGAAGGAACGCATTTGCGGTCAACTGGTTCGACGTCGGCTACTACAGCAATCGGGCCGAGCTGAAGAACACGTTTCAGCTGATCATGATCGATCGGTCTGACACCGGTGCCGGGAATTTCGACTTCGAGTTCAACTACGCGCAGATTCAGTGGGACACCGGTGAAGCGAGCAACGGCATCAACGGACTGTGTCCGGCTGCCCCTGCGCCGCGGAACCCGGCGCGTGTGGGTTGGGCGAACGGTGCGGCAGCCACGGTTGAGCTTGCCGGATCCAACGTCTGCGGTGCCTTCCTCGACGCTGGTGCGAACTCGCTGATCCGCAACTCGCTCAACAGCAATGGGGTGACCGGCCGGTATGTGTGGAATGTGCGCAACGGCAACGTCGAGCCGACTCCGCCACAGCCGGGAGTCGTTCCCGAGCCGTCAACGTATGCCCTGATGGGCACAGGCCTGATCGGACTCGTCGCTGTCGCGCGCCGTCGCCGGGCACTTCAGGGACGCTAAGTGGGATCGCAGTGACAGTCTGACCCAACAGGTTTTGTGTCGGACGTCGCTGTATGCAAACGGCCCGCCGAGCGTCAGTCGCTCGCGGGCCGTTTGTGCAAAGCGTCACATTCCGCGGTCAGCGAGTCGCGAACGAATCGCAGGCGTCTATCCGTCCAGTATCGAATCCGCGGCGGAACCAGGTCATGCGCTGCGCGGCGCTGCCATGGGTGAACGACTCCGGTCGGATCGAGCTCCCGGTCATCTCAGAAATCCGATCATCACCGACGGCAGAGGCGGCCTTCAGCGCCTCCTCGACATCTCCAGCTTCGAGACGCCCGGCCTCCTGCGCATGCCGTCCCCAGATGCCGGCGTAGCAGTCTGCCTGCAGCTCGAGCCTCACACTGAGTTCATTGCGCGCATCAGGGTTCTGCTGCTGCAGGCGGCGCATCTTCCGCTCTGTGCCGAGGACGTTCTGTACGTGATGCCCAATTTCGTGCGCCAGGACGTACGCCTGAGCGAAGTCGCCCGGAGCACCGAAACGGCGACGCAGCTCATCGTAGAATCCGAGGTCGATGTACACTTTCTGGTCGGCGGGGCAGTAGAACGGTCCCGTCGCTGACTGGGCTCCGCCGCAGCCGGTGTTCACCTGATTCCGAAACAGCACCAGGCGCGCGCGCGGATACTGTGCGTTACCCGCGGCGAAGATCGTGGTCCAGTTGTCCTGCGCGTCATCGAGGACGAAAGACATGAACTTGACCAGATTCTCTTCTTCAGCGGATGACTGTGCTGGTGGTCGGGTCGGACCGCTGGCAGGCTCGGCCGATGGTGTCGGCACTCCGCCACCGCCGCCGAGCGCGCCGGTGAGGTCGGTCTTGAACACCACGCTCAGCACCAGTAGCACGAGAAAGCCGCCGATGCCGAGTCGCCCGCCGCCGAGCCGGAACCCCCCTCCGCCGCCGGATGATTCGCCGCGGCGGTCTTCGAGGTCCTCGCTTGGACCTTTGTCGTCCCACTTCATATACGCGCTCGGAGAAGAGAGTGAGGGCTGCAGGCAGGGTCAGCGCGGCCACCGACACCATCGGCGCGGGCCGACCCAGCCTATCGAGAAAAGATAAGTGGACTGCGCCGAAGTTAAGACATCGTTCATGCACGAGACCGATGCGTATTCTGGCTGCGACGTCAGCTGCGGCGCTCTGCCGCGACGCGTCCTGGGCTGCGCAATCGGTCGCCGCCTGGACTCTCTCCCGTCCGTCGTATCGCATCGGACGCGGCAGGATCGCGCCCGACGACTCGCGCATGGGTGACTCGTAAACGCGCAGGGCGCGGCGGCCGGTGGCGTGCGAAGCGGGCGATCGCGCCTGCCAAGTCGAAGGCCAACGCGAAGGCCAATGTGCGCGCCGGTGAGTCTCGGGACCACGCACCGACGCGGTGTTTGCGAGCAGTACGTGGCGAGCGCCTGTGCCGTCATTCACATTTCGACTATGACGCGAATCATTCGGGCTGCACGCGGTTCGACACGGACCGCACAGGGGTGGATTCAGGAAGCCGCGAAGCGCATGCTGATGAACAATCTCGATCCCGATGTGGCTGAGCGGCCCCAGGACCTCGTGGTCTACGGTGGACGCGGCAAGGCTGCGCGGGACTGGAAGAGCTACGACACCATCGTGGCAACACTCGAGCGCCTGAAGAACGACGAGACATTGCTGGTGCAGTCGGGCAAGCCGGTCGCCGTGCTCGAAACCCATCCGATGGCACCGCGCGTCCTGATTGCGAATTCCAACCTGGTGCCTAAGTGGGCGACCTGGGAGGAGTTCGATCGGCTCGACAAGCTTGGCCTGATGATGTACGGCCAGATGACGGCCGGCAGCTGGATCTACATCGGCACGCAGGGAATTCTTCAGGGGACGTACGAGACATTCGCAGGCGCGGCCGATCAGCACTTCAACGGCTCGCTGGCTGGGACAATCACTGTGACGGCAGGCCTTGGTGGGATGGGCGGCGCGCAGCCGCTGGCCGTCTCGTTGGCGGGAGGCGTCAGCATCTGCATCGAGATTGATGCGTCGCGAATTCAGCGTCGTCTCGAAACGAACTATCTGGACACCGTTGCCACCTCATTGGACGACGCCATTCATCGGGCAGAGCAGGCAAAGTCGGAACGACGAGCGCTGTCGATTGGCGTGCTCGGGAACGCTGCGGCAATGCTGCCCGAGATGGTCGCGCGCGGCTTCACGCCAGACCTGGTCACCGATCAGACCTCGTCACATGATCCGCTGATCGGGTATCTGCCAATCACCGCAGCGGATGAAGACGTCGACACGCTGCGTCGCCTGACGCCAGACGCCTACCTCGCGCGCGTCCGTGATGCGATGGTCGCGCACGTCGAGGCGATCGTCACCATGCAGCGTCGGGGGGCCGTGGCATTCGACTACGGGAACAATCTGCGCACGCAGGCACAGCTGGCGGGCTACAAGGACGCGTTCAGCTATCCCGGATTCGTTCCGGCGTTCATCCGTGAGAGTTTTTGCGAGGGGCGTGGACCGTTCCGTTGGGTGGCGCTCAGTGGTGATCCGGCGGACATCGCCGCAACCGATGCCGCAATGCGCCAGCTCTTTCCGGACGACGCGCGGCTGCAGCAGTGGCTGGGTTGGGCCGGTGACCGGATTGCGTTTCAGGGACTGCCGGCGCGCATCTGCTGGCTCGGCTACCGACAGCGCGACAAGGCCGGACGGCTGTTCAATGCCATGGTCAGGGATGGACGGGTGTCGGCACCGATCGTGATTGGTCGCGATCACCTCGACGCGGGATCCGTCGCCAGCCCGTATCGCGAAACGGAAGCGATGCGCGACGGTAGCGACGCCGTCAGCGATTGGCCGCTGCTGAATTTCGCCACCGGCGTCGCGAGTGGTGCCGCGTGGATGAGCTTCCATCACGGTGGTGGCGTGGGGATGGGGTACAGTCAGCATTCGGGCCTGGTCGCCGTGGCTGACGGTACGGCTGACGCCGATGAACGGCTGCGGCGCTGTCTCACCAATGATCCGGCAATGGGCGTGATCCGACACGCCGACGCGGGATACGACACCGCCCTGCGAGTCGTGGCGGAGCGTGGCATCGACATGCCATCGCTGGAGCGGCCGTAGTGCGCTCCACCAGCGCCAGTATGCCATCGGCGCGCCTCCCTTTTGGCGCGACCCTCTCGTGAAAGTCGATCGCCTGCTGACCAATGTGGCCCAACTGGTGACCCCTGCTGGCACGGGTGCGCTTCGTGGGCACCAGATGCGATCCCTGACAGTCATCCAGGATGCAGTGATCGCCATTCACGCGGGACGGATCGTGTGGTGTGGCCCGCGGCGCGATTGGGGTGGCAGTGCGGCGGACGAAGTCGATGCCCACAGCTGTGCGGTGATTCCTGGGCTGGTGGATCCGCACACCCACACCGTCTGGGGTGGAGACCGGCTGGCCGACTTCGACGCGCGCGCCAGCGGTGTCTCGTATGAGGCGATTCTGGCACGTGGTGGTGGGATCCGGCATACCGTAGCCGAGACTCGTCGCTGTTCGGACGACGCGCTCTTGTCGACCGCGATTGCTCGAGTCGGCCGCATGATGCGCGCGGGCGCGACCACGATCGAGATCAAGAGCGGGTATGGCCTCACGCGACGAGATGAGTTTCGCCAACTCGGCACCATTCGCACGCTGGCGTCGCATGTGCCCGCGCAGCTCTCGGCCACGATGTTGTTTCACCTGCCGCCAACGAATGAGGCCGAGCGCGCTGCGTTCCTGCATGAAGCGGTGCACGAGTGGATTCCGCAGATCGCATCAGATGGTACCGCGACGGCGATCGACGTGTTCATTGAGCGTGAGGCGTTCACGCTGGTCGAGGCGGATTTGTTGTTCCGGGCGGCGCGACAGGTTGGTCTGGCGTGCAAGGCACATGCCGATCAGTTCTCTGCGATGGGGGCGACCGAACTGGCGATCTCGCACGGCGCGTTGAGCGTCGACCACCTCGAGGCCAGCGGGCCCGATCAGATCAGCGCGCTGGCCGGCGGCGCGACCGTGGGTGTCGTCCTGCCCGGTGTCACGTTGCATCTGGGGTTGCCCGCCGCGCCCGGTCGCGCACTGATCGACGCCGGCGCGGCGGTCGCCATCGGCACCGATTGCAACCCGGGCAGCTCGCCGCTCTTCTCGATGAGCCTCGCGCTGGCCTTGGCAGTGCGCCTGAATGGATTGACGCCTGCCGAAGCGCTGACGGCGTCGACGGCCAACGCAGCGGCGGCGCTGGGCAATGACCGCGTTGGTCGCATCGCACCAGAGATGTGCGCGGACTTTCTCATCCTGCGGAGCGCCGACTGGCGCGATCTGCCATACACGCTCGGTGATGATGCGGTTGCCCGCGTGTTCATCGCCGGTTCCGAGCTCTCCTGATGCCAGACCCGAACGCCATTCTGATCGGTACACCACTCTCGATCGCCGACGTGGTGCGCGTCGCGCGTCACGGTGACCCCGTGCACCTCGCGGAGGACGCACGGAGGCGGATACTTCGCAGTCGAGAATACGTCGAAGCGCTCGTCGCCGCAGACCGCACGGTGTATGGCATCACCACTGGATTCGGACGGTTGGCGAGCGTCAGGATTGCCGCGTCAGATGTCAGACAGCTTCAGCGAAACCTGCTGGTTTCGCACGCGATGGGTGTCGGGGCACCGCTGTCCACCGAGGTTGTGCGCGCCATGCTCTTGCTGCGGGCACAATCGTTGTCGTTCGGATTCAGCGGAATCCGGATCGGTGTGATCGAGCTGCTGCTCGAGTGTCTCAATCGCGGTGTGCATCCGGTCATTCCGAGTCAGGGATCTGTCGGTGCCAGCGGCGACTTGGCGCCATTGGCGCACATGGCGCTGCCGCTGATCGGGGAGGGGAAGGCAGAGATTGGCGGTGTGGTGCTGTCGGGGCGTGAGGCGCTGGCGCAGGCCGGCCTGGAGCCGGTGATCCTCGAGGCAAAGGAGGGGCTGGCGCTGATCAATGGCACCCAGGCCATGACGGCGATCGGCGCACTGGTGGTGCACGACGCGCAACAGCTTGCGACGCTGGCGGACATCGCGGGCGCAATGTCGCTGGAAGCGTTGAAGGGAACCGCGACTGCATTCGACGCTCGGGTCACGTCGGTGCGGGCCCACCCTGGCGCGGTGGCGGTGGCGGACAATCTCCGCCGTCTGGCAAGTGACAGCCCGATCCATGCCTCGCATCTGAACTGCGAGAAGCTGCAGGATGCCTACAGCTTGCGATGCATGCCACAGGTACACGGTGCGAGTCGTGACTCGCTCACGCATGCCGCCGATGTGATCACGCGCGAGTGCAATGCGGTGACGGACAACCCGCTGATCTTCGCTGAGACCGACGACGTGATTTCAGCGGGAAACTTCCACGGTCAGCCAGTTGCGCTGGTCATGGACTACGCCAAGATCGCAATCGCAGAGTTGGCGAACATCAGTGAGCGGCGCGTGGAACACATGCTCGATCCGGCGGTCAGCGGACTGCCGGCATTTCTCTCTCGGCAGGGCGGGCTCAACTCCGGCTTGATGATCAGCCAGTACACTGCGGCCAGCCTGGTCAGCGAGAACAAGGTGCTCGCGCATCCGGCAAGCGTCGACAGTATCCCGACCAGTGCGAATCAGGAGGATCACGTCAGCATGGGGACCACCAGCGCCCGGCAGTGCGCAATGATTCTCGACAACGCCGCCTGGGTGATCGCGATCGAGTTGCTGAACGCTGCGGAAGCGCTCGACTTCCACCAGCCGCTTCGTCCCGGGCCTGGTGTTGGCGCAGCGCGTGATGCTGTTCGCGTGGTGGTGCCACCGCTTGAAGGGGACCGCATGCTGACGCCGGATCTCGAGGCGGTGCGGGCGTTGATGCGTGATGGGGGGCTCCGCGCAGCAGTCGAAAGCGTGATCGGAGCACTGGCATGACGGGAGCCAGTCGCTCACTGAGCGTACTGCTGCTCCTGCCGATGCTGGCGTCAACGCCACGTCGCCTCGACGCGCAGTCGCTCACGTCGCTCGATCCGTTGATTGGCAGGCTCGTGCCGACGTTTGCGTGGACATCGATGGACGACAGTACCTCGCTCGTGTCGCCGTTATCGCTGCAAGGCTCGGTGGTACTCGTCGATCTCTGGGGCACGTGGTGCGGCCCATGCCGGCGGGAAATGCCATTTCTGCATGCGGCGTATGCGCAATTCCGATCGCGGGGATTCGAGATCGTCAGCGTCGCATTCGATGTGTCGCCGGGCAAGGTGCAGGCCTATCGGCGCGAGCACTTCCCGATGCCCTGGCAGCACGTCTATGCAACGACGGCCGTTGAAGCGGAAGCCACGCGAATGTTCCGCGTGGACAACTTCCCGCGCACCGTGCTGCTGGATCGCGATGGCCGGGTGCTGCGCGTTGATGCGGGGCTGCGCGGGCCAGCGCTGGCCGCGACGCTTGATTCGGTCTTTTCCGGTCAGGTGTCGTTGCCGCGCTGAAGGTTCAGCGTCGGTCCATGCGGGTTTCACACCTTCCGTATGGACACCAACGACCCCGGTGGGTTGCCGAACTATACGCGTTCGAGCGCAGCCGTTCGCTCGGCCCATGACGTCATCGCGTCATCGAGAAGCCGCTGAGCCGCGGCCAGCTCCTTCTCGAGCCGGCCGGCCTCGCGTGCCTTTTCCGGCGATCCGTCGTAGAGATCACCGTCTTCCAACGATCGCTGCACCTGCGTCACGCGCTCTTCAAGTCGCAGCACCTCCCGCTCGGCATCGTCGGCCGCCTTCTTGGCCGCCTTGCGCGCACTCAGTTCACGGTCGTCGCCATTCCTGCTCTTCTGCGCGTTCGCCTTCTCCTGTGCACGCCGACCCT
This sequence comes from Gemmatimonadales bacterium, assembly GCA_038215035.1. Taxonomy (GTDB): domain Bacteria; phylum Gemmatimonadota; class Gemmatimonadetes; order Gemmatimonadales; family Gemmatimonadaceae; genus JACMLX01. Next base: position 32,770 of record JBBQRH010000031.1, on the reverse strand, counting down.
GTGCAGCGGCCGCGGAATCGGCGGCCAGCTTGGCGCGACGTTCCGCCTCGGCCACCTCCCATTCGACGAACGGGCCGTCGAAGTCACGCAGCCGCATGTCGTCGAACGCCCACACCCGCGTCGACAGTTCGCGCAGGAATGCACGATCGTGGCTCACCAGAATCACGGTCCCTTCGTAGGACTCGATCGCATCTTCGAGCGCTTCGATGCTTTCCACGTCCAGGTGGTTCGTCGGCTCGTCGAGCACCAGCAGATTCGCCTTCTGCAGCATGATCAACGCCAGGGCGACGCGCGCCCGCTCACCGCCGCTCAGCGTGCTGATCGTCCGCATCACGCTGTCGCCGCTGAAGCCGAACGCGCCGAGGTGATTCTGGATATGGCCGCGACCCCAGAGTGGCCGGGAGTCCTGAATCGCGTCGAAGATCGACTTTTCGAGCGGGAGCTGACCAAGATCCTGACGATACCACGCCGCGCTGACTGACCCGCCGACGGTCGCGATACCAGCTTCCGCCGCGCGCGCGCCCAGGAGGGTCGCAATCAGCGTTGACTTTCCTGCGCCGTTCGGGCCTACCAGCGCGATCACATCGGAACGCATTGCGGTCAACGTCACATCGTTCAGCAGCACACGGTCACCGACCGTTACGCGCAGTTTCTCTGCATGCAACACGCGATCGCCACCACGATCGCCAATTTCCAGCCGCAAGGTCATCGCATCGGACTCACCCGGTGGCGGTGACAGTCGCGGCAATCGGCCCAGCTTGGATCGCCGGCCCTTCGCCTGTGAGCTGTTCACACCCGCCAGATGCCGACGGATGTACTCCTCTTCCTTGGCAATGAACTTCTGCTGCTTGTCGAGCTGTCGCTGAAACGTGAGCATCCGCTCTTCGCGCTGACTCACGAAAGACGAATAGCCACCGGTGTACGAATGCGTGGTTCCGCCGGTGACGTGCAGCACATGGTCCACCGTCTCGTCGAGAAAAGCACGGTCATGTGAGATCACGATGACCGTTTCGCCGAGCTCACCGAGGTACGTCTGCAACCAGCGTGTCGTCTCGAGATCGAGATGGTTGGTTGGCTCGTCAAGGAGCAGCAGCTCAGCTGGTGCCGCGAGCTGTCCTGCCAGCCCGACCCGACCGCGCTCTCCGCCACTCAACCCCGAGAGCGCCTGCGTCCGCGCCACCACGGCGTCGAACCCGAGCCCCTGCAGCACCTTGTCCACGCGCGCGGGGAAGTCGTATCCGCCCTCGTGCATGAACTTTTCCTGCAACCGACCGTAGCGATCCATCAGTGCCTCGTCGCCATCGCCAAGCTGATCAGCAAGCACCGACAGTTCCTTCTCGATCGCGATCAACGGTGCGTACGCCACCGCAGCCGCTTCCCAGACTGTGACGGCGTCGCCGAAATCGCGATGCTGATCGAGCAGCGAAACCTTGAGTGCCGGCTGACGGGCAATGGAGCCCTTGCTTGGCTGGAGCCGACCGCAGATGAGCTGGAAGAGTGTCGACTTTCCGGCGCCATTGCGGCCGATGATCCCCCAGCGCTCTCCGCGCGCGACGGTGAATGAAACGTCCTTCAGTAGCGTCGTGGCACCGAAACTGACTCCGACTTCAGCGAGCGAGATGAGCGTCATGCGGGGAAATCTCGCAGGGGACGGAAGGGCACTGCGCCTTCCTGGCAGGTTGGTCAGCCCGAGACGTACTGTGCAAACAGTCGCGCCAGCGTCCGCGCCGGATCGCCCTCACAGAGGCCCTCGTGCACGGGCGAGGACTGCAGGACGTCGGAACGCGGTGCGGTGAGCCAGTGAAAGCGCTCGGAAGTCGGTGCCAGCGCGATTGGCCCGGCCATCGTGTCCCCGCTGGCGACGCGCTCCATGGTGCGCAGATACCGAGCCAGGAGCCCGACGTCGACGCTCGGTACGCGATCACGCAGGGTGCTCTCACTCGTCAAGGCCAACAGGCCAAGGAACTCCACCTGTCTGGCGTGCAAGAGCACACCGACCGGAATGAATGCGCCGAGGTGCACATGCGGTACGACTCGAATGACGGCGAAGTCATAGGCCGTGAGCGTCTCGGTCATCGCCGAGCCGGGAACGGTTGTGCGGGCGCAGCGCGCAGGGCTTCGCGCGCGTCGTTCGCCGCAGCCACAAACCCGGATGATGCGTTCCGGCGATCGCGCAGATAGCGGACGTACCGCTCGCGTGCCGCGACGGCGTCCGTCGACTCGTCACCGGTCAGCGGATCCATCAGGAGCTCCTCCGGGACCGACGACACAATGTCGAGCAGAGCGTCGTCGGTCAGCGCGGCGAGAGCCGCACGATCGGCGGTGTCGAGATCCCCGCTGCGCAGCAGCAGCACGTGCTGTCGAATGAGCGGGAAGGGCGTCGTCGTCCGCGCCTCGGTCACGCTCGGCCAGTCGTAGTGCATGTACAGTGATGCACCGTGGTCGATCAACCACGGTTTCCGTTGCCACACCAGCAGATTCGGATTCCGCGAGGTACGATCGGGGTTCGTGATGAAGGCATCGAGCCACACCAGCGACGCCGCGAACGAGCCATCGATGACGTCCTGCGCCGCCACCGGATCAAAATTGAACGCCCCATCGAGATACCGCAGCCCGACGTTGATGCCTCGACTCGCTTTCAGCAGATCCTGAATCTCGGGGTCAGGCTCAGTCTGGCCGAACCGATCCGGGAGATCGATGATCCCGAGCTCTGGCACCGGGAGGCCCATTGCCGACGCGATGCCATGGGCGATGATCTCCGCCACCAGAACTTTCGCGCCCTGGCCGGCGCCGCGAAACTTGGTGACGAACAGGCCACCGCCATCGGTGTCGAGAACCGCCGGCAGCGAACCGCCCTCGCGCAACGGTTGCACGTATCGCGTGGCCTGAAAGCGGGGCAGGGTCGTCGACATGCGCGTGAATCTATACTGCGGTCACCCTGCCAATCAGATGGTCGCGTTACGGTGCTTCGATGGCAAGCCCAATCGTTCGCAGTGCCATCTGCACCGCACCCCGCGCCGCATCCACGGCCTGATGGCGCACGACGGAACCCGGCACGAGTGTCTTGAGCCGATGCTCGAGTCGCTTGCGCATCGGTCGCCCCTTGCCGAGCAGCCCGCCGTGCAATGCGACGGGAATTGCGGCACGCTCATCAACAAAGAGTGACCGAGCGAGCGCCCGAACATGGAGAGCCAACTCCTCGACGGCCATCGTCACGACCGTGTTGGCCCGCAGGTCGCCAACTTCCGCGGCCGAGAGCACCGCTGGCGCGAGCGTCGCCAGGTCTGCCGGTGTTGCGCTGGCAGCCCAGCTGATGATCGCTGACACGTCGTCGAGTTCGAGCGCCGTCAGCACGGCACCGGTCAACGCCGTTTCTGGTTCGCGGCCATCGTGTGCGGCCGCAATCACCTGCAACGCTTTGCGGCCGAGCCACGCCCCACTGCCTTCATCGCCGATCATCGGCCCCCAGCCGCCACACCGCTGCATCGTTCCGGCTGGACTGCGGCCCCAGGCGATGCTCCCCGTTCCGGCGATCAGCAAAATCCCGGGCCCCTCACCAAAGGCATCTTCCATCGCGGCTTCGGCATCCGAAATCACGACCACGGCATCCGCGAGTTCGAGTCGCTCGAGTTCCTGCTGCAGCGCGATCTTCTGCGCCTCACGCCCCACACCGGCCACGCCGACCACCAGCGCGCGCGGCATGAGGTGCCCCATTTCGGCATCGATCACCGCGTTCCTCACCAGCGAGGCGATCACGTCGGCGGAATCGGCTTCGGCGCCGGGTTTCACCGCGCTCCCTTCGCCGGTCGCCTTGAACAGAACCTGCGCGCGTTCGTCGGCGACGTGCACCCGTGTACTGCTGCCGCCGCCGTCAACGCCGATGACGACGAGTTCAGTGGGCGCGCTTTCTTCGATCATGAGTTGGTCCTGGTTTCAGCGGTGACGGTCAAGGCGACCGGCAGGGATTCAGTGGGAGCCGGGTGCGTCAGCGACGACAGTATGCCAGCCGTGAGCGTGATGCCTGTGCCGATCAGCACATACCACGGCCAGGCGATGGTCGCGACACCACCCAACGTCGGTGCCAGAGCCGGCACCTTGGCAATCAATAATTTGGAGAACACGATCACTGCCATGCAGGCAATCCCGACACTCATGCCAGTGATCGCATCGCGCTGATTGGCGCGCTTCCAGAGCAACGCCAGCGAGAAGCCACCCACCAGACCGCCGTGGGTGAAGCTCTGAATGCTCAGCGCCACCACTACCACCGGTGCGCCCTGTTTCGGATAGAGCAGTGCACCAAATGTGAGCACGACGCCCCAGACCAGCGCAATCAATTTCCCGGTGCGGAGCGTGCCGGGGTCCTCAGCGCGCTTGCCGCTCAGCGGCAGGTAGATGTCGTGAGTGGTGGTCGCGGCCAGTGCGTTGATCGTCGCGCTGTGTGTGCTCATTGTCGCCGCCACGATCGCCGCCAGAATCAGACCCAGCAGGCCGGGCGGCATCCGCTCGAGAATGAACGTCGGGAAAATCTGATCGCTGGCGTCGAATGGCTTGCCGCCATAGTAGACGTACAGCCCCAGCCCAATGAACAGAAACAGTGTGAATTGCGCGAAGACTACAAAGCCACTCGCAATCAGCGCGCGTTGCGCGTCTTTCAGGCCCCGGCTCGCCATCAGGCGTTGCACGATCAGCTGATCTGCGCCATGGGATCCCATGGCCAGAAAGGCGCCTCCGATCAATCCGGCGAACATCGTATGGGGGCGATCAAATCCGGTGTACCAGTCGATTGCCTGCAGTTTCCCCGATGCTCCCGCGGTCGCCACGATCGTGCCCCAGCCGCCGTCAACGCTCTTTCCCAGCAAGACCAGCGCGCAGACCCCACCAAAGATGTACACACCGGCCTGGATCATCTCCGTATAGACGACGGCGCGCATGCCGCCCTTGTACGTGTAGACCACCGTGAGCAGGCCGAGCACGAGGATCGCCGTCGGCATCACGTACTCGCGCGGGAGTGTATCGCCAAGGATCAGCGCGACCGGAATCGCGGTGGCAAAGATGCGCACACTGTCGGCCACCGCGCGCGTCGCCATGAAGACGATGCTGGTGAACCGCCGTGTTTCCTTGCCGAACCGTTTCTCGAACAGGGCATACGCTGTGACCAGCTCACCAGCGAAATACTTCGGCAGGAGCACGTAAGCGACGACAAATCGGCCGATGATGTAGCCCGCGACGACCTGCAGAAATCCGAGATTGCCGACATAGGCAAGGCCTGGAATGCTGATGAACGTCAGCGCGCTCGTTTCGCTGGCCACCACGCTGAGGAGAATTCCCCACCAAGGGATTGCATGGCTGGCCACGAAGTAGTCCTTCGCGTCCTTCTGCTTTCCGCCCAGCCAGAGTCCAAGCCCGGTCGTCCCGACCAGGTAGATGATCAGGACGACACCGTCAATGAGTGAGAAGCCACCGCCACCCATCAGGTGTCCATTGCGCTACTCGACAACGTACGCCTCCATCGCGAAGTATTCAGCCAGGCCCAGCCGGTTCAATTGCGCTGCCGTCTCGGTATTGCGATCCTGCACACGCTGCCAGAACTCTCGATCGTCCTGACCAGGAAACGGGGCAGAGTCCTTCTGCGATTGATGCTTGAAGATCGCCTGGATCTTGAGGCGCAGCTCTTCCTGACTGAGCGGCACGAGCACTGTCGCCTCAGTCACCGGCCACTCCTGCCAAGCGCCGCGATACAGCCAGACCTCAGGCCGTACATTGCCCAGTGCGACATACTCGGCCAGCGCTGCGTCAATCGCCTCTTTGCACATCCGGTGCGTACCGTGTGGATCGCTCAGATCGCCCGCCACGAAGATGATCTCCGGATGGAACTCCTCGAGCAGTTCGCGCACGATCTGGATATCGCCGGTGCCGATGGGATCCTTTCGCACCTTGCCCGTCTGATAGAACGGCAGGTCGAGAAAGCGCGCATTGTCACGCGTCAGTCCAACGACCTCCAGTCCGCTGACCGCTTCAGTCTCCCGGATGATGCGCTTGATGTCCTGCACCGCCGGCACGTCGATATCGCCCGCGCGCTTCGACGCCAGCGCGCCGAAAAGGCGGAATGCGAATTCGCGCACGTCGGCGCCTCGCAAGGCATCCGGAGTGGCCGCTTCGGTGGTTCTGGCGCCCATCCGAACGAGGAAGTCCAGGTGACGCCTGACGTCATGGTCGAAAACCGCAATGTTGCCGCTCGTCATGTATGCGACCAGCATCGGGTTCTGATTCTCCACCAGCTTCCTGAGAATTCCACCCATCGAAATCACATCATCATCCGGGTGCGGCGAAAAGCAGATGACTCGCTTGCCCCTCTGCAACTTGCTCTTGCCGCGGATACGGGCGCCGAGCGAATTGAAGACGTATCCGTTGATCGCACCAGGCGACCCATACGCGGCGACCAGTGACGAGAGACGGTGCTCGGCGTAGTCCTGCTGCGTCAGCTTGAGAATCGCCTTGCGTACCGTCTGCGAGAGCCACACGACGGCGCGCACGGCAAGCACGGCATCCCACGCCACTTCGTCCACCAGCCAAGGGGTGGCGATGCGCGTGAGGTCCGCCGCGGCCGCGTCGTCGAGAAAGAATGTCGTCCTCGGGTGACCCTGCAGGAAGGTCGCCGCCACTTCGAGATCGATCGGGCCTTCTACCGCGCGGCGTACGATCGCCGCCTTGTGCTCGCCTGTGGCAAGAATGGCGATTTCTCGCGCGGCCAGGATCGTCGCGACACCCATCGTGATCGCTTCGCGCGGTACGTTCTCCGCGCCGAAGAAATCAGACGACGCATCCGTGCGCGTCACGGTATCAAGTGTCACACGTCGTGTCCGGCTTTCGCGACCGGAACCCGGTTCGTTGAAACCGATGTGCCCCGTCTTCCCGATTCCCAGCAGCTGAAAATCGATGCCGCCTGCGTCAGTGATGGCGGCTTCGTAGGCAGCGCAGGAGCGTCCGGCGTCTTCGCGGCTCACTGTACCAGACGGGAGGTGCACCTGCGCCGGTGGAATGTCGATGTGCGAGAAGAAATTCTCCCACATGAAGCGGCGGTACGAATGAATCGAGTCCGGCGCCATCGGCCAGTACTCGTCGAGATTGAAAGTGACGACCCGCGCAAAGCTCAAGCCGGTTTCGCGATGCCGCCGAATCAGTTCCCGATACACACCGATCGGCGTCGAGCCCGTTGCGAGGCCGAGCACGGTCTGGCGCCCCCCGTCCGCATTCGCGCGCATGATCGCTTCAATGCGATCGGCGACCCGGACCGAAAGCGCGTCTGGATCTGCGCTGATGACCGTCGGGATCTTCTCAGGGGTCTGCATAGATCGTGGCAAACTAATCGCCCCGTCTGCTGCAGGCTCGCTGAATCTTCCGGCATAAAATGACGAAGGCGGACCCGATTGGGCCCGCCTTCAGTCCCGCCGCAACCGCTGTGTCAGGCCGAGAACGACGATCCGCAGCCGCAGCCACCGGTGGCGTTCGGGTTCTTGAATGTGAAGCCCGAGCCCTGCATCGACGTGGTGTAGTCCACCACAATCCCGTTCAGGTACTGCATCGAGAACGGATCGACGAAAACCTGAAAGCCATCCTGCTGCAGCAGCGAGTCGTCCTCCGCCGGCTTGTCCTCGATCAGCAGCGAGTACTTGAATCCGCTGCAGCCGCCCGGCTGAACCGCGACGCGCAACCCGCCGATCGTCGGATCGACCGCTTCGGCTTCGAGAAACTTCTTCACCTCGACCGTCGCGGCGGCCGAGATCGTAAGCAACACATCAGGCGTCTGCATCGTGCTCATGCGACTCTCTCCAGAAGGGGGGCGGGGAATCCCGACCGCATTACTCTGCTAATTTATACGGTATGGGGCCGGACGGAAGGACCCGAGGGCATCTCCCCGTCCAGCTCCTCAGCTGAGTGGACGATCAGAGAGCGCATGAGGCCACGCGGCCAGCGATCCTCGGGTCATCGGGGCGGTGTGCCGGCCGGCGCGGTCGAGGCGGTGAAGGGAGCCCGCATCGCCCCCCCGTCCAGTGCGCCCGCCACCGCATCCGCCAGAGCCGTGCGGACGCCGCCAATTTTTCTGTTCTCGCGGGTCGGATTGACCCGGTTCGTCAGCAGAATCAGGAACAGGTCGCGGGAGGGGTCAATCCAGATCGACGTGCCGGTGAATCCCGTATGCCCAAACGCATTCGCCGATAGGCGGTGGCCGGCCGAGTTCGTCCCGTTGGGTGTTTCCCAACCCAAGGCGCGTTTGCTGAGCAGCGAGTCCTGCACCGCGGTGAAGAGCGCGACCGATCGAGCGGATGCGATACGAACACCGTCCAGCACGCCTCCGTTCAGCCACATCCGCGCGACTCTGGCCAGATCGTCTGCAGTGGAGAACAGCCCGGCGTGTCCGCTGACCCCGTCGAATCGCGAGGCGTTCTCGTCGTGAACCTCGCCGCGAAGCTTTCGCTGGCGCCAGGGGTCGAACTCCGTCGGTGCGGTGCGTGAGAGCGCGGTCGAATCGGGACGGAATCGCGTATCAGGCAGCCGGAGTGGCCGCGCCACCAGCGTGAGAAAAGCGCTGTCGAGTGGCATGGTCGTCAGCTTCTCGATCACGGCGCCCAGTAGCATGAAGTTCATGTCGCTGTACAGATAGCGCGTGCCCGGTGGCACCTCTGGCGCAACAAGCATCAACTGTGCTCGTGCGTCGGCGCGGTCCACCGCTTCCTTGTAGAACGCCCGCCACGCAGCCAGGCCGCTGCTATGCGTCAGCAACTGACGGATCGTGACCGCCCCAGCACCCTGACCGGTCCATTCGGGCAGATAGCGCGTCACCGGTGCGTCGAGGGCGACTTTTCCCTGATCCACCAGTTGCAGCATCAGCGTTGTCGTTGCGATGATCTTGGTGAGTGAGGCGAGATCGTACAGCGTGGCGCGTGTGGGCGCGATTGCAATGGTCGCGTCCAGCTGTCCGACGCCCTTCGACGCGATGATCCCCGCACGGTTCCCGACCACGGCGATTGCGCCCGGGAATGCGCCCTCGCGCTGCGCCTTGTTCAGCACCGCCGCCAGCGAATCCGCAACGCGAGCATGCACGGTGGAGACAGGGCGTCCGCGCACCGGAATACGCGGCCCCTGCGCCTCCAGCGCCAACGACATCCCTGATGCGATCACCGCCAGCACGATTCCCTGACGCGTCACTTCTCCGTCCGGCGCGCCACGCCATCATTGCGCGCAAACAGTCCCGGAAGACTGACCGGTGAATGACCGCTCGCCGCCGCCCCGAAGAGCGCGCGCGCTGCGGCCCGTTCCGGTCCATCACCAACGCTGAACGTTGTCATGTAGGCCTCGATCCCGGGAAACTGTGCAATGACATATGGATTCCCCACGGCAATCACCAACGGCTTGCGTTGCGCCGTAATGCGACGCATCCAGGCGGCAAATGGTTCCGCGATCGCGACCCGGCCGCGTCCCTCGACGCGACGCACCACGGTCAGGACGACCAGCCGACCTTGCTTCCGCTGCCGACCGATCGCGTCGAGCGTGCTGCGCGGTGTCTGAGGCCCGACGCGCGTGACCGTGACGCGCGCTCGAGTCCGCGCCTCGTCGATGAACGCGTTGCCAGCGCCAAACTCCGTCTCCGGTGTGTAGACGATCAGCTGGACCGGTCGGTTTCTCGTCAGTGGAATCTGCTGTGAGGCGTTGCGAAGTACCGTGACCGCGCGGGTGGCAATTTCGGCCGCGACCGCTCTGTGACTCGCGATACCGACCACCGCCCGAAGTGAGTCGAGTGACATCTGCGCCGACACGTGCAGCCCGACCCGCGCCTTCATCTCGAGGTTCTTGTGCGCCGCCGAGTCGATCAGCAGCGCGAAGGCCGGATCGCTCGCGACGCGCGCCGCCAATGCGTTCAGGACCGGAGTCACGTCGGCCGGCTTGAGCAGGACTTCGGCGCCGGCCTCAACCGACCGAATCGCTATTTCCTGCTGGGAGAACATCCTGGCAACGGCTTGCATCGTCAGCGCATCGGTGATCGTCAGTCCACGGAAATGGAGCGAGTCACGCAGTTCGTCATGCAGCACCCGGCGCTGCAGGGTGGCCGGCAGCGCATCGCCCAGCCACAACGGGTTGCTGATGTGCGCCGACATCACCGCGGCCACGCCGGCGTTGATCGATGCCCGGAACGGACGCAGTTCCACGCTGTCGAGACGCGCGTGGGTGAGCCGGACGAGGGGGAGAGCATTATGCGAGTCCGTCTCGGTGTCACCGTGCCCCGGAAAGTGCTTGACGGTCGCCAGCGCGCCGCCATCCTGCACGCCGCGGGTGAATGCCGCGGCGAGTGCCGCGACCGCAGCCGGGTCTTCGCCGAAGGAGCGGACATTGATCACCGGGTTTGCGGCGTTGTTGTTCACGTCAGCCACTGGTGCGTACGCCAGATGGATCCCGATCGCGCGCGCTTCGCGCCCCGTCACCAGCCCGGCCCGGTAGGCCAGCGCCGTATCGCCAGTGGCACCAATCGCCATGTTCGTCGGCAAGAGCGTCGCGCCCCCGCCCTTGATCATGGACGGAATGAAAAGGCCGCCTTCGAGCCGGCCGATCGACGGCTCCACGTCACAACCCACCAGCAACGGCACCCGTGACATGGCCTGGAGCGTGTTGAGCTTCACTGCGACCTCGATCGGCGAGCCGACCGACATCAGGATCCCGCCGATCCCGTCTTCTCGAATCCAGCGAGCCGTCTCGGCAAACGCGCTGTCGCTGTCGCTCTCGTAGTCGCCCAGGAGCCAGACGTGAATCAGCTGGGCGGCGCGCTGGCGCGGAGCGAGCGCCGCGAATGTGCTGTCCACCCAACGCTGGGCGGCGGCGGAGAGCGGGACTCTCGGATCGCGTGACTCCTCCTGGCTACCGGGCCGGCTCGGCCCGGCAAGAACCTCGGCGCCCAGCCGAGCTGTCGGCAGGCGGGGCGTCGATGGCAGGGCGACGGGAAGAGTCGCAGCGAGCACGACAGCTCCCGCTGATAGCTGGAAGAAACGCATGGCGGACAGCAGGGGGAGGTGAGGCGGACTCTGCCTTTGAGGGCGACTGGCGGGTCACGGATATCGTGAAGCCTAGCGGGGCGGCGAACCTCCCGGCTTCGTTTCCTCGGACCGACCGCCGCCGACCAATCAATCGACGTCGCCGTTGCTGCATTCGGGTGAGGTACCTAAACTTCCGCGTTCGCTGTTGCAGGTTTGGATGAAGCCCGCATGCCCCCACGGCGGAGATGCCGGGGGGCATTCGTTTTCGCATCGGTCGTAACACTCTTGGTCTTTCCGCCACTCTATGGCCCTGTTCGTCGCTGTCTGGGATGCGATCAAAGCGGGTTACTTGCGCGTGATTGCGCCGGTGGCGGATTTGCTCGTGCGTCATCGGGTCAGCCCGAATACGATCACGACCGTCGGGACGATCTGCACCATGATCTCTGGCGTGATCTTCGCCAGCGGGCACATCAGTACAGCTGGCTGGTTCCTTGGTCTGACGGCGCTTTTTGATGTCCTCGATGGCACCGTCGCGCGCCGCACAGGGCGGAGCACGACGTTCGGAGCGTTTTACGACTCGACGCTCGATCGCGTTGCGGACGGTTTCGTTCTCGGCGGGCTGGCTGTGTTCTACGGCATCAATGAGGTGCATCGCAGCCCGGTCATGCTGTCGATCACGATCGCGGGGTTGATCGGGACATTCCTGACCTCGTATACGCGCGCCCGTGCGGAGTCGCTTGGGCTCGACGCCAAGGTCGGAATCATGCAACGGCCGGAACGGGTGACGCTGCTCTCGGCGCCGCAGGCGTTCTTTGGCCTTGCACTGAATGGATGGGTGCTCGCCGGTATCGTGACACTGCTGGCGGTCACCGCATGGATTACGGCGATACAGCGTATTCTGTTCGTCTACAACGTGACTCGCGCGGCTGACCAGCTCACCGACCCGGTGGATCTCGCTCCGCGCTCGTCAGTCGCAGTATCGGCATCGACATCCACGTCGTTGTCGGATGATGTGCCCGCTCCCGCCGCTCCCTGACGGCGTCGCTATTCCTTCTGGAGATTCTGCCTCGTGCCCGGTTCGCTTTCTCGTCCGTCGTCCATCGCGCCTGCCACTGGCAAGCTTGGAATCCTGACCCCGGGTCTGGGTGCCGTTGCCACCACGTTCATGGCGGGCGTCGAGAGTATCCGTCGCGGCCACACGAGCCCGATCGGCTCCCTCACGCAGATGGCGACGATTCGCCTTGGCAAGCGCACGGAGCACCGTTCGCCGCTGATCAAGGACTTCGTGCCGCTGGCCGGGCTTAGCGACATCGTGTTTGGTGCCTGGGATCCGATCTCGGACGACGCCTACACCGCCGCCAAGAAGGCGGGGGTACTCTCCAGCGACCATCTCGAGCCATTGAAGGACTTCCTCTCGGCGATCAAGCCGATGTCCGCCGCCTTCGAGTCGCGCTTCGTGACGCGCTTGCTCGGCGTTGACAACGTGAAGACCGGCCCGACGTACCGCGACATCGCCGAGCAGCTGCGTGCCGATATGCGCAATTTCAAGGCGGCCCACGGCTGCGACCGGCTTGTCATCGTGTGGTGCGCGAGTACCGAAGCGTTCCTCAAGCCGGGCCCGCAGCATGAAACCATCGCCTCCTTCGAGAAGGCGATGGACGAGAACGACCCGGCGATCGCGCCATCGATGCTCTACGCCTGGGCCGCGTTGATGGAGAACGTGCCATTCTGCAACGGCGCGCCGAATCTGACGGTCGATCTGCCGTGCATGCTCCAGCTGGCGAATGATCGTGGTGTGCCAGTCAGCGGCAAGGACTTCAAGACCGGCCAGACGTGGATGAAGACGATCATCGCGCCGGGCCTCAAGGCACGCATGCTTGGCCTCGCCGGCTGGTACTCGACCAACATCCTCGGCAATCGCGACGGCGAAGTGCTCGATGACCCGGCGTCGTTCAAGACCAAGGAAGAGTCGAAGCTGTCCGTCCTGCACAACATCCTCCAGCCGGACGTGTACCCCGAGCTGTACAAGGATTTCTCGCACGTCGTGCGGATCAACTACTACCCGCCGCGCGGCGACAACAAGGAAGGCTGGGATAACATCGACATCGTCGGGTGGATGGGCTACCCGATGCAGATCAAGGTGAATTTCCTGTGCCGGGATTCGATCCTTGCTGCACCGATCGTGCTCGACCTCGCGTTGTTCAGTGACTTCGCACACCGCGCCGGCATGAAGGGCATTCAGGAATGGCTGTCGTTCTACTACAAGAGTCCCATGGCGGGACCGGGCCTGGAGCCGGAACACGATCTCTTCATTCAGCAGACGAAGCTCAAGAATACGCTGCGCTTCCTGATGGGCGAGGATCAGATCACGCACCTTGGCCTCGAGTACTACACCTGATGTTCGGCGCTCGCGCAGCGGGCAAAGTGGGCACTCGTGACCGCGCCGGCACGGTCATCCGCGCGTCGCGTGGTTCGCGGCGCGCGCTGACGGCGCTGTTCGGTTTTGCACTGCTCGCCGGCTGTACCGCCCGCGATCCCAATGCCGCTCTCGACACACGGATGTGGACCGATGATCTGGCCTTCCGCATCCGTCTTACGCCGCGCCCGCCGTACGCCCGGGAGGACGTGATCGTCAAGGTGGTGATCGCCGACAAGGAATCCGGTGCACCCGTCGAGAATGGCGAAGGGCGGATCTATGCCATGAGCCGAGACAGCGTCAGGATCTTCGATGGTCTGGAGCGTGGTCCGGAGCCCGGCACCTATTACGCCAAGCTGAACTTTCTCACGGCGGGCGAGTGGGCCATCGGCCTCCAGTTCCGGCGTGATTCCACAAAAAAGCTCGAGACGATGGACTGGCTCCAGTCAGTCCGGAACGCGCGCTGAGCTGCGGACAGACACACATGCGCCTTTTCCATCGCACGTCGATCCTGCCATCGGACGTGATCGCGCTGGCTGACGATCACTTCAAGGCACTTGGCCTCCACGGCACTGCGGACACAATGCGCTCACGCACGTTTTCCGGCGAACTCGGCACCCTGCAATTGAAGGTGCGGAGCGACGGCGGGCACTACACGCTTGTCGAGGCAGTCACCGACCAGATCGGGGAGAGTCGCCTCGACAAGAACGTCAAGAAGTTCTTCAACCGTGTGCATCGCGCCGCTGATCCGCATCATCTACCGGCCGCAGGCTACTGAAGTGGAGTTTCCTGAGCATCCTCTCGATCTCGATGCGATGCTGTCGATGCCGCAATCGAGTGATCCAGGACCGCAGCGGCCTGCGCGACCGCACGCGGATCGTCTGACTCGCGAGCAGCGGCTTGCCCTGTACCGCCACATGCGCATGACGCGCACGCTGGAGGAGCGACTGGTCGCGCTCTACCGGCAGACCAAGGTGGTCGGCGGATTGTTCCGGTCGCTGGGCCAGGAGGCAGACGCCGTCGGCAGCGCCTACGCACTCGAACGGCGCGACATCATGTCGCCATTGATCCGGAACATGGGGTCGATGCTGGTGAAGGGAGCGACCCCGCTCGAGATTCTCCGGCAGTACATGGCGAAGGGTGATTCGCCGACGCGGGGTCGGGAGCTCAACATCCATTTCGGTGACCTGGTCCGAGGCTTCGTCGGCCAGATCTCACATCTTGGGGACATGATCCCGGTCATGGCCGGCATCGCGCTTTCATTCAAGATGCGCCGGGAAGATCGCGTCGTGCTGGTGTACATCGGTGACGGTGCGACCTCGACCGGGGCATTTCACGAAGGGGTGAACTTCGCCGCGGTACAACAGGTGCCGATGGTCGTGATCGTCGAAAACAACGGCTACGCGTATTCGACGCCGACCGGCAGGCAGACGGCGGCCAATTCGTTCATGGACAAGGCGCTCGGGTACGGAATGGCCGGTGTGCAGGCGGACGGGAATGACGTGCTGGCGGTCTACGATGTCACCAAGGCGGCGGTCGATCGCGCGCGTGCCGGTGGCGGCCCCACACTCGTCGAACTCATCACCTATCGCCGGAAGGGACACGCCGAACACGACAATCAGTCGTACGTACCGACCGGTGAAATCGAGTGGTGGGCAGCCAACAACGACCCAATCGATCGTTTCGTCGCGTGGCTCGGCGAGCACGATGGTGTGACGGCGGAAGAACTCGCCGCCATCGATGCGTCGGTGAGTCAGGAAATCGATGCGGCGACCGACGAGGCCGAGCTGAGTCCGATGCCAGAGCCGCTCGATGCACTGGTGGGGATTTATGGCGAGCCGCCCACCCTGGAACCGCATTGGTATCGCGAGGGGGTTCGTACGGCGGTCGAACAGCACGAACGTCCCGCCAGCTGGGGAACGCACGATGGGTGAGATCACCTACCTCGAAGCCATTCGAGAGGCGCTCTTCGAGGAAATGGAGCGTGATGTCAACGTCTTCTGTCTCGGTGAGGACATCGGCGCCTTCGGCGGTGCGTTCAAGGTCACCGAGGGGCTGCAGGCCAAGTACGGCGAGCAACGCGTGATCGACACCCCGATTTCCGAAGCCGCGATCATCGGCGCGGCTGCCGGGGCCTCGCATATGGGCATGCGCCCCGTGGCCGAGCTGCAGTTCATCGACTTCATCTCGTGTGGCTACGACATGCTCACGAACTACATCGCGACCGCGCGCTACCGGGCATTTCTTCCTTGCCCCATGGTCGTGCGCGGCCCGAGCGGTGGGTATGTGCGTGGCGGCCCGTTCCACTCCCAGAATCCTGAAGCCGCGTTTCTGCACACGCCAGGCCTGAAGATCGTGTATCCGGCCACGGCCGCCGACGCCAAGGGACTCATGAAGGCCGCCATCCGCGACGATGACTGCGTGCTCTTCTTCGAGCACAAGTACCTCTATCGCCGGGTCAAGGACGTCATGCCCGCAGGCGATCACATCGTGCCGATCGGCAAGGCACGCGTGGCGCGCGAAGGGAACGATGTGTCCATCATCACCTACGCGGCGACCGTCTGGAAGGCACTCGAGGCGGCCGAGCAGCTCGAGCGCGAGGACGGTCTCTCGGTCGAGGTCATCGACCTTCGCACGTTGCTGCCGATGGATGATGAGGCGATCGTGGCGACGGTGAAGAAGACCAATCGCGTCATGATCGTCCACGAGGACACGCGGACAGGCGGGATTGCCGGCGAGATCACCGCTCGGATCAATGAGACCTGCTTCGAGTGGCTCGACGCGCCTGTGCTTCGCGTCACCGCCCACGATGTGCCGTTGCCGTATTCTCCTCCGCTGGAAGACTTCGTGTTGCCGCAAGTGCGTGATATCGTCGCGGTCGCGCGTCACTTAGCCCGTTACTGATCGTGACCGAACCGCAGTCTGCTCAACCGTCAGCCGTCGCTGACGAGCTCTCGAACCGGCGCTACCGGAACATCGGCGTCGGCTGTTTCACGACCTTCATCGGCTTCTTCGGCGGCGGAATGATCTCGGTGCTGCTCGCCAAGATCGTGTCGCAAGCGCTCAACGAACCGCAGTGTGAAGGGTTGCCTACATGCAATTGGCTCACCTGGGCCGCTCGTGGTGGCGTGGTGGGCATGATTATCCTTCCGGTTGTCTCGGTCTGGCGCCTCAAACGCGGCGATGCCGAGAATGATCGTTCCCGTTCTGCCAGCTAGAGGGTGTACCGGTGGCTCGAATTGATATAGTGATGCCGCAGATGGGCGAATCGATCGCCGAGGGGACGCTCTCTCGCTGGCTCAAGAAGCCGGGCGATGTGATCAAGCGTGACGAGGCGATCTTCGAGATTTCGACGGACAAGGTCGACGCCGAGATTCCGTCTCCAGCCGCCGGTGTGCTGGTCGAGATCCTCGTCACCGAGGGGATGACCGTTCCGGTGCAGGCGATTGTCGCACGGATCGAGACCGATGCTGCCGCGGCGGTGGCTGTGGCCGAGGCGCCGCCTGCCATCGTGCCGCCTGTCGCCGCCCCGTCGCCGTCGGTCGCACCGGCCAGCGCGCCGACCTCCGCTTCGGTCGTCCCGGCACCTCAGGCGCCAGCGAATAGCCTCGATGAGCGGCTTCGCACCCGCTCGTCACCGCTGGTGCGCAAGATTGCGGCTGAACACGGTGTCGAGATCGCAGCAATCAACGGGTCTGGCATCTCCGGTCGGGTGACCAAGCGCGACATCCTCGCCCACCTCGATGCGCCGCCCCCGCCGTCCGGTGCGCCACTGGCCGCGGCGACGCCACTGGCAGGCCTCCCCGCGTCGGTGACGGTGCCGGCGCACGCGGCCCACGAGGCGCAGTCCGCGCTGGCGTGGCCGGGAGATGTGGTCGAACCCTTCTCGAAGATCCGCCGACTGACCGCCGATCACATGGCGCAGGCGGTGCGCGTCGCGGCACATGTCACCAGCTTCTTCGAAGTGGATCTGACGCGGGTCGCTCGGATCCGCGCCGCGATGCGCAAGGACTTCGAGGTGCAGACCGGCCAGAAGCTGACGTACCTGCCGTTCATCGTGCAGTCGGTCGTGGCACAGCTCAAGCGACATCCGATGCTGAATGCCGCGGTCAATGGCACGGACATGATCTATCGCAAGCAATACAACATCGGGATTGCGGTGGCGCTCGATCCGACCGGACTGATCGTGCCCGTCGTCAAGCGCGCCGATGATCTTTCGCTCGGTGGACTGACACGGTCGATCAACGATCTTGCCTCGCGCGCGCGGTCGAAGGCACTCAAGCCGGATGAAGTGACGCAGGCCACCTTCACGATCACCAACCCCGGCGTCTTCGGATCGTTGATGGGCACACCGATCATTCCGGTCGGCACGACCGCAATCCTCGGCCTTGGCGCGATCGAGAAGCGTCCGAAGGTGATCACGGGCCCCGACGGAGAGGATACGATCGCAATTCGGACCTGTGCGTACTTCTCGCTGTCGTTCGATCACAAGGTGGTCGATGGCGCGGACGCCGATCGCTTCATGGCCGATCTCAAGCGGACGCTCGAAACATTGCCTGAACCGACTGTCTGATCGTGGCACGCGCTCTCGTCATGAAGCGCACCATCGTGCCGCTCCCCGAACGGGCGCGGTACATGGAGCGGTTGCAGAAGCGGAAGGCCTACTACCAATCCGCCGGGTGCAACTTCTGGGTGTTCGAGGAGGCGTCATTGAATGGTGCATTCATCGAGTTCACCGAGGCCCCCAGCCGAGATACGTTGCAGGCGGCGCTGGCGGACGCGCCGGAACAGGTGCTCGATGCGAATCGTATTTACCAGGAGATTGGACTCACATGATTGCGACGCGGACGATCGTGTGTGACGGCATCCGTTGGGCGGTCGCCCCGTCGGGTTTCGTGACGCAGTATCTCGGTGACGAGTTCGGTGTTGTCTTCACACGAGTGGACGGAGATGTCGCGGACGTCCGCTTCTCGCGTTACTCGCCCGGCAGCGCGCGATCACGCGAGGCATCGTTTGATGCGCTCTCCGAGGCGACGCTGCTGCGACTGTTCCTCACCTCACAGTCGAGCATTCGCGCGCCTGAGGGCGGTTACCGATCGTGACGGGGCCCGCGGCTCCACAGGGGCCGTTCGTTGATCTGCACTCGCACACCACTGCGTCTGATGGCCGGGCAACGCCGCCAGAACTGATTGCGCTTGCCAAGGCCGCGGATCTTCAGGCGGTCGCGATCACCGATCACGATACTCTCGAGGGTTTGCCCGCCGCGCAGGTTGCCGCGGATGCTGCTGGAATTCACCTCGTCCACGGCATCGAACTGAGCACGATCGATGGCGCCAGGGAAGTGCATCTGCTCGGCCTCCACCTCCAGAACACGCGTGTACTGGCCGACATGCTGGTCGATGTGCAGTCCGCGCGAGTCGAGCGCGCGGTGTCGATCGTCGAGAAGCTCAACAAGCTCGGTGTTCCGGTCACGATGGAGATGGTGCTGCGGGAGGCGGCGGGCGGTGCGGTGGGTCGGCCGCACGTTGCCCGCGCGATGGTCGCTGGCGGCTGGGCGCAGAGCATGCGCGAGGCGTTCGATCGCTACCTCGGCGACGGAAAGTCGGCTAACGTCGGAAAGCTCCGGCTCGAGCTGGCGGACGGCATTGCGTTGATCCATGACGCAGGTGGTGTTGCCGTGTGGGCGCACCCGCAGGGCGAAGGCAGCCGTGAAAAGATCGGTCGCTACGCCGCGCTCGGCCTCGACGGCGTGGAGGTCCGGCATCCGAGCCACAATGCTGAAGATCTCGCGCGGCTGGCGACGCTGGCGGAGCATTTCAGCCTGCTGAAGAGCGGTGGCTCCGATTGGCACGGCGCGCTCGACGGATTCCGCCCACTCGGGTGCATGCATGTGCCCGCACCCTGGATGGACGAACAGATCGAGCGCGCGCTGCAGTGGCGCGTCCGCGCGGCATAGCCTCAGGACCGGCCGAGATGTCGACCCAGGCTGGGCGTGCCGCGCTGGTCACTGGCGGCGGACGCCGAGTAGGGAAGGCGATTGCATTGGCGCTCGCCGGTCGTGGGGCGGACGTCGTCATTCACTACAACGGCGGAGCCGCTGAAGCAGAGGAGACCGCCGCCGAGATTCGCGCACTCGGCGTTCGTGCTGCGCTGGTTAGATGTGATCTGTCGGCCGTCACCGCGGCGACGGCCCTTCCGGCGCTGGCGCACGATGCATTCGGGCGCCTCGACATCGTCGTCAATTCAGCCGCAATGATGGTGCGAACGCCAGTGGGCGACGTGTCGCCGGAGGCGTGGGACGCCATGTTTGCGCTGAATCTGCGTGCGCCCTTCTTCATCGCCCAGGCGGCCGCGCCATTGCTGCGAGAGCATGCTGGCGCTGCAATCGTCAACATTGCCGATCTCGCCGCATATGAGACTTGGCCGGCGTATGTGCCGCACGCAATGACCAAGGCGGGGATCGTGCAGATGACGCGGGGCCTCGCACGCGCGCTCGCACCGGCGATCCGCGTCAATGCCGTCGCACCGGGCGCGGTGCTCTTGCCTGATGAGTGGGACACCGAGACGTCCCAACGATTCGCCGCGACCACGCCACTCGGGAGGCTTGGCACGGCTGAGGATGTGGCGCAGGCGGTGGTGTATCTCTGCGAGGCACCGTATGTGACGGGCGAGGTCATCATCGTCGATGGCGGCCGCCACATTCGACGCTGACGGCCCGTGACGACGTTGGACGCGTTGGAGTACGGTACGATCGTCGTCTGTGGCGGTGGCTGTTATGGCGGCTACTACGTGCGGCAGCTCGCGCGAGCCCGCGCGGCCGGGGCGATCCAATTCCAGACTGTGCTGGTGGTCGACCGGGATCCGGAGTGTCGCGTTGCCCGTCTGGTCACCGCGATTGATCGCGGGGATGTGGACGGAATGCGGGAGCATGGCTGGGCAATGCACCGCGCCGACGCGAACGTTGAACGGGACGATCGCGCCGACATCTATCGGGACGTGCCGATCCGTTTTGTCTGCGCGCCGTGGGAGCCGTTCTTCGAGCGATGGTTTGGCGACGCCGTTGCGCACGTCGTGGATCGCCGGCGTGATGCCGTCGTGCCGTCGCCTCTGATGCCGAATCTGCTTGCGGACTGGGTCACGACCCGCCTGCTGGCGCACCGACCCGCCGCCGCGGTGAGTCGCGTCGCGCTCAGTGCTCCGCCGGCGACGCCGTGGAGACGGACGGGAACCGACGGCTCGCACTACGCCTCGTTCGCCACCTGGATGTGCCCCATCAACTGCATCGAGCCCGCACGGTGCCCGGAGACGCGTGGGCCGCGCGACTGGACAATGCCCGCCGCGGTCCGCCTCGCCGCCGGCGAAGCGGCCGAACGCGGGACGCCCTTCGACGTGCTCGCGCTGTTCACGACGACCCACCGTGTCTTCGGAGTTGGCATGTTCGACGCGACGGATGCGGTGGCCGCTGACGCGGCCATTGCAGCCTCGGCGGGGGCGGCCGTGCTTCGGGTCCTGGTCGCCTCGGTGTCGCACTGTCACGGTGCGTTGGCGGAGCTCGAGAGCCGCCGCTGATGCGCGACGGGCGTTGGCGGCTCCGGGGCCCGGAATGCCGAACCGATCGCACCGATCGTGGATAGATTCTAGGCAGCCTTCCGGCCGATCCTGTCGGACGCGCCGCACTCGACTTCACCGACCTGAGCAGATACGACATGAGCGTCATCCGACCCGAAGCCATCGCCATCATCGGCTCCGGCCCCGCTGCGTGGACCGCTGCGATCTACGCGGCGCGCGCGAATCTCAACCCGATCGTGTTCGAGGGTGAGCAGGTGGGGACTGAGGGACCCGGCGGGCAGCTCATGCTCACGACCGATATCGAGAACTTCCCGGGCTTCCCCGAAGCAATCACCGGTCCCGATCTGATGGCCAGAATGAAGCAGCAGGCAGAGCACTATGGGACGCGGGTCGTCTCGGAACTCATCACCGCCGTGGATTTCAGTCAGCGACCGTTTGTGCTGACGCCGCACTACAGTGCGCCGATCACGGCCCACACAGTCGTGGTGGCGACTGGCGCTGCCGCGCGATGGATCGGTCTCGAGAACGAAATCCGCCTTGCCAAGATTGGTGGTGGCGTCTCGGCGTGCGCTGTCTGCGACGGTGCGCTGCCGTTTTATCGCAACAAACGTCTCGCGGTGGTCGGTGGTGGTGACACGGCGATGGAGGAAGCGCTGTATCTCACGAAGTTCGCGAGTGAGGTCGTCATCATCCATCGCAAGGACAAGTTCCGAGCGTCGAAGGTGATGGCCGACCGGGTACTGGCGCATGCCAAGGTGCGCGTCGAGTGGAACACGGTCGTGGTCGATGTGCTGGGAGACGATCCGATCAGCGGACTCCGCTTGGCTGACACCGTCTCCGGCGCAACGCGTGACCTCGACGTCGGCGGATTGTTCGTCGCGATCGGGCACGCACCCAACACCGCATTCCTCGGCGGACAGCTGGAGCTGACACCGTTCAACTACATCAAGGTTGCACCGTGGCGAACGGTCACCACCGTCGAAGGGGTCTTTGCGGCGGGCGATGCGATCGACGACTACTACCGACAGGCGATCACCTCGGCCGGAACCGGCTGCATGGCTGCGCTCGAGGCGGAGCGGTGGCTGGCGCACCATGGGATCGGAGAATCACCGATGCTCGAGACCGCCGTTGCACCAGTGATGATCGAGTCCGCGACCGAAAGCGTCATCGTCTGATGGCACTGCGCATCGAGGCAATCCCGGTCGGACCGTTCCAGGCCAACGCGTATGTCGTGATCGACGATGTCGCGCGCCGTGCCGCGATCGTTGATCCCGGTGCTGATGGTGACTCGCTCGCGGCGCACGTCGCCAGCATGGGGCTCGCGGTCGATGCGATCTGGATAACACACGGCCACCTCGATCACGTCGGTGGCATCGCCGGGGTCCGACGCGTGTTCCCGGAGGCGCCGATCTGGCTGCACGAGGCCGATCGCCCGCTGTATGACAACGTTGCGGGGCAGGCACGGCTCTACGGCATCACGCTCGAATCTCCGCCCGCTCCGAGCCACTCCTGGGCGGAGGATGATACCGTTGCGCTCGGCGAGCACACGTTCCGTATCGTCCATCTTCCCGGTCACGCCCCCGGGCATGTCGCCCTCGTCGGCGAGGACGTCGTATTCATCGGCGACGTCGTGTTTGCCGGGTCGATCGGGCGCACTGATCTCCCGCTGAGTGATCCGCGGGCGATGCAGGCGTCGCTTGCTCGTGTTGCGGCGTGGCCGCCGGCGCTGGTGCTGTATCCTGGGCACGGGGAGTCGACGACCGTCGGGACCGAAGTTCGGACGAACCCGTTCATGGTCGGTCTGGCGCGCCCTCGCGGCGCCGGTGCCGAGTGACGCCATGCGCAGCATGACGCGACTGGACTGTCTCGCTGAGGCTGATTCTGAGCACACACCCTTCGGAGTGCTGACATCATGAGCTCGAGTGCCGCCGCTGCCGCGGTCATTGCCGCCCGTCGCAGAGAGGAACGTGACGCCGCTGACCCGGTGGGTGCGATCAGCCGCAATCAGTCCCGCGCATTGGCAACCGTGCTGCTCACCGCACTCTGGGGCGGTGGTGCATTGCTCGCGGTCACCACGGTTGCTCCCGCGGCATTTCGCGTCCTGCCCACGCGCGCACTCGCCGGCGCGCTGGTCGGTCAGGTTCTGCCTGTACTCTTCATCGCCGGCATGTGCATCGGCGTTCTCGCGCTGGTGCTGACACCGCGCGGCGCGCCGCAGCGTCTCTTGCGCCGCATCGGCGCCGCCGGCACCATCGCCGGCTGCGCGGTGGCACAACTGGTCATCGGTCCGCGCATCAGCGCACTGCGCGAGCGGATCGGTCCGAGCGTCGAGGCGCTGGCTCCGACGGATCCGATGCGCATCACGTTCGGCAAGCTGCACGGACTGAGCGTCCTGTCACTCGGCGTTGCGATGGTCTTCGCATTGGTGACGCTGGTGGCGGCCGTCCTCGCCATCCGCGCGACCGCGCAGCGCCATACCGCGATGGCCGGCGACTAGTCCGGTGACTATCGATGCGAGTACGACCCTGACGCGCACCGAACGGGACCCACTCGGCGAACTCGAAGTCCCGATGGCGGCACTGTACGGCGTTCAGACGGTGCGGGCGCTGCAGAACTTCCCAATCTCGGGGTTGCTGCCCCTCGAACCGTTCGTCGTTGCGCAAGTCTGGATCAAGAAGGCCGCGGCGCTGACACACCGGCAGACCGGACGCCTGGACTCGACGCGCGCCGACGCGATCATTGCAGCGGCCGATGAAGTGCTGGCAGGGCAGCACCGCGACATGTTCGTCGTCGACCCGTACCAGGCCGGTGCGGGAACATCGCACAACATGAACGTGAACGAAGTGCTTGCCAATCGTGCCAACGAGCTGCTTGGCAGCCCTCGCGGGAGCTATGCGCCAGTGCACCCGAACGACCATGTGAACATGGCGCAGAGCACGAATGATACGATCCCGACCAACATCCGGCTCGCTGTGCTGCGGCAGCTCCCCGCGCTGGTCGCGTCCGTCGCTGATCTGCATGATGCACTCGCAGAGAAAGGGGTGGCGTTCGATCACATTGTGAAGGCAGGACGGACACATCTGCAGGATGCCATGCCCATCCGACTCGGGCAGGAGTTCACGGCCTATGCCGGAACGATCGCGCGGTGCCACAAGCGGCTCGAGGAAGCGGCGGATTACCTCAATGATCTTGGGATCGGCGGCAGCGCTGTCGGCACGGGCGTGACCGTCGAGGCACAGTATCCTGCCTTGATGAACACGCAGCTGAAGGCGATCTCGGGGATCGAGACGCTGCGCGTCGGCGCGGACCGCATCCAGCTGATGCAGAGCATGGGCGATGTCGCGGCCTTCAGTGCGTCGCTTCGCGGCCTGGCGCTCGATCTCTCAAAGATCGCCAGTGACTTGCGGCTGATGGTGAGCGGACCGCGGACCGGACTCGATGAGATCGTGCTGCCTGCCGTGCAGCCCGGCTCCTCGATCATGCCGGGCAAGATCAACCCCTCGATTCCGGAGATGGTCAATCAGGTCTGCTTTCAGGTGATCGGTTGCGACACCACGGTGGCGATCAGTGCCGAGCATGGGCAGCTGGAGCTGAACGTGATGATGCCGGTGATCGCGCACAACGTGCTCCTCTCGATGATGATTCTGACCAATGCCATCCGTGCGCTCAGCGAGCGGTGTGTGCGGGGGATCACGGCCAATGAGGCCATGTGCCAGTATTGGGTGGAACGATCGGCGGCACTCGCCACGGCGCTCATGCCGCAGCTCGGCTATGCCAGGGCAGCGGAGATCAGCAAGCGCTCGGTGAAGGAAGGGATCCTGATCCGAGCGCTCGTCGAGCGCGATCACCTCCTTCCAGCGGAGGAGATCGCCGGTGTGCTCGATCTGCGAAAGATGACGGAGATTGGTGTGCCTCAGGGCGCGCATCCGGCCGGCACCGGTGGCTGACGCGCCCGACGGTGGCGGTCGTGAGTCGCGTCTTTGCCGCATTCCTCAGCCGTGTGACGGTCGCCCCTTGTCCGCTGCAGCGCCTATGGCGATCCTCCGAGGGTGAGGATCACTACCTGGGCCGAATACGGCCTCATCAGCGCATTGCATCTGGCACGTCGCGTCGGAGAAGGTCCGGTCACTGGCCGGGCCATTGCCGCCGGAGAGTCGTTGCCGGTCGATTACATCGAACAGATCCTGCTGCGATTGCGACGGGCGGGAATCGTCGACAGCACACGCGGCGCGCGCGGTGGCTACGTGCTCGCACGGCCTGCCAGCGAGATCACCGTCAAGGATGTCGTCACCGCGTCCGAACTGCAGACGTTCGACATGCATTGCACAAGCAGCCCGCTTGACGCGCACCGCTGTGCCGACTCGACGTCGTGCAGCATTCGACCCGTCTGGGCGCTCCTGCAGTCGAAGATCGACGAGGTCCTGGCGGGCATTCGTCTGGCGGACCTGCTCGCCAACGAGCAGACCGTCCGCGTCCGTGTGAAGCTCGACGCGCCACCTGAGCTCAAGGGGCGGATTCTGCCTGTGGTTTCCGGCGCATGACGTCGAAGTCGAAGTGGTCGACGCAGCAGCATGAGCGCGAGTGGGAGCGCCGGGCGTCGTCGTTCGTGTCGACGCTGATGACGGAGCCGGATCCCTCGGCGGTCGCCCGCCTTGCCGCCATCGGGGATCTCGATGCCGACCACGCCCGATGGGAGCTCCGGTACCTGCGCCGCGCGCTCGGCCTGCTGATCGCGGGCCGCGATGCCCTTGATGATCGGACCGCGTCGCTCGTCGGTCAGGCGTTGGCGAAGGCGGTCGAGCACGATCCATCGGCGGCACCGGCGATGCGCTCGATGTCCGCCACGCACTTCAATTCCCGGCTCAGGCTGTATCGGGACTTGATGGGGCAGCGCGGCGCGTCGCGCACGCCGGTGGGACAGATCGGGGAGGCATTACTCGGTTTTGCGGGCGGGCGGCCCGGCAATGATCAGGGCGCATGGGCACCGTCGTGGGTGGCGTCTGAACTGGATCGCGCCAATGAGGCCCTCCGGCACGAGTTCGGGACCGTCGAGCTGCCCGATGACATCGCACCGAGCGCCATGCCGGCGCCGCGGCAATAACGGCAACGAAACACGGCGCCGGACAATGTCCGACGCCGTGTTTCGTCTGAAGTGCCGAAGGGGGGACTCGAACCCCCACGGGCTTGCACCCACTGCGACCTGAACGCAGCGCGTCTACCAGTTCCACCACTTCGGCAGAACGGGGAGGATACCGAACCCGGGCGATGCTGTCAATGCGGTGCAACAAGTTTCAACCTGCGGGTTACGTGTATGTTGTGCTCGCAGTCGAAGCGTCGGGCGTCCGATGTTGCCACAAGGCCACTACTGGCTGCAACTCGTTGCCACAACATCGGTTGTAGCGACTGACCGTGCGCCATAACTTTGGTGATTGGGACGCGACCAGCTGCCCTTGAAGCTTTAACTCACTTTGGAACACATGGCCCGTCCCTCTGCTGACGACGCACCGGTGATCGAATCGATCGCCAAGAATCGTCGCGCCCGCCACGAGTTCCAGATTCTGGATACGTGGGAGGCCGGGATCATGCTGACCGGTTCCGAGGTGAAAGCGCTGCGCGAAGGCCGCGCCAACGTGACGGAAGCGTTTGGCATCATCAACGGCAACGAGATCTTCCTCCTCAACCTGCACATCTCGCAGTATGAGCAGGCCGGCTACAGCGCGCATGAACCAACCCGCACGCGCAAGCTGCTGCTGAACCGGAAGGAGATCGAGAAGCTGATCGGCGCCGTCACCCGACAGGGGCTGACCGTGGTCCCGCTCGAACTGTACTTCAAGAATGGGCGCGCCAAGGTCGTGATCGCGTTGGCGCGCGGCAAGAAGATGCACGACAAGCGGGAAGATCTGAAAAAGAAGGACGATGTGCGAGCGATGGCGCGGGCGATGAAGAAATGAGCCGCGCCGGTGCATGCGTGTGGCGACTGGCGGTGCTGCTGCTGGTGGTGCCGGCAGCGCAGGTGCGCGCCCAGCCCGACGGGTTGCACATCCGCACGGGGACGCGCGAAACGGTGGTGCCGTGGGTGACCAGCGCTGGCGCCCGATTCCTGCCGTTGGCATCACTGGCGCGTGCCCTCGGTGGAACCGTCGAGGCCTCCGCTCGCGGCGCAACGCTCGATGCATGCGGTGTGCTCGCGCGATTTGTGGTCGGGCAGCGCATCGTCGATCTGGGCTCGGCCGGAATTGAAACGCTTGGCGTCGCGGTGACCAAAGGTGGGATCAGCGGAACGCTGGTTCCTGCGGAATTCGTGACCGAGGTCCTTCCGCGGTATGGAACGGGAATCGTCTGGGATGCAGAAGAGAAGGAACTGCGCCGGTTTTCCACCTACGCGCGGCGTGGCGCGGCCGACGCGACCGTGGCGGTGGCGGACGATACCGAGCCCATTCCAACGCGCGCTCAGCCGAGCAAGCCAGCTGACCAGGGCGACGGATCGGTCATGCGCCCCGACGCCGACGCGCGCCCGGTGAGCATCGGCGGCGGCACCCGCGCCACGTCATCGCCTGTGACGCGACCCTCATCACCGTCGGGACTCCGGCGCGCGCGAAGTGTCGTGGTCGACGCTGGCCACGGCGGGCGTGACAACGGGATGAGCGGAGTCGCGTTGAACGGCGAAGCCGTCTTCGAGAAGCAGATCACGCTGTCGATTGCGCTGCGCGTCGCCGAAGCGTTGCGAGCCCAGGGAGTGACGGTGTACCTGACGCGCACGCGTGACACGCTCATCGCCCTCAGTGATCGTGGACGGATTGCCAATGCCAGGCGAGCCGACCTCTTCATCTCGATCCACGTCAACGCGGCCAATCCGCGGTGGCGGGATGCGACGGCCTCACGCGGCTTCGAGACCTATTTCCTTGCCGAGGCGAAGACCGAAGACGAAAGCCGGGTGGAGCGCATGGAGAATGAGGCCGTGCGCTTCGAGACCGGCGCCGATGCGCCTCGCGGTGACCCGCTGAGCTTCATCATCAATGACATGGCACAGAATGAACATCTGCGCGAGTCGAGCGATCTGGCGGGTGAGGTACAGCGACGCATGAAGGCGACGCATCCGGGAACGGATCGCGGCGTGAAACAGGCGAACTTCGCGGTGCTGCGCGGCTCGTTCATGCCGGCAATTCTCGTCGAAGTCGGCTTTGGTACGAATCGCCAGGAAGCGACGTATCTGACGACGCGGGAGCGTCAGGGAGACTTGGCGCGCGCCATCAGCGATGCGACGCTCGAGTACCTCGGTCGGTACGAACGGCGTGTTGGCGGTGGCACACCGTGAGTGTGCTCGCCGTCAGGTTCGCCGGCGTCGACTTCCAGAACCCGATCGTGCTTGCCTCCGGAACTGCGGCGTACGGTCGCGAACTGGACGACATCGTGGACCTCGAGCGCCTTGGCGGCCTGGTGACGAAGGCGGTGTCGCTGGCTCCGCGTCCTGGTGCCAAGGCACCCAGAGTCTCGGACTTTCCGGGCGGCATGATCAACGCGATCGGACTCGCGAACCCGGGCGTCGACGTCGTACGGGAAAGCGAATTGCCGTGGCTTGCAGCGCACCTGCGCCGCGCACGCGTACTGGTGAATGTCGTTGGCAACGCTGTCGACGACTTTGCCGAAGTGATTGCGCGGCTCGACGACGCCGCTGGCGTTGCCGGCTACGAACTGAATGTGAGCTGCCCGAATGTGAAGGCCGGCGGCATGGAGTTCGGCGCGGACCGCACCGTGCTGCGCGCGCTGGTGGAACGCGCGCGGGCCGCCACGCGCAAACCGATCGTCATCAAGCTGTCTCCGACGCTGGCAGATCTGGCTGCAACCGCACAGGTTGCCGCGGAGGCGGGCGCGGATGCGCTCACGCTCACGAATACCTTGCCCGGTCTGGTCATTGACGTCGAGTCACGCCGACCACGCATCGGATTCGGCAGTGGCGGCGTGAGCGGGCCACCGCTGCTGCCCATCGGTGTGTTAGCGACCTGGCGCGTGTCGCGCGCGGTCGCGCTCCCCATCATCGGCCTGGGCGGTGTCTCGCGCGCCGAACATGCGTTGCAGTACATCCTGGCGGGGGCGACGCTGGTTGGCGTCGGCACGGCCGGCATGGTTGATCCTCGCGCGCCGGAGCGCATCGTGGGTGACCTCGAGCAGTGGTGCCGCCGGCACGGCGTCGGGTCCCTGTCGTCGCTCCGCGGCACACTGGAATGGCCGTCATGAGTGTGGCGCCTCGCCTGTTGCTTGCACTCGATGTCCCGACGGTGAGTGCTGCCCTGTCGATGGTCGATCGCTTTGCGGGCCGCTGCGATTTCTACAAGGTGGGGCTCGAGCTCTTCACGGCGACCGGCCCAGCGCTGGTGGCGACGCTGCGCGCGCGCGGGCTCGAGGTATTTCTTGATCTCAAGCTGCACGACATCCCGAACACGGTACGTCAGGCGGCCCGACAGGCGGCGGCGCACGACGTTCGATTGTTGACGGTGCATGCGTCGGGCGGCGAGGCGATGCTGGCGGCGGCGGTGGACGGAGCCGGCTCGTCATGCGGCGTGCTGGGGGTGACGGTGCTGACCAGTCTCGCGCCGGCGGAGCTGGCGGCGGCGTGGGGACGCGGGCCGTGGATCGATGTGCGAGCGGAGGTGCTTCGATTGGCTGAACTCGCCGATGGCGCCGGTGCCCATGGCGTGGTGTGCAGCGGGGCCGAACTGGCGGCGGTGGTGCACCAATTCAACGGCAGGCTGGCGCCGCTGGTCCCCGGTGTTCGGCCGGCGGGTTCGTCCAGCAACGATCAGGTGCGGGTGGTCACACCCGAGACGGCGGCGCAGCAGGGTGCCCGGTATCTGATACTGGGCCGAGCCGTGACAGAGGCGAGCGACCCGCTGGCCGCCTGGGATGCGATTCAGGCGTCAGTGGCCGCCGTCGGCTGACGGTGTGCGGTCGCGCCGCGCGCGAAGATCGTACACGTCAGTCGAAATCCGGTGTCAAGAGGTCGGGCGAAAAAAGTGTGAGTCGGGCCTTGTATGCCGTAACCAGTCCGGCTAGCTTGACTGTCTTGCCCCAAAGTCGTGACCTCGACAGGAGTAGCGTGTGAAAGTCCGGAGCAGCGTGAAGCCGATCTGTGAGCACTGCAAAGTGGTCAAGCGTGACGGCATCCTCCGCATCATTTGTGGGAGAAATCCCAAGCACAAGCAGCGGCAGGGTTAAGGATTAATGGCGCGTATTGCAGGCGTGG
Organism: Gemmatimonadales bacterium; assembly: GCA_038215035.1. Classification (GTDB taxonomy): domain Bacteria; phylum Gemmatimonadota; class Gemmatimonadetes; order Gemmatimonadales; family Gemmatimonadaceae; genus JACMLX01. The sequence continues at coordinate 2,520 of JBBQRH010000031.1, read as the reverse complement.
ATCTTCCGCGCGAAAAGAAGGTGGAGATCGGGCTGACGTATATCTTCGGCATCGGTCGCAAGACGGCACGCGAGATTCTCTCCAAGACGGGCGTTGACGCCGCGTTGCGGGTGAAGGATCTGGTTGAAGCCGACGTCAACAAGCTCCGCCAGATCATCGAGCGGGACTATCGCGTCGAAGGTGCCTTGCGCACCGAGGTCGCGATGAACATCAAGCGCCTCATGGACATCGGGTCCTATCGGGGCACCCGCCACCGTCGCGGACTCCCGGTCCGTGGTCAGCGTACGCACACGAACGCCCGCACGAAGAAGGGGCCGCGTCGCGCTATCGCCGGCAAGAAGAAGGTAACCAAGTAACCGATGGCGACCGGAAAGAAGACCAAGAAAATCGTCGATGCCGAGGGCGTGGCGCACGTCAGCGCCACGTTCAACAACACGACGATCACGATCACCGACGCCCGCGGCAACGCGATCTCGTGGGGATCCGCCGGCAAGGCCGGCTTCAAGGGCTCCAAGAAGAGCACCCCGTTCGCCGCCACCGTCGCCGGTGAGCAGTGCGCCCGTGAGGCGCTGTCGATGGGGATGAAGCGAGTGCACGTGAAGGTGCAGGGCCCGGGCAGCGGCCGTGAGTCCGCGATCCAGGCGCTCGCTTCGACGGGGCTCGTCGTCAAGTCGATCAAGGATGTCACGCCGATTCCGCACAACGGCTGCCGTCCTCCCAAGCGTCGGAGGGTCTGACCATGGCGCGATACACAGGTCCCAGCTGCCGTCAGTGCCGTCGTGAAGGCACGAAGCTGTTCCTCAAGGGCACCAAGTGCTTCACTGAGAAGTGCCCGGTCGAGCGGCGTCCGTATGCGCCTGGCCAGCACGGCCAGAGCACGGGTCGCCGCAAGAAGGTGTCCGAGTATGCCAAGCAGTTGCGCGAGAAGCAGAAGATCAAGCGCATGTACGGCATGAACGAAAAGCAGTTCCGTAACATGTTCGAGAAGGTCGCGAAGCAGCCCGGCATCACCGGTCACAACCTGCTTGCGAATCTCGAGAGCCGTCTCGACAACATGGTGTACCGTCTCGGGTTTGCCGCGAGCCGCAAGGCGGCGCGTCAGCTGGTCCGGCATCAGCACGTCGAGATCAATGGCAAGCGCGTCGACATCCCGAGCTACACGGTGCAGCCGGGTGAAGAGATCCGCGTGCGCCAGAAGTCCCGTGAGTTGGCCGTCGTGATGGAATCGATGGAACAGGCGAAGCGGAACCCGGCCATGTCGTGGCTCGCGGTCGATGCCGAGTCGTTCAGCGGTCGCATGCTCGAGCGCCCTCAGCGCGCCAGCATCCCGATCGCCGCCCAGGAGCAGCTGGTCGTCGAGCTCTACTCGAAGTAATCCGGTCGCCTGTCGCCACTCTCGGGTGGCGACAGGTGGATCCGGGGGGCAGGACCGCCAGTCGAGCTCGCTCGGCCGGCATGTCGTTTGGTCGGGACTCTCATTCCCATACGAGCTTGCCGCGCATGAGAGGCGGGGCAAGGCGTTGTCGGCCACATCGGCCGGCATGACCTCTTTCGCATTCAGCACACCTTATGGCAACGATCGATCTCCGCGGACTTGTCCGCCCGCAGCTCGTCGAGGCGACGAAGCGCGAGGACAACCCGTTCATCGCCGAATTCCGTCTGCAGCCGCTCGAGCGTGGCTTCGGCCATACGCTCGGCAATGCAATGCGTCGCATGCTGCTGTCCTCGCTCCGCGGTGCCGCCGTCTGGGGCTTCCGCATCGATGGCGTGGTGCATGAGCACCAGACCATCCAGGGCGTGGTCGAGGACGTGCACCAGATCATCGGCAACCTGAAGTCGCTCGTCATGACGCTCGATGATGATCTCGAGCATGCGGTGCTGCGCGTCAGCCTGAAGCAGGCGGGCGTGTTCACGGCCGGCCAGCTGCAGTTGCCCGCCGGTGTCCGTGTCGTGGATCCGAATCACCACATCTTCACCATGCAGGACGAGCGCGACATCAACGTCGAGCTGTATGTGAATGTCGGTCGCGGCTATGTCGACGCCGAGCAGCACCCGGTCGAGCGTGGCATGCCGGTGGACCTCGTTCGGATCGACTCGATCTACAATCCGGTCCGTCGCGCGAACTTCACCGTTGCGGAAACCCGCGTCGGGCAGCGCACCGACTACGATCGTCTCACGCTGACGGTCGAGACCGACGGCACCATCGCGCCGGAAGAAGCCGTGAGCTACGCCGCTGCACTGGCGCAGGCACACTTCCAGTATTTCGCCAGCTTCGGATCCAGTTCCGCTGGGGCCGTGACCTCTGGTGATGTCGATGGAAAGGGCATCCTGCTGTCCGAACTCGCCGTCGCAATCGATGCACTCGGCCTGTCGGTGCGCTCGGTGAACTCGCTCAAGAACAACAACGTCCGCTCGCTCGGTGATCTGACGCGGCAGACGGAATCACAGATTTTGCAGGTCAAGAACTTCGGCAAGAAGTCACTCGAGGAAGTCGCGGCGCTTCTCGAGAATCGTGGTTTG
>JBBQRH010000030.1:0-44750 GCA_038215035.1 Gemmatimonadales bacterium | reverse complement strand
CGACGGCTCGTAGTACACCGTACCCGCAATTTCGTCCGGCAGATGCGAATGTGTGGGAACGCCGCCGGGCTGCGCATGAGCGTACTCGTACGATGCGCCATACCCCAGCGACTGGTGCAATTTCGTCGGGGCATTCCTGAGGTGGAGCGGCACAGGCGCATTCGGCGTCTCGCGGGCGCTCGACAGCGCCGCATCGAGTGCGACTTTCACGCGATTCGACTTCGGGGCTGTCGCGAGGTAGATCGTCATCTCGGCCAGCGGGATCAGCCCTTCCGGTGAGCCGAGCATATGAAACGCATCCCGCGCTGCAACCGCCATCTGCAACGCGCGCGGGTCGGCCACCCCGATATCCTCGGCCGCCATCGCCATGGCGCGACGGAAGAGCGTCATGGGGTCTTCGCCGGCATTGATCATGCGCGCCATCCAATAGAGCGCACCCTGCACATCGCTGCCGCGCAGTGACTTGTGGTACGCAGAGAGCAGGTCGAAGTGTTGCTCGCCGCTCTTGTCGTGGCGCGGCAGACGCTGCTGCAGGGCACGTTCGAGCAGCTCGATCGTCAACGTCTCACCGTCATCGAGCGCCGCGGCGGCCGCTTCGAGCGTGCCGAGCGCGCGTCGAGCGTCACCGTCAGCCCAGCGTGACAACGCCTGCAGCGCATCGTCGTCGGCCGTCAGCCGTCGCGCGCCAAGACCGCGATCGGCATCGCACAGCGCCCGCTGCAGCAGCGCCAGCAGATCGTCTGCGGCCAGCGGCTGCAGCACAACCACGCGCGCACGACTGAGTAACGCGGCATTGATCTCGAAGCTCGGCGCTTCCGTCGTCGCCCCGATCAACGTCACCGTGCCATCCTCGACGATCGGCAGCAATGCATCCTGCTGCCCGGCGTTCATCCGATGGATCTCGTCCACGAACAACAGTGTTCGCGCGCCGCTGGCCAGCAGGCGTTGCCGGGCCTGCTCGGCAATCACACGCAGCCGAGGCACACCGTCGCTGACAGCGCTGAACGGCTCGAACGTCCAGCCGACGCGCTGCGCAATCAACCGGCCGAGGGTCGTCTTGCCGGTACCCGGCGGGCCCCAGAGGATCATGGATCCGAGAACGCCGCGCTCGATCGCGTCGTAGACGGGTGTGCCGGGCGTGAAGAGTTGACGCTGGCCGACGTACTCCTCGATCGTGCGGGGGCGCAGCCGATGTGCAAGGGGCGCCGTGCTCACCGTTTCGGTGAACAGCCCTGGCGCTGCCGTGACCGTGCCAACGGTCCCCCGCCGCGACATCAGACGGACTTCAGTGCGAGGGATCGCACCAGCGTCCGTACGCCGGCAGTGAGCGTGCCTGCGGGAGGAAACGTCCCTCTGGCGGGTCGCCACAATCGGCCGCGCACCCGCGGCCGCTCACGCAGCCCCGCCCGCTCGTGGAGATACAGCCACCGATCGGTACTCGACCAGGTGACGACCTCGAGATGCGCGGAGATCGAGAGCTGATCGGCCGCACTGTCAAGCGTGAACTCGACGCCTCCGGAACCGATCATCGGCACCCGCAGCGAGTAGAACGCGTCCAGCAGGGCCGACTGTGTCACGCCATCCGCTCGCCAGAGCTGCTGGTTGCGCCAGTCGTCGACCGTGAGCGTGAAGATGTTCGGGAACTCCGGAACCATCTCGAGGAACAGTTCCACCATCGCCTCGGCGTTGCCAATCGCCCGCGTCCCTACAAGCCCATCTCGACGCATGACCGCATACGTGTCGGTCGCATCGCGAAAACGACGCCACACGGAGACTTCGGGAACCGGCCCTCGGAAAAACGCCACTCAGTTCTCCTCCGCCAGATGCCGGGCGAGTGTCAGCAGTTGCGCGCGCGTATTGATCATCGGATCATCAAGAACCTGATGCAGCAGCCGGTGCAAGATCCGGCCCAATTGCGGCCCCGGTCTGATCCCCGCCTCGCGCAGATCATCGCCGCTGACGGCAAGATCGCCCAGCGCGACCGGATCGGTAAAGGCGATCCGTAACAGGCGGCGCGAGAGACGCATCGTCTCGCGCTGCGTCGGCGCCGGCACTCCCGCAGCCCGACGGGCCGCCCAGACTGCGGCGAACGTGCGCACGGTGCCATGGACGCGCAGACGACCAACGCGCGCAACGACGTGACGCAGCGCCGTGGCAGAGGCATCCGGCACCGACGCGAGGCGTTCGAGTTCAAGTGCTGACGATGCCCAGGCGGCGGCCACCGCGCTCGCGAAGGCGCCGTCGCTGTTCGAGGCACGGAGCGCGGCGAGCGCGCCGCGTGCGCCTGCCTCCCCCAGCGGAATGAAGGGTAGGGCCAACCGAACCATGCTCCGCAAGGATGCGCGCTCGGGACGCGATGATCGAGAGGCCAGCGGTACGTGATCGATCGCCGCAAAGAACTCTGGCGGCACCGAATACAAGCCGGGCACCAGCACTTCAAGTGCGCCTGATGTCCGCCAACGGTCGAACGCGGTTGACGCGCACTGCACCTGTTCCAGTGTCTTCATCCACTCCTGAAACACCCGTTCGACCGACAATCGTTTGAGCGCCGGTGCACTCTCGACGATCGCTGCCCATGTGCCGGCATCGATTTCAAACTCAAATCGCGACGCGAATCGAATCGCGCGCAATGCGCGCAACCGGTCCTCGGCCATCCTGCGTGACGCATCACCGACCGCTCGCACCAGGCACGCGCGAAGATCGTCCTGTCCACCAAAGGGATCGCGCAGCTCATTGCGCGACGGCGACCAGGCCATGGCGTTGATCGTGAAGTCACGACGCGCGAGGTCCTCGTCGAGCGACACCCCGAATTTTACGACGGCGTGACGTCCATCCGTTTCGACGTCTGCCCGGAACGTCGTGACTTCGTGCAGCCGACCGTCACGGCCAAAGACACCAATCGTCCCGTGCTCGATCCCGACTGGAACCGTCCGTGAGAACAATTGCCGCACCACATCGGGGGTCGCCGCGGTCGCGAGGTCCCAATCGAGATCCGCGGTACCGAGCAGCGCATCCCGGACGGCGCCGCCGACGCACCACGTCTCATACCCTGCCCCTTCGAGCCGACTTGCGATTTCGCGGACGGCGACCGGTGGACTGACTGACGGGACCATCATTCGCCGGTCCCGAAAGCGGCCATGGTGATCTTCCATCCGGGCCATTGCGGCCGGGGAAACGTCTGCGTGCGATCCATGACTGAAAGCTAATCAGGGCAGACTGATTACCTTTCGCCGCATGACGAATACCGACCTCGAGCCGATGCTCAGTACCTCGCACGCCACGCCAGCGTTTCGCAGCGATCTGGCGGCTTACTCGACGCGACAGCCGGCGCCGCGCATACAGACTTCGCCGATGAGCCCGCGGGTGAAAGTCCTGCGGGTGATCGCGCAGTTGCTGCACGCCGAGCCGACGCTCGCCATCGACCGGGTCGAGGTCCGCGCGATCAGCGGTTGCGCCGACTACGCGGGCGCCGTCACAGTCACCGACGCGGACGGCGTGACGCACGAATTCGCGTTCGAGTGGAACTGTGAGTGGAAGGCGCAGCAGCTCGGCTACGTCGATCACTTCGGCTTTCCCGATCAGATTCGGGCCGCCCAGGAGTTCGGCTGGCAATGCTTCAAGAGCTGGACCTCCGCTGGCGTACACACGTCGCAGCTGGTCTGACCTCTCGTCGGTGAGTCAGGAGCCGGCGAACACCGCGTGCAGCGCTTCGCCTGATAGCCCCGCCCCGATCGCCAGCATCAGATCGATTCGGGCCTGCGTCGGGCGCTGCGTGCCGGCGAAGATCGTTCCGAGCTCACCGAGCCGCCGGCCGCCACCAGGATAGCCATAGGTCTGCCCGACGCGCCCTCGGCCGGTTCGACTGGTGATCACGACTGGCTTGGCGGCGTCGCGCCAGCGCGCGATCGCCTCGGCCATCACCGGCGGGACGTTTCCTCGACCAAGTGCCGAGATCACGACGCCACGCGCCGTGGGCAGAATCGCGTCGAGCAATCGCGCGTCGGCACCTGCCCACGCCCCGACGATATCCACCGGTGTGCCAAGCGCGTCGGGCGACAGAATCGCGCGCTGCGTCGGCAACGCCCGGCGGAACTGCACCGCTTCGTCATCGACTTCGGCCACCGGCCCAAGCCCCGGGCTCTCGAATGCGTCCAGCACGTGCGTATGCGCCTTGGTCACGTCGATGGCGGAGTATGCGCGGCCATTCATGACGAGGAAGACGCCGTAGCCACGAGCGTCCGGGTGCGCCGCAACACGCACCGCATCCACCAGATTCGAAGGACCGTCCCACCCAAGCTCGCTGAGATTCCGCATCGCGCCGGTGAAGACGATCGGCTTCTCCGTCTGCACGGAACGCGCGATCAGGTACGCGGTCTCTTCAATCGTGTCCGTTCCGTGCGTCACCACGACGCCGTCGATCCCGGGTTCCGCGACCAATTCAATCAGCCGCGCGCGAAGCGCCCACATCCGATCGGTGTCCATGTGCGGACCTGGAAAGCGCCCCCACTCTTCGATGCGAAGCGGCGCCACATCTTCAATGCCCCGGGCCGCCCGGAGGATATCGCGCGCATCGAGCGCAGGCACGGCCCCACCCGCCAGTGGATCGACTCGCATCGAGATCGTCCCACCGGTAAAGACCATCGCGATCATCGCACGCACCGGTGCCGCGTGATCATCCGCACAACACGCTGCCCCCGTTGATGTTCAGAATCTCACCGGTGATGTGTCGCGCCAGCGGACTGGCGAGAAAAACAATCGGTCCGGCGATGTCGGCCGGAGACGCGATACGCCCGAGCGGAATGTTGGCCGCCACGCGCAGGGCTTCGTCACCAAACACGACCGGGGCAATCGCATCCGTATCGACCCACCCAGGCGCGACCGCATTGACGGTGACCTGTCGTGGTGCGAGTTCGATGGCCATCGACTTGGTGAGGGAGATCATCGCACCCTTGGCTGATGCGTAGTCAGCGTGGAACGCTTCGCCGCGCTGTCCCGCGGTGCTGGAGACGAAGACGATCCTGCCACCATCCGTGACGCTACGCGCCGCCGCGCGCGCGATCTGGAACATGGCCTCGTAGTTCTGCGCCGCCGTCTCATGCCATCGCGCGTCCGTCATGGTCGCAATCGGCTGCGGGGCGGTTGGCCAGAAACCGGCATTGGCAATCAGGACATCGATGGCGCCGAGCGTTGCGGTTGCAGCGATGCAGAGCGAATCAGCGCCACCACGTTGTGCAAGATCGGCCGATATCGCAGCCGCACGCACACCATGCTCCTGACACCTGAGCGCGACGGCCTCCGCCTCCGCCCGTCGCGACCGAAAACCAACCACCACGTCGGCACCAGCGCGCGCAAAGAGCACCGCCGCTGCGGCACCGATGCCGCGCCCGCCCCCCGTCACTACGACGCGCCGTCCCGTGAGATCAATCATAGTGTCGCCTCGATCAGATCGCAGATTGCATGCTCGATGTTCAAATGCAGTTCCTGTGCGCGGTCGGTCCGATCCGTGGGAATCACGACCGAGTGGTCCGCCGCAGCACGCAGTGCACCACCGTCTCGGGCGGTGAAGGCCAGTACCTGAACACCCTTCGCCCGCGCCGCCGCCGCGGCCAGCAGCACATTCGGCGAATTGCCACTGGTGGAGTGAATGATCAACAGATCGCCCACGCGGCAGAGCGCCTGCACCTGCCGTTCGAAGATATGGTCGAAGCCAAAGTCATTCCCGGCCGCTGTCATCAGCGACGAATCGGTCGTGAGCGCGACCGCTGGATATGCCGCCCGATTCCGCGTGTATCGCACGACGTACTCCGTTGCCAGATGTTGCGCGTCAGCCGCACTGCCACCATTGCCGCAGAAGAAGAGCGTCCCTCCTCGCGCGACCGTCTCCTGGACCATTTCTGCCGCCCGATCAAGCTGCGGTCCGATGCTCTCGGCGGTGCGAAGCGCCGTCTCTGCCAGTTCGCGCAGCGCGCGCGTCATGTGTTCGGATCTCGACATTCTTCCCTCAGGCAATCGGCGTGTTGCGCAACGGCGTGCCGCGCTTCAGTCCAACCAACTCGCGCAGACGCGCAAACATCCCCTTGTCCAGTCGCACCGGAGGTACCGGGACCAGCTGCTGGTCACTGAGCAACGCTTCCGGATTCACTGTCGTGAGCAACTGCGACGCATCGGCGGCATCGATCTCGATCAGCCATTCGTGGGCCGCCCAGAGCGAACGCTGATCGCCATGATTGTCGCTGGCCAGAATGTCGATCAGTCCGTCCTGCAGCATCCCGCGCGCCAGTGCCGATCGCTCGCTGTCGCCGAGCAGATAGGCGGTATCGGTCTGGATCACGGCGCCAGCCGCGCGCCAGCGGCGCACGAGCTCGAGCGTCATACCGCCGTACCGTTCCGGGTGGGCAACCACCGGCAGCACGCCGCTCTGCTTGAGACGTGCGAGCTCGAGTTCCGTTCCGGGTGGCAACGGACCGCGCGGGAATTCAACCAGAATCGCATTCGATGCGCCAAGGCGCAGGTGCGACGCGGTCAGGTCGATACCAGGCCGATCAAGCATGATCTCCCACCCGCGCTGCAGCGTGATCGTGGCCGGAGCAAGTTCGCACAACTCGCGGTGCAGGCGGCGATACTTTTCCGTCGGCATACGATCCGCTTCGCTGGCGGCAAGGTGCGGCGTGCACACGACACAGGTGACTCCAGCGGCCGCAAATCGCTCGAGGACTTCGACGGATTGGGCTTGCGTGCGCGCCCCGTCGTCGACACCGGGAAGCAGGTGCGTGTGGATGTCGATCATCGCCGGCGCCTGCGCGCCCGTTCAGGCCGAACCAGCATCCACCACCGCGGCGATCGCGCGCATAGCGGCCGCGGCGCGCGCATCGAGTGAGGACGAGTCCTCCGCGGCGGCTTCGAAAGCATAGGTCACCAGCGCATCGGCCGTCAGCAGATCAAGTGCAGCGTCCCGCTGTGTCGACCCGCTGCGCAGAATGCTCGCGAGCAGTTCCTCTCCTGCGGCCAGCAACGCCGGCGCGACAGGAGCGTCTGCTCCAACCCGTTCAGAATTCAGAATCCCGTCGAGCCGCGCGCGCAGCGCAGCCGGTGGCTGCTCCTCGTGTGCCGCAACCCATGCTCCCGCTGGTGTGGTCATACCGCACACTCCTTGCAGTCCTGAGTCAATTCATCGAGCACCTGCGCATTACCCGCCGAGTTGCGCCGTCACGACGCGGGATACAGCATCCAGCACCGTCCCGATCGCATCGGGACCCGGCAGTCCGGCTTGCGCCATGTGCGCCTTGCCACCGCCGCGCCCACCACCAATGGCCGCCAACTCTTTCACCAGAAGATCGGCCCCGATCCCTCGAGCCCGAAGATCGTCGGTCACGGTTGCCAGCATCGCGGCTTTGCCATCATCGAAGCGTACCGCAACGACGCCAATCCCGCTCCCCATCTGGTCACGCATAGCATCGCCGAGCGCCTGGAGCGACTTCATGTCCGGCACGCCAGTCACCTCACCGCTGACAAGCTTCACGCCCGCGATCTGTGTGGCCTTCGCCAGCAGATCGGCCAGACCGCCGCCGCCGCCCTTCATCGCCTCCGCGACACGCTTCTCGAGCACTTTCCGCTCGTCGATCAGCGCCGCCACTTTCTTCGGCACGGCGTCGAGCGGTGCCTTGAGCATGTCCGCCGCTTCCTGAAGTAATCCTTCGCGCGACCGAAGATGCGCAAAGGCCGCGCGCGCGGTCATCGCCTCGACACGCCGTACGCCAGCGGCAACCCCTGTCTCATGCACGAAAACAAAGACGCCGATCTCGGCGGTGTTGCGCACGTGCGTTCCGCCGCAGAGTTCCTTCGAGAACGGACCGATGCCGACCACCCGGACGGTGTCGCCGTACTTCTCGTTGAAAAGGGCTGTGGCTCCGTCAGCAATCGCCTCCGCATGCTTCATGATCCGCGTCGCGACCGGCGTGCCCTGCCAGATCTCGCGATTCACGATTGCTTCAATCTCGAGGCGCTGCGCCGGCGTCACCGGGCCGTGGTGCGTGAAGTCAAAGCGAAGGCGATCGGCGCTCACCAGTGATCCCGCCTGATGCACATGTTCACCGAGCACCTGCCGGAGAGCCGCGTGCAGGAGGTGTGTTGCCGTGTGATTCCGTTCGATTTCGCGCCGCGCGGCCTGGGGCACGCTGGCGGTGACGCTGCCGAACGAAACGTGGCCCACTGCCTTGCCGATCACGACCGTCCGCCCATCGACCTTCTTCACGTCTTCGACGTCGAGCGACCATCCGTCACCGGCCACCGAGCCATGATCGGACACCTGCCCTCCCGACTCCGCGTAGAACGGCGTCTCTCGCAGCATCAAAGCGGTGCGTCCGTCGTCCAGCACCCGAATGGCTGCCACGGTAGTGGAGACTTCCAGCGCTTCGTAGCCGACGAATCGAGACTCCGCCAGCGACGCAGGCTCTTGCTGCCACGATGCCAGATCAGCCAGTGCATCCACACTCACGCCGAGCTTGCGGCTCTTCCGATCCTCCTGCGACTGCGAGCGCTGCACCTGCAATGCTGCATCGAAGCCTGCAATGTCGACCAGATAGCCGCGTTCTCGCGCCATCAGTTCGGTGAGATCGATCGGGAAGCCGTACGTATCGTACAACATGAAGACATCCGGACCGCTCAGGGTCCCGCGAATCGACGACGACCCCTGCGAGCTTCGCAGCGGCGCCAACTCATCGAATCGGGTCATGCCGGCATCGATGGTCGCCAGGAAGCGGACCTCCTCAGCCCGGGTGGTATCGAGGATGTGCTTCGCCCGGGTGCGCAGTTCGGGGAAGTGGGCTCCCATTGTGTCGATTACCGCCTGCACGACATGCACGAGTGTCGGTTCGCGCCGACCGAGCAACCACGCGTGGCGAACGCCGCGGCGTAAAATTCGGCGCAACACATAGCCGCGTCCGTCATTCGACGGGAAGACGCCGTCTGCCAGGAGGAACGCCGTGGCACGGGCGTGGTCGGCCAGCACACGGAAGCTCGCCGGATCGATCGCCTTGCCATCGCGGTCGTGCGCAACGCCAACACCGACGCCAGGGCGATAGGGATACGATATCCCCACGGCCTGCTCGACGGCTGCGATCAGTGGCGCAAAGGCATCGGTGTGAAAATTATTGCTGACGCCCTGCATGACTGCCGCGATGCGCTCTAAACCCGCCCCGGTATCGACGCTTGGTGCCGGAAGTGGAACATTGGTACCGTCTGCCTGCCGATCGAACTGCATGAAGACGAGGTTCCAGATCTCGACGAACCGCCCGGCTTCCGCACCCTCGACGAAGGCGTCGAGAGAAAACTCGGACAGGTCGGTGCGCGTCCATTCACCAGACGCGCCGTCTGGGAAGGACCAATCACTGGCGCTCTGCGCGAGATCGACGAAGATCTCCGTGCAGGGGCCGCAGGGGCCCGTGTCGGCCATCTGCCAGAAGTTGTCCTTCGCGCCGAGCCCATAGATCCGACTCTCGGGCACGTCGGCAACGTCCTTCCAGAGCTGCCGCGCCTCGGCATCCTCGTGATAGACCGTCACGAACAGCCGCTCGCGCGGGATCTTCAGTTCTTCGGTGACGAACTCCCACGCAAACTGAATGGCATCGCGCTTGAAGTAATCCCCGAACGAGAAGTTGCCGAGCATCTCGAAGAAGGTGTGATGCCGCGCGGTGTGGCCAACCTGCTCGAGGTCGTTGTGCTTGCCGCCTGCCCGGACGCACTTCTGGGACGTGGTCGCCCGCCGGCCAAAGGTGGTGACCTCCTGTCCAAGGAAGACGCGCTTGAACTGCACCATCCCGGCGTTGGTGAAGAGCAGCGTCGGGTCATCCGCCGGTACCAGCGAGGACGAGGGGCGAACGACGTGGTGCTGGCGCTCGAAGTAGGCCAGGAATCGGGAGCGGATCTCAGACGCGAGCATAGACCGGGAAATATACGCGCGACCGAAGGCCGCGGCGAAGCTCGGCCCGCCTAATCCTCGTCACCGCCCCTGCTGTCGGCCGCGTCATCCTCGGCGTTGGCCACCCCCGCCCCCCAGCCCTGCATCGCGCGGCGCGTGGCCTGAAACACCAGATCGGGCGCAAATCCGCGGCGCATCAGGAACCCCATCAGCCGACGCTGCGCTGTCGCCTTGTCGAAGCTGCGCAGCTGGCGCGCGCGCTTGTCGGCGGCAGCGTCGCAGCGGGCCGCGTCATCGACGCCTTCGAGGTCCACCACCGACGCCACCGCCGCATCGGCAACATCGCCCGCCACTCCACGCTGTCGTAGTCGACGCTTCACGGCACCGGTGCTCCGCGACGCGTTGCGCAGTTGTGCGGCCGCTTCCGCACGCGCGAATTCGTCATCGTTGAGCAGCCCAATGGAATCAAGTCGACCAAGGGCGTCGGCAATGATGCTCTGGTCCAGCTCACGCCGCCGAAGACGCATTTCAAGATCGCGGCGGCTTCGACGTGATGTCGAGAGCATCCGCAGCGCGGCATCCTGCGCGTGCACCACCCGCGCTTCACGCGAGAGCGCCGCCCAGCTGACGGTGTCGAGCGTCATACCCGTCCGCACGTTGAACGCTCTGACACCACTCGCGCCAATGACAAGCGTGACGCTCTCACCAAGTGCCTGACAGCGAACGCGCACGCGACCTTTCACCCGCGGATCTTCCGCGACGCTCATGACGCGAATCGGCGGCACGAGGACCGGCAGTTCTTCGCCGCGACCACGACTTCGGGCGCCGGCCGAACGGCTGGTGCCGCGCCCCGTGCGGGGCCCACGGGACGAAGGGGCGGCGTCGGAGGTCACAGGGTACCGGGCCCCGCGCCGCTGCGACTCCACCCCCTCGTTTCCTGACGCATTACTGATGCGCATCACACCGCCATGGCGCGCACATCACGCTGTACGCGCGCATTCGCACTACTCCTCGCCGTCGGCGTCCGGCGGAATCACCGGCTGCTCGATCATCTTCATGCCGAGGACACCCTTTACCAGCTCCTCGAGCTCCGCCAGCAGTTCGACGTTGTCCTTGAGGAACATCTTGGCATTCTCGCGTCCCTGCCCGATACGCTGCCCCTTGTAGCTGTACCAGGAACCCGCCTTCTCGATGATGTTGCTTTCGGCGGCGATGTCGAGAACGAGCGACGCGTGGCTGATGCCTTCGGCGTACATGATGTCGAACTCCGCCTGTCGGAACGGCGGCGCCACCTTGTTCTTCACCACCTTCACTCGGACGTGCGACCCGACGACGTCTTCCTTGTCCTTCACCGGCCCGATCCGTCGGATGTCGAGGCGGAGCGACGCATAGAACTTGAGCGCCTTGCCGCCAGTCGTCGTCTCGGGGCTTCCGAACATCACGCCGATCTTCTCACGCAGCTGGTTGATGAAGATCACCGACGTGTTCGAGCGTGCGATCGCACCCGTGAGCTTGCGCAGCGCCTGACTCATGAGTCGCGCCTGAAGCCCGACAAAGCTGTCGCCCATGTCGCCTTCGATTTCCGCCTTCGGCACCAGTGCCGCGACCGAGTCGATGACGATCACATCGACCGCGCCGCTGCGCACGAGAATCTCGCAGATCTCGAGTGCCTGCTCACCCGTGTCGGGCTGGCTGATCAGCATGTTCTCGACATCCACGCCCAGTTTCCGCGCATACTCCGTGTCCAGCGCATGTTCCGCGTCGATGAATGCGGCGACGCCGCCCATCTTCTGCGCGTTGGCCACGACATGCAGACAGAGCGTCGTCTTGCCGCTCGATTCGGGGCCATAGATCTCGGTCACGCGCCCACGTGGTACGCCACCGATGCCGATCGCGGCGTCGAGATTGATCGCCCCGGTCGGGATGCAGTCCACCTTGATGCGGGTGTCCATCCCAAGCCGCATGATGGAGCCCTTGCCGCAGTTCTTCTCGATCTGCGCCACCGCCAGCGCCAGCGCCTTCTTCTTGTTGTCGTCTGCAATCGCCATCGATGCCATCTCGGTTCTCCTGCATGGAAGGTGCGGCGCCACCGGGCCCGGAACCGCAATCTAGTGAATCCGGGCAAAGGCCCCCGGCGCCCGAAGAGAATACGAAACCGAACAAACGCCGTCAAGGGGGCACCTCAAACCGACGGCCCCGACGGCCGATCACTGCGGCGCGAAGGCCGCGAACGCCCCTTCCACGTGACGCACGCCCACCCGCTCTCGGCTGGCCACCACGCCGACGATGTCGAAGCGGTAGACGGCGTCGGTCGGCGCCAGCAGCACGCCGCGCTGATCCAGCCACGCCTGCGCCGACCGCGTCAGTTCGCGCTGTTTCCGCCAGTTCACTGCCTCCACGGGCCCGCCGGACCAGGTCGTCCGTCGGGTCTTCACTTCGACGAAGGCCACCACATTGTCGCGAATCGCGACGAGATCGAGATCGCGCCGCCCTGAGCGCCACCGCCGGTCCACCACCTGCCAGCCGTCGCGCAGCAGCCACCGGGCGGCGATCCGCTCGCCCAGTGCGCCAAGCATTTGTGATTTGGTCTGTGTCATGGTGCGAAGATCGCGGCGCGCCGTGGCGCGCGCACACCGGAATCGCGCAGGCATCATCACACGCGCGCGCGCATCTCCAGCACGGCCGCGCTCGGCCTGCCCCGCGTACTACGTCCCGCAGATCTCGTCGAGGTCCTGAAAGCCCTTCAGCACATCGCGCGGCTTGCTGCCATCCGGTGGCCCGAGAATCCCCGCGTCATGCAGCTGATCGATGATGCGCGCCGCACGGCCATAGCCGACTTTCAGGCGTCGTTGCAGCAGTGACGTACTGCCGCCCTGATGCTGAATGCACAACTCGGCGGCCTCGCGGAACAGTTTGTCGCGATCGACAGGGTCGCTGCCGTCATCATCGCCGCCGCCGGCGTCGGCAGCCTCGCGTGCGCGAATCTGCTCGAGGATGTCCGGTTCGACCGCCACCGGTGCCACCGACGCGCCTGCGGCGTCGCGCTCCGCCTCGGCCTTCAGTCGCTGTCCATCGTACCAGAGCATGAGCCGCTCCGTCTCTTCACTCGACAGATACGCTCCCTGAAGCCGCCCTGGTTCAGACTTTCCGGGCGGCAGAAAGAGCATGTCGCCATTCCCGAGCAACGATTCCGCACCGGACCCGTCGAGGATCGTGCGGCTGTCGATCTGACTGGCCACGCGAAACGCAATCCGGCTCGGGAAGTTGGCCTTGATCAATCCGGTGATGACGTTCACGCTCGGACGCTGCGTGGCCAGGATGAGGTGAATGCCGATCGCGCGCGCCTTCTGTGCCAGCATGGCAATCGGTGTCTCCACCTCGCCCTGCACGGTCATCATGAGGTCGGCCATTTCGTCGATGATCACGACGATGTACGGCAGGATCCCACCGTCGTACGTGTTCACTTCGAAGGCCACTTCCGGATTGCGTGGCTTCTGGAGTCGTGCCCCTTCCTGCACACGGCGGTTGAAGTCCTGCACGTTGCGGCAGCCGTTGGCCGCTAGTAGCGCGTACCGATCCTGCATCTCGAGCACAGCCCACTTCAGCACCGCCGCCGCATCACGATTGTCCGTGATCACCTTGTGCCGCAGGTGGGGCAGCGTGTTGTAGACCGAGAGCTCGACCATCTTCGGGTCGACCATCAGGAAACGCAGGGTGGCCGGCGTGTGCCGATAAATCAGTGAGGTGATGATGGTGTTCACGCACACCGACTTGCCGGACCCGGTGGCACCGGCAATCAGCAAATGCGGCATCTTCGCCAGATCGGCGATCACCGGACGTCCTTCGAGATCCTTGCCCAGCGCCACCGGAAGCGCAGCGCGCGCCGAACTGTATTCCGGGTGTTCCACAATTTCGCGGAACGCCACCATCTCCGGGTTCGGATTCGGCACTTCGATGCCGACCGCGCCCTTGCCCGGGATCGGAGCGACGATGCGGATGCTGTTCGCGCGCATCGCCAGTGCCAGATCGTTCGACAGCGACGCGAATTGCCGGACCTTCACGCCGGCCGCAGGTTCCACCTCGAACTGCGTCACCGTTGGCCCGGTCGTCCGACCCACCAGCTGCCCCTCGACCCGGAACGTCTTCAGCGCCGCCATCAGCCGGACCCCGGACGCGTCGAGCTCACGCTTGTTGGCATCGGCGTTCCGCGGCGGCGGTTCCGTCAGCAGCGAAGTGGGCGGCAGCAGCGCGCTGTAATCGTCATCCGGCGCCTCGGCCGTGGCTTCGATCGCAGCGGTGACCCGCTGTTCGCGCGACGGAGTCGCTGGCTTGAGCCTGGGTGCAATCGGCAGCACGACGGCCGGCGGTCCATCATCGGTGTCGTCGTCATCGACGCTGACCACGGGCGACTTCCCCCGCCCCGAAGTCGGCCGGGCGTCCCGCGCCAAGGATGTGACCGCGTAGTCGTCGATCGCAGGCATCTCTTCGGGCGGTGGCGCCATCTGCAGCGCGGCGAGCGCACCGTCGCGAGACGGTGTCAGCGCGGCTGCAACCTTCGGCGCACGATCGAAGAGCGCCAGCACCGGGTTCCATGCCAGCGTGGCGATCGTCAACGCCGAAATGCCGGCCAGCACGGCCAGCCACGCCCCGACATACCCGATCAGCTTGATCAGGTAGAACGCGATCATCCCGCCCCAGACACCCGCCACCAGACTGGTCTCGCGACCGACGCGCAGTCCAAGCGCGAATCCAATCGGCATCAGCGCCAGAAGTCCGCCGAGGAACCAGAGCCACGAATGATCTTCGCTGCGATTGAGCCGGCCGAGCAATCGCAGCCCGTGCACCGCAGGCAGGATCGGCAGGAAGACCACACCGCTCCACCCCAGGATGGTCACCAGCGGTGCGACGATGGTCGCGCCGAGCGCGCCAAAGGCGCCACGCACCTCGAGCAGGCCGCCATCGGTGCCGATGGCGTAGGTCATCAGCAAGCCGATCAGAAAGAGGGCCAGCAGCAGCAGCCCGACGCCACTCAGTTCGCGCTTCACCACCGGCTCACGCGCCTCGATGTGTCGCCGCTCCTGCGTCACTGCGCCGGACGATCGCTCGCTCACGGTACTCCGCCAGCACCGGGTACAGGTCGAGCATACCGCAGGCGCGCAGATCATCGTCGAAACCGGCTTCGTTCAGTGCGCGCCCATGCTCCGCATCGGCGAACAGCGCAACCAGATCGTCGCGATACTTCGCCGCCAGCAGCTCGCACATCTGCGCGGCATCATTGATCGTGAGTTCCGGGTGCCCCGCGCGCAGTTCCTGCACGAAGCGTCCCGCACACGCCGAATCCTCGAGCGATGGAGATCCTTCGCTGGCCGCACACACGATGGCCACGGGATGTCCCGACTCGAGCGCCGACCGCAGCCGCGTCAGTGTCACGCTGAAGTTCGCGTAGCTGGCAACGTAGACCGACTTGGCATCGTCGGCGGCCAGCAGGGCGCGGGTTCCATTGGTGGTCGTCAGCAGCACCGTGTGCTGGCCGACGGCCGCCTCCGTGAACTCGAGCGGGCTGTTGCCAAGGTCGAATCCCGGAATCGCGACCATGTGCCGCTCGCCGGCGAGCTTCACCTCCCCGCGCTCATACTGCTTCGCCGTTCGAACGGCGTCTTCGGTTTCAAGGAACGGGATCACGGTTCGCGCGCCAGCGTGCAATGCCGCCACGATCGTGGTGGTGGCTCGCAGCACATCGATCACCGCCACGACACGTCCGTCCAGCGCCGCCGGAGTCAACTCCGACGGGGCCAGGAATACTTCTAGTCGCACTCTTCACTCCTTCGCGAAGAGATCGGTTTCGCGTTCCAGAAACTTCGTGTCGAAATCGCCAGACTGGAACGTCGCGTTCTGCATCACCTTGGCGAGGAACGGAATCGTGGTGGTCGGTCCCTCGATAATGAAACTCTCGAGTGCCACCTGCATCCGCTTCACCGCCTCGGCGCGCGTCGGAGCCTGCACGATCAACTTGGCGAGCAGCGAATCATAGTGCGGCGGCACCGTGTAGCCCGCATAGACGTGACTGTCGATCCGTACGCCCGGGCCACCGGGCGGATGAAACGTGTTGATCTTGCCTGGAGACGGCTGGAAATTACGCATCGGGTCTTCGGCATTCACGCGACATTCGATCACGTGCCCCCGCAGCGGCGGCAACTCTGTCACGCGCAGCGGCAGTCCGGCAGCTACCCGGATCTGCTCCTGCACCAGATCCACGCCGGTGAGCATCTCGGTGACGGGATGCTCCACCTGAATACGCGTGTTCATTTCCATGAAGTAATACGACCCGTCGGTATCGAGCAGCATCTCGATCGTCCCGGCGCCGACGTACTCGATCGCCTTGGCACCACGGACCGCATCCGCACCCATCCGCAGGCGCAGGTCGGGCGTCATCGCCGGTGATGGTGCCTCTTCGATCAGTTTCTGATGCCGGCGCTGCACCGAGCAGTCGCGCTCACCAAGGTGAATGCAGGTGCCGTGGGTATCACCGAGGATCTGGAACTCGATATGCCGCGGCCTCAGGAGATACTTCTCGACGTAGACGTCGCCGTTGCCGAAGGCCGACAGGGCCTCACTGCGCGCGAGGTTGAAGCTGCGGGCAAAGTCATCGGCATCGGTGGCGACACGCATACCCTTGCCGCCGCCGCCGGCCGACGCCTTGATGATGACCGGGAAGCCGATCGACTCCGCAAACGCCAGCGCCTCATCGACGTCCTCGACCGGCCCCGGCGTCCCCGGTACGATCGGCACCCCGCATTCGGCCATCGCCTTGCGGGCAGACGCCTTGTCGCCCATCACCCGAATCTGATGCGCCGTCGGTCCGATGAACGCAATACCTGACGCCGTGCACGTCTCGGAAAACTCGGCGTTCTCGGCCAGGAATCCATACCCGGGGTGAATCGCGTCAGCGCCCGTGATCTCCGCCGCCGCGATGATCCGCGGGATCTTGAGGTAACTGTCGCGACCAGCGGCGGGGCCGATGCAGACATCATCATCGGCAAAGCGCACGTGGAGGGAATCACGATCTGCCTCCGAGTACACGGCCACGGTCTGGATACCCAGCTCACGGCAGGCACGAATGACTCGCAGCGCGATCTCGCCGCGATTGGCAATCAGGACTTTCTTGAACATGCCCACTCAGGTCGGTGCATTGGCGCGGAATGCATCCCACGACGTGTCACTGGCCGAGCCGACCCCCTGGATCTGCAGTGCAAACTCGCTGGGGTTGGTCGCATAGAAGATGGCCTGGTCGTAGCTGATCACGCCGCGCGTGTACCATGACAGCAGACTCTGATCGAACGTCTGCATGCCATACTGCACGGTGCCGTCCTTGATCAACTCGATGATATCGAGCGATGCGGCCGGGTCACGGATCTTGTCGCGAACCGCCGCCGTATTGACCAGCACTTCGCACGCGGGCACACGTCCCTTGCCATCTTTGCGCGGAACGAGCCGCAGCGAGATGATGCCAGCCAGCGCATTGGCCAGATTGAATCGAACCTCCGCCTGCTGATGGGGCGGGTAGAAGCTCAGGATGCGAGCGATGGTCGTGGACGCATCCGTCGTATGCAGTGTCGAGAAGACAAGGTGGCCGGTGTCTGCCGCCTTGAGCGCCGTGTCGAGCGTATCGAGGTCACGAATTTCACCGATCAGGATGACGTCCGGGTCCTGACGCAACACACGCCGAAGCGCCGCACTGAAGCTGAGGGTGTCGGTCCCGACTTCGCGCTGGCTCACATGGCTGCGGATGTCGCGATGCAGGAACTCGACCGGATCCTCGATCGTGATCACGTTCGCGGCGCGATTCTGATTGACGTGATGAATCATCGCCGCCAGAGCCGTACTCTTGCCCGAGCCGGTGATGCCGGTGACGAGCACCAACCCACGCGGACGGAGCGCCAGTTCCTCGACCACCGCCGGAAGATGCAGTTCACTCGCCGTACGCGTCTGGTAGGGAATGCCACGCAACGCAAATGACACGGTGCCGCGCTGCTGATACGCGTTCACGCGAAACCGGCCGATACCCGACACGCCGATGGCGAAGTCCGCCTCACGCGTCTGCTGAAACTCCTTCAGGTAGCGCTGCGGCATGATCTGTTCGGCCAGCGCCGAGAGGTCTTCCGCCTTGAGCGACGGATGATCGAGACCCACCAGTTCGCCCGCCAGCCGGATTGTCGGCGGTCGACCGACCTTCAGATGCAGGTCCGAGCCATCGCGCTCGATCAGCGAGGCGAGCCAGCTGCGCAGCTGGGCCGAGAGTTGCTTCCCCTGCCCGCTGATCGGCTTATCGCCAACCGACTGGGATGATGAGCCAGAGGCGCCGGTCGGATCAGACATTGGGATCGACGCGGAAGAGCACCTGGCCGTATTCCACGGCGGAGGAATCCTGTACGCCGACTTCCACCACCGTTCCTGACACTTCGCACTCGATCTCGTTCATGATTTTCATCGCCTCGATGATGCAGAGAATCTGTCCCTTGGAGACGCGAGTGCCGACCGAGGCGTAAGGGTTTGCCCCTGGCTCCGGCTTCGCGTAGAAGGTGCCGACCATCGGCGACTTCACCTCGAGGAGTGTCGACACCGGCTTCGCCGGCTCAACTGGCTGAGGAACAACCGGGGCTGCGGCGGCCGGCGCAGGGGCCATCATTGCCGGCGACGCCATCATCTGCGTGCCAAGGACGGCGCCTCCACGATTGGTCGGACTCTTCGAGACGCGGAGCTTCATCCCCTTGTCCGAGGTGATCTCCAGAGAGTCGACAGTCGATTCGTCGAGCATCTCGAGAACTTTTTTCAGATAGCGCAGGTCGATCATGAGTGGGCTCTGACGTCAGAAGACGCGAATCGCAGTGTCATTTCAGCTCCAGCAACTCGCGGGGAAACTCGGTCAATCGTCGTGGACCATCAAGAGAGAGGAGCACATCATCCTCGATGCGCACACCTCCCCAACCCGCACGATACACCCCCGGCTCCACGGTGACTACCGCATCGAGCGGAAGAATCGCATCCGCCGTGGCAGCGAGGCGGGGCCCTTCGTGTACTTCAAGACCGATCCCGTGTCCGAGTGAATGCCCGAACTCCTCCGCGAGACCGGCCAACCGCAACGAGTCACGGGCAATGGCATCCGCCTCACGCCCGCGCATCCCCGCGCGAACTTCGACACATGCCTTCTCCTGTGCAACCCGCACCGCGTCGTACACAACCCGCTGCTCCGGCGTGGCGCTTCCGATAACCACGGTCCGTGTCATGTCCGAACAATATCCTTCGTGAACGGCGCCGAAATCCAACAAGAGGAAATCACCAGACTCGACCATTCGAGATGAGCTGCGTGCATGCGGCAACGCCGACCGCGGACCCGAAGCAACGATGGTGGCGAAGGGAAAGCCTTCACTCCCTGCATCACGCAGCGCCTTTTCCAGGATCCCGGCGATCTCGACCTCGCGTTGCCCCGCCCGAATCTGTGGCAACGTCGCGTGAAGCGCATCCGTCGCGATGCGTGCCGCGACTTCGATTAACGCGATCTCACCTGCGTCCTTCCGCTCGCGTAGGGCTTCGACCAGATCCCTGCATGGGCGCCACTGCCAACGCGCGCCGTCGGCGAGCAGGCGCTCGAAGTCGCGATGCAGCAGATGCGAGCTCTCGAATCCAAGCACTTCGAGATGCGGCACCGTTGGGAGAAACGACCAGAGCTCCGACCACAGGCTGCTCGCTGCGATGACAACGCGCGCCGAGCCACCGACCTCGCTGAGCACCTGCGTCTGGTATCGGAAGTCCGTGAACAGCGTGACTGCGCCGCGCTGCGTCACGAACACCAGCGCGTTACTGCCGGAGAAGCCCGTCAGATATCGGATGTTGCTGATGCCGGCGAGCAGCAACCCGTCGAGATGCTCGAGATGCATCGCATCCTGCAACGCGGTCACGCGTGCGCCGAAATCAGCGCTCATGCGCGCGCCGCCAAATATTGGGCGAGCGCCCGCAGCGCATGGGAATAGCTGGCTGCGCCAAAGCCGCACACGACGCCGACTGCTGCGTCCGCAAGCATCGAGTGTCGGCGCACCGCTTCGCGTGCATAGATGTTGGACAGATGCACTTCGACGAACGGCACCGCGACGCCGACCAGCGCGTCGCGGAGCGCCAGCGAGGTGTGCGTGTACGCACCTGCGTTGACGAGCGCGCCTGAAACTCCGGCACTCCGCCA
Organism: Gemmatimonadales bacterium; assembly: GCA_038215035.1. Classification (GTDB taxonomy): domain Bacteria; phylum Gemmatimonadota; class Gemmatimonadetes; order Gemmatimonadales; family Gemmatimonadaceae; genus JACMLX01. The sequence continues at coordinate 24,600 of JBBQRH010000030.1, read as the reverse complement.
CGCCTGCACAGCGTCAATCATTGAGCCTTCACTGTTCTGCTGGCTGATCGGCCCCAGCGTAACCCCGAGCTCGGTGGCCACGGCGAGAAGCTGCGCATCAATTTCCGGGAGCGTCTCGCGACCGTAGATCGCGGGCTCACGTTCGCCCAGCAAGTTGAGGTTCGGTCCGTGCAGCACCGCAATCCTGAGAACCCGATCCGCACTCGGACGGCTCATCAGGACAGACCTTCCAGCCACCGATGAAAATCTGATGGCGCCGCTCGCGCTGGCTCGCCAGTGGCTGGAACGTCGCTGGGAGGCTCGGCCGCGGCGGGAGCCATTCGCGTCGAGACATCGGCCGGGGCCGCCGACGCCGCCACTGGGTTCGGGAGAGGCGTTGCCACTGGATGCGGCGTCGCCGCCGGGCCAGGCGTCGACGACGGCGCAGGCACGGGTACCGATGCGCGCGATGCCGGCACCACGGCCGCTGCCGGCACCGAATCTGCGGGCGTCGACGACGGAGTACGCACCGGCGTGGGGAGGAACTGGTCGAACGCGGCCCACGTCGCAGGGGTCACGGTCGCTGGTGGAATCACTGGAAGCCCACCAAAGGTCGGCGAAAGCGATGGCGCAGGCGCAGCGACCGGTGACTGCCAGGGATCGGACACCCCAAGCGAGGACACCGGGGTATCCGGGCGCGCGCGTGGCGGTGCCCCGCTCCCCGAAAAGAACCGATCAAACGACAGCAGCGGCGCCGGCGACGTGCCGGCAGCTTCGTCGCCAGCGACCGGCGAGGGGAGATCGAGAACGTCCGGCACCGGCAGCGTCGGCGACTCCTTTGGCAGACGTCCCACCATCTCAGCCGCGAGCGCCTGCAACAGTTCCGACGCGGATTCGTCGGCCGCGACGACAGCGGGTGACCCGAAAACCGACGCCAGCGCGGTGACGGCTCCTGCTGCTGGACGCAGCACACCATCGCCGGCTCGGGCGGGGATTCCAAACACATCGCTCGTGACGCCGTAGATCCCTTGGGAGCCTGCTCCGCTTTCGGGCGGAACGCCCGTGTCGGGCGCGTCGGCAAACCAGTCGCCGTCGGCACTCTCGGGGCCCTCCCAGGCACTTGTGAATGCTGACGACAGTTCCTGATCGTCGAGCGACTCCTTCGACGACGGCGGCCATTGGTCCGCTGCGACTTCTGGCGAATTCGCCACGGCATTCGACTCGAATCCGACGCCATCGAAGTCCAGCGCCGAATCCGCATCGGCCTTCAGCGCCGCCGCTCCCGGCCTGGCGGCGAGTACGGCGCGCATCTCGGCGACTTTGGCGCGCAGGGAGACATCGGCCGGCGTCCTGACCAAGAGCGCCTGATACACGTCGAGCGCCTGCTGCGTAAACCCCTGCTGCTCATACAACGCAGCCATGGTTTCCGTGATGAACTCAGGCGCCGTGGACGTCGCGTCTGCCGTTGCCGGCTGCCAGAACAGCCCTGCGTCACTTGCGATGGGTTCCGGCGGTTGTGCCGACGTCGGCGAGGAGGGCGTGGGCTGCGCCGTTGGATTGGTTGGCGTTTCCCGCCCCTGCGCGGTTCGCCATGACGCAAAACTCGCGAGGGCACCGAACGCGGGCCGCGACAGGATCTCGTCCTCGACGGGCTCGGCCGGCACGCTCGTCGCGGGAGACGTCGGCGTCGCGATCCCAGCGGAGAAATCAGCCTCGTCCACGGGCGGCAGAAAACCCGTCGCGCTTCCAGCGGCAGGATCGACGAGCTCATCGAGATCATCGAAAATGAAGCCGACACCATCGTCGACCCGAATTTCCGTCTCCAACGGCGCCGACTCTTCGGTCGTCAGTGTTGAGAGATCGAAGCGGTCCAGCGGCACGCGCGGATCCGGAGCCAGCTCGGCTCCCCTCAGCTGAGTTGCTGCCGTCTCGTCAGTCGACGAAGCGAACTCTTCGCTGTGCCCAGTTATAGCCCGCAACCCTGGAGGTGTCGGATCCGCCAGAGCCATGCCGAGGTCAGCGCCAGCAGGACCACGCACTTCGCCCACATCTGCGCCGGATTCCAACGTGGCGGGCTCGACTGGAACGACAACCTGCGCTTCACCGGCAGCTGCCTGTTCGTCCGAGGTGCCGAGCGACTGCAGGAGACGCTCGATTTCCTCGTTCTGCGGGTCCGCATCGAGCACGCGAGCGTACCACTGCCTCGCTTCGTTCAGCTGGTGATGCGCCTTCGCGATATCGCCAAGGTGTCGCAATGCGATGAGGTTTTCATCGTCCAGCTCCACCGAGGTGAGGAACACCTCTCGCGCCGCGTCGACGTCACCCTTCTCGAAGTACGCCCGGCCGAGGACGATATGGCCACTCATATGGCCTGGCTGGGACGGCAGATGCTCTCGGCAGAGTGCGATCGCCCGGTCGAGATCGTTCGATTTCCGGTACTCGTTGGCGAGCGGCACGAAGTAGCGCCGCGGGTTCTGCATGTACTTGGCCGTCAGCTCCTGCAGCCGTGAACCAGGCGCCATCAAGACCTCGGATATTGTCTGCGGGTGCACCAGCCGATCGCGGGGCACCGGAAGCACGAAGATAGCCGACGTGCCAGACGAGCGTCAAATGGCTGCTGGACATCGAAGTATCGCAATCACTTGAAGTTGGGCTATGTAAATGCCTAACTTTCGCGGCTGTCGTCGCCCGCGGTTCAGGTCGTTCCCTCGAGGAGTTCCGTTCAGTGCTGCAGACGTTCCGCTCGTTCGGCAAATATATCTTCTTTGGCCTCGCCGTCACCTTCATCGGCGGCTTCGTCTTTTATGAATCTTCCGGCCTCTTTGGCCGCGACTCGGGGCCGACGCTCGGCACCACCATCGTGAAGGTTGACGGCCAGGACGTCACCTATGGTGCCTACCAGCGCGCACTGGAAGCCGCGGTGCAATCCGAGGAACAGCAGCGCGGGCGGTCGCTCACGCTCGACGAGCGCTCGCAGCTGGAGTCGAAAACATACGACGAGATCGTCACCGAGATCCTGCTCGAGCACGAGTACTCGAAGCGCGGGATCTCCGTTACGCAGGAGGAGATCGTCGAGTACGCGAAGTTCTCGCCGCCGCCGCAATACGCACAGCTGGCCGAGTTGCAGACCAATGGGCGTTTCGACTTCGAGAAGTACCAGCGGTTTTTGCGGAGTCCGCAGGCGCGGGCGCAGGGCCTGCTCGCGCAGCTCGAGGGATATTACCGAAGCACCATCCCGAAGCAGAAGCTCTTTGAGCAGGTGGCAGCGGGCGCATTTGTCAGCGACTCGCGGCTCTGGCAGATCTATCAGGACTCGCACGACTCGGCGCAAGTGTCGTACATCGCGATGCGGCCGACGACCGCCTCACCTGGCGACGTGACCGATGCACAGGCGCGCACCTACTACGACGCGCACAAGGCAGACTTTGAACGCGCGAGCCGGGCTGCCGTCTCGGTCGTCTCGATCCCCTTGCTCGTCACCGCCGCCGATACCGCCGCCACTCGCGACTCGGTGCTTGCGCTCCGCGCGCAGATCACCGCGGCGACCGACCAGAAGGCCACGTTCACGGACCTCGCCAAGCAGGTGTCAAACGACACGACGTCGGCAGTCAACGGCGGCGACCTCGGCAAGAGCACCGGGGACCAATTCGTCCCGGCGTTCACCGCCGCCGCGAAGGCGCTCGGCGTCGGCGAGATTTCGGCGCCGGTCAAGACGGACTTTGGCTGGCACCTGATTCGCCTCGACGCCAAGGCGGGCGACTCGCTCAGCCTGAGGCACATCCTGCTCTCGGTGACGATGAACGAAGCCGGTGCGACCCGGGCGGCCAAGCGGGCCGACTCGCTGGCCACGATGGCTGGCAATGCGGAGACGGCGCAGAAGTTCGACGACGCGGCCAAGAAGCTCGGCCTGCCGGTCATGCGCGCGACGGCCTTCGAAGGTGAACCACTGACGATCGCCGGCCGCTACATCCCAAATGTCAGTGCGTGGGCATTCGGCGGCGCCGCAGCCGGCGAATCGAGCGATATGTTCGATGATGCCAGCGGATACTTCGTCGCACGCCTCGACACGCTGCATCCGAAAGGGATTGCTCCGTTTGAGGAAGTGCGTGACGAAGTCAAGGATCGCCTCGCACGCGAAAAGGTACTCGACGAGTTCATGGAGCTCGGCCGCAACATCACCAAGTCGGCTGCCACGATCGGCTTCGAAGGCGCAGCGCAGCAGCGGGCACTGACGGTCGAGAAGTCAGCGATGTTCGCGCGTACGATGCAGACCGAAGGCCTCGGTGGTTTCAATGAGGCGATCGGCGCCTCGTTCGCACTGCCTATCGGTGCCGTCAGCCAGCCAATCCGGACGGTGCTGGGCGTCTTTCTGGTTCGCGTCGACAAGCGGGTCGCCGCGGATAGCGCGGAGTTCGACAAGCAGAAGGAGCAACAGCGCGCACAGGTGCTGCGAGGCATGCGTGAGCAGATGGTGCGCGACTACCTCGAAGGCCTGCGCAAGGGCGCATCGGTGGTCGACCACCGGAAGCGCCTGAACAGCGCAGCGCGCAGACAGACCGCAGCCTGAGCAAGCGGGCGGCGAGCAAAGTGAAATGAGCGGGGCACCGGACTTTGGTCCAGTGCCCCGCTCTCACTTCATGGATCCGAACCACGACGTCGCTGTCGCCGCGCGCGATCGGCGAGCGAACGCGCGATAGACGCTGCCGACTAGATCAACCGCTTCGGTTCCGCGGTCGGGTCATCGATGCGGACCGGAGCCTCCGGAGCGCGTGACACTTCGGCGCGGGAACTCATTTCTCCGTCGCGGAAGGACTTGTCGACGTCGCTGACATTCTTCTTGAACTGGTTGATGCCCTTGCCCAGTGCTCCAGCGATCTCCGGGATTCGCTTCGCACCAAAGAGCAACAGCACCACCACCAGGATCAACATGGTCTCACCCATGCCCAGTCCGAACGGCATAACCCATCTCCTAGAAAAGGGACCGCGCAATGAGGTACGCGATCAGAACCCCGAGCAGACTCAGGAGGGACACGTCAAGTGCAATCGGCCCAAGTGCAAACTTGAGGATCACGAGGTCAATCTGCAATGGACCGAGGCTCGGCGTGACGCCAGTGGTCAGGAACGCCTTTACACTACCCGCCGGCAGGAACCGACGCGAGAACTGCGTCAGAAACCCACCAACGATGAAGCCGACTGCGAGCACGACGGCGTGAAAGGCGGGCCGATGCCGGGAGGAGCCACTGCGAGACGCCATCACCACCGCCGATCGAGGACATATCCAACGAGCTCGAGCAGAGCAGACCGTGCCGGCGTATCTGGCAGCGCGACCGCGATCTCTTCCGCCTCCTGCGCAAAAAGCTCTCCCTTCCGCCGAGCGTACTCAATGCCATCGGCGTCAACCACGAGCGTGATCACCCGACTGATCGCGCCCTCGCTCGGATCGGTACTTTCGAAGAACCGCTCGATCTCGCGCCGCGCAGCTACTGGCATCCGACGAAGGGCGGCGATCAAAGGCAACGTCACCTTCCGCTCCCGCAGGTCGGCGCCCGAAGGCTTGCCGGTGATCTCCTGCCCCTCGACGTAATCGAGCAGGTCGTCCGCGACCTGGAAGGCCATGCCGAGGCGGTCACCGAAGCGTGCCAGGGCCGCCCGGTGGGACGGGGCGCCGCAGATTGCCCCGACTTCACACGAGGCGCTCATGAGCGATGCGGTCTTGGCGTGATTGAGCCGGAAGTATTCCTCTTCGCTGAACTGGAGCGAATCGACCGCCGAGAGCTGCCAGAGTTCGCCCATCGTCATCGCCTTCGCCGCTTCCGCAATCACCGTCAGCGACGCCATGTCCCGCGTGCTGACGAGGTGCCGGACCGCCTGCGAATACAGGTAGTCTCCCATGATGACGGAGACCTGATGACTGAAGCGCGCATTCACCGTTGGCATTCCGCGGCGCAGCACGGAGTGGTCGACGGAATCGTCATGCACGAGCGTCGCGAGATGAATCAGCTCGACTACTGCCGCGTGATCGATCGCGAGCGTGCTGCGCGACTCCTCCACGGCATTGGCGAGCAACACCAAGGCAGGTCGCAGGAGTTTTCCCTGCATGCCCTGCAAGTGGCGATTCACTTCGCCGATCAGCGGATTGTCGTCTGCGACGATGTCCCACATACGGGACGATACGAGTTCGAGCTCCTCGCGAACCGGGTACTGAATGCCGGCCAGCGGGTTGTCGAGCCCGGCCCTCGCGGGAACCGGTAGGCTCATCTAAGCGGGCTGCTGCAGGGTCTGGATACGAGCTGCGACGTCACGGAAGCGGATGTCAACAGCGTACACCCTTTGATAATAGCGAAGGCCGTCTTCCCGTGCCCCAAGTGCCTCACTCGCCAGGCCGAGGAGGTACAAAACTCCGCGCAGCGTGTCATCGCCATGGGCGACCGATGGGTCGTCCAGCGCACGAACCAGGAGCGTCCGAGCGACGCCTGGCTCCTGTTTGTCGAGGAAACACCCACCCAACGCCTCGATCGACTCCACCCGCCTGAGGCGGCTCCGCGATGCGATCTGGAATTCCGCAATCGCGTCGTCGATAAGTCCCATTTCACGGAACGCGATGCCAAGGTCGAAGTGGCTGTCGGCATCATCCATCGGAATCGTCTTCTCGATCCCGTCGCGGAATTCCTGAAGGATGTGCCGGAAATCTGCTTCCTGATCACCCGTTTGCTTTGGTTCGCCGATCGTCATCCGGGCTGACTTCGGCTCATCCTCGTCATGAAGGATGTCCGAGAGATTCACGTAACTCGGTGTCGGCCGCTTTGGGCGTGATGCTGGCGGCGCAGGTGGCGCGGGCGGTTCTGGGGCGGGGGCAGCGGCCGCGGCTTCAGGAGCCGCCTCGAGCACGGCCTCCGAGTCCGCAAACATCGGCAGGCCACCAAGTTCCGGGGCGCTCGATTCGAGCGAGCCAAACGTGGAGAGATCGGCGCTGTCGAGTTCGATACCGGACAGGTCGTCAGCGCCGAATGCTTGAGGCGGCGGCGGCACGACCATCGTGTTCAACGGCGTCGGGCGAGGGGTCGATGGCAGCGGCGGCGACGGTGGAATGTCATGCGGCACCGCCGGCGATGCGTCGAACGACGCCTCGTCTGACGACACGTCGAGGAATTCAACCTCGACGGCCTGGTCGCCCTCGCCGCCAGCGACGAAATCCTCGTCCAGAACTGGGGCGTCGTCCACCGCGCCCTGTCCCTGTTCGACCGCGCTGCGGGCAGGCGCCTCGAAAGAGGTAGCCTCGAACCCGTCCAAGGTGCCGCTGGTCGGCATCTCGTCGAATTCCACGCCGGCCGGCGTGGTCAGCTCGAGCCCTTCCAGGCTGGCCGTCGGCGCGGGTCGCTGCAGATCTCCGCCGATCGTCGGCGCTGTTTCCAGCGCACCGAAATCGTCATCGCTGTCGATGAACACCAACGAGGGATCGGCCCGCTTTCCGGCTCGATTCTGATCGGACTCCGGGACCCACTTCTCGTCGATTTCACGCGCAACCTGTGCCACACCCTCCGCTTCATCGCCGCGGCCGGCGACCGCGTGCAACCGGTGCAGCACGGTCAGGTGCGGCAGCGCATCCGGCTTGCGTCCCGCGCGCAGCAGCTGCTCGACGACGACTGAACGGACATGCACATCCTCTGGCGAGAGCTCGGCAAACTCACTCAGCGCCTTGAGCGCTTCGCCATGCTGGCCAAGCTTTTCCAGCGCTTCGGCGACCGACAGGTAGTGACGCTGCGCGTCGACGACCATGCCCTTTTCGGCTGAAAAGCGCGCCAGCCGCCGCAGCGTCGGGACATGCCCCGGGCGCTGGCGAAGAATCTTGTTGCAGAGGGCAATCGCGTTGTTGAGAAAGCCGCTCAGTGCGTACTCATCCGCACTCTTCTCGAAGAGCGATATTGCCTCGTCGATCTGCCCAATCCGAAGATGCAGATCGCCCACGCGGTTGCGCAGCGCGACATCGACGTCGTCCGAAGCGCCGTGTTCCGCAAGTAACTGCTGGTACAGTGCCAACGCTTTCTCAGGCTGTTTCTTCAGCTCGAGGGCGGCGGCCTGCTGTTTGAGCACTGCGGGGGATGAAGCCATTCGTCGGACGGCGGGGTGACAGGGGGTGGACCTGCTCAACCGATAACGAACTAAGGTAGGGCTAAGTCACAGCTGTCTCAAGCGTTTACGTCACCCAATTGATGCCCCTCGGTGCGCCGGGACCCGCGGGCGACACTCCGATGAAGCCGCGGCGACAGCCGCTCAAGCCATTACGTCCCGGATCCGGTCGATCCGGAGTGGGGCCTGAGCCTCTCCGCGGCACGCGTAATAACACCGGTTGCAGTCGATCGGCGTATAGCGGCGCCAGTCCTTCCAGTGGAAGTCGACCGGAAAATCCGGGCACCGGCGGACCCCGCCCACCGGATCGATGTGGATCGTGCTGATCCCGCTTTCGCAGGGTTCCGTCATCTCGCCACGGGTATAGCGCGGCAGTTGCTCGAGGTAGTGGTCAGAGTTCGTGATCACGCCCCGTCGGCGACGCTTGTATGCCAGCAGGTCCTTGACCAGTTCCTCGATCTCGGCCTGCTGGACCCCAGTCAGCAGATGGTCGGTGTTGCCGTTCTTGAAATCGGTGTAGACGCTGTAGTTCACACCGCACCCGAGTTCCGCCGCCCGCGCCAGGATCGGCCGGATCTGATCGAGGTTGTCGTGCTTGATGACCGTATTGAACCGGATGTTGTCGATTCCCCGGGCACGCATCCCCTCGACGCTGTCAAAGATCTTCTTCGTGAGCCCCGGGATGCCGCGGGCGTCATCGTGCCGGCCGTCGAGATAGTCGAGCGAGATGCTCAGCTGATTGATCCCGGCGTCCTTGAGCGACTGTCCCCGCTCTGCCGACAGCATGCCACCGTGTGTGATCAGCGTCATGTATTTCCAGTTGATCGCCCGGTCGACGCCGGCGATCAGGTCCTCGAGGTCGCGACGCAGGAGCGGCTCACCCCCGGTGAAGCAGACCAGCATCGGATTGAAGAACTGGGCGGCGTCGGCGTAGCTCTTCAGCTCGCGCTCCTTCTCTGCCGCATCTGTCTTCCAGTAGTCGCAGAACCCGCAGCGTGCGTTGCAGCGCAGGGTGACTTCGAAATGCACCAGCACCGGCATCCGACGGACGCGCAGCGAGACGTACTTGCGGAAGAACCCGGGGACGTGCCATGGCTTGAATCGCGCCGAGAGCATCAGCGTGTCGAGCCTTCGGGTCGCCTGAACGTCTGCTGATCGAAGTTGAACTTCAGATCCGGCTGCGCCTTGAGCGCGATGAAGAAGGAGAACGCAAAGTTCCCGTTCGGCGCCTGCGTGAAGTTGAAGATCGCGCGCCAGTCATGCAGTTCACGCTGCAGCGACACCGTCTGCGCGGCGAACTGTCCTCGCACGGCGTCGTAGGTGGTGGACCATTGCGTCGCCCACTTCGGCGTCAGGTTGAAGCTCGTCTGCACCTGCAGCGACTTGAGCGGAGGATTGATGATGATGGGAGAGCCGGCACCGACGATCAACGAATTGTTGTCGATGCCCGGCAGGTTCCCGTTCTGGTTGATGCATTGCTGCAAATCGAACGGATTCGGATTCCCCTGCAGGAGCTGTGCACAGCGCTCTTCGACCGGCGGCAGCGAAATGAAGTTGGCGCCAACGGGCGGACGTTGCCGCGTCGACGAGTACGACAGATTCACCGACCACCCCTGACCGCTCGGGATGGCGCCGAAGCCGGGCCGTACCTGATTGCCGTTCAGTCCGCGGTTCACGCCCTGAATGTTGTTCTGGTCATTGCGCAACTGCATCGAATCCGCAGCGGTGAGATTGGTCGCCGCCGGCTTGAAGTCGCGACCGCCGAAGACCCGGGTGAGCCATTGGATGACACCGGTGGTCCGATCCAGCCGCAGCGACGTGCGAATCTCTTCGCGATACGGCTTGAACACGGCCGTGTCGGAAATCGGATTGCCCTGAAACAGCGAAAAACGGCTGCTGAAGTCGAGTCCCGGGAGGAAGTCGGAGCGAAGGCCCAGGCCCCACGAAGAACTGGTCAGGCCGGCGAACCGGGTGACCTTGTCCGGCGTCAACGATCGACGCTTGATTTCCTGATACTGCAGAAAGTTGTACGAGACGCCATCCGTCTGGATACTGAGCGCGCGCACCTTGCGGCCTGCATCCGGTGCAGAGTCGGCCGGCGCCCGCAGCTTGACCTCGATATTCTGGTTGAGGCTCAGTGAGAGCACATTCTGAGGCAATGCACCGAGATAGCCCTTCTGCGCCTGCAGAATCGCACGGAGATACTCCTCACTGACCTTGGCGCGTGGCGCGACTGACCAAGCGAGGACTGGAGAGAACGAATGCCGGATGCGCGACACAGGGCCGATACCGGGGAAGAATCCGAACAGCGTTGGCGCAATCGACAGGTTGAAGCTCGGTCGCTTCGTTTGCGCGACATACTTCCCCCCGGACACCGATGACCGCACCCAGAACGGTCCCGGGTCGACGTTCGCGAATTGCACACTGGGGGAGATGTTCCACTTCCCGCGGCTGATGGCTGGCAGGCTGAAGTTGGTCCGCCAGTCGATGCGTGTTTCCGTGTATCCATCGAAGAAACGCGTTACCTGCACCGTATCGCGCACGCCATTACCCCGGTCGATGATCTCATCCACGGTCTTCTGCTGCGTCCCCGTGTTCGCAGCATCGAGGATATCGAACGAGTTGTCGAGATTGAACCCGAAAATCTGGAATGGCGTGTTGAAGCTCAACGACGTCCGCCGGACATTGAGCGACTGCGCGACGCTGTCCACGCTCCCGCCGGCATTGGTGAAGTACCGGAACGCCGACTGCCCGCCGCCCTGCGAATTCGTGTTCCGCGTTTCCTCGGCGCGCAGGGTCGGCGACCAGGTCAGCCAGCTGCCCACCGTCAGCGGTGCGGAGTTGATGCTCAGCGTCGGCAGCGTCTGGTCGACCTGCGGTCGACCGGTGTACTGCGTCCGATTGGCTCCGAGGGCGACCGTGAACGGCCCGACGCCGGTCGTGTAGTTCGCCGACGAGCGAAAGGTCGCGACGGATGCGAACGCATTGAATGCCGTCGTCCGCTGCACGAGCGTGTTCGAGACGTAGTTGATCGACGTACTGAAGCTGGTCTTGCGAGAGAAACGTTGCTGGTGGTTGACCTGCACGTTCAGGTTGGTGCTGCCGTTCGTCAGCCGTTGATACGACGACCCGAGACTGCCGCTCAAAAACCGCCGCAGCCAGTTGTAGCGCCACTGCAGGTTGTACCGCGTGAATCCAAAGTCATTCGCGTTCAGCGGGTCGATGTTGGCGCCGCTGCGCCAGTCCAGCCAGGCGGAGACATCCTGATAATCGCCAACATTGAAGTAGTAGCCCAGGTTCTCGACCGTCCGGCGATAGAGCGGGCCATTCCGGACGATCTCGCTGAATCCGAGTCGTGGATTGAGCATGCCGCTGCGGCGCCCGGACCGGACATCCTGGAAATAGAAGGGCAGCCAGAAGATCGGCACGTCATAGACGTACAGGACCCCAGGCCGACCGACCGCCAGCTTGCCCTTGACCAGCTTCAGCTCACGCGAGCTGAAATGATAGTGCGGCACCGAGTCGTCACAGGTCGTGATGGTTCCGCCACGTCCGAAAAACGCCGCCTCCAGCCCAAGGCTGTCGTTGGCGAACCCGGCGCTCTGTGCATCGACATAGTATTTCTGCCCGCTCTCGATCGTTGTGCGCACGTAGCCGACCGTGCCGCGGCGTTCCGTCGTGTTGTAGAACATCGTGCCCCGCGACACGACGTCATCGCCCCCCCGCGCCGGATCGCGCAGGACATTCTCCGCTCCGCGCGCGCGCACGACCTTGGTCGAGTCGTCGTAGACGATCGTGTCGCTGACCATGATCGTCTGGTCGCGCCCGATCGCCGCCCGCGCACTGTCGCTGCGGATCAGCGTCAGGATCTTGCTCCGCGCATCGAACGTGACGGACTTGCCCTGGAATCGCGTGACCGTGTAGCCGGCGCGCGAAAGCAACGAGTCGATCACCGGATCCGACTCCGCCCATCGCACCAATTCCTTCGGCGTCGAATCAGCCGCTGCCGAATCCTTGCCTGCGCCGCGGCGCAGTGTGTCGCCACGTGCTCCACCGCGCGGGAGCGTGTCGCGGCGGACCGGTGCGCCTCCACTTTGGGCGAGTGACGGTACGCTGAGCAGCAACAGCGATCCGATCAGCGCACCGAGCCGGCGCACTACGCCAGCACCTCGACGTCGGACTCGTCTTCCGCGGCGAGGCGTCGTCGTTCCTTCCGTGCAAAGACGATGGTGCTGGCGATGATGCTGACTTCGTAGAGGCCATACAGGGGCACCATCAGCATCACGGTCGTCGTGATCAGGTCGCCCGGTGTGATGATCGCGGCCCCGACGAAGGACGCGACCAACGCGTGCCGACGGAACTGGCGCAGTTGCATCGGCGTGATGATGCCGAGCGCGGTCAGTCCAACCAAAAGAATCGGCAGCTCGAAGACGGCGCCCATACTCAGGGCGAGCGAGGTTGCGAAGTCGAAGTAGTCGCGGGCCGTGATCATCGGTTCGAGCGCCGCCGTCTGGAACTCCATCAGAAACTTCAGTGCAAAAGGCAATACAAAAAAATACGCCAGTGAGGCACCCATCATGAACAGACAGGTCGCCGCGAAGAGGAGTGGAATCACGACCTTCTTCTCGTGCTTGTACAGCGCCGGCGACAAGAAGGCCCACAACTGATACAACAGCACCGGTGCCGCCAGCGCAAACCCGACCCCGAACGACACCTGCATCACGATCGAGAACGAATCACCCGGATGGGTGAAGATCAGTTTACGACCCATCAGATAGGGAAGGATGGGCCGCTCGAGCAAGCCGATGAAGTCGAACTTGATCACGAGTAGAAAACCGATGGCGACGCAGATGCCGACGGCAACCACCACCTTGAGCAGCCGCTTTCGCAGCTCCTCGAGATGATCCAGAAAGGGCATGTCGCTCATCGCGGCGCGCTGGGTCGGTTATGGGGTGCCAGTGCGCAGCCGCTCGCGAGCCAAATCAGCCTCGTCACTGCGCGGATACGTCCTGATGAGCAGGTCAAGCACTTCGCGCGCCTTGTCCGGCTTGTTCTGTGTTCCGAGCAGGGTCGCGCGCTTGAACATCGCCGTCGGCGCCTTCTCGCTGCGGGGAAATCGAGTGTAGACGCTCAGATAGGCAGCCTCTGCATCGATCGGCTTGTTGTCGCGCTCGAGCGTCTCGCCGATGTAGTACTGTGCATCGCCGGCACGCTCATGCTGCGGATACTGTGCCAGAAAGTCAGTCAGGCCGGCGCGTGCCGCCGACGTGCTCCCGCGCCGCAACTGATCAAGCGCCATCGTGTACAGCTGGTTCGGTCCTGGCGCGGCCGCCGGTAGCGTCGAACTGCTGGATGCCGCCGCCGATTCCGGTGGCTTGACCGCGGCGGCTGGAACCGTGGTCGTACCGGGTGGCACGGTCGGCGCCGTCACCGGGCCCACGGGCGCCGACGGGATGATGGCGTTGCGCTGCTCGAGCTCGGATCGGAGTTCCGTGATCCGTGACTGACTCTGCCCCGTCAGCGCGCGGATTTCGATCAGTCCGTCGCGCACCTTGAAGAGATCGCCGAGCACATTGCCCTGAAACGCGGCCAGTTCACCCTTCAGGCCGCGCACCGAATCATTCAGTGTGACCATCGTCCGGATCACACTGTCGAACTGCACGCGACGAATCGAATCGCGGAAGGCGTACTCGGAACGCATCGATTTGAGATCCGTCTGCAGCAAGACCACGTCCTGCTTTGACGCGACACAGGCCGTCAGCGCAACCGTCCCCAGCGTCAGGCACAGCCGCCGCGCGCGGCTCATCGTGGCGGCACCCGGAGCGCGTCGCCACCGCCCAGAATCTCGAACTCGGCACGACGATTCTTCATGAACGCGCCGTCATCTTCCCCGCTCGACGCGGGCCGCTCCTCGCCGAACGAGACGATATCGATGCGCCCTGCGACGATTCCGCGATCGCTGAGGTACTTCCGCGTCGACGCGGCGCGGCGCAGGCCGAGCGCCAGATTGTACTCGTCACTGCCACGCGAATCGGTGTGACCGGAAATCCGGATGCGGAGCGCGATGTTCGTCCGGAGAACCGGCAACTTGGCGTCCAGAATTGACCGGGCCGCGTCCGTCATCTCAGAGGCATCGTACTCGAACAGCACCGGCGCATCGAGGATCGCGCGGAGGTTCGCGGCCTCGTCCGCCGAGGCCAGGCGCGACAGGCTGTCAGCGCGTGCCTTGGCGAGCGAATCACGAACGAAACGCTCGCGCGCCGCTCTGGCTGCCGCACCGTCGTCGGCGGTGGCGGCACTCGGAGTGAGCGGAACCGGCGCCACCGGCGTCGGCTTCTTCCGGCATGCACCAAGCGCACCGGAGGCCATCATCAGGCACACGCCAACGAGGCGACGATTCATTACTTGACTCCAAGACAAGAAAAGGGTGGGTGTTGCAAGGATCATCTGATGACGCGTGGAGACCAGGCTGCCAGTCGAGCGTTCCCGGCCGATGTCACTTGCCGAGCCCGCCCTGTCTCCGTGTCGATCACCCATAACTGACGAACGCCTGAGCGGGTTGAACTGACGACGACATGCCGGGCATCGGGCGCCCACGCTGGATCTTCATTCGAGGCCTCCGTTGTGAGTTGCTTCACGACCCGATCACGCAGCGTGATGAGCATCACCTGAAAGCGACCTCCGAGCTGCGACTGGAACGCGATCGCCCGACCGTCGGGAGACCAGTCCGGACTCGACCGGTACACCTGCGCGGAGGGAGACAGAGCGGCCAGCACATCGGCGTTCGTCCCATCATCGTCCGCAATATACACATCCGGTCGTCCGGACCGACCCGATGTAAACGCAATACGCCGGCCATCGGGGCTGAAGGTCGGGGATGTGTTGTCGGAACCCCGTCCAATCGAGATCCGCTGCGGCGCACCGCCATCGGCGGCCACGCGATAGAGTTCGGTGCCGAAGTCGTCGCCGTGCGCATACGCGACGGCCAATCCGGAGGGTGTGAACGTCGGCGAAATGTTCAATCCGCTTGGCGGTACGATGCGGCGCGAGGCGCCCCGGAGGTCGGTGACGTAGATCGCGCTGCCGGCCGGTTCGAGGGCTGCATACACCACGGACTGTCCGCTCGGGTGAAATCCTGGCGACAGCGCCCGAGTGGCGGAGGTCAGTGCTGTCGCGTTTGCGCCGTCGCTGTCGATCAGCCAGATGCGGCCGTCGGCGACATACGCCAGCCGAGACGCGGCGATTCCCCGCTCGCCACTGATCCATTCTTCACAGAGATCGCTGATCCCGTGCGTCGCCAGTCTCCATGCCGCGCTGTTCGGTGCGCCTGGCATTGCGATGGCGCGGCGCTGCAGGACCTGTCTGGCGGCGACATCATAGAGCACGACCGACAGTCCACCGGAGACGGCGACCAGTTGCACGACGCCGTTGATGCCAAGGCGCGCCGCGGCGGCGTAATCAATCGCGGCCGCGCCCGACGGCGACGGCAGTGCCGTTGTCTTGGGCAAGACGATCACGCGATCTCCAAAGTCGAGATCACGCATGATGATCGTGCGCAAGGAGTCGCCCGCCGCTCCGGCAATCGGCAAGACGAAGATGCCCGGGCGGCGCCCACCATCACCGTAGATCAGGCCAAGACGGACACCAGGCTGCGCGACGAGGGAGGATGCGCCGAAGACGGCGCCGATCAACAGCAGACGAGCGGCCCTTCCAGACCGGGACAAACGCGTCAGGATACTCACCTCAGGACGTTGGGATCAAAACTGAAGACGACCGGCAGGACATCGTCACGAAAACCGCCGGGCAACGGGCCGAATGAACGGCGCAGGCCGACCGCTTCGACCGCCCCGATGCACTCGAGATCGAACGCGTAGACGCCCGACCGCGACACCAGCCGAAGATCGGAGACCGACCCATCGCGATTGATCAGGAACGCGACTTCGGCGCGCATCGCTCCGCCGGGCCGTGGCTTGAAGTTGAGTGCGATCTGTCGCGTGATGTTTTCCAGATACCCAGGGAACGGGAACGCGATCCCCTGGACCTTGACGTTGGCCACGTCACGCCCGCGGCCTCCGGCTGGACCACCACCGGCCGGTGTGGATCCGGGCACCGAGGCCGCACCGCCGGGCTTCGGCGTCGTCGGGCGCGGGATGACCGGCGCTGGCTTCGGGGGCGCGACTGTGGCCGATGCGGGCCGTCTCGAACTGGCGCTGGGAGCCTCCACCACCGGTTCGGGAGCAGGTCGCTCTGCCGCCGGAGACGGCTCGGCAGTCGGCGCGGCTGGCCCCTGCTCAACCGCGCCAAGCGCGCGCGGACCGGCCGGCGCGGCGACGAGCTCAACGCTATAGGCCGGCGGGAGTGGCGGCGGGAGCGATAGCCGCGTGAAGGCGAACATCGCGACGAGCAACGACAGGTGACCGCCAACCGACCAGAGCGCCGCCTTCCGGGCCGACAGCGGAAGGCGACCACCGTCCTCAGCCTCGCCACGCAGTGCAGTCGCGGTCTTCATCTCGCCTGAATGGGTTCGGCGACCAGGCTGACGTTGGGAAGCCCGACTTCGCGCAGCATCGCGAGGACCTGCACGATTTGACCGTACGGCGCACCCGCGTCACCCTTCAGAAAGATCGTGCGGCCGCTTGCCCGGCTGGCCAGCGCAGTCAGCGCGCCACGCAGTTCATTCTGCGCGACCGCATCGTTCTCCAAGACCACCATGCCATCCTTCGTGATCGAGATCATGATGGGGTTGTCCACCTGCGTGGCGCGCACGTTTGCCTTCGGCAGCTTGACGTCGACGCCACCCGTCAGCAACGGTGCCGTGATCATGAAGATGATCATCAGGAGCATCATGACGTCGATCAGGCTGACGACATTGATCTCGGCGTTGAGCGGCGTGCGTTTGCGCGTGCGACGACGTCCCATCAGATGCGGCCGTCGCGCACAAGCAACGCGACGATGTCCGTGCTGAACGCATCAAGCTCGCTGGTGA
Source organism: Gemmatimonadales bacterium (assembly GCA_038215035.1). Classification (GTDB taxonomy): domain Bacteria; phylum Gemmatimonadota; class Gemmatimonadetes; order Gemmatimonadales; family Gemmatimonadaceae; genus JACMLX01. The sequence continues at coordinate 7,508 of JBBQRH010000030.1, read as the reverse complement.
GTCGGTTGAGCCGATTGGCGAAGTAGTTGTAGCCGAAGACGGCGGGAATCGCGACAGTGAGGGCGAGTGCCGTGGCGATGAGGGCTTCGGCCACACCTGGGGCGACCGCGCTGATGTTGCCGCTGCCGCTGGCGGCGACGCCGAGGAACGCGTTGATCACGCCGAGCACGGTGCCGAGCAAGCCGATGAGCGGACTGACCGCGCCGATGGTCGCGAGCCACGGGAGCAGGCGCTCCAGGCGATCGCGCTCACCCGTGGCTTCCCGGTCGAGCAGCATTTGCAACGCTTCGACCTGCGCCTGCGACAATCGCGGTTGCCGGTCCGCATTCCCTCCGATCGCTGGCCGAGTATCGGTCATGAATCGCACCGCGCGCTTCAGCACCACGTGAATCGGCGAGCCGAGTGCGAGCTGCGCGCGCACGGCCACGGCTTCGAACGATTCGGCCTGCGGAAGATACTCGAGCATCGGTACGGCGGCCGCACCAATGGTGCGAAACTCCCGATACTTCATGGCCATGATCGTCCAGCTGACGGCACTCAGCGTGAGCAGAAACAGCAGGACGAGCCACGAGATCGGGGTGCCGTGCGCCAGCAGTCCGATGATCGATCCGGACGGTGGCGGCTGAAGTTGGAGCAGGGCGAGCAGTGGCATCATGCAGTGACGCCTGTGTACTGCGCCCGAAAATAATCGATGGTCGCCTTCAATCCCGCATCGAGCGACGCCTCCGGGCGCCACCCCAGCGACTCGGCCGCTTTCGACACCGCGATGCACGATTGCCGCTGTTCACCGGCCCGAGCGTCGCCATGCTGAATCGGCACGCTTACGCCTGCGGCGCGCTGCAATGCGGCCGCCAACTCGAGAATGTTCGTTTCGACACCCGTGCCGATGTTGAAGCCCCGCTGATCGAGTCGGCCCGCTGCCGGCAACACGCACTCAGCCGCCAACAGGTTCGCGCGAGCCACATCGCCGACGAACACATAGTCGCGCGTCTGCAGTCCATCGCCGTAAGCGGTCAACGGTGTTCCCGCCAGGATACGCTGGCAGAAGATCGCCACGACGCCGGCCTCACCGTGCGGATCCTGGCGCGGGCCGTACACGTTCGCATACCGCAACGCCACGGTCTCCATGCCATGCACGCGAGCGTAATAGTTCATGTAGTACTCGACTGCGAGTTTCGCCGTGCCGTACGGTGACTGCGGATCCTTGGCCGCATCTTCGGGCGTCGGCAGTTCGACGAAATCGCCATACTGCGCACCACCGCTCGAAGAAAAGACGAACCGAGTGTGATGGCCCGAATGCCGAACGGACTCGAGGAGATTCAGCGAGCCGCCGATGTTGAGTGCCGCATCACCGGCCGGATCGCTCACACTCTTGCGCACGTCGATCTGAGCGGCAAGATGCAAAATCACATCGAACTTCCCTTCCCTCACGAGCGACGCGGCCGCCGGCGAAGTGATGGACTCGCGCACCACGGTCGCGGCTGGATTCAGATTCGCGTCCTTGCCACTCGAGAAGTCGTCGAGAATCGTGACGTCATAGCGGTTTGCCACGAATAGATCCGTGACGTGCGACCCGATGAAGCCGGCGCCGCCGGCAACCAGAGCCCGTCGCGTCATGAATCGAGCTCAGCTACAAATACAATCTTACTGTCGCTCGGAAAGGGCACGGTGCAATTGCTCATGGAGGCGTGGCAGAGATGGAGACGGGCGCAAGCGGTCGCAGCAGTAGTCGCTTCGCGACGTGCGGCAAGCATGCGCCGGCAGAGGGCAAACTAATAGCGCCCGCCTGCTGAGGAGCAGGCGGGCGCCAGAAGGAGCGTTCTGGCGACGGTCAGGGCATGCGACTCACCAAGCGGGCCTTCATGCCAACGCGAATGGCCGGCTGATCCTGTCCGACGACGATGGCCGTCGCACTCTCGCTCGTGACGCGCACGACGCTGACCTGTGCGACGACGTTTGACGGCGCGATGTTCTTCCGGTCCTCGGTCAGCGGCTGTCCATCTGCATACAGCGAGAACAGGTCGCCGACCTTGCTGGTCGCGCCTTTCGGCAGGGCGATCACGATGAAGTTCTGAATCGTCGGGAGCACCACGCCGCCAGCGATGTACGCCACTTCGTAGACCGGCCCGTTGCTCACATCCTGTGGTCGGACTGTCGACGGTGCCACCGATGTGTCGAGCGGCATCAATAGGTCGCCGCGCTTCATGTTCGCGTACATGGTGGTGACCCGAGCACGTGCCGCACGACCGCTGCCGAGGGCGCGGAGTTCAACGACGCCGGATGGTTGCATCAAGCGGCGGCGCAACTTGCCGTGGCGAACTTCCGGGCCGGGCTGATAGACGCCGAACTGCTGCCCGATCACCCCGCGCATCCCGGTCGGGAGCAACACGTCCACTTCGTCGAAAATCTGGAACTGGTCACGCGACATGGCGGCCGTGACCACCGTCGGATCGGAGCGGGAGACCAGGCTCCCGGTGTTGGTGCGCGCATTTGGCGCGACGAGAAACGGCGCTGCCGCTGCCTCGCCGCGACGCACCGTCGGTCGCAGTGCGCGTCCATTGATGGTCGCGTTCTCGAGTACCGACTGCGACTGGCCAGCGACCGCTCGACCGAGCGGAACTGCGCGAGTTGGCGCAGCCTCCGGGCTTTCGATTTCAGCGGCTACCGCTTCCGGATTGAAGGTCGGCCGGCCATCTGCGCCGACGTAGAGCTTCTGGCCGGGATAGATCAGGTTCGCGTTCGCGATCTGGCCGGAATTCGCCTTGAAAAGCTCTGGCCAGCGAAAGGGGTTGCCGAGGTATCGGCGCGCGATTTCAAAGAGGGTGTCGCCGGTGCGCACTGTGTGCAGCACCGTCCCTGGCTTGAGCGCGGCAGTGCTGTCGCGCTCCTGCGCCGAGAGCGCCACTGGCGCAGCGGCGAGCAGCAGCGAAAGGAGTGCGGTGCGCACAGAGCGCGCGATGGAGGCAATCGGAAGACGGCGCATACTGGTGGGGAGCGCGGGAAACGTCCACATCAAGCGCGACGCGCGGAACGGTCGCACCACGGAGGGGACACGCCGCTGGTGCGGTTCCCCGATCAGAGACGAGTATCGGCCGGGGAGGAAACGTCGGGAGCCTCCGCCTCGCTATGGCGAAGGGAGGCTCCGGTACGGCGGCCTAAGCCAAGGCCGGATCAGAACGGGAGATCGTCTTCCTCATCCTCAAGCGCGTTCGGGAAGTCCGAGAACTCGTCTCCGCCGCTTTTTGCCGCTGACGCCGCCGGCTTGCCAGCGGGTGCGGCAGCGCGAGCAGGGCGAGAGGCAGCCGCCGAATAGGAACCGTCCGACTCGCCGCCGTCGCGCCCGCCCAGCAGGATCAACTCCCGCACCCTGATTTCCGTCGAGTAGCGGGTCTGCCCCTCCTTGTCCTGCCACTGGCGGTACTCGATTGCTCCCTCGATGTAGACCGGCTTGCCCTTCTTGCAGTAGTTCTCGACCACATCCGCGAGTTTCTGCGTCCCCTGGTTCCACGCGATGCACTTATGCCACTCCGTCTTCTCCTGCTTGTTCCCGGACTGATCGTTCCACGTCCGCGACGTTGCAAGGGAAAAGCTGGCGACCTTCCCGCCACCGGCGGTGGAACGGACCTCGGGATCATTCCCGAGATTTCCCATCAACATGACTTTGTTCAAGCTGCGTGACATCGGCATCGTCTCCAGAAAGGACGGTGGGGCTGGTGACTCGGTGCATCTGGCGCCGGTCGGAACGACGGTAAGGTGAGTTGCCCTGCAGCCGTGCCTGAAATTAATGCAAGTGTCATCATTTCTCTGCCTGCGCTCCCGTCACGGGAAGCACTCGCCTCAGCACTGAGGCGTCCTCCACCGGTTTGTCATAGTAGCGCTTGCGGATGCCGATGGCCTCGAAGCCGCGACTGACGTAAAGCCGCTTCGCGGCCTCATTCGTGACACGAACCTCGAGCCACACCGCTTCACAGTCCGCGGCGACCGCCGCGGCGATCGCCGCATCCAGCAAGCGTCCGCCGAGTCCGCTGCCGTGGTGAGCAGGATCGACGGCGATGTTCACGATCTCCCCCTGCTGCGCAACCATTCGCGCAAGCACGAACCCCGCCACACGACCGTCCACCTCGGCCACCTGAAACCAGCTGTACACATCCTCGAATTCACAGAGGTACGACTGTGCTGACCATGCGTCGGTAAAAACGGTATTTTCGATCGACAGGATCGCCTCCAGGTCAGCAAGGACCGCGCGGCGCAATACCATGCCGATCATGCGCCGGGCAGCGCTCGCGCGTGCGCCGCCTCCCACTGGACCTGGGCCTCGGCCAAGCGTCCGTAGTCGGGCTCCCACGTGTCGCGATCGACCGCCGCCACGCCCACGCGCAGCGCGGCTCGCGCATCGGGCTGTTGCGTCACCGAAATCGGAGGGCCGACCAGCGTCGCGCCGAGCGAAGACGCCCGCTCCCGCACCTGGTCCGACGCAACGCGTGCGACTCGGTCATCGACACTCCAGCGTCCATCCCCGTGGTGCGTGACCGTCTGCATGAACCATTCGCCACGCAGCGCATCGAGCACCGCGACGTAGCGGCCTGGCGGAGCGCTCTCATCCGCGGCCGCGATCAGCGGCAACGACGGTACGGCGCAGAGCCGCGCCAGAGCCCCACGCGCCAGCCCCTTCCCAAGTGCGCCGGCCACTCTGAGACCAGTAAAGCTCCCTGGCCCGCTACCAACGATCACATCCGTCAGCGCCTGCGCACTCCTTCCCGCGGCGTGGAGCACCTCGGCAACCGTCGGTGCCAGCAGCTCCGCCGATCCCTGCCGATCAATCCGGCGCGCCTGCACCAGAACGCCGTCGACGAAGAGCGCGACCGACGCGATCCCGGCGCTGGCGTCGATCGCCAACTGCAACCGTGACGTCACGTCAGCCACGTGAGTGAAAGGCGTCGCAGGTCAGGCCTGCCCGGTTCGTGCGCCAGCGCGATCGCCAGCGTAGGTGCCGGCAGCATCGCACGGGCGCGTTCAGGCCACTCGATCAGCACGACAGCCCGTGGGTCGGCGAAGAGATCATCGAGCCCAAGTGACGCCACGTCATTCGGCGTGTCAAGGCGATAGAGGTCACAGTGCACCACACGACCGATGGGCGCCTGATACTCCTGGATCAGCGCAAACGTCGGACTCGTGACTGGTTCAGTGATGCCAAGACCCATACAAATGGCCTGTGTCATCGTGGTCTTCCCTGCACCGAGGTCACCAGAGAGCGTGACGAGCGACGGCGCCACCAGTGCGCGCGCAATCGAGGCGCCCAGTTCCTCAATCTCCGCGAGACTGACCAGCGAGGCCACTCGGTTACGCTCAGCGCCCACGCTGTTTCCGCCCACCGCGTCCGCCTTTTCCGGCCCGCGCACCGCTCTTGCTGTCGGCGGCAAGGGACGAGACGCCCGAGCGTGCGCCGGCGGTATCGCCACTCCGCACGCGCAACTCGAACAGCTGGTCGCGCAATCGCGCCGCAGCTTCGAAATCGAGTTCCCTGGCTGCGACCTGCATCTCCTTCTCCAGCTGCGCGATCATCGCCGGCAAATCGGCGGCACTGTACCCGCCGGCCGGCTCAGCCACCTTCTGCTGACCGTATGCCGACAACGGTGCACCATCCGTCTCCTCCGCTTCATCCATACGCGCGTCGGCCACGCGGGTACTGAAGCGCACCTGCTCGATGCTCTTTCGCACGCCCTTCGGAGTGATGCCATTCGCGGTATTGTGCTCGACCTGAATCGTCCGCCGGCGATCCGTCTCATCGATGCACCGCCTCATCGAGTCGGTGATCCGATCCGCGTACAGGATTGCCCGCCCTTCGAGATGGCGCGCGGCGCGTCCCACGGTCTGAATCAGCGATCGATCGCTGCGAAGGAACCCTTCCGTGTCGGCGTCGAGGATGGCGACGAGTGAGACTTCCGGCATGTCGAGACCTTCGCGCAACAGGTTGATCCCGATCAGCACATCGAACTCGCCCAGCCGCAACCCGCGCACGATCTCCATGCGTTCGATCGCGTCGATGTCGGCGTGCATGTAGCGGACCCGGACCCCCACCTGCTGCAGGTAGTCGGTCAGGTCCTCCGCCATCCGCTTGGTCAGCACAGTAACCAGAACGCGTTCATCCTTTCGCTCACGCAGCCGAATCTCATGCAGCAGGTCATCCACCTGTCCGCGCACCGGTCGGATCTCGATGATCGGATCGACCAGCCCCGTGGGACGAATCACCTGTTCGACCACGACCCCTTCGCTGAGCTCGAGTTCGATCAACCCCGGCGTGGCCGAGACGTTGATCAGTGTCGGTGACAGCGCGAGGAACTCGTCGAAGACCAAGGGGCGATTGTCGAGGGCGCTCGGCAGACGGAATCCATAGTCGACCAGCGTCAGCTTGCGCGCCCGATCGCCGTTGTACATCCCGCGGATCTGCGGCAGCGTCACGTGCGACTCGTCCACGACGACCACGAAATCCTCGGGGAAGTAGTCGAACAGACAGGCCGGTCGATCGCCACTGGTGCGCCCCGAGAGGTGCCGCGAATAGTTCTCGATTCCGGCGCAGGTCCCGATCTCGGCCATCATCTCGAGATCGAAATTGGTCCGGCCTTCGAGACGCTGCGCCTCGAGCAGCTTTCCCTCGTTGCGCAGCACCAGCAGACGATCGGCCAGTTCCTCCTTGATCGCCTTCGCCGCCTTCTCCAGCGACGGGCGGCTGGTGATGAAATGCTTCGCGGGATACACCGCAGCGCGCTTCAGCGAGGCGATCAGATCGCCAGTGATCGGATCAATCTTGGTAATGCGTTCGACTTCATCGCCCCAGAACTCGACCCGGACCGCTTGCTCCTCGTAGGCGGGGAAAATCTCGACAGTGTCGCCGCGCACACGAAACGTGCCGCGATCGAACGCCACGTCATTCCGCTGATATTGAATGCCGACCAGCAGGCGCAGCAGATCATCGCGCGCGATCTGCTGGCCCTGATCAACGCTGATCATCCGCTCGCGGTAGGACACCGGATCGCCGAGACCGTAAATCGCTGATACCGTCGAGACGATCACGACATCTTCGCGTTCCATCAGACTCGAGGTCGCGCGCAAGCGCAGTCGATCGATGTCCTCGTTGATCGACGCGTCCTTCTCGATGTACGTATCACTCGACGGGACGTACGCTTCCGGTTGGTAGTAGTCGTAGTACGAGATGAAGTACTCGACGGCATTCTTCGGGAAGAAGCCTTTCAGTTCGCCGTAGAGCTGCGCGGCGAGCGTCTTGTTGTGGGAGAGCACCAGCGTCGGACGGCCCCACTTCGCGATCACACTGGCCACGGTCATCGTCTTGCCGGACCCCGTGACGCCCAGCAGCGTCTGATACCGATCGCCACGTTCGAGACCGGCAGACAGCTCGCGGATGGCGCGCGGCTGGTCTCCGGCTGGCTGATACGGCGCCTGGAGGTCGAACAGCGAGTGTCTCATGCCTTGAAGATAGGCTATCGGCGTTT
>JBBQRH010000029.1:0-45461 GCA_038215035.1 Gemmatimonadales bacterium | reverse complement strand
GCGGCAAGCAGAACGACGGCCTTCATGGAGCCTTCACCACCAGCGACGACCCGGCATATCGCTCCGGTGTGACGTTGCGCGCGCGTGTCACCCAGCGACGTCCGCGCGACGGCCATGTCACTTCGACGTCCACCTTTTGCAGCGTCGCCAATCCAAAATGCACTGGCATTTCGTTCTGCGAGTTGTAGCCTGAGCCGGTATCCACCAGCCGTGTGCCGAGCAGCGTCCGCGTGCCAGCGGCGTAGAGACGGACCTCGGCACCAGCGCGCGTGGCATGGCCCTTCGCATCGACAACACGCACCGCCAGCGAACGACGCGCCGCCGTTGCGTCGAGATCGTTTCGCAGCACCAGATGCATACCGGCGGGCTGCGCTCCGGTCAGTGCCAGATCCAGATCGCCGTCGCGGTCGATGTCGAACCAGAGCACCCCATGATCCGCCTCGAGGATACGCACGTTCTCGGGCGTCACATCGAGGAAGCCGGTGCCGGCATTCCGGAAGAGATAGTCCGGGTAGCTGATCCCGCCGGTGACGGTGCCATTCACATACAAATCCTCCGCCCCGTCGTGATCGAAGTCCGCAAATGCGCAGGCATCGTATCGGCCATCAATACCCACGCCCCACGCGGCTGACGCATCGACGAAGACACTGTCACGCTTCAGGTAGAGCCCATTCGGGCCGTAGTTGGCGAAGAACAGGTCGAACCGTCCATCCCCGTTGGCATCCGCGACGCAGGGTCGCACGGTTCCATTCGTGGCCAGCTTCGGCGTCCGGCCACCCCACGCCGCGCCCATCGCCTCGGCCACATCCGTGAAGTGTCCGGCGTCGTTGCGGAACAAGGCGTTGGCATCACCGTCCTGATTGGCGACGACCAGATCGAGATCGCCATCCTCGTCGGCATCGACGAACAGTGCTCCGACACTCTTTCTGGCATCAGCGAGCCCCATGCTGGCCGACTCCTCGGTGAACACACCACCAGTGTTGCGGAACATCATGTTCGCCCGATCGCGAAAGGCCACGAACAGATCGAGATCGCCATCGCTGTCGATGTCGACAAAGCTGAACTGCCGAACGCCACCCGTCGGGACCCCGACACCAGCGGCCGCGGTCACGTCGGTGAAACGTCCGGCGTCGTTGCGGAACAGTGTCAGCACCGATCCCGCGCCCGGTGCGTAGCCCACCAGCAGATCAGGATCTCCATCGCCGTCATAGTCGGCCCAGGCCGCCGCGCGCGTCGCACGTGCGGTGGCGACGCCCGCCTCTGCACCAACATCCGTCAGCGTTCCGCCGTCGTTCCGATACAAGCGATTGGCTACGCCACCAAACCCCACGAACATGTCGAGGTCACCGTCCTTGTCGTAGTCGGCGACGGCGTTGGTGAAGCTCGTGCCCAGCCCGAGGACGTCGCGTTGCAGGGGCGTGAACACCGGCGGCACCAGGTTCAGCGCGGCGGGCAGGAAGCAGAGTGGGGCGATGACTGCGAAGCGCCGTGACATGGATGTTGGCTGAAGGAGTGTGGAAACCGAGGCTTTACTGGCGCATGGTCTGCGCGCTGGCCGCCGCCACACGCTCCACCGCCTCCATTACGCGCAACAGATTTCCCCCCCAGATCTTGCCGATCTGCTCTTCAGTGTATCCGCGGCGCACCAGTTCGAGGGTGACGTTGAACGTCTCGGTGGCATTCCGCCATCCATCCACGCCACCGCCGCCATCGAAGTCGGATGAGATACCAACGTGGTCGATTCCGATCATCTTCACGGCATAGTCGATGTGGTTGACGTAGTCACGGACGGTGGCCGGCGTATCGCCGAGTGTCCGACGTGAGATGATTTCTTCCTGTTTGGCGAGGTAGGCGTTCTTCCGCTCCGTGGGCAGCGCATCGATCTGCGTGCGAACCTCGGATTGCGCGGTGGCCGTGATTCCAAATTCCGTCCGCAGCGCAGCCAGCGCATCAGCGCGAATCTTGTTGCGTTCTGCATCCTTGGCCGGATCACACTTGACGTAGCTGTTGAACGCCACCAGCTGGATCACGCCACCGTTCCGGCCCATGGCGCGAATCTGTTCGTCGTCCATGTTGCGACTGTGATTGCAGATCGCGCGGACGCCGGAGTGCGACGCGATGATCGGAGCTTTCGTCAGCTCGATGGTCTGCATCATGCTCACCTTCGACGGATGCGACACATCGATCATGATGCCAAGCCGGTTCATCTCGGTGATGACCTGTCGGCCGAGCGGCGAGAGCCCGTTCCAGCGCCAGACGCCATCTCGCTCGCCGGTATTGGAATCAGAGAGCTGGCTGTGCCCGTTGTGCGCCAGTGACATGTAGCGACCACCCATTTCGTAGAACTTCCGTACGTTGGTGATGTCGGACCCGATCGGAAATCCGTTCTCGATGCCGATGAACACCACCTTCCGACCGCTGGCGTAGATGGCGCGCGCCTCAGCGGCGGTGGTTGCCAGACCGACGCGCTTCGGGGCAATCTCCTCCGCCAGCCGATGGACGGCGGCGAACTTGGTCATCGCCTCGGCGTTGGCACGGGCGAACGCGGCGTTGTCGAGTTCCGGCGTCTGGCCGACGTAGACGATCAGGAACGCCGCGTCCAGGCCGCCCTCTTCCATCTTGGTGAGATCGACCTGCGTGCGAGGAAGCTTCGCCGCATAGTTCAGCGTGTCGCCGCGGAAATTGGCCGGGTTGATGTCGACGTGGGTGTCGATGGTCAGCACGCGCTCGTGGATACCGCGGGCGGTGGCGATCATGGCGGCATCAGGTTCCGGCGTGGCAGGGCGGGCGTGCGCGCAGCCGGTGAGCAGAATGGCGAGGGCAAACGAAGGACGTAAGCGCATGGGGTCCAGGACGGGGGACGGATGGTGTGTGAGCTCAATCTGTCCCGATCCCCGCGTGTGGGAATGCGGCAGGCGTGCGCTCGCAATTCCTCAGCTACGCAACGCAGGGCCCAGCCGCTGCTTGGCGACGCCTCCAACCCTGCTACTGATGTCCCATTTGCGCGCCCAGTGCACGCCGGAGGAACGCGCGAGCGACCGTCCAGTCGCGCTTGACGGTTGCGATCGAGACGCCCAGCGTCTCGGCCGTCTCCTCGACACTCAGCCCCGCGAAGTAGCGAAGCTCGACGACGCGGACCTGCCGCTCGTCGAGGGCGGCCAGTCGATCGAGCGCATCGTTGAGTTCGAGCACATCGATGGCGTTCGCCTCCGACTGGCCGATGTTGGCCGTGAGCGTCACTCGTTCCCCACCGTCGCGTTTCAGCTGTTTTCGGGCGCGGGCGTGGTCGACGAGCAATCGGCGCATCGCCTGCGCCGCTATACCAAAGAAGTGGTGACGGTTCTGCCACGCGACGCGGTCCTGACCGAGCAGGCGTGAAAACGCCTCATGCACGAGTTCGGTCGGCTGCCAGGTGTGTCCGTCGTCTTCCCGGCGCATGGCCGCGACGGCAATCACGTGAAGTTCGTCGTAAACGCGGGTCGCGAGGCGGTCGGCGGCACCAGTCGTTCCGGCCGCAAGGTCGACGAGGAGTCGCGTGACATCGCTGCCGTCGTCGCGGAGCGACTCGCCGGTCGTGCCTGGTTCGACGTTCACCGGCCTCCTCTTCTTCTCGTCGCGCCGAGAGACACTGAGTCTCGAAGGCCGTCTCCCGAATCTGCGGAACAGTCTGGCAGCATGATGAATTTTTCGCAATGTTCGCGACCGGCGTTTCCTCGAGTGCCAGGACGATCCTGCCTGAGTTTGGTGCCTGCACAATGAGCCTTGCACCAGACGAGTGGGCGCGGATCACGGCGCGTTTCGACGAGCTGCGGTCGCGCGATGCGGCCGACCGCCAGGCGCGACTTGACCTGCTGGCGATGGCAAACGCCGCCGTCGCATCAGAAGTGCGGTCGCTGCTCGAGGCCGATGCCGACAATGCCTTTCTGGAGTCCGATGCGAGTGGCGCCCCTCACCTCGCAGAAGTCATGAAGTCGCGTCACTCGGCGCGTACCGCATCGAACGCGACATCGCTCGAGGAGGCATGGGTGTCGTGTACGAAGCACGGCAGGGCGTTCGTCGGGGGCCACCCCACACCGGCCTATTCGCTAACTTCAGCCCGTCTCGGGGAGTGCTTCTAATGATGGCCGATCCGGCTCCCAGGGCATCCGCGACGACGGGGTCCCGTTTCGTCGTCACCACCTCGAACACCGCCCGACGTGCCGACCCTCGAAGTTCCTCTCGACTCGTTACAGGCTGTGATCCTCGCGGCGCCATTTGCCGACCGCCTCGAACTCTGCGATGATCTGCCCAGTGAGGGTTGGACGCCGAAGATACAGCTAATCCGTGAAGCCAAGGCGCACATCGACCCCGCCCGGACGCAGATCGTCAGCATGATCCGGCCGCGCAGCGCGAACAACAGCCAACGTCTCGACGTCGCGGCATTCACGACCACACCTCGGATTCTTGACGATTGCCTGCGAGAGATCGACGCCAGCGGCACCGCTGGCGCAGATTCCGTGGCCATTGGGCTGTTGACCGCCGACGGTCACGTCGACATGGAGTCGTGTGCACGCATGCGGGATGTGGCGCTGGAGCACGGCATGGTCGTCGCGTTCCTGCGCACGTTCGATCTGCTGGCCGATCGCAAGCGCGGTATGGATGACATCACCTCGCTTGGCATGACGCGCGTCGTCACCGCGGGTGTGCTGGGCTGGGATCAGTCGGTGCTCACGCTGCCGGAGCGCCTGGCCGTGCTGGCCGCAGATGTGCGCAACGCGGATGCCGCGGCCGCGACGTTCGGCGTGCCGGCCGTGGAAGTGGTGCCGGGTGGCGGCGTACGTGCGTCAAATGCCGTGGAATTTCTCACGGTATCACCGCATCTTCACGCCTCGTGTCGACGGAATGGCGCGATCTCGCGCGAGGAGTTGCAATTGCTGCGCGATGCGCTGGACGAGTAAGTAGGCGCGCGCGCCTCACAGGTCAGCAGTTATTGAGGCTGTCCGGCGCAGAGCGAGGGCTCCTGCCTGTATCGACACTCCGGCAGCTGCCTGCCGGGCTTTGTCCGTAGTTCGCCGGATTTGACCGCCCCTGCGGCCAACCATTTTTGACGGATCTTCACGAACCTGGGTAGCGTTCTGTCATCGAGTTACGTCGCCGTTCACCCTGCAACACCCCCTTCTGGAGTTGTGCCATGAGAAAACTGCTGTTGTCATTGGCTCTGAGCCTGTGCGCCGTCACAACCGCGGCCGCGCAGTCCCTGACGGGCGACTGGGATGCGTCGATGAACACACCCGGCGGCGCGCGGACCTTTCGCGTCGCGCTGAAGCAGGAGGGCGAGAAGCTTACCGGCACGGTGAAGCGCGAGAGCGGTGACGTGCCGCTTCAGGGCACCGTCGTCGGCAGCACCGTGAAGTTCGCGTACTCGATTGCATACGGCGGCAATCCGATCACCCTGACCGTGACGGCGGCGCTGGCGGGTGACGAAATGACGGGGCAAGTCGACATTGCCAGTCAGATGCAGGAAGCCTTTTCCATGAAGCGTGTGACGACGGCGCCGCCGGCCGCGGATCCGAAACCGACGCGATGAATTGCCGGGGCGCGCTGCGGCGAATCGCGAAGCTGCGCGCCACTACTGCCGTTGAAACACGACCCGACCGCCAACGACCGTCAGGTCGACCTGCATCGCGTCCAACTCGGCCGGCGTCGCCCGGAACGGATCGCGCGCCAGCAGAATGAAATCCGCCAGTTTGCCCGGTGCGATGGAGCCCTCGCGTGCCGTGCGACCACCCGCGATCGCACCACCCATGGTGTAGTTCGCGATGGCGGTCGCGACATCCAACCGCTCGGACCCAACGAAACCGTTCGGCGGCGTACCACTGATGGTCTGACGGGTGACCGCCACCTGCACCCCGCGCCACGGATTAAGCGTGACCACCGGCCAGTCGCTGCCAAACCCGACGCGGCCGCCGCGATCACCGATCTGCTTCCAGAGCCAGGCGTGGTTGGCGCGTTCGGGGCCGATTGCACGCGTCCACACTCCTTCGCCATCCCCCTCGGGGTAGGCGTGCAGCGGCTGCATGCTGGCAATGACACCGTCGCGCCCGAATCGCGGCACATCGGCGGTGTCGATCGTCTCGATGTGTTCGATGCGCTGGATACGCTCGCGTGCGCCATTCGCCTCCCGCGCCAGTGCGTACGCATCGAGCACCGTGCGAACGCCACGATCGCCAATGGCGTGCGTCATCAAGCGATATCCCTTGGCATCGAGCGTCCGGATCGCATCGTTGAACGCGTCGACCGACCAGAAGAGCGAGCCGCTGGTCGACGTGTCGGTGGCATACGGTGCCAGCATCGCGGCGGTATGCGATTCGATCACACCGTCGATCATCAATTTCACCAGACCGGCGGACACCCACTCGCCGCGATAACGCTCGCGCGCGCTGTCGAGCTTCGCAACGAACGCCGGCAGCAGCGCCGGCGGATCGGCGAACATACCGACATCGAATCGCACTGGAAGCTGACCCGCGGCCCGCAGCGAATCGAGGATCGACAGCAGTTCGTAGTCTCCATGCGCGCTATGGACACGCGTCACGCCAACACTGCTGGCGTAACGCAACCCGAGCTGCAGTGCGCGCAGATTCTCAGCCGCAGTTGGCGGCGGAATGAGCTTCGCGACCAGCGCCGACGCGCGCTCCTTGAGCGCCCCGGTCGCCTCACCTGATGCATCACGCACGATGGCGCCGTTTGGCGGATCCGGTGTGTCGCGGGTGATGCCAGCAAGTGCCAGTGCCTTGCTGTTCACCCAGCTGGTATGGCCGTCATATGCGCTCAGCTGCACCGGGCGGTCGGGAAAGATGTCGTCGAGATCGCGCTTGTTCGGCAATCCGTCGCCGCCGATCATTCCGTACGTCCAGCCGCGGCCCGCGACCCAGCCTGTGCCCTGATTGCGCTCCTGCCAGGCGCGGAGAATGCTGCGCAGCGACGCCATGTCGGCTGCATCGCCAAGGGCCACCTGCGCCAACGCGCGCGAGCCCATGAGGAAATGGACGTGTGTATCAGTGAATCCGGGCACCAGCGTGCGCCCTTTGGCATCGATCACTCGTGTGCGGCGCCCGATCCAGGGGCGTACCTGCTGGTCCGTTCCGATGGCAATGATGGAGTCGCCCGACACTGCCAGCGCTTCGGCGCGCGGGTGGGCGGGATCGACCGTCCAGATGGCGGCGTGGAGCACCACCAGGTCGGCGGAGGCGCGCGCGGGGCGCTGTGCCTGAGCACCAGCGGCAACGAGGAGTCCAGCAGATGCAACGACGAGACGAATGTGCATGGCGCTGATTTACACTGCGCGCGCCTTCTCGTCGATAGGTGCCCTGCCGCCAATGGCTCCACCGCGCCGAACGCTCAGCTCACCGAGACGACCCGCTTCCCCAGCGGCGCGAACGACACGGCAGCCAGTCGGAAATGGGCAAACCCGAACGGAATGCCGATGATGGTCACACAGTACGCGATCCCGGCCAGCACGTGCGAAATCCAGAGCCAGACGCCGGCGAAGATCACCCAGAGCACGTTCGCCAGCTCGGTACCGACGATCTGCCGCTCGCCCACATCACGCGCGTCGACCAGCGTGCGGCCGAAGGGCCAGGCGGCGAAACCAGCGATCCGAAACGCCGCTATCGCGAATGGCAGCCCGACGACCGTCAGCGCCAGCACACACCCGAGCGCCATCCAGCCGAGACCAGCGAAAAAACCACCGCCGATCACGAACCAGAGCAGATTCAGGAGCAGTGTCATGTCAGTATCCGGTCAAGGTGCAGCGGTTGCAGGGGCGTGGGACTTCTGGAGTGATCCTACGCGTCACACCCGCGAAAGATTCGCGGGCTGAAACGCGTTGGGGGCCGCCAGCGATGACGGCCCCCAACACACGCTCTCGAGCCAACGCGCTCGCGCCGGCGTCCAACTGCCAGCCTATCGCTCGCGCGCAGCGGCCGTCGCTGTCATCACGCGTTCCGCGGCGCCAACGAGCCGAAGAAAGCCCGCGCGATCACCATCGCGATCGTCGTTCTGACCTCGCTCGGCGAGACGACGCACATCGGCCCATGTCAGATTGCCTTTGTGATCGCTGTCACGCAGCAGCATTCCGAACCCGGCCACCGCGCTGGCGAAGGAATAGTCTGCAGTCGGTGCGCCCGTCGACTCACGAACGGCCCACGAGAGCAACGCGCTCCTGCCACCCTGCGGCGGCTGGTAGCGCACTTTTACGAATGCGAGTTCATCGCTGTCGTTCTGCGTCGCCCGACGCCGCGGCGCACTGTAACGCAGCGGATCAACGCTCCCCGGCGACACTGTCGATTCTCCGTCCATCAGCTCGACGTCGTAGAGCGCCGTCACGCTGTGCCCTGCACCGAGTTCACCGGCATCCTTGGTGTCGTCATTGAAGTCCTCATCGCGGAGCAGCCGGTTCTCGTAGCCGATGAGTCGGTACGACCGGACGCGTGACGAATTGAACTCGACCTGGATCTTCACATCCTTGGCGAGCGTGAACAGTGTGCCACCCATCTCGCGCACCAGCGCCTTCTGCGCCTCGGCCAGGTTGTCGATGTATGCGAACTGCCCGTTCCCCTTGTCCGCCAGCTGCTCCATCTTGGCGTGCTGCGTGTTGCCCATGCCAAAGCCGAGCACCGTCAGAAACACACCGCTCTTCCGCTCCGT
The DNA here is from genome assembly GCA_038215035.1 of Gemmatimonadales bacterium. Lineage (GTDB taxonomy): Bacteria > Gemmatimonadota > Gemmatimonadetes > Gemmatimonadales > Gemmatimonadaceae > JACMLX01. The sequence goes on along the minus strand of JBBQRH010000029.1, from coordinate 36,776 downwards.
TTCGATCAGCTGGATCAGGTCACTGTCGCTGGTGGTACCGACGTTGAAGTCACCGTCCGTCGCGAGAATGACGCGATTCGCGCCTTCTGAGAGGAAGTGCGCGCGCGCCGTGTTGTACGCCAACCGGATGCCCGCCCCGCCGTTGGTGGAGCCACCAGACTGCAGCCGATCGAGCGCCTCGAAGATGCGTGACTTCTCGCTGCCACGCGTGGACGGCAGCACGAGGCCAGCGGCGCCCGCGTACACCGCGATTGCCACACGATCCTGCGGGCGCAGCTCCTGCGTCAGCAACCGCAGCGACTTGACCACCAGCGGCAGCTTGTTCTCCTCGCCCATGGAGCCGGAGACATCCACCAGAAAGACCAGATTCGCTGGCGGGAGGTCGGCGATCGGCAGCCGTTGGGCCTGCATACCGATCCGGATCAGCCGGTGCGACGGTTGCCACGGTGCCGCGTGCGTTTCGATGGTCACATCGAGTGGTGCCGTGCCGCGTTCCGGTGCGCGATAGTCGTAGTGGAAGTAGTTCACCAGTTCCTCGATGCGCACAGCATCGCGTGGCGGGCGAATTGACTGATCGAGGTATCGCCGCACATCGGAGTACGAGGCGCGATCGACATCGATTGCAAATGTCGAGAGCGGGGTGCGACGTGCATTGAGAAAGGGATTCTCGGCAATCACCGAGTACTGCTCGCGGTTGGCCGAATCCCGCATTGACTGCGTGGCGCGGCGAGTCTCATCGCCTCGCACACTCCGTCGCCGGTCGAGCGAAGGCGCACCCTTCACCGCGTAACCCGGTGAGTTTGGCTGTGAAACCGCCCCGGTCATCGGGGCGATGCTCGCCGCCAGGGTTTCCCTGCGTGCGTCGTTGGTCTGCCCGCTGCTGACGACCACCGGTCCACCTTCACGCGGCGCAGCGATCAACGCCACGTCGACCGTCGCACCAGCGCCAGTGACGGAGACGCGGCGTGTCGCCGCCGAATATCCGATCATGCGAACGACCAGAGTGACCGCCCGCGTCGTCGAGCCGACCGGGAATGCCAGCCGATAACGGCCAGCGTTACCACTTTTTGTGCCAGCACTCTGTCCTTGAATCACGACCGTTGCGCCGACGACGGGCCGCTGCGTACTGCCATCGGTGATCGTGCCGCTGACCACGAATGAATCGCGGGCGACGGCGGGAGGAGTCGTTGCCGCTGGTGGCGTCAGGAGCGTTGCCAGCACCACGGTGAGGAGAATCATCGGAGCCTCCGGTTCAGCCCATCAGCAACCGCGGATGGCGGCTGGCGATCGGGCTACAGCAATAGGGATGCGTGATCACCAACTTCTTGCACAGCACCCGTGGCATCGTTGATCCCGGATCGCCTGCGCTCAGCTGCTTCGGACTGTGTTCGGAGCGCAGGGCGCCGGCAGGCCACGCTCCACTCGCTCGCGCCGACGGCATCCGTCAAGTGACGGCGGCTCCCGCGGCGGAGTATGCACGTGACTGGTCGCACGACCGCGACCGGACCCACCTGTACAGGCCACTCTGCGATGATCCATGCGCACCGATGCATCCGCACGATCATGCTGCTCGCCCTGATGGCGTGCGGTGCGAGCTCGGTCGGCGATCCTCCGGCCGACGGCCTGCTCGCGATCGGAACGTGGGGCGGCAATGAGGCTGGAGTGCTCGTCGGCGACACACTGACGCATGTGCACATCGGCTGTACGTTCGGCGACCTGCGCGGGCGGGTGACCCTCGACGCCGATGGCCGATTCACGCGCACCGGGAGCTACGTGCTGCGCGCGTTTCCTGTCCAGATCGGCCCGGCGATGCCCGCGACGTTCACCGGCCGCGTGTCCGGTCAAACCCTCACACTCAGCGTCACGGTGCGCGACACCATCGAGAAGAAAGACGTGGCCTTTGGCCCAATCTCGGCACGACTCGGTACGGAACCGACGATGGCCAACTGCCCGATCTGCAGGATCCCAGGCGATCGATCATCGGCGCGACTGCTGCCAGGCGCCGATGTCGTACGGCCGCGGTGGTATCGGAGACTGATCGGCGGCGGTTGAGACGACGCCACCGACCGAAGGCTGGGGTAGGGATCGGCCGGTGACGCGTGTTTCCAAGGGTATGACGGACCCGGACTGGCCGGGCACCGCGGAGCCCTTTACCGGGAACACCACGCATGCCGCACAGACAGCCACCACGCAGCCGCTCGACCACCGCGTTTGACAGGCCAGCGAGAAGATTGACAGCGCCCCTGCTCCTCGCCCTCGCGTTGATTTTGGCCTCCAACGCAGACGCCCAGACATCCACCACGTCGCCGTTCCGACTCGAGAGTTTTGCCGCGCGCAACGAAGCGTCGATCTCGAATCTCTTCGGCGGGTTCTCGCTCGCCGGCTACACGGGAATCCTTGGGCTCCGGCTGAACGGCGCGATCGCTGGTTTCGAGCCAGGCGGACGTCAGCGTGTGACGGAGTCACCGGTGCGCGTCTGCAGCCCGCGCTCGGGGTGTCGCACGTTGACGCGTCGAGTGGCGACGTCGGACTCGTTTTTCGGCGCTGATGCGTGGAGTGCCGACGCCGACCTGATCGCGGAACCGTTTCGTACGGTGCCTGTGTTGCGCCAGCTCCTCCTCGGGTTTTCACCGTACGCGTTTGCCGGAATCGGTCGCCTGACAAACAACGCAAGCACATCACTTGCCCCCGACACATCACAGGCCGTCTGGAGTTATGGGGCGGGTGTGCATCACGACCTGGTGAGCCGCGTCGGGTTGACGGCTGAGGCGCGTGTGCGACGACGGCTCGAGGACAACGCATTCATCGGCAATACCTTTCGTGACGCCGTGCAGTACCGCGTCGGCCTCAGCGTCGGTGTTGGTGGTGGATCGCGGACGTCGAAGCGGAGCGCGCCAGAGGTGGTGGTGGTCTCGCGTGGGCGGATGCCGGCGCTCGACGCTGGGGCGGTTTCACCGGCTTCCACACCACGGATGCGCATCGAGAGCGTGGACCCCGACGTCGTCGTGCCACGACTGATCGATGCGGCAGAGGCTCTGCTCGACACGCCATGGCGCGAGGGCGGGGTCACACCTGGTGCGGGGTTTGATGCCGGCGGTTTTGTGCAGTACGTGTTTGCGCAGGAGAACATTCGCGTGCCGCGGCTGGTACGAGACCTTTCGGCAACCGGCGTGATCGTCTCCGCGCGCGCTGGGAACCTGCGTCCCGGCGACTTGCTGTTCTTCAGCAACGACGGCGGCTCTGCCGATCACGTGGCCATCTACACGGGCCGCGATCGCTTCGTCCATGCCACGGCCAGCGGCGGTGGCGTGATGTACGATGTGCTCGGCGAAGGCGTACGGGGGATCTGGTTTGCCGCGCACTTGCAGAGTGTGCGCCGGATCATCGGCACGCACACGCCAGTACTACAGACACCGACACCGTACCGCGCGCCGATTCGTGCGCCATCGAGTTCACCAGACAAGGCACCGAAGCCAACGGGGGCACCATGACCACGCACGCCTTACCGCAGCTCGCATTATTACCGCACCTTGCGCTGAGCATGCGAATCGGATGTGCACTCCTGTGCGTCCCCGCCACGGCGTCGCTGGCCACCGCGCAGGCAGCCCCGTCGGCTGGATCAACCGAGCCACTGCGGCTGCTCGGTCTGAGCGTCGCGGCGTCTGGCGGTCCACGAGACACGCTCGGCCTGCTCGTTGCCACGGTCGTGCGTAATGGGCCCGCGGATCAGGCGGGCATCACGACCGGAAGCAGAGTGCTGGCCGTGAACGGGCACGCCGTGCGCCTGTCGCCGAATGACATCGGTCGACCACGCGCAGCAGATAGCGTGCTGGCGCGCTTCGACGAAGCGCTCCGGGCGACATCGACCAGTGCCGACGTCACGTTGCGCGTCGTCGGCGGCGGACGGACACGCACCGTGTCGCTGGCGACGGCGGAACGGCTCGGTGCGATGAGTGAGGCACCGGCAGCGCCGGCCACCAGTCCGCCGGCTTCCGTCCCGCCGACCGTCGCTATCCCGGCTTCCGTTGCATCGCCTGCCATGCCGCTCACGACGGACGACGTCGTGATTGCGGCGCCCGCAGTGCCAGCCACCGAGGCGACATCATCCGCGCCGGCCACACTTGGCGTGCTGATCGACGCGTTGCTTTCGGTCCAGCTCGACTTGCGCCGAATCGCGCGCGACTCACAGCCGCGCGCGGTGAGCGACAGTCTCACCGATCTCGAACACGACGTCGCGCTGCTTCGCGCACGGTTGCGCCGGGTGCAGGGTGCGCGCGGCGCAGCCGGCATTACGGACAACGGCGAGCGCAATGCGGAAGTCACCAATCCGTCGGGCGTCGGCGTGCCCGTCGCACCCGTGACTGTGCCGCAGGCGCCGATTCCTCAGTCACCTGCGGCGTCAGTGCCGATTGCGGTGCCCGCAGTGTCAGTGGTCGCGCTCCCCGCCGCGAGCGCCGCAAATGCCACGACGGCCGCGGGGGTTGCAAAGCCGTCGCTCTCCGGCTTGGAACTGGTGCGCGTCACTGGTGACCTCGCGGTGTTTCTCGGTCCACAGGCCGACGCGGCGTTGCTCGTGCAATCAGCCAGTGACGCGTGGGAACCGCTGCGGGCGGGTGACGTCGTGCTCAAGGTCGATGGCGGTGCGCCGGACCTGACACGGCTGACAGCGGCTCTGTCATCGCCGCAGACGGCCACCCTGGTCGTGCTGCGTCGGGGGCGGACCTTCAGCGTGGCGTTCGACGCCAACCGTCAACCATAAAGGAGTGAACGCGGTGGCACGGCGCGCGACTCACAATGAATGTCGCGCGCCCGATTCGAGCCATGGCGCCAGTGCCCGGCGAAGAGCGCGCAACGCATGTGTCATATGGGCTTCCACCGTCTTGGTGCTGATGCCAAGCCGGATCGCGATCTGCGCCTGCCGAATACCGTGGATGCGACTGAGTACGAAGACTTCCCGGCAGCGCGGTGGCAGCGCCGCGACTGCCGCATCGATCGCTGCATGGAGTTCCGCTTCCGCGAGTGCACGATCGGTATCGGCACGGTGATCATCGGCCAGAAGCTGGAGAGAGATGGCCAGCCTCGGTTCAGCGCGTGCTGCAATGCCATCGTGTCGCACCACATTCAGCGCACGATTGCGCGTGGCATGGAACAGCCACGCCTGCGGAGAGACGTGTGGGTCCAGAGTGGCACGACCTCGCCAGAGCGCCAGCATCGTATCCTGCACCACTTCCTCCGCACGCCCGCCGTCGCCAACGAGTCGCGTTGCGAAGCGGACCAGCGGCGCATACCAGGCCGTGAAGATGATATCGAACGCCGATTCCTCGCCTGCACGCAGCCGCGCGAGGAGGTCGTGATCGGTGGTAGGACTGGTGACCGGCGTTGGCGTGAGCTGAGCCATGCGCGAGGCGTATCGGTGCGACCGGCAGTGACGCCGAGGCACCGCTCCAGAGGCAGGTAGTCGTGCTGCCGGGGAGAGCCGCACAGAATCAGATGACGGGTGCTATACCGTCACCAGCGATTTCGGATGTGCGGGCTTGGAGATCGGCCGCTAGCAGGCTCGGCTGGCTGGCTGGCGACTGTCGTGATCGACGTTCCAAACGCGCACTCATCAGTACGGACACCGTGACTGCCACGCGCCCCCACTCAACACTTCGGAGGATCGGATGGAGCGTCAGAGTGCCCAACGGGTTGGCGGACGACGGTGCCCTACCGCTGACACGTCCCCATATTTCCGGCTTCGCCTTCACCCTGCCTGAGACAAGGATTTCACCATGCGTCGGTTCATCTCCGCACTCGCCCTCTCGCTCGCCGCGGTGGGCGGCACGTTGGCCGCTCCCTCGCCACTCGCCGCGCAGGGCCTGATGGCCGACATGCACAGCGAAGTAAGTGCTGTGCAGAAAAAACTGATCGACCTGGCGACGGCCATCCCCGAAAGTGCCTACGGCTGGCGGCCGAGCGCCGGTGTTCGCACGGTGGCCGAAGTCTTCAAGCACGTGGCGTCGGACAACTATCTGATTCCGATCATGACCGGCACACCGGCGCCCGCGTCGAGCGGCATCACAGCCGCCGACATGAAGACGGTCGAGGCGTACGAAAAGCGCCCGATGACGAAGGCGCAGGTGATCGCGGAACTGACCGCGTCATTTACTCACCTGCATGGTGCGCTGCGGACCACGACGGATTCGAACCTGGCCGAAATGATCAAGTTCTTCGGGCAGGACATGAGCCGTCAGAAGGTGGCGCTGCTGACGGTGACACACTTGCATGAGCATCTGGGGCAATCGATTGCGTATGCGCGGAGCAACAACGTGGTGCCGCCGTGGAGCAAGTGAGGGGCTGAGGGCGTCGGGCGCGGCGGTGGATGAGATGGTGTGGCTAACCGGCGCAGGCGTATGCCTTGCCCTTCATGCCGGCGCCCTGGTATCCGGAGGATGAGCTGCTCAGCAGGACGGTGTTGGCGCCAAGCTTGGCCGACTTCTGTTTCAGGATCTTGTAGGCGTTCTCCTCGGCTTTCTCGCGGTACAGGACTCCACCCGAAAGCCGGTCGGAGGACTCGACGTCGCTGAGAAACCGACAGCGCGAGACCTGTGCCGCGTCACGGATGACACGAACCGCCTCTGCTTCTGGCGTGAGGCGAACGTTGTGGCACCCTATGAGCAGCAGCGCGCTCGCAAGCAGTGGTGCGGTGAAGCACCGCGCCCTCAGGTTCGATTGAAACGTGCGCATCGACGTTGCCCCTCTCGAGTTCGTGAGTTGTTGAGTTTCAGTGTTGGACCACGGGATGGCAAGTTCGGTGGTACGGTGACTCGCGTAGGGTCTGGGCCAGGACAAGATGCCCGTGCCCGTGCTCGTCGAGCCTGCTCGCTTGGCTGAGACGCGTTCGGTCGTGCTACATGCCGCGTCGGCCGCCGTGTCGCGCACTGATATCGGCCGAGGGACATCGGCTGGGACTGATCAGCTGCATAACCGATGGATGTACGTCGCATGAGTCATGCACGCTCCCGCCAGACCGCCGAAGATGAATAGACCCGGCACCTTCGCCTGCACAAAAATCAATAGACCTCCGGGTATCGATCCAATCACAACCTGAAACAGGAAAGACGCGATTCCCTTCACGTCGAATCTCGCGTGGACAGGCGCGCCGAAGAGCAAAACAGGAAGAAATCCGCACGCACCCGCGAAAACTATCCAGAACAACGCACGTGTGCACTCGGCTCTGATGCTATACGTGACATAACTCGAATGCAGGAGAGTATCGGCCGCTATGCGCGTACCGAAGCACGCACACACAACTCGCAACGCGAGCAAAGCTGCGTTACAGAGTTCCAGAGTGCGCGTTGTATCGTGAGAATTGTGCTTCACGGCCTCCCGAAGTCAACGTGACTCAATTGCCCGGGATCTCCGGAGGAACCATCTCGACGTGGACCAATGCCGCCCGCTCCATGCGCGATCGGCGAAGTCACTCAGAGAAGCACTTTCGATTGATTGAGTCTGCGCCAGTGCTACGAGCGTGAGCACGGCCAGCGCGAAGCTCTAGCAAAATCGTGCGAGTGTTAACCGGAGGTCCGTGTCATTCAGGACGCGAGAAATACTTTGCATCGGTCTCGGTTGAACACCAGAGCGCCTCTCAAGCACACGTCACGAGCGTGGGTGATCCTGTGGGGGACCTTTTTCTACCGGCAAACGAAAACGCCCCGCGTCATTAGATGACCGGAGCGCAAGTCGTTACTTCACAACCGTTTACCAGAGCGGGAGACGGGACTCGAACCCGCGACATCAAGCTTGGAAGGCTAGCGCTCTACCAACTGAGCTACTCCCGCGTCCCTGAAGCCTACCTGCTCCCGCCCCCACCAGCAAGCGGGACAGCTGGGCCACGCGCGAGTTCCCTCGCCCGCGGCCCAGCCGCCCCCATCCCAACTAGTGCTTGGCCGGCGGCATCAGCACCGTGTCGATCACGTGGATCACGCCGTTCGTGGCCGCGATGTCCGTGGCCGTCACATGGCTCGCGCCGTTCAACACAACCTTCCCGTCCACGACTGCAATCGTGACCTTGCTGCCCTCGACCGTGGCGGCCTCGGTCAGCGTGACCACCGTAGCGGCCGGCACGTTGCCAGCGACCACGTGGTAGGTCAGCACTGCGGTAAGCTTGGCCGTGTCGGCAAGCAACGCCGTCAGGTCAGCCGCTGGAATCTTCGCGAAGGCGTCATCCGTCGGCGCCAGCACGGTGAATGGTCCCGGACCCTTCAACGTGTCGATGAGTCCAGCCGCGGTCAGCGCGGTGGCCAGCGTCGAGAACGTGCCTGCGGCAACAGCCGTATCGATAATGTCCTTCATGTGGTCTGCCTGGGATAACGTGAATAACGTCCAACGGGAACCTACAGGAGCACCATTCCTGAGAAATGGCGGGACGCACCGGCAACAGTGCGCAGCGGAAATCCGAGTGACATCACGGATCTGCGCGTCCGATGAGTTTTCAGCGCGATGCAATGCGGCGGAATCATCGTTCTGTGAGTGGAATGCACCACGTCGGGGAAAAGTGCCCGGCTGCTCAGCTCGACGGCGATCGTTACGGGCCGTTATGCTCTCGTGACGCAAAGCATCCGGTCATGCACCACGACGCTACCACACCACTCGCAAGAGCATCGACCATGAAGCGCCGCGTTCTCAGCATGATTGCCATCATCGTTGCTGCCGTAGCAGCCACGGTCGCCTGGCTCGCGTGGTCGCCCTCCCCGCTGCACCCCATCGCATGGAGCTCAGTGCCGTCGCGTGGCTACACCGGTGCACACGCCACGAACACCAGACTCGCATCACCCACACTCATCTCCCTCGGCGCTGACGTCGCCCCAGAACACATCGTGCTCGGCCGAGACGGGATGCTCTACGCCTCGGTCGCTGGCGGACGCATTCTGCGCCTGCACGCGGACGGATCAGCACCGCAACTCTTCGCCACTACCGGTGGACGGGTGCTCGGCCTCGATTTCGATTCGGCGGGCAATCTGATTGCGGCCGATGTGTTCCGAGGCCTGCTGTCGATCACGCCACAAGGCACTGTCAGCGTGCTGGCCGATAGCGTCGATGGTACCCTCATTGGATTTGCCGACGCGGTCATCGTGGCACAGAATGGCAAGATCTACTTCAGCGACGCCAGCACCCGCTTCACCAGCGCCAGCCTCGGCGCTGGCTTCGACACCGAAGCCGCTGCAATACTGGATATCGTCGAACACTCGGCGACCGGACGCGTCCTCGAATTCGACCCCGCCACGCGTCGCGTGCGTGTGGTGGCGCGTGGACTCTGTTTTGCCAACGGCGTTGCCCTCAGCGCCGATCAGCAATCACTGCTGGTGGCCGAAACCGGTGCCTCGCGAATCTGGAAGATCGCCGTCGGCGCCAACAACCTCGAGGTGTCGACGCCGTCTCCGCTAGCGAGCGTGCTCATCGACCGGCTGCCGGGAATGCCAGACAACCTGATGCGCGGTCTCGACGGTCGCATCTGGGTTGGGCTTCCTGAGCCGCGCTCACCTTTCCTCGACACGTTCGCCGCGTGGCCCACGATCCGGAAGATCGCGCTTCGGCTGCCGGCAGCGCTCAGACCACAAGGTACGCCATACGGTCACGCGATCGCATTCACGGAGGATGGTCGAGTAGTGGAGGATCTGCAGGATCCCAGCGGTGCGTTTCCGAAAGTCACGAGTGTCACAGAGACCCGCGATCGACTGTACCTGCAGACGTTGAATCACCGTGGACTGGGATGGATCAGGAACGCGCGCTGATCCACGGCGGCACCGGATGCAGCCGGGGTGCTACGGCCTCGCGCTGAGCAAATCCCATTTGTTGCCCTCACAATCGAGAAAAACGGCAACCGTGCCGTACGCCTCCGTTCGCGGCGGCGTTACGAACGTGACGCCCGCAGCGACCATCCGCGCGTACGTCGCCTGATAGTCGTCCACCTGGAGAAAACATCCGACGCGGCCCGCGTACTGGTCGCCAACCGCGGCCAGCTGTCGCTCGCCATCAGCCTTCGCGAGCAGCATCCCCGTCTGGGCGCCACGCGGCCGCACCACCACCCATCGCTTGGGACGGCCATCGTTCGTCAGCGACGGCAGGTCTTCTGCCAGTTCGAAGTCGAGAACATTCACAAAGAATTCGATGGCACGGTCGTAGTCGCCAACGACAAGCGTAACGAGCTGGAGATGGGCCATGACACACAGACAGTAGAGGGGAAAGGCGAGCAGCGAGGCCGATCCCGATCACTCGGCGCACGCGGCAAGAAATGAAGCCGGGGTGGCTCCAGAGTGGGACCGTGGGTGCAGCGAACCGCTCGGGACCCTTCGGCATAACTCATGGGTTACACATGGGTATAGTCCGGCAACGTTCCGACGCCGCGAGGGAAACCAGCGGCATTCCTTGAGGAGAAGAGGCCGATGCGACACCATCCGTTCGATCGTGCGACGGCGCTCGGCCGCCGGTGCCGGCTTTACGGCGCATCGTTGGCGATTTTCCTGCTGGCGAACCCGTTGACCGCTCAGGGAACGATGCTGGTGGGTTCGGTGCGGGATGATCGCGGCGTTCCCGTTGCCGGTGCCCGGATTCTGATTCGTGGGGAGCAGGTCAAGGCAGTGACGGACGCCGACGGGGTATTTCGCATTTCGGGCGTCCCGCTTGGATTGACGTATGTCGCGGCGCGTGGACCCGGCGTGATTCCGGCCGTGGAACTGCTCCGCATCACGGCGACCGATTCACTCGCGTTCGTGCTGGAACGGTTTCGCGAAGGTGACGACTCAGTGGAGTACGTCATGAAAGCCGAGAAGGCCTGGGCCCGCGACCTCGAGCGCTATGCGGCCGCAACCCGCGCCTCACGGACGGCATTCACACTCACCGATCGAGATATCGCCCTGCTCGCACCGGCGGTCACCACCGATCTCTTTCGCGGACCCGTCGGTTTCCGCGTTCTCGGCGCAGGACTGACGTCCGTGGTCATCACCGGTTCGCGAAACTGCGTGCCGACCGTGTTCCTGGACGGCTCGGAACAGCTGCCGCGGTTCAACGTCAACGAAGTGCGACCGCGTTCGATCAAGCTGCTGCTGGCGTACAACAGCTACGCGATACTGCCTCCGCAGCTGCGCTCGTTCCGCGCGGACCCGCTCTGCGGCACGATCGCGATTCTTACGCGATAGGCAGAAGCAGCGCCGCGGTCACCGACGCGCTGCCGCTGCTCCGCGCTTGGGCCTGGTGGCGCGGCCGCTCTTCTTCCCGGCGACACTCACCAGCGTCCTGTAGATCATTTCGGTCCCTTCGCGCAACGATTCGACGCTGACGCGTTCGTCGTTGCCGTGCATCCGACGCAGTTCATCGTTCGTGATCGGATACGGATAGATCCCGTACACCGGCACCCCGCGTGATCGCCACGCGAACGCATCGGTGCCAGCCTGAAACAGATACGGCGTGACCTCGGCCGACGGCCACTGCACCTTCGCCTCGCGCGCCAGCGTCTGATACAGCTCCGTATCCAATGCTGAAGGTGCGGTGTTCGGCAACGCCAAGGTACTGGCCAGTTTCACCGTCACGCGCGGATCGTTCACCAACTGTTCGATGAGCGTGACCATCGCTTGCGGATCGGTCCCTGGAATCACGCGCAGGTTGAGCGTGGCTTCAGCCGACCCCGGGATCACATTCGAGCGGAAGCCGCCACTGATCAGCACCGGTGCGATGGTGTTGCGCATGATCGCGTGCAGCAACGGGTCGCGCGAAATCAGGCTGTCCGCGCTGCGCACCTGCGCCGGTGTGCCATCCACCAGCTCCCGAAACCAACGGCTGGTATCGCCAGTGCTGGTGGTGCCCAGCGTGCGGAAGAACTGCCGTGATTCCGCGGTCAGCTGCACTGGTGTTTCGTGTGCCGAGATTCGGGCAATGGCAGCACCCAGTGACGCGATCGCGTTGTCGGGCAACGGCATCGACGAATGCGTCGAGGTGCCCTTGGCCGTCAGAATGATGCCCATCACCGACTTGTCAGCGGTCGAGATACTGACGTAGCGCACACGCTGATCATCACCCTTGATGATCCACCCCCCTTCATTGAGCGCGAACTCGGCGTCCATCGAGGCCCAGTGGTCCTGCGCCAGCCAGCCGGTATTCATCGGTGCGCCTTCTTCATCGGCTTCCGCCATGAAGATCACATCGCGCGACAGCGGTACTTTTCGCTCGGCAAGGCGCAGGGCAGCAATCGCGAACACCGCCAGCCCGCCCTTGAAGTCGATCGCGCCACGGCCGTAGACGTGTCCGTCGCGAATGATGCCGGCGAACGGATCGAGGGTCCACTTCTCCCGCTCCACACCCACCACGTCGGCATGCGCCGCGAGCAACACGGGGCGCTTGCTGCCATCGCCTTTCAGACGGGCGATGAAGTGCACCTTGGCCGAGTCTGGCGTCTGGAAGATCTCGACCGTGAAGCCGGCGGCCCGGAAACGCGGTGCGAGCAGGTCCGCCAGCGCCTGCGTGCGCCCCGGCGGATTGCTGGTATTGATCCGGATGACCTCGGCCAGCAGTGCGGCCGTCGGGTCGGCGGCCGCGACCTGCGCCTCGAGGCGAAGGGTCGGCAGCAGGAGGGCGCCCGCCAGCGCCAGGGGCAGAAGGTACGTCCGATGTGGGAGAGGCATGCACGGAAGCTAGGGGCCGCCCACTTCGCGGCAAGCGCGGCTCGAGGGCCGAGTCACGGTGAGGAGCGCGGCGCTTCCGGTCCGGCAAAGCCAGTTTCCAAGGCGGCGACACGATCCCGGCGGCGGAACGGCAACTGGTCAACGACAACGGCGTAAGGGCCACGGTGAATAGCAACTGCTTACCGCCAAGGTGCAAGGGCGCAGAGGCGCAAAGGACCGCAGGGGCATCGGAACAGCAGGAAGGTGGCGATGCTGCCGTTCCTGTTACAAAAATTTCTTGCTTTAGTCGTAGCTGAGCATCGCATCGCGCAGAGGCGTCCGGCGCTTGCAGACGGTCCTTGCGTCTCTGCGTCCTTTGCGCCTTTGCGTCAGGCAGTTTGATCTTCGTTTGTTCTTCCTGTGCTCGCGGACCGCGGCCAGCATCGCGCGGCGCTACAACGCCTGCTCGCGTCAAAAAGCGGCGCCCGACCGCTACGAGCTTTCAGCGAGACGACGCGTGCGGCCGCCTACAGAACGGCGCGCACGAATTCGGAGCCACGCCGAGGTGCCGCCGTCAGCACGAAGCCGCGCGGCACGCACCGGAAATCAGCGCTCTACTCCGCCACCACCCGCTTCACCTGCGTGCCCGCCGCCAGCATTTCGGTCGGCGTGACCGCGTTGATCAGGGCCAGCTGCTCGATCGGAATCACCGACGGATTCTGCTGATTGAACTGCGTCAGCGTCATCGTGCTCCGCAAGGTGACGATGCGCAACCGCTGCGGCTTCACACTCAGCAACCGGGGGTCCGTCACGCGCTGGAACGACGCAATCGTATTCCGGAACGCCGCATCATACGCCTCGATGTTGGCGCGCGCGGTGATCGCCACCAACTGAAAGGTCACGCCATCCTGTTGGATGAAGCCCACGTAACCAGCCAGTTGATTGCCGTTCTGCGTTTGCGCGACAAATTGACCGACGGCGGCGGTGTTGCCATTGATCGGCGTGGTATTCGTCCGGCCGGCCTGCACTCCCTGCTGCTGGAGGAATGCCGAGAGCGCCTGCTGCGGCGCGGTGTTGCCGGCCAGCGACAAGGCGATCTGCGCGTCGCCCTTGGTGCTGGCGCCAATTACCTGCTCAGCGCCATTCTGCGTCCGCCATCCGCTGGGAAAATCGAAGCGGAACCGCATTGTCGGCTGAATGAACGTCGCCTGCTGGAAGTAGCCGTTGCGCGGATCTTCACCAAAGACGATGCCGTCGATCTGGCGAAGGAATGCCGCGCGTTCGATTCGTGATCCGGCAAAGCTCTTTCCGGTAGCCGCGATCCGCTGAGCCGTCTTCTCGACGCGATTGCCCGGGTCGGGGTGGGTGGAGAGCCACTCCGGCGTACCGCGCGACCCCTCGCCACCCGAGACGCGTTGGAGAACCTTGAACATCTCCGCCATCTCACTGGGCGCATAGTTGGCCGCAGTCATGTAGCGGAAGCCGAGTTCATCGGCCTGTGTTTCATCGTCGCGTCCGAACTTGAGGAAGAGCAGACCCAGCCCCTGCGAGGCAGCGCCACCAAACTCCTGCAGCTCGGGACGCAGCACCATTGCGCCGATCAAGCCGATCTGGAAGATCTGCTGCTTCGACATCTGGCTGACCGAGTGCTTGGCCGTGACATGGCCGAGTTCGTGACCGAGCACCGACACCAGCTGCGCCTCGGAGTTCATGTGGGCCAGAATGCCGCGCGACACGAAGATCGGTCCACCGGGCAGCGCGAATGCGTTCACGATCGGATCATCGACCACGGTGAAGCTCCACGGCAGTTCGGGGCGCTCTGAATTCTTCGCGAGCGACATGCCGAGCGACGTCACGTATCGCTGCAGTCCCGAATCAGGGTAGATGCCCATCTGCGCTGCGGCAGCCTTCGCCCCTTCCTGCCCCATCGCGATTTCCTGGCCCTGACTGACCAGTGACAGCTCGCGACGACCAGTGACTGGGTTGGTGGCGCAGGCGCCAAGAACTACAAGCGACCCCGCCGCGAGCGCCCTGCGCCAGGAGCGCTGCAGGTACGGTCGGAGGGAATGCGGATGATTCGACATGTGTTTCGCTCTGGGAACGCGGAAAGGACCAGTGATAGAGCCGTACATCAGCAACCTCTCGCTTGGGCGACAGCCCGCGCAACACCCGTGCAAACGTTCAACACCGATCGGGTGGGTGCTGTTCACTGCCAGCGGAAGATCCGCAACGCAAGCGCGAGGCAGACGACAAAGTACCCCGCCAGTACTGCCAGCTGTGGCAAGACTCCTGCCAGACTCGCACCCTGCAGCATGACTGCCCGCAGCCCGTTCACCAGCGCAGTCAGCGGCAGCGCCTGAACCAATGGCTGGATGACCGCGGGAAAATTGCTGGCTGAAAAGAACACGCCGGAGAAGATCCACATCGGCAGCATCACGAAATTGGTCAATCCCGAGACGCCTTCGATCGTCTTCGAGCGCGACGACACCAGCAGGCCGATCGCACTGAACGCTGCGGCGCCGATGAAGGCAACCAGCACCAGTGATGAGAGCGCTCCACGAATCGGCACATCCAGCACGAACACACCAAACCCCAGCAGCACGGCCATTTCCAGACCGAGAAACACCAGCCTCGACAGCACGAACGACAGCAGATACTCGAGTCGCGACATCGGCGTCGCGGCCAACCGCTTGAGCAGCTTCTTGTTGCGCTGCGTGACGATCGCGAAGGCCAGACTCCAGATGCTGCTCCCCATGATGTTCATGGCCAGCAGACCCGGCAGGAAGAAATCGATGTACCGCGAGCCACGCTCACGGATCGTCACCTCGCGCACCGGCATTGGATCACGACGACCGCTCGCACGCTGCAGGATGTCGTCCGTGACCTGCCGCGCGGCACGTGCTTCAGGTCGCGCAGGATCGAAGCGATACTCCACACCGGCATCGGCCCGCGGCACCACCACCAGCGCAGCGGTCCCGGTGCGAAGCACTTCCTCGACGCTGTCAGCAGGAATCATCCGTATGCGCAGCGGCGAAGTGTCACTCACGGCTCCGGTGCGCAATGCGGTCGCGACACGCGCCCCCGCACTGTCGTCAGGTGCGGGCGTGACGACGGCGATGATGGCCTGCTCCGGCGCCTTGTCCCGGAATGCGATCGCCAGCCCGCCCGCCAGCAGCAGCGGAAAGACGAACGTCCAGAACACCGCCTCCGGCTCGCGGATGAATTCGCGGAAGCGCGCGAAGGTCAACTGTTTCAAGGATGCGATACGCATGGCTCAGCCGTCCCTCAGCTCGCGGCCGGTGAGCGAGACGAAGACATCCTCGAGTGTGGCGCTGTGCGTACTCAACTCGTTCCATTGCACTTCGCGCGACGCGGCCAGCGCCAACAGCGACGGCAGTACAGCTTGGACCGATGCGGCACGCAATTCGTAGCCAGATGCTGTTTCGCGACCACCGGTGACGTCGGGCAGCGCCAGCAGGTCCGCCAGCGCGATCGGATGTAGCACCGCCGCCGACTCGCCGACACCGAGCCGGATCACGTGCTCAGCACCAAGTGACGCGATTAATTGCCGCGGCGACCCGAGCGCGATCACGGTGCCATGATCGACGATCGCGATGTTGTCGCAGAGTCGTTCGGCCTCGTCCATGTAGTGCGTCGTCAGCACGATCGTGCGCCCCTCGCGCTTCAATCCCTCCACCAGCGTCCAGAGCTGCCGACGCGATTGCGGATCGAGGCCGGTGGTCGGCTCATCCAGGAACAGCAGCTGTGGATCACCCACCAGCGCGCACGCAAGCGCCAGGCGCTGCTTCTGCCCTCCGGAGAGTCCCATCACGCGTGCCGTCCGCTTCTCACCAAGCTGCACGAGGTCGATCACATCATCGATCGTGCGGCCCTTGGTGTAGAAACTGCGAAAGAGCGTGAGCGTCTCGGTGACGGTCAACTTCTCGGCCAGCTGTGTTTCCTGAAGCTGGATGCCAAGCTGCGTCCGAAGCCAGAGGGCGTCACTTTCCCAGGTGCGGCCGAGGACACGGAGAGTGCCGCTGTCGCGCGTGCTGAGCCCTTCGCAGATCTCGATCGTGGTCGTCTTGCCCGCGCCGTTGGGGCCGAGCAGGCCAAAGCACTGGCCGACGGGCACGCTGAGATCGAGCCCTCGGACGGCATGCACGTCGCCGTAGGACTTTCGCAGCCCCGCTACTTCGAGCGCCAGGCCGGCGGTGGCAGGCTGGGTCATCCGGATGAACCCAGGCAGGAACGCTGGTCGTGGGGCATGTGTGTGAAGCTATCGCCGTGAGGCGGGGCGTGACCTTGGGCGCGGCGGCCGGAGGCCAGGAGTGCTACGATTCGTGTCATGCCGATTCAGTACGCACGAGACCTGACCAGTCCCGAACGCTCGACGTCCGCCAACCGGCATCTTGGCATCTCATTGGCATTCGTCGCCGGCGGGGCCAACGCCGGCGCGTTCCTCGCGGTGCGGCAGTACACCTCGCACATGACCGGGATCCTGTCGTCGCTGGCCGACAGTCTTGCGCTTGGCGATACAGCCGTTGCACTCGCAAGTGCCGGTGCGCTGCTGTCCTTCATCCTTGGCGCGATGACCTCTGCGGTCATGATCAACTTTGCGCGTCGCCGATCGCTATCCAGCACATACTCGCTGCCGTTGCTGCTGGAGGCATGCCTGTTGCTCTGCTTCGGCATCCTCGGAGGGCGCCTGACATCGATGCACGCGTTGTTCATTCCGGCGACAGTCATGCTGCTGTGCTTCACGATGGGAGTCCAGAACGCCGTCATCACCAAGATCTCCCAGTCAGAGATTCGCACCACACACATGACGGGCGTGATCACCGATCTCGGTATCGAGCTCGGGAAATTGTTGTACTGGAATAGAGTGGTCCATGGAGCCGATCCGGTGCTCGCAGATCGGGAGCGCCTTGCCACCCTGGCGCTGCTATTGCTGGCGTTCTTCACTGGCGGCTGGCTTGGCGCGCTGGGATTCAAATCGATTGGCTTTCTGGCGACGATTCCATTCGTGGTGATTCTCGTCGTGCTGTCCGTCATTCCTGCGCTCGACGATCTTCGCCGCGTCCTGCGCAATCGGCGCTCTGCCGCCGGCTCCTGACTCCCCGCCGCGCGCGGCTGGCAAGAACACACCAGCCGACAATGCATAGCCAGCCCCGATGCACGATGCGCCTGCTCGCCCTCCTTGCGATGATCGTCGCGCCCTGCCTTCCGGCTCAGCGCGTGGAACCGCGCGTGGATACGCCCCGCGCGCCGTTCGATCTGTCGTTGTACCCGGGCGCCGTCCCTGGCGCACTACGATCGACCGTGGCCGAAGTCTTTGTGCAGGCGGCGAATGACCCCATCGCGCGTGTCACGCATGTGCAGACCCCGGACGTGCGCGTGTTTCTGCCGCCACCGTCACTCGCTACCGGCACGGCCCTCGTGATTTTCCCTGGAGGTGGCTACAGTATCCTGGCCATCGACCATGAGGGATGGCAGGTGGCGCAGTGGCTGAATTCGATTGGTGTGGCGGCGATCGTGTGCAAGTATCGCGTGTCGACCATCGAGGGAGCGTCGTACCGGTATCCAATCCCGCTCCTCGACGCTCGCCAGGCGGTCCGGCTGACTCGCGAGCACGCGAAGGAATGGGGCATCGCTCCAACGCGCATCGGTGTGCTTGGGTTTTCGGCCGGCGGTCACCTTGCCAGTATGGCGCTCACGATGTCAGCCGATACGCTCGCCGGCGAAGATGCCGCAGGCGTTGCAGAAATGCGACATGCGCCGGACTTCGGCGTGCTCGTCTATCCTGTGATCAGCATGCACGAAGCGTGGGGGCATCGCGGTTCGAGCGACAACCTGCTCGGCGTATCGGCCACACTGGCGGAGCGGCGTCGGTACTCGACCGAGCTGCGAGTTACGGCCGCAACGCCGCCGACCTTTCTGGTCGCCACTCAGGACGATGATGCGGTACCGGTGCAGAACGCGATCGCATTCTACCAGGCGATGACGGCGCAGCACGTGCCGGGCGAACTCCACATCTGGGAGAAGGGCGGTCACGGCTATGGCATGTTGAAGCCCGCTGGGCCGGTTGCGCAGGAGTGGCTGCCGAAGCTGGCAGACTGGATGCGGGGGCGCGGGTTGTTGCGCCGCGAATAGCTGGCG
This sequence comes from Gemmatimonadales bacterium, assembly GCA_038215035.1. Classification (GTDB taxonomy): domain Bacteria; phylum Gemmatimonadota; class Gemmatimonadetes; order Gemmatimonadales; family Gemmatimonadaceae; genus JACMLX01. The sequence goes on along the minus strand of JBBQRH010000029.1, from coordinate 17,982 downwards.
ATGACTACCAGCTGAGCGACAGAACGGCCCGCACAGCCAGGCGATAGCTTCAACAGCCGCTGACGTCATGCGCCACGCCTCACAGAACATCCCTCTGCCTGCAGCCATGCCTCTGCGTTCCATGCCTCTGCGCTCCCTGCATCGCGCCTCGGCGTTCGTGCTGATCGCCTACACCCTGCTTCACATCGGCAATCACCTCACGGCATTGCAGAGTGTGACCACGCATATCGCGGTCATGAACGCGTTGCGTGTCGTCTATCGACAGCCGCTGATCGAGGGACTGCTGCTGCTCTGCGTATTCAGCCAGATCGTATCGGGCCTTGGGTTGGCGATCCGCGGCTGGGGCGCAATGTCGGGTCGCGTTGCCCGGCTGCAGGCCGTGTCGGGTATCTATCTCGCACTGTTCCTGCTGGTTCACGTTTCTGCCGTACTCCTCGGGCGTATGATGCTTGGCCTCGACACCAACTTCTACTTCGCGGCCGCTGGATTCCATGTCCCACCGTTCGCATGGTTCTTCGCTCCCTACTACACCCTCGCGGTGCTCGCGCTCTTCGCCCATATCGGGTGCGCACTGTATTGGCAGTTCCACGGTTCTGCCCCTCAACGGGCGAAGCTGGGCCTTGCTGGCGCATTGATCGCAGGCACCGCGGCGAGCCTTGCAATCAGTCTGTCATTGGCCGGCAAGCTGCAGCCCGTCAGAATCCCAGCCGAGTATATGGCCCCATATGGCGCGAAGTAAGGCCGACACACGCAAGGAGCGATGCACCGATGCGACAGGCACACGACTCGCAGTTGGCGCACCTGGTATGAGACCAGCCCGCTGCCAACTCATCGCAATCCTCGCGACAGGCCTCTGTATCAGCGCTACCCCAGCGGTCGCACAACCGCGCGCGCTGGACTGGACCGCGTTCACCGTCGACGCCCGGCTCGACAGCACCGGCCGACTCTTGGTGCGCGAACGTCAGACGATGCTTTTCACTGGCGACTGGAACGGCGGCGAACGACGCTTCGATGTGCGGCATGGCCAACGCTTTGCCTTCCGTCGACTGTTGCGCGTGGACAGTCTGACCGGGTCGGAGATCGTAATGCGCGAGGGTACGCTCGACGCCGTCGATGGTTATGCGATGACCGATCGGAACACGCTGCGCTGGCGCAGTCGACTGCCCAGCGATCCGGTGTTCCTCAATACGAAGATCACGTACGTTCTGGAGTACGAGTACGCCGACATCCTCCTGACCAACGGTGCGGAGTACCGACTCGATCATGAATTCGGCTTCCGTGATCGGACGGGTACCATCGCGAATTTCGATCTGACGCTGCGCGTCGATCCGAGGTGGCGCACACCATCGGAATTCACCGGCGTCTTTCACCAGCCAGTTCTCGAACCAGGCATCGGTTTCGTCGTCAACATTCCGCTCGTCTGGCAAGCCGCCGGGCTCCCATCGGCGGTTCGTCGCAGCCCCCCGCTCCCGGTGCGACTCGGCCTGATGTCGGCAGTGATGCTCGTCTTCATCGTGATGACGACGCGGTTTCTGCGCGCCGAAATCACCGTCGGTCGTTTTGTGCCACTCACGCTACTCAGCACCATCGACCGCGCCTGGCTCGAGGCCAACCTTTTGTCGCTTCGCCCTGAACTGGTGGGCTACGCGTGGGATGAGCAGGTCGGAGCCGCCGAGGTCTCGGCGACGCTGGCGCGACTCGTCACGGAGAAGAAACTCGGCAGTCGCGTGGAATCGCACGGTCCGAAATTCCTGAGGCGGCACGTGCTGCATCTCGAGTTGCTGGTGCCACGAGGAGATCTGAAAGGGTACGAGAGGGCGCTGGTCGACGGGTTCTTCTCGCCGAATGCCAAGACCACCAGTACCGACGAGATTCGGTCCCGCTACAAGAAAACGGGATTCGATCCGGCGAAGTTGATTCGACAGCCGCTGACGGAACTGTTCTCGCGCATGACCGGCATGGCAGAATCATCCACCACGCCGCGACGGTGGCCACTCACCGCAGCGCTGTTTGGTGCGGCGATCGTGTTGCTCGGACTGGTGCTTTTCACCAGACAGGCTGACGGCGTAGTGGCGCTCGCGGCGGCGGCATTCGTCGGCGTGCCTGGCTTCGTGTTTACGCGCGTCCAGGCTGCTCTCTGGCGGCGTCGAGTCGTTCGGCCGTGGCCGCATCTGCTGCGTCTGTTCCTGCCAATGGCGGCAACAACCGCTGCGTTCGGCTGGATCCTCACCACGGGCTACGAGGCTCTTGGTTCGCTTGCATTGGCCGGCATGGCGTTGCTGCTCGTCGCGGCGCTCAACTCCGTGCTCAACGGGGCGTACTCGACGGCTACGACTGAACGCTTGCTGCTGCGCAAGAAACTCGCTGCCGCACGAGAGTATTGCCGACTCGAGTTGCGAAAGCCGAAGCCGGCACTCGATGACATCTGGTACCCGTACTTGCTCGCGTTCGGACTTGGCCGGCACGTCGACAAGTGGTTCCGTGCCTTCGGCGGGGCGTCGGTCATGACCGGTTCGGGCGGTAGTGTACGCACGACCAGTGGTGGCACGGCCGGCGCGACCAGCGGGTCGGGCGATGGCGCATTCTCCGGCTTCGGTGGCGGCGGTGGGTTCAGCGGCGCCGGAGCGACTGTTGCCTTCGGCTCCGCGGTGGGCAGCATCGCGAGCGGCGTCGCGGCGCCGAGCAGTAGCTCGAGCGGCGGTGGCAGCAGTAGCGGCGGTGGTAGTTCGGGGGGTGGCGGTGGGGGTGGCTGGTGAGATCGCCTCAGGTCCGGCGCGACCGCGACCAGCCACCCCCGTGTACTCAGCGTTGCAGAAGGACGCGTCCGTTCGCGTGCGGACCCTGACAATCCGTGCCGGTGTAGGTGGCTGTCAGCACATTGCCCGTCACGGCGGCCTGGCCGTTGAAGCTGCCCAGGCAGCCAGTGCTGGTCTGCTGCAATCGGAAGTCGAGCGCGGTGCCATTGACGACCGTTGCGCGGATCGTACCGGAAGGTCCGTTGCCCAACCGCACGGCATAGCTCCCGGTCAGGGTATCCCCGACCTGCACCAGCACGGCCGTCACCGGTACCGGATTCGGTACGACACTGCTGGTGAACGATCCAGCCCAGATGCCGCCCAGCGCGCCGACAACCGGCGTCACGCCGTTGGAGCCACAGATATTCGTGCTCACGGTGCCAAGGCGCAGGCACCCCTGCGCCGCAATGGCCAGCGGGCCCGCACCGGAGGCACGGGTGAACGTCACGGCGAAGTTGCCGGCTGCGTCAGTCACCCGAAAGAATGGCGCGTTGGTTGATGTACCCAGCGGCGCCACCGTCACGTTGAACACCGCATCGCTCAACGTCTGCTGATCGCGGAAGCGTGCACCGAAGCGACCCGTCAATGTTGCGGTGTCGCCCGGAGCGATGTTGGACCGAAGCGAAGACGCTCGCAACTCCACGATCACACAGAGTGCGGCCTGCACACTCGGCGCGTCGAGCTGGTTGACCACCGATGCCAGCAGGAGCACCTCCGACACCGATTGCCAGTACAGCGCAAACTGGGCGTCCGCTGCGTTCCGGCTCTGCAGACAGCGCAGGTTGCCGCGAGATACACCGCCGCGCAACGCGCCGGCCGCCGCGACATCGGCGCTGTCGCGCTGCGGCACCAGCGCCGAGAGCAGCGCACCATTGAAGCCGCGACGAAGATCGGTCAACGCCACTTCGCCACGCCACGCCGTGTAGTCCGACAGCGCGAAGGTGAGCGCCGAATCAGTGGGAGGCTGCGCCAGACGAGGCCGAACGCTGGCTGTCCACCAGCCGCGGAAGATCGAAGCGACGTCGCCAACGGTACCCGATGGTGCGCGGACGATCGCGTCCAGCGCCGCGCCTTCGGCATCACTCTGTGGCGGCCGCGGGATGCTCGCGATCTCGGCCGGTGTCAGCACGGCGACACCATACACGCTGAAGTGTGCGATGCTGAGGGTCAGCGCCGCACCGGCAGTGCCGGTGGTGCGGAGCAGCAGACCGGTGCCATCACTGGCCGACTGAAATGCGACCGCCTGACGACCTGCCCCGGCCACCGGCGTCACCGCAATCTCGAGCCGTGCCGGCAGCGCAAAGCGAAGCCCTGAAGGCGCCATCCGCACCGCCGCCGAAAGCCCCGAATTGACCGGCGTGTTGGTGAGCGCGCTGACCGGCGTGATCGTGATCTCCGTTGGCTGCAGCAGCGCGCCCCTCGGCACGACCAGCCGATACGCCACGCCTCCGGCCGATGTCGCACTGACCGTTCCGCCTTCCACGCCAACTGTTGCACTCCCTGCACGGGCGGTTTCGACGACGACCTCGGGAGCGGGCGGCGCCGGTGGCGCAACCGGATCACTGCTGCAGGCGACCATCAGCCCCAGGCTGGCCAGTCCGATCCGGCCTGCCAGGCGGGCGGGCGGCACGCCGCAGAACCTCCTCCAGGCTGCGTCCGACAGAAAGTGGAGAACGCCGGAGGCGGTGGCGCCCGTCACGGCAGGCGCTGCCGCAGGTGAGACCAGGAGAGTGCGACGCATCGGACGGCTCTGAAGAAGTGAGATGGGCGCGGTGGTAAAGCCACGCTGGCATCCCACTAAACGGCCGCGCGTCGGAAAATTCTCTCCCGCCTGCGAGGTTGGCCCCGAAGGGACAAGAATCGAGGCTGGAAAGGCAGCGTTTCGTTGCGATCAGATGAGCCCGCGGGCAGTGCGCAACGTCCCTCGGCCACAGGTCACGGACGACGCAGCGCCTTGGTGAGCTCAGCCGTAGGAACTCGCCCGGTGCAGCGGGTACGGAACACTTGCAGGCGCGCCACCGGCATCGTGCCGTTTGCTGGCGTGCGGCATTCAACCGTCACCGGATCCGCTCCATGTCACTGTCCTCGGCTCAGCTCAAGCATCTCGAAGCGCGTCTTCATGACGAACGCGCCCGCCTCGTCGGTCAGTTGCACGAGTTCACCGACACGGAGTCCTCCCAGGATAGTCAGGACCTTGCCGGAGACCTGTCGAAGTTTCCGACGCATCCTGCCGACATCGGCACCGACACCGTGAACGAGGAACTCGAAGCCTCGATCAGCACCCGTGTGTCGGCGGAGATCGCTGAGATCGACGCTGCGCTCGACCGTATCACGACGTCTCCCGACACGTTTGGCCTCGACGAGCAGACCGGCGACGCCATTCCGTTCGCACGGCTGGACATCATTCCATACGCGCGGATCGCGGTCGGCGGGTAAGGCAGGACACAGGCATTCGACGGGTGTGTCACGGCGTGCGCAACCATGCCGCTGCCGTGCGCACCGCGTCCCACGCCGGCCGCGGCGTCCCATCGGCCTTGCGCAGGCCGATCGAGCAGAGAAACCCGATGAATTCCGGCTGGTTCGGCAGGTTGTAGTACACGCCAAAATCGCTGCATTGCTGCGGAGTGAAGTCGTGCAGCAGAAAGAGGCTGACGAAGGGCATGACCGTGCTCCCACGCGCACGCCACTGCGCGATGGCATCGGTGAAGAACGCCGCCTGCTTCGCATCCGAGCTGCCGTTCAAGGGCGACGCCGGATAGCCGAGCTCCTGAATCACCACCGGCTTTCCGCCGGCCAGCGTGATCATGTTGTCGAACGTGCTCCGGGTGATCGTTGTCGGCGCAACGTTGAAGCCGTTGAGCTCGAAGGGATAGTGCGTGAAGATCGCCACATCACTCACCGCAATCAGCGCCTTCGCCACCGAGGTCTGCGATGCCGCCTCGGCGTACTCCATCGTCACGCCCACCTTGATCGTCGGCACACGCCGGTGCAGCGAGGCGACTTCCTGCGTGACGAACGATGTGTACGCAGCCCACTGCCCCTGCGACCTGAGAAAGCCTGCGACCTCGTTACCGATCGAGACGTACGTTACGTCACCAAGCGTCGGTGCGAGTGCATCGAGCAACCGCTCGAAGCGGCGCTGCAGCCGTGCATCGGTCCAAGGGAGTGCCGCGATGTCCGCCGGCATCTCGCGCCGTACCGTGTTGATCACCTGGATGCCCAGGAACACCTGCAGTCCGCGGCTTCGCGCATAGCGGATATCATCAATGACACGCAGCACATTGAGGCGCGCGCTGTCCGGCTCGAGCTCGCGCCAGGTGTACGTCTGCACGATGCCCTTGGCACCGATGCTGAGGCTGGAGTCGATTGCTGCCACGAAATCGGCGACCTGTGGCGCCGGGATCGGGCGCGGATTCGCCGCAATCGCCAGGACCGGTCGCGCAACGCCCAGCGGAGGTGTACCGGGCCCTTCGGTCGGATCCGAGGCGCAGGCCACGGCAGTCACGGTCAGCGCGGCGGCGATCAAGCGGCGACGATCGTGGGATGCGTGCATCACAGACTCCGAGTCAGGTCGGTTGACGACGGGTCGAGACGCAAAGACGTCACGCACGTCCAGTAGTTCCGCTGCCGAAACCGCTGGTACAATCTATCCGGCATGTACCCTGAGTGCGCCGACGCTCGCGGCGCGCAACCACGCGACCGTGTCGTCCCCCCGGCGCGGTGCCGTGCTGGCATTCACACCGCGCGCGTATGGCAGCCGAACAGCTTCAGGCGGCCCAGAATCCGCTCCAGCGGACAGAATCCGGTGAAACTGGATTGCAGCAGGTTCGCACCGACGAACGCTGTGAACAACAGCCACGCCGGGCTGACCCAGTAGGCCAATGCCACTGATGCAAGGGTGAAGACGCCGGCGAACCGCCGGATGATGGTGTCATGACACATGTGCACTCCGTTGTGTGAGTTGCCAGTAGAGCAGTGGGACGACGACCATCGTCAGCGCGGTGGCGACCACGGCGCCGCTGATCAGGGCCACGGCCAGCCCCTGAAAGATCGGATCGAGCACCATCACGATGCCGCCAACCACGACGGCCGCCGCCGTCAGCGCAATGGGGCGGAAGCGCACCGCGCCCGCCTCGAGCACCGCCTCCTCCACCGACCGGCCGCGCGCCTCCTCGAGCTGGATGAAATCCACCAGCAGGATCGAATTACGCACGATGATGCCGGCCAGTGCGATCATGCCGATCATGCTCGTCGCGGTAAAGAACGCGCCGCCGATCGCATGCGCCGGCAGGATGCCGATCAGCGTCAGCGGAATCGGCGCCATGATCACCAGCGGAATGGTGAAGCTCCGGAACCAGCCCACCACCAGGACATAGATCAGCAGCAGCACGATGGCGAAGGCGAGCCCCAGATCGCGGAACACCTCGATCGTCACCTGCCACTCGCCGTCCCACTTGATCGCCGTTTCGGTGAGTGTCGCGGGGGCGACCGCGTTGTAGCGTGCGATCGTCACACCACGGACCTTCAGCGAATCGAGCCGTCGGTTCATCTCGAGAATGGCGTACACCGGGCTCTCGATCTCGCGCGCCACATCGCCCGTCACGTAGATCGTCTGCCGCAGGTCTTTCCGCACCCGCGACGATTCACGCGTGCCGGAATCCACCGATACGAAGCGCGCCAGCGGCTGCACACCGAATGCCGTGGACACCGGCAGCGCCAGCAGCGCCGCCACACTCGAGCGGTCAGCCAGTGGCAGTCGCGGTACGATTGCGATCGGCTCCCTCGCCGTTGACGACTCGAGAAAACCGGCCGACCCGCCGGATAGCGCGAGCCCCACGGTCTGCGACAGCTGTTCTGCACTCGTTCCAGACAGAGCAGTGCGCGTGCGATCGATTCGGAACTGTCGCGATACTTGCGGCGTCTCCACCGTCCAGTCGACATCAACCACACCGGGCGTCTGCTCGAAGACGGCCTTCACCGCACGCGCGGCATCGAGGCGCGTCGAGTCGTCCAATGCGTAGACCTCCGCGACGAGGGTGGACATCACGGGTGGCCCCGGTGGAATCTCAGCGACCTTGGCCGCAGCGCCGTAGCGACGCGCGATGGAATCCACCGCCGGACGAACCGAGACGGCAATCGCGTGACTCTGGCGACGGCGTTCACCCTTCGGCTGCAGATTCACCTGCACGTCCGCGACATTCGCGCCGGCACGCATGAAGTAGTGCCGCACCAGTCCATTGAAATTGAACGGCGCGGCGGTACCGGCGTACACCTGCGTGCTGATCACCTCGGGCACCGACCCGAGCCACGCTGCGATCTCCGATGCGGCGGCGTTCGATGTCTCGAGCGTCGTGCCTTCGGGGAAATCGAGCACCACCTGGAACTCACTCTTGTTGTCGAACGGCAGCATCTTCACCTGCACGGCCCGAAACGCCACCAGTGACATGCTGGCGAGCAGCAGCACGCCGACGATGCCGTAGAACACCGTACGGCGCCCCCCGGACTGCATCAGCGGCTTCATGATTGCGCGGTAGATGCGATCGACGCGGCCACCGAGCTCCGGTTCGTGCTCATGCAGGCTGGCCGGCCGTGGCGCATGCTGCACCGTAGCCGCGTGTCCCTTCAGCAGCCGATAGGCGAGATACGGCGTGACGATGAACGCCACCGCCAGCGACGCCAGCATGGCCACCGACGCACCAACGGGAATCGGGCGCATGTACGGTCCCATCATGCCGCTCACGAATGCCATCGGCAGGATCGCGGCGATGACGGTGACGGTGGCCAGGATCGTGGGATTCCCGACCTCATCCACCGCCTCGATCGCGGCCACCTCCGGCGTGCGGTCTCCCATCGACATGTGGCGGTACATGTTCTCGACAACCACGATCGCATCGTCAACGAGAATGCCGATCGAGAAGATCAGCGCGAACAGCGTGATGCGGTTGAGCGTGTAGCCAAGTGCGTAGTACGTGAACAGCGTGAGCGCCAACGTGACCGGGACGGCCACCAGCACCACCAGGGCCTCGCGCCAGCCAAGAAACAGCCAGATCAGCGCGGTCACACTGAGCGTGGCAATGACCAGGTGAAGAATCAGCTCACTCGCCTTCTCTCCCGCAGTTTCGCCGTAGTCCCGCGTGACGGACACCGAGACGGATGGCGGAATCAGGCCACCTCTCGTCTGTTCGACACGCTCGAGTACGCGCCGCGTGACGTCGGTGGCGTTAGCACCCTTGCGCTTCGCGACCGCGATGGTCACCGCCGTCTGCGCGGCGCCACGCCCGTCGCGGTGTGAGACGTAGCTCGTCGTTTCACCGAAGTCTTCACGCACCTCAGTCACATCACGCAGCAGAATCGGACGCTCGCCGCGTGTGCCGATGACGATCGAGCCGACGTCGAAGGCCGACGTGAGCGGCGCACCGACGCCGATCCGGGCCACGCGATCTTGCTCGACCAGATCTCCGCTCAGCACCCGGGCGTTGGCGCTCCGGAGCGCACTCATCACGATCCCCGGCGACACTCCAGCCGCCGCCAGCCTGACCGGATCGAGCGCGACCTGGATCTGCTTTGGGCTCCCACCGGTGACGAAGGTCTCCGCGACATCGGGAACGGTGCGCATCGCGTCGCTCAGCGCAACGGCGAGCTGCCGCAGCGCATTGGCGTCCACGGCTGCGGCATGCAGCGTCACCGCGAGTACCGGCACGTCATCGATGGAGTGTGCCTTGATCACCGGCGGAAGCGCGCCGGCAGGCGCCCGATCCGCAGCGGCCGCCAGCTTGGCCTGCACCCGCGTGACGCTGCGCTCCTGGTCCTCACCAACCTTGAAGCGCACCGTGACCATCGCATAGTTCTCACCAGACATGGTGTACACATGGTCCACACCGGGCAATTCCATCATCCGCTGCTCCACCGGACGCGCCAGCAGCTGCTCGGCTTCGCGCGGTGAAGCACCTGGCAGCGTCAGGATCACGTCGATCATCGGAACGGAGATCTGCGGCTCTTCCTCGCGCGGCGTCGCAACGATGCCAAGCACGCCGAGCGCCAGCGACGCCATGATGACGAGCGGTGTCAGCTTGGAATGCAGAAATGCCGAGGCGATGCGCCCGGAGATGCCCGTTTCCCGTGTCATCTTCAGGCTCCCGGAGCCGGTGCGATGATACGCGCAGTCGCATCAGGGACAACGATTACCTCAGCAGCACGCAGACCACCCGTGACTTCGACCCACTCTCCGACCGTGGCGCCAAGCCGCACCCACCGACGCTCGTCACCGCTGGTCGCGCGAACGGTCACGCCGGTCAGGTCACCGTCACGCACGACCGCGCTCGCGGGGATCAGCAGCGTGTGGTGCGTGCCGAGCGGGATCTGCACCGTGGCGGCAGCACCCGCGCGATAGCTGCGCGTCGGGTTGGCGAGACGGGCGTTCACGGTGAACAGATTGCCCGCGCCACCGGGCACGACGCCCTCGATCACCACCGTTGCGTCGTGACCGTCAATCCGCGCGGAGAGTTTCTGCCCGCTGCGTAGGCCGCGCGCCGCGTCGCCTGACACACTGCCGCGGAGACGCAGGATCGCGTCGTCCCAGATCGTCAGCAACGGCGCTCCAGGTGAGGCAAATGCACCTGGGTCCACCGAACGTGTGACGACGGTGCCGCCAAACGGCGCACGCACCGTCGCATAGCTGCGGAGCGCATCCAGTTCCGCCGACATGGCCCGTGCCGCAGTCACTCCCGCATTGGCGCGTGCGACACCGGTTTCTGCGGCATCCAGCTGTGCACGCGTCGCGGCACTGTCGGCGTAGAGTGCACGCAGGCGAGCGGCCTGCAATTGCGCCTCCTGCTGAAGGGCCTGTGCATCCGCCACCGAGGCCGCGGTCTGGCTGGACTTCGCGGTCAGATCGCGCGCGTCGAGGCGCACGAGCACCTGCCCCGCACGCACCTGATCGCCTTCGTGCACCATCACCTCGAGCACCGAGCCCACGAGTTTCGTACTCAGCGTGGCGCGTTGCCACGGTTCCACCGTGGCGGTTGCGTCCAGCGTGGTCGCGATCACGGTGTCGCGCACGGTGAACGTCGTACCCTCAGCCTTCGCGTTGGCATTCTGCGACGCGACAGCGTTGCTGGAGGACGGTTCGCCGCCGCCGCGCCCGCAGGAGATGACTCCCGTTCCGAGTCCAATCGCCGTCGCCAGCGTGCGCGCGAGCGCGAAACTGGATTGCATACCGGGTCGTGCATTCATGGTGCCACTCCGTCAAGCGTGATGAGATCAGAGACTGTTGCGCCGCTGGCAGTTCGCCATGTCGTCATGGCATCGAGGAGTGCGTAGCGCGCCATGCTGTGCGACAGTGCATTGGCCGCAACCGATGATTCTGCGGCGAGCAGTTCGGCGATCGTCGCCAGTCCGCCCGCGTACCGTCGCTGCACGAGCCGCGCGGCTTCGCGACCCTGCGCATCGGCGAGGGCCGCGAGTTCGAGTCGCTGCAGTCCGCTGGCAATCCCACGTCGGGCCGCACCGGCCTCCAGTCGGCTCCGTGCCAGCGCAGCCTCGACGCCAACCCTCGCACCGACGGCGCGGGCGCGGGCGCCCTCACGATCGGCGAGGGCCGTTCCGCCGTCGAAGAGCGACCAGCTGGCGAGCACTCCCACCGTCCACGACGTGCGACCGCCGACGACGCTGGCCGGCGTATTCCAGTCGACCCGGGCGAAGCTGTTGATGCGTGGCAGCAGCGACGCCTCGGCTCGACGTCGGTCCGCCACGGCGGCGTGCTGGGCGGCGCGTGCGGCGAGCACGTCGTTGCGCTCGACGGTGGTGACGGTGGGCAGGTCCGCCATCGTATCACGCATCGCCAACGCGCGAATGACGGAATCCGACGGCAGGGCGCCGCGGAGCGACGGCATGACGCCTCCGGAGCGGCCGAGCGCGAGCGCAAGGCTTTCCGCTGCCGTCCGTGCGTCATCGTGCGCGGCGATGAACTCGGCGTTTGCGTTGGCGACGCGCACGTTTGCCTGAAGCGCGTCGGACTTGGTGACCATCCCTTCACGCACCATCGCGCTGGTCTGGCGCGCTGTCGCGTTGGCCGCGCCCAGCGCATCATCCAGCGCCGAGGCGCGTTCGGCAGCGACAATGGCGCCGAAGTAGGCACGGATCACGGCGGAGCGAGCCTGTGTTGTCGCCCACGCGCCAGTCGCAACGGTCGCGTCCGACGCGGCGCGCGCCGCGGCAACGCCATGCCATGCGTCGGCATTGAGGAGCGGCAGCTCCACGACCACGCCGCTTGAGACATTGGTCAGCGGCAGCGGGCTGTTCAGCCGACCGGGATCGAAGGCAGCGGGAGTGACGCGCCGCTGGCGCAGCAGTCCGCTGAAGACTCCGATCGGGTCAGTCGTGCGCGTGGCGCCGGCTTCGAGGCGCAGCGCTGGGAGGATGCCGCGGAGCGGCACGCGGGCGCTGGCGCGGCTTGCCGCCGACTCGGCCAGCGCGGCCCGGACCGCGAATGCCTCTCGATCCGCCTCGCGCACCGCATCTGCGAGTGTAAGCGCCGTCCCGTTCACTGTTTGGGCTGCGAGCGGCGGCGTGAGCGCCCAGAGCAGGGCGGAGCCGACGCTGATCCGTCGGCCGAGGACGCCGAAACCGTTCCACGATGTGGTTTGCATATGCTCATATAACTATGCGGGCATTTACTATCCGTCAAGTCTTTCCCTGCCGGCCGCGGGAGTATTCTGTGATGTGCGTCTGGGGTCGCCGTTCGGCCGAAGCAGTTTCATCCATACCGGGAGTGTGACATGGCCGGGCCGCGCCGTGACTTCTTCGCGCGCCGACGTCCACTGGTGGCGGACGTGGCGCGGGCGCTCCCGACCACCGCCATGCAGGTGGCGCCGCTGCTGGTCGAATTGGCGGCTGTCGAGACGACGATGGTCCTCGAGCGCCTCGCGACGCGAACACGCGGGCTGACCTCCTCAGAGGCCGCCACGAGGCTCCTCAAGCATGGGCCGAACGAGATGCCCGATCCGCACGTCGAAGGCTGGTTCTGGCGATTGGTGCGCGCCGTGCGAAACCCGCTGGTGATCCTGCTCTCCGCGCTGGCCGCGATCTCGGCGATCACCGGCGACGTGCGCGCGGCCACCGTGATCGGCGTCATGATCGTCATCGGCGTCGTGCTCCGATTCGTGCAGGAAGCGCGCGCCGATGCCGCCGCCGCGGCGCTCAAGGCCATGGTGCATGTGACCACGCTGGTCACGCGCGACGGCGTCGCCGCCGAGATACCGGTGCGCGAGCTGGTGCCGGGTGACGTGGTCACGCTGTCCGCCGGCAACATGATCCCGGCCGACATGCGGTTCATTGCGACGAAGGATCTGAACATCAATCAGGCCAGCCTGACCGGCGAATCGATGCCGGTGGCGAAGTCGGATGCGAAACAGACCGACCTGAGCGAACCACTCGCGTGCGCCAACCTCTGCTTCCGCGGCACCAGTGTGCAGAGCGGCACAGCGACGGCCGTCGCCGTGGCCACCGGCCCGACGACCTACTTCGGCCAGATGGTCGGCACGCTCGTCACCGACGAGCCGCCGAGCAGCTTCCAGAAGGGGATCGACGGCTTCACGGTGCTGATGATCCGACTGATCGTGATCATGGCGCCGCTGGTGTTTGTCATCAACGGCCTCACGAAGCACGACTGGAAGGAGGCGTTTTTCTTTGCGCTGGCGGTGGCGGTCGGCCTGACGCCCGAGATGCTGCCGATGATCTTCTCGGTCTGCCTCTCGAAGGGCGCCGTCGCGATGTCGAAGAAGAAGGTGATCGTCAAGCGCCTCGACGCGATCCAGAACATCGGTGCGATCGACGTGCTCTGCACCGACAAGACCGGCACGCTGACGATGGACCAGATCATCCTCGAACGGCATTGCGACATCCATGGCGTGGAGCGGGAGGATGTGCTGCAGGCGGCGTTCCTGGTCAGCCACTTCCAGACGGGGCTGCGGAACGCCATCGACGAGGCGATCCTGGCGCACGAGGCACAGCACAAGGCCGTCACGGCGGGCGAGTGGCGCAAGGTGGACGAGGTACCGTTCGACTTCGCGCGGCGGATGATGTCGGTGGTGGTGGAGGCGCCCGGCGTTCCTCGCCGGCTGATCGCGAAGGGAGCGGCGGAAGAGATGTTCGCGCATTGCACGACGGTCAGCTACGAAGGCGAGACCACGCCGATGACGGCCGATGTGCTGCCCGTCGTGCGGAAGGAGTATGAAGCGCTCAGTCGCGACGGGTTCCGCGTGCTGGCCGTGGCGGCATGCGACGTTGCGGTGAAGCCATCCTACGGCGTGGCCGACGAGGTCGGACTGACGCTGATCGGCTTCGTCGGCTTCCTCGATCCACCAAAGGAATCGGCGACGCCGGCGATCGCCGCGCTGGGCAAGGCCGGCGTCCGCGTCGTGATCCTCACCGGCGACAACGAGTTGGTGACGAAGCACATCTGCGCGCAGGTCGGCGTGCCGACCGAAACCATGAAGGTCGGCCCCGAGCTCGAGGCGATGGATGACGCCACGCTGGCGACCGTCGTCGAAACCACGTCGGTGTTCGCCCGCCTCACCCCCGGCCACAAGCAGCGGATCATCCGGGCGCTCCAGTCACGGGGCCACGTGGTCGGATTCCTTGGCGACGGCATCAACGACGCACCCGCGCTGCATACCGCCGATGTCGGGCTGTCGGTGGAGATGGCGGTGGACATCGCCCGCGACGCCGCCGACATCATCCTGCTCGAGCGCAGCCTGCTCGTGATCGTGGACGCCATCCGCGAAGGGCGCAGCGTCTTCGCTAACATCCTGAAGTACGTGCGCATGGGCGCGAGCTCGAACTTCGGCAACATGTTCAGCGTGATCGGGGCCAGCGCCTGGCTGCCGTTCGTGCCGATGCTCCCGATTCAGATCCTCGCCAACAACCTGCTCTACGACTTCTCGCAGCTGCCGATTCCCACCGACAACGTGGACGATGAGCAGATCGCGAAGCCGCGGCCGTGGTCGATGAGCGACCTGCGGCGCTACATCCTGTGCATTGGTCCACTCAGTTCGATCTTCGACTACACGACGTTCGCGCTGCTGTACTTCGTGCTGAAGGCCAACGACGTGGCGCACGCCGGCCTGTTCCAGACCGGCTGGTTCATCGAGTCGCTGATGACGCAGACGCTCGTGATCCACGTGATCCGGACCAACCGGATTCCGTTCCTCCACAGCCGGCCGAGCTGGCAGCTGCTGGCGACCACGGGTGTGGTCCTGAGCGTGGGGCTGTGGCTGCCGGTCTCGCCGTTCGCGGCGGCACTCGGCTTCGTCGCGTTGCCGGCGGCGTACTGGCCGTTGCTGATTGGGACGGTGGCCAGCTATCTGCTGCTTACGCAACTGATGAAGATGTGGCTGCGCCGGCGGGGATGGATCTGAGCGCGAGCGCGGCACGGGGCTGACGTCACCCGTGCGTCGTCTACCATAGTCACCTCACGCGCGGCGCGAGGATTTATTTCCCTGCGCGGCCCGTCGTCTTCTCAATCAGCCGCAAGCCACGATGCGCCAGGCGCACCAATGGATAAGCGTTCGCCTTCACCGAGTCCATCGACGCCGGCGAATTGACCGAGTGCGGCACGAACCCAAGCGGGCCGAGGCGCTTGCGCAGGATATGGTTGGTCATCAGCGCCTTTGCCCACCGGGTGGTCTCACTGTTGTGAAAAAACACGGACAGTGTGATCGACGCGTCGCCCGGGCCATTTTCCACATAATGGCCCCCAAGAAACGGAATGTGCACGCCTTGCCCTGGCGCGACGTCGAACTTCTGCGCGAATCGATCTTTGTCATCGTGCCATTCCATTCGCCGCTCTTCGCGCGCCATGTGCGCTTCATACGCGGGCGCATCGAACACTTCCTCGTTCCACGGCTTGAAGATCGCGATCTTCTTGCTGCCTCGGAATTGCAGCAGAAAGTTGGAGAATCGATCGAAATGAAATGGCGTGACGGCTCCGGGTGATGCAATGAACAGCCACATCTCGAGTTCTCGCGGTTCGGTGCCCGTCCCCTGCTTCCGCATCACTTCGCCGATGTCGCGGCCGATCACGCGCGCCAGGTCCTTGAACTCCGGGTGCAGTTCCGGCTTCCGAACGGCGATGTATGAGTTCGAGGTCCGGATATTTTCGATCGTCTCTTCGATCGACAGGCCGTTTTTGTACTCGAGGTGCGCGGTGTCCATGTTGATGGACCGGTCGTCCAGCTTTCGCGAATACATGACCGAATCCGACGGCAGTTCCGGCAGTACCTTGGCAAGAGTCTGCAGTGACATCGACGGGTGGTCCAACAGCCCATGGCTGAAGCGGAAGGGAGCGCGATCGAGCGCACTCGAGTCAATATCACTTCCGACAAACATCGGCATCGTCAGGTCTCAGCAAAAGGATTCGAGAAGGCGTCCTACCGCGCTGACGTGTTCGCTCGGACGGTGGCCTGCGCGGCGTCATCGCGTGTTTGCCGGCAGATCCGAGCAGCAGGACATCGCGAGCCACTCGCAGTGTCGGTAGTGACTGCTGCCGCGCTCACCGCGGCGAACGCTCCACGCCAGACTAGTCATTCGACGCGCCCGCTGGGGTCAGCGTCACAATTTTTCCTGTCCCTGAGACTGATT
Source organism: Gemmatimonadales bacterium (assembly GCA_038215035.1). GTDB lineage: Bacteria > Gemmatimonadota > Gemmatimonadetes > Gemmatimonadales > Gemmatimonadaceae > JACMLX01. The sequence continues at coordinate 1,549 of JBBQRH010000029.1, read as the reverse complement.
TCGAACCGTGCGCCGAACCGTGACGCTCAGGCTCACACTGCGCTCCACGTCGCACTCGCGCGCTGACGCCTTCAGTCTGCAAGCGCTCGCGAGGACGTCGAGTGCGGCAAAAACACCTCCGCGTCGTCGACGGCTTGCTGCGCGATCGTGAAGCAGCCCCGCGTGCATTGCTCCGTCGGACTTACTCGGCCTGGAGCAGGCACGGGCCGCCTGGCGCACGCAACAGGATACTCGCGGCAGCACAGGCGCCATCGAACTGGGCCGTCGCCCATGCCACGATTCCACAGCGGTCCTTGCCAATCCGCTGAACGGCACGTAGCGTACTGTTGCACAAGACAAGCGCGACGTTTGCGCATGCCGATCGAATGGGCGAACCCGGCTCATCCGATGATGGCGCGAGTGGCCCCTCTCGGGCTGCCCGCGCTTTTTTGTGTCTGCAGGCACCTGTCTGCTCAGGGAATTTCGTTCTGTCGAGCGTTCGCGGCCCAGCTCGAGTCGCACCGCGTCATCGTGTCACCCCAACGAGGGCGCGCGTTGGCGTGTGAATGTTACCTACCCCTTGGACCAGGAGCTCTTGTGTTGAAGCATCTCTCAGTATCTCTGATCGCCGCCGTTGCCGCGGTCTCGTTCGCCGCACCGGTGTCGGCCCAGCAGCGGAGTACGGTCGACGTCAGCTCGCTCGACGCCGCCGTCGCAACCCGTCCCGCCGGTAACCGCGCCATGGTCGCCTCGGCCCTGTCATCAACCGAAGCACGCGCCGTTGCCGCCCGCATGGGGCTGAGCCCTGACGCGCTCGCCGCGCGGATCGCCGTGCTGGACGACGCCTCGGCACAGAAGGTGGCCGACCAGATCCTTGCCGGCGGTGACAACACGATTGTGATCAGCACGACGGCGATCATCATCGGCCTGCTGCTGCTCATCCTGCTCACGCGGTAGCGGCCTTTCCGTGGCCGGGTGATGCGATCCGGCCGCTGGCTGCTGGTCGGCCTCACGGCAGTCAACAGCGGCTGTGCAACGCTGCGCGCTTCCGTCACACGACCGACGGCAGCGCGTGCGACACAAGACGGGCAGCTGCAAGTCCCCTACGTGTCGCAGTCTGAACTTTTGTGCGGCGGCGCCGCCATCGCCATGATCGAGCGATGGTGGGGCCGTCGCGGCGTGTACGCCGAGGAGTTCGCGTACCTCGTGCGGCGTACCGATGGTGGAATTCTGACGACGGACATGGCGACCGTCATGCGCGACCGTGGCTGGGCGACACAGGCGATGGCTTCGACCGGATCAGCCGTACGTCAATCCGTCGACGACAGCGTACCGGTGATCGTGCTGCTGCAGGTGGCCAGGAACCGCTATCACTACGTAGTGATCGTCGGGTGGAGCAACGCCGCGGTCACGTACCACGACCCGGCCGTGTCGCCATCAGTGTCCGTCGACATCCAGGAATTCGAGCGCCGATGGGACGGCGCGAAGCGATGGGCCATGTTCATTCGTCCAACCGCGGCCTCCGTTGCGTCGTCAACGCCGCCGACAGCGGCGCGCACGGCGTCGCCAC
>JBBQRH010000028.1:0-45521 GCA_038215035.1 Gemmatimonadales bacterium | reverse complement strand
TTGCGGGTGGCCGCATTCATCTTGCGCTTGCGCTTCTCAGACGGCTTCTCATAGTGACGATGTTTGCGGAGATCTGAAAGGATCCCTGCCTTCTCGCACTTCTTTTTGAACCGCTTGAGCGCGCGCTCGAAGTTCTCGTCTTCGTGGATGACGACTTCTGCCAAAAGCTTCTTCCCCCCTTCGTGGCGTTGGTTGCGCCGGTTCGAGTTCTGTGAGGTTAGCCTTCAAAGCTAGCCACCTAACGTACGTTGCGTCAATGACTTGGCTGGTCGCACTGGACGAGCCTCGACCGGCAGTGTCGCCTGCCCTGATTCCCGCTCAGCCCGGTGGCCAGAGCAACGGGCGACCTGCCAGCAGATGCGCGTGCAGGTGATGCACCGTCTGGCCACCGTCAGCGCCCGTATTCATGACCACACGATAACCGGCCTCTTCCACACCAAGGCTCCGCGCGATATCCGCGGCCATCGTGACGACCCGGCCAACGACCAGTGGGTCGGTCACGTCCGCCACAGAGGCCACATGCCGCTTAGGGATCACCAGGATGTGCGTCGGCGCCTGGGGGCTGATGTCCCGAAAGGCAAGGCAGTCATCGCTCTCCGCAACGATCTGCACCGGGATCTCCCTTCGGACAATGCGGCAGAACAGGCAATCAGGCATTCAGCGCTCCATTCGAGACGACAGCGAGCTGCGATCGGACGATCCCCAGAGCGACGATGGCGGCTGTTTCCATCCGGAGAATCCCACCGGCGATAGCGACCCGTTGAAAACCCGCCTCCACCAGTCTCTCGGCTTCGTCAGTCTCGAACCCGCCCTCTGGCCCGACCGCGAGAACCACCGGGGCGGTCAGGGCGACGGCGGCGATCGGCGCTCCCTCCGGGTCCAGCAGCAGCCGCGTCCCCTCCGCCGGCAAGGCAGCAATTGCGCGCTCGGCGTTCGACTCCGTGAATCGCTGCGGCAGCCACGCCCCCTCGCTCTGGAGCAGGGCGCCAATCATCCGAGCCTCGACTTTCTGCGCGAACATGGGGCCCTCGCCGCGGCCCGCGACGCTGCGCGAGCGACGCCACAAAACGGGCCGCCAGGTCGTGACGCCGAGTTCCGTCGCCTTTTCCGCGAGGAGCAGCATGCGCTCCTTGTCCGCCACCGGCACCAGCAGGTGAACGGGCGGAGGCTGTGGTGGGCAACGCGGTGCCTCGATCTCGAGGTCGAGATGATGCTTGGCCATCCTTACCAGCGTACCGCTGGCCGTCGTCCCCGCCCCGTCGCGGACCGTCACCGGCGTGCCAATGGCGAGGCGGCGCACGCGCGCGTGGTGCGCCGAATCCTCACCGAGCACCAATGCGCCGGGCGAAAGCAGCGGCTCGGCGGAAAAGAAGTGCGCTACGCCCGGACGATGGTCGCGCTCCACCACTCACCCTCACTGTCATCGGCGATCAATCGCCATCCGGTCGCGCTAAGGTGACGCAGCATCTCGACCCGCTCCGTCTGAAGGATCCCGCTGATGATCACCACGCCGTCGGCGGCCAGGCAGCGCTCGACGACCGGCAGCATCTCGACATGCACGCTCGAAATGATGTTCGCGAGCACCACGCGCACCGGTGCAAAGAACGGGAGCAGGACCGCTGCATCGCCACAGAGCAGGTGGACCCGATCGGCGACGCCGTTGCGAGCGACGTTGTCCTCGGCGTTCGACATCGCGTCGTCGTCGAGTTCAATCGCGATTACCCGTGCCGCGCCCCCCTTGGCCGCGGCAATCGCAAGCACCGCGCTGCCCGCGCCGAGATCTGCGACCGTGTCGCCGTGACGGAGCACCGCCGGCAGAAGCCGCAGGACGCCTCGCGTCGTGGCATGCTCCCCGGTGCCGAAAGCCATGCCTGGTTCGACGATGATCGTTCGTGCCGGATCAAACTGATCCGCCAGCCACGGCGGCGTGATGACGAACGCGCCGAGATCGTGTGCCTGCACCGTGCCATGGAGCGCCGGTGCGGCGGTCGATGCGTCAAGCGGCGAGACAAGAATCTGCGCCGCCGGATCGGCGCGGATGACTTCGGCGCGCAAGAAGACAAGATCATGGTTGCCCTGCACATGCGTCACAAAGCTCACGCCATCTTCCAGCAACCCTTCAGCACCACCGCTGAAGAGCGCTGCGGCGACGACATCGCGTACGGCGTCGTTGGACGGCGTCACGCGCAACGTCTGCCAGGCAATCGCTGTCATGCGCCCAGCACTTCCTTCATTCTCGACCAGAGACTCTTGTTGCGCTCCGTGGGCGCATTGCCGTGCAATTCCGCCAGCCGCTTAAGGAGCTTCTTCTCCTCATCGGAGACCGTGGTCGGCGTCCAGACCTGAACCCGGACGTGCAAGTCGCCTGTGCCACTCGCGTTTACGCGCGGCAGGCCCTTCCCCCGCAGAAAGAAGAGGTGTCCACTCTGCGTACCAGCAGGCACCTTGACCTTGAATTCATTGCCGGTCACTCCGGGAACGACCAGCTCGACGCCCATGACGAGCTGCGGATACGTGACCAGTACTTCGGTGTACAGATCCTCTTCATCACGCTCGAAACGCGGATTGTCCTCGATCTCGAAGACGACCAGCACGTCACCCTTGCCACCGCCGCGTGATCCGACGTTGCCGACGCCGCGAAGGGTCATGTACTGCCCGGTCGCGACGCCCGCCGGAATACGAACGTGAATGGACCTGTCGACGCGGACGCGCCCGTCACCCTTGCACTTCCGACAGGGCGAGGCCACCACCGTGCCCTCGCCGCTGCAGGTCGGGCACGCAGCGACGCTGACGAACTGTCCGAAAAAGCTGCGCTGTGCACGACGCACCTCACCTGTACCGCCACAGGTCGCGCAGCGCTGCGGAACCGATCCCGCTTCCGCACCCGAACCGGTGCAGGTCTCACAGGTGTCGAGCACCTTGAGCACGATGTCCTTCTCGATGCCGGTCGCAACTTCGGTCAGCGTGAGTGATACCCCCACCTTGATGTCGCCACCCTGCCGAGCGCCGCTCGAACCACCGCGCCCACCGAACATGTCGCTGGCACCGAAACCGAAGTCGCGCATGAAGATGTTCAGCGCTTCGCTCAGGTCGACATGCTGGTAACCCGCTCCCTGCCCGCCGCCACGGAGCCCGGCTTCGCCATAGCGATCATACGCCGCGCGCTTCTGCGGGTCACGGAGCACATCGTAGGCTTCCGTGATTTCCTTGAACTTCTCTTCCGCTTCTTTGGCCCCACCGTTCTTGTCGGGGTGGTACTGCATCGCCAGCCTGCGGTAAGATTTCTTGAGATCGTCCTCAGACGCCGTCTTCTCGACGCCCAGAGTCGCGTAATAGTCAGCCATCGGTCACATCAGGAGAGATATCGAACACCGGAACGTTCCGGCGCATCGCACGAACGCCCGGCATCAGGAAGCCGGGCGCCCGCGAGGGGTGAAGATCACCAGACAGGACATTGGACGCCACCCAGCCGCTCGGCTGGGGCGACCGGCGATCGCGGAGGTCGAACCCTGCAGCCCCTCACAGCATATCGGAAACGAGCCGCGAGGCATGACCGACCAACGAAATCACCTTGCGGTACGGCATGCGCGTCGGACCAATCACCCCGATGACACCGCTGAGCGACCCGAAATGGTACTCCGCCGTCACGATGGTGAACCGGTTGAGCAATGGATCGGCGTGCTCATTGCCGATGGTGATCGTGATTCCGGGCTGCGGTGACCGGCTCCTGAGTACGTCGGCGATGTGCGCTGGCGCTTCCGTGAACGCCAGCAGTTTGCGCATACTGTCGCCCGTGGCGAACTCCGGATGCTCCGCCAGCAATGACGGCTGGCCGAGGACGACCGCGACATCCTCGGATCGAGCGGCGCTGGTGAAGTACTGCTCTCCTTCTTCAACGAAGATGTTGAGCAGCTCGGCCGCGTCGACGTGCGTTTGCGCATCACGCAGCCGAACGGCCAGCGACGAGCGAATTTCACGAAGGGTCAGACCGCCGAGCCGCTCATTCAATACCAGACCCACGGCCCCAATGGCGTCATCCGGTATCTCGATCGGCAGCTCGATGTAGATCGATCGGGCGACGCCGCGCTCGAGCGCGAGCACCATCAGCAGCCGATCGCTGGTCAGGCGCACCAACTCGACGCGCTTGAGGATCGCCGCATCGAGTTGTGGCCCGAGAGCCACCCCGAGCTCCTGCGTCAGCACCCCAAGCGACTGCGCAGCGCGACGAAGAATGGACTCGATTGCGGTACTGGCTCCGCTGAGCTCCTCGCCGAGGACGGCTTCCTCGGCTGTCTTGAGCACCGGCACATTGAGCAGGGAATCCACGTACGCCCGATACGCCAGATCGGTCGGAATTCGGCCGGCGGATGTATGTGGATGGAAGAGGAACCCCTTCTCTTCCAGATCGCTCATCGTGTTGCGAATCGTGGCCGGCGAGACACCGAGCCCGAAGCGTCGCGAGAGGGTTCGTGAGGCAGCTGGCTCAGCGGTCTCCACATAACTCTGGATGACCGCTTCGAGGACCAGACGTTCGCGATCCGTGAGTTCGGGCTGCATGGGCATACTGAACAGCTAGCTACTTGAGGGCGTTAGCGGCAGTGAGGGCGCCCGCGAGACCGTCAAGTCGCAGCCACCCGAGGGGGGTGAGCGCTACACGATTCCCGGTCACGTTCGCCCAACCAGCCGAGACCCACCGACCGACGATCGCGGCGTCGCCGGGTCGGAGTTCGAAGCCTCCGGTCGTGCGGAGTCCGAGGTAGACCGCCTCCAGGCCGGCCTCACCGGGTCCGATTGATTCACTTCCGGCAACCGGGTCGAGCCCCGCCACCGCAGTGGCGCGCCAGGCGGTGTAGGCCGCCTGATTCCATCGGCGACGGGTGCCGTCGAAGCCATGCGCGGAGGGTCCAAATCCAAGATATGGCACTCCCTGCCAGTAGGCACGGTTGTGGCGCGCATGGTGACCTGGCTGCGCGAAGTTGGAGACTTCATAGTGATCGTACCCCACCGCCACCGCCGCGTCGTGCGCACGCAGGAATTCCGTCTCGTACGTAGACTCATCGACAGGGGGTACCTCTCCACGTTGGCTCCAGCGTCCGAGTGCGGTACCAGGTTCGACCGTCAGACCGTACAACGAGAGGTGGGGTGGCGCCTTCGACAAAGCGAGGTCGAGGTCGCGCGCCCAGTCACGTTGCAACGACTCCGGAAGCGCGAAGATGAGATCGAAGCTCCAGCTGGCGAACGGGGCCTCCCGCAAAAGGCGCACGGCCACGTCGATCTGCTCGGCGGAGTGTGAACGATGCATCCACGCGAGGACCGCCGGATCAAACGATTGTGCTCCGAGGGACACCCGCGTGATTCCGGCGCGCAGCCACGCCGCTGTTGCCGTCGGCGTCACGTCATCGGGATTCGCTTCCAGCGTCACCTCTGCCGAAACGTCCCAGCTGAACCAGCGTCGCAGCAGGTCGAGCATCTGCGCCACACCATCGGCTCCGAGATGTGAGGGCGTCCCACCACCGAAATAGAGTGTCTCGATCGGTTGCGGCGACGACTGCGCCGTCAATCGGACGCGGAGCTCCGCTTCGAGCGCGTCGAGGAACTGCGCCACGGGGACATCCCGGCGGACACTGATGGCGAAATCGCAGTAGCTGCATCGTCGTGCACAGAATGGGACGTGCACATATACGCGCCGTGGCGGCTGAATCATGCCCGATGCAGCGCGCCAGTGTCCGTCGCGCGCACCAGGCCCCTCAGTTCGAGCGTCGTGACAGCGGCGAGACAGGCATCGGCAGCCCAGCCGGCGCGCTCCACGACCACGTCCAGCTCCAACGGCGCGGCGCCCAGCACATCCCAGATGGCTCGCTCGGGCGGCGACAGACTGGGCGGCGACGTGACGTCGTGGCGGTCTGCACGCGCAACGTGCAAGAGTGCAAGTGCATCGTCAGTCGACGCAATCACGTGCGCCCCGTCGCGCAGCAGCTGATTGGAGCCAAGGCACGATGCAGAATCGAAAGCGCCCGGGACCGCGGCGACGGCCCTGTTGAGCGTTTCCGCGGCCCTGGCGGTCAGGAGAGCGCCGCTCCTGTGGCCGGCCTCGACAACGATCGTGAGCGCCGTGAGCGCGGCGATCAATCGATTTCGCTCCGGGAATGACCCGCGCGTGGCACGTTGCCCGGGCGGAGACTCCGTCAGCAGCAATCCATCGCGAGCAATGCGTTGTTGCAATCCGCGGTGATCGGACGGATAGGCGATATCGATGCCCGTGCCGATGATGGCCGCGGTTGCGCCGACGTGGTCGAGTGCGCCCGTGTGTGCTGCCGCATCGATCCCGCGCGCCAGACCACTGACGACGAGCACGCCAGCGTCGGCGCACTCGCGGGCGATGCGCGCGGCCGCACGCAGGCCGGTCGCGCTGGCATGGCGCGTCCCGACGATCGCAACGGCTGGGCGACGGAGCAGCGCGAGATTGCCAAGTGCATAGAACACCGGAGGCGCAGGGGAGATATCCGCCTGCTCACACGCCGTCAGGTCGTGCAGCGTCTCGGGATACGTGTCGTCACCGCACACCACGAGCGACACGCCAAGTTGTTCCGAGCGTGCAATCACGTCGTTGGCATCGGCCGCCGCCGCGGCGCGTTCCGGGCTCTCGCCGATGCGCCTCAGCGCGGCCTCCGCACTCCCGTGCTCGCGGACCCGCCGATGCCACTCGCCTTTTCCGATGCGAGGCAGACCAAGCAGCGTCAGCGCATCGTGCGCTGACACGACCACGGGTTCACGCCGCATCAGTACTGGTCACGGAAGAACCTGCTCCGCGGCACGCGTCGCGGCGTCGTTGGCGTGACGCATGGACAGCAGCTTGCGCCAGCAGGTGTCAAGGAAGTGGTCGAGATGTGTGCGATTGGCGGCGCTGAGCGAGATGATCGCAAAGGCGCCCGGCGCGTCCAGCTCGGGCACATAATCGTCCTCGCCCATCAGATCGAGCTTCGAGAACACAACGAAGTGCGGCGTGGCCGCCAGCTCCGCCGAGTACGACGAGATTTCGGACCGCAGTTGATCATACTCCGCCTGCCAGTCCATCGCGTCGATCGGAATGATGAACGCCAGAATGCGCGTCCGCTCGATGTGCCGCAGAAACTGCAGTCCGAGCCCCTTCCCGGTGGAAGCGCCTTCGATGATGCCCGGAATGTCGGCGACCACAAAGCTGCGATGGTCGCTCATCGGCACCACACCGAGGTTCGGCGACAGCGTCGTGAACGGGTAGGCCGCAATCTTCGGTCGCGCCGCCGAGATGACCGAGAGCAGCGTCGACTTCCCGGCGTTTGGCGCGCCGACCAGCCCGACGTCGGCGATCAGCTTGAGTTCCAAAATGACCTGGCGTTCTTCGCCTTCCTCGCCGGGCTGCCACTCGCGTGGTGACTGATGCGTGGCCGTCGCAAAAAACGCGTTGCCCTTCCCGCCGCGGCCGGCCTTCGCGATCAGAATCTGCTGACCGTGCTCGAGGACTTCTCCGAGTTGATCCTTCGTTTCTGCATCGAGGACGATCGTGCCGGGAGGTACCGGCATGATGATGTCAGCACCACTGCGACCCGTTTTGTTGTTGCCCTCGCCGTGCTGACCGCGCTCCGCTGCCCATCGGTCACGGTACGTGTAGTCGAGCAGCGTCGTCAGGTTGGCGTCGGCACGGAGGTACACGTTGCCACCCATGCCACCGTCGCCGCCGTCCGGGCCACCTTGCGGAACGAACTTCTCGCGACGGAAGGACGTCGCGCCAGAGCCACCGGTACCGGCGGCGATGCGCACGACGACGCGATCAATGAAATCGTTATGGACGCTCATGACGGCCCCTGGGCCTGTTCAGTGTGTGCGTGGCGCACGTGATTCCACAGCATGCGATAGCGCCGGAGTGTGTCGTCATCGAGGAGGTCGCTGAGTGCGTCGAGCGTGCCGAGCACCTGCGACGGTGTGGCGCCGACGTTCAGCGCACCATGAAAATGCGAGTGCAATTGCCGATCCTGCTGCGCCAGCGCGCAGACCGCCACCACGCACAGTTCCCGCCGGATGAGATCGAGCCCCTCTCGACTGAGGATCTTTCCGTATCCGTCCGTGATCATCCAGTGCTCGAGCGCGGGATGGAGCGCGGCAATGTTCACCCGCAACTTGTCGTACATGTCGCCGTAGACGGTGGCACAGGTCACCTCACCGCGATCGCGCCAGACATCCGTGTTGCCCGGGACGTTGGCATCGGCATCGGCATCCGACAGCGGCGCCGATGTCTTTGAAATCCTTCGCCACTGACGCGCCGCATTCAGCGTTCGAGGAAATCCGGCGAACAAGTAGGACTGCAGGATGACTTCCTCCACCCACATGGTCGGCAAGGTGCGCGCCTCGGCCAGATGTTCGCGCAACTGACGTTCGGACCCTGCGCCGATGATGGCGGCAAGGCGCACCAGGCAACGGGTCTGGTCGTCAAGTACTGCAAGTGTAGCGGTCGGAGTCGGTGAGACTGTCATCAGAATGTCAGGAATCGATTCATAATCACGCAGCGGGCCGGACACTCCCGACCGCGGCGCCACGTGTGTCGTGAACGGTCGTCACAAGCAGATCGCGAAGACGAGGCGGGAGCGTGCCCGGCAAGGCATCGAGGTGCTGCAGCAGACGGAGCACGGCGGGATACTGCGCGCGAGCCTGGCCGTCCGCGACTTTGATCGCGAAACCGATTGCCCGATCTCGGAGCAAGACAGTGTGAACGCCCTCCGCACCGACCTTCGCGATGATGGCACCATCCGTCTCCTGCATGAGCACCGTGTCAAAGCGATCCGTTCCACCCACCAGGAAAGGGTGTGTTCCCATGGCATCGAGGATTCGAGCCGCGGCGGCGGTGTCGCACGCGGCGCGCGACAGCCGGGCATAGGCGAGCGCCATCTGGTGCAGTGCGAGGATGAAGACCGGCACGCCACAGCCGTCGGTTGCGATGTCCAGCGATCCGGCGTCGAGGCCAGTCCACGGCTGCAACCGCTGGCGGATCGCCAGCTGCAGTGGGTGTGATGGGACCTCGTATCCTGCCGTCGGCCAACCATTGGCCTGCGCTGCCGCAAGCATCGCGGCGTGTTTGCCGGAGCAATTGTTATGGAGCCGACCAGGCGACTGTCCGCGCTCCCGAAGCTGCGCCGCGCCGCGGGGCGTCAGAGGCTCATGCGCGCCGCAGGCCAGATCCCCCTCGGCATGGCCGATCGACCGCAACATCGACTCGGCAAGGGCGACGTGCTCATCCTCGCCGCCGTGCGACGCGCAGGCGAGGGCCAACTCGGCGTCGCCCCAGCCGAGCGTGTCGAGGTGCCCCGCCTCGACGAATGGATACACCTGCAACGGCTTCGCGCAGGAGCGCCAATGGGCGACCACGTCCCACGAGCCGGCGCTCGCCAGCAAGGTGCCGTCGGCGGCCACCACGGCAGCATGCACTGCGTGGCGCGACTCCACTGTGGAACCGCGTGTGACGACGATATCGAGGTCGAGCGTCCTCATCGTGGCAGGAGCTCGCCCGTGAGGGGGAGGATGCAGAACATCCCTGTAAGCTACTCCGCCGTGGCGCTCCGACCCGACTCGGCGCCGCGCATCGCCCAAATCGCTCCAGTGAGAATCAGGAGCCCCCCGGCCACGGTCCACCCGTCTGGTCGCTCGCCGATGGCTGGAATCACCATCGCCAGGAGCGAGGCACCGACGGGCTCACCAAGGACGGTCAGGTTGACGACGTGCGCTGGAAGGTGCCGTAACGCCCAGTTCATCCCCGTGTGGCCGAGGAGCATCGGCCCTGCCGCAAGCGCTGCGAAGATGGCCCAGTCTGACGCAGGATACGGCCCGAAGTGCTCCCCGCGAAGGAGCGCGAGTATCAGAATCGCCAGCGTACACCAGCCGTACACGAGCGAGACGTATGGCACCAGGTCGAGTGTGGAACGAAGGCGGCGGCCGGCCAGATAGTAGAGCGTCGCCGTGACGGCGCCAAGCAGCGCCAGCAGATCGCCGAACAGCTGAGGCGGCAGGCCCAGGGGGGCGCTCGTCTCAAGTCCAGTACTGCTGGCACCGCCGAGCAGGGCCGGCGCCGCGACCAGCAACGCGCCCCCGATCCCGACGATGAGTCCGAGCAGCTGACGCCGGTTGATGGACTCCTTGAGCAGCATGGTGGAGCCAACCGCCACCATGGCCGGCTGCAGGTTCACGAGGACGACGGATGCCGCGACGGTCGTATAGGTCAGCGAGGCGCTCCAACTCCAGAAATGGAGTGCCAGCATTCCACCCGCCCCAGCCGCAATGGCGTGCTCTCGCCGCGAGAGCGCGCGCCAGGCGCGCCAGTCGCCGCGGCCCACGAGCAGCAGCAGCAACACTGTTTCAGCGATCACCAACCGCCATGCCGTGACAATCAGCGGCGAGGCCGTCGAGAGCCGGATCAGCGGCCCGGCCAGCGAGATGCCCAACACCGCGGCGCCAAGCACAACGCCGGCGTGACGCCGCGGCGAAGGTGCGGTCCGTGGCGGCGAGGCGGCGGGCATCAGCGTACGCTAGAAAAGACGCACGGCGCCCTTCGTGTAGCGCGACGGATTGCGCTTGACGTCCGCGGCCAGGCTGTCGAGCGATGCCGTGACACGAAGGAGGCGGTCGTACAACTCGCGCTCCACGAAAAGCTGCCCCGCCGTTCCGCGACCGGCATTCAGGCCTCGCACCAGCGAATCGACGCCAATGGTCGCCCGCCGCAACCGCGTCAGGAAGACCGTGTCACGCTGCAACTGGGCAATCACGCCATCACGGTCATTCAACAGTGACGCGGCGCTGTCGAGCGCCACGGCGGCACGCGTGACGCTGCCGTACAGCGTCGTGTCGCGCAGCATCCGCCCGAGCGTCCCCTGCCCGCGCTGCAGCTGCGAGAGCACCTGATCTGCGCGACGCACCGTCTGCAGGAGCGTGTCGTACAGACCGGCATCGGTGAAGAGCCGACCGACCGTGCCCTCGCCTTTCCTCAACTTCACCGCAATGGTCCGCAAGTCACCGCTGACCACCGTCACAGCCCGCAGCGCGGTGTCGGCGGCCGCGAACAGATCGCCGAGTTCGGCGAACGACTCCGCCGTCAGTGTGTCGTCTGCGCTCAGGCGCCGATTCGTCGGTGTGCCCGGAGAAAAATCGAGCAGTCGATCACCAAGCAGCCCGAGCGCGCGGATGCGGCTGCGCGTATCGTCGCGCAACAGCGCAAACTGCTCCGCCTTCATCTTCACACGCGCGGCGACGACCGTCCCGGAATCGTGCCGCGTCGGCACTACGACCAGATCGGTGATGATTCCGGCCGACAGGCCAGCGACGGTCACCTGACTTCCGGTGCGCAGGCCAAGGCCGTCGCTCAGTCGTACCGTGAATTCCACGGGTCGGCCGAAGAGTGAGCCGACGGCGTCGAGTCGCAGAATCGCTGCCGCAAGAACGGCGAGGACCGCAACGGCCACGAGGCCGACGCGTAACTGCATCCAGCGCATCTCGCCGGGTTCGGGGCGCAGGCTCATGCCGCCGCCAGGAACGCACGGGTGTACGGCTCGTCGCTTGCACGCATCGCGTCGGGCGCGCCCAGAAAGGCGAACGCGCCGTCGCGCAGCAAGGCCACGCGATCCGCGATCCGCAGCATCGCTCGAACATCGTGCGACACCACGATGCTCGTCACCTGCAACTCACGCTGCAACCGCTGCATCAGATCGGTCACGGTTGTACTCGTGAGCGGGTCGAGTCCCGCGGTTGGCTCGTCGTAGAGCACCAGCGCCGGACGCGGCGCGACGGCACGCGCAATCCCGACGCGCTTGCGCATTCCTCCAGACAGTTGGGCCGGCAGCGTGTGCGAGACCTGCTCTGGGTCGAGGTCCACCAGCGCCAACGATTCGAACACGCGTGCACGCAGCGCGTCCTCCGGAAGCACGCCGGCTTCACGCAATCCGAACGCAACGTTCTCGAATGTGGTCAGAGAGTCGAAGAGCGCCGCCCCCTGAAACACCATGCCGACCTGCGCGCGGAGCGCTCGCAACGCACGCCGATCAATGGCATTGACGTCAGCTCCCATCACGCGAACCGTGCCGCGGTCGGGTTGCTGCAAGCCGAGTATCAGCCGCAACAGCGTGGATTTCCCCGTCCCAGACTCACCAACGATTGCCACGGTTTCGGCAGGTGCCACTTGCAGTGTGATCTCACGCAATACCGGACGCTGAAAGGCGACCGACACCTGTTCAAGGGCCACGGCACTGGCGACGGGGGCGACGGTCGGGATCCCAAGTGTCATCAGACGAGCACCAGCAGCAATTGCGTGAGAAAGTAGTCGGTAATCAGGATCGTGATGCTCGCGCTCACCACGGCACGCGTCGTTGCCACACCGACTCCCGCCGTGCCGCCCGATGCGCGCAGTCCATGATAGCAGGCCAGCAACGAGAGGATGATTCCGAAGGCGAACGGCTTCACGAGTCCCTGCACAAGGTCGGCCGGTACGAGGCCGGCAACAAACCCATCGAGGACGATCTGATCCACGGCAGCCCCCCAGAACGCGCGAAGTGGCACGCCGAGGTACACTGATGAGACGAGTGCGGCACCGGCCAGTCCGGCGGCGTCGGCGATCAGCGCCAGCACCGGGACGGCGGCCGCCGCCGCCAGCACGCGTGGAAGAACCAGCACTCGCACCGGTTCCGCACCGAGGGTCTCGAGCGCATCGAGTTGCTCGGTGACCTTCATCGCACCCAATTCGGCGGCGATTCCTGCGCCGACGCGACCAGCGACCATGATTCCGGAGAGGACGGGCCCGAGCTCGCGGAGCATGGAAGCGGCCACGAATCGCCCGACGAAAAGTGTCGCACCGAAGGGTGCGAGCTGGACCGATGCCTGCAGCGCCAGGACCATCCCCGTGAAGAGGCCCGTCAGCAGCACGATCGGCACCGAGCGCACGCCGACCGCATCCAACTGAGCCAGCAATCGCTGTGCACCCCCACGTCCGCCGGGGAAGACCCGAAGCGTCTGCCAGGTGAGGAGCAGCACATCCTGCAATGACAGCACTGCGGTCTGAATGAGACGGCGCACGTGATCGGGTGAGGGGAGCGACACCGGAACGCTCGCACCGTGACGAATGCCGTGGAATGCGTTGCCCGGTGTGGCGAATGAGGAGTAGCTTGCTCCCGATATGCTAGCACCGATCTCACGCGACCGCCTCGCGACGTTGCTCGCGGCCGCACGTGGCCGCCGCGTCGTCGTGGTGGGCGACGCCATGCTCGACGTCTATCTGCGCGGTGACGTCGAGCGGATCTCGCCGGAAGCGCCGGTCCCGGTGGTTCGAGTCCGCGAGCGGCGAGACGCCCTTGGCGGCGCGGCAAACGTGGCGCAGAACGTGCTGGCCGTCGACGCGCGCTGCGCCCTCGTTGCGGCCGTCGGAAGTGACGCCGCCGGCGACCGATTGCGCGGCTTGCTGCACGGTCTCGGGGGGGCCACCGACGCGCTGGTGACCGTGGCGCGACCAACCACGACGAAGACACGACTCGTCGCGCGGTCACAGCAGCTGCTGCGGTTTGACGAAGAGGAAGACACAGACCTCGGTGACGCCGATGTCGAGCGCGTGTTGACGTCGCTCACCGATGCGCTCGCCTCGGCGGATGCCGTCATTCTCGAGGACTACAACAAGGGCGTGCTGGTGCCGCGCGTGATCGAGCGGACGATTGCACTCGCGAAGGAACGAAATGTCCCGGTGGTGGTAGACCCGAAGTTCCGCAACTTTTTCAGTTACCGGGGGGCCACCGTGTTCAAGCCGAATCGTCGCGAGCTGGAACAGGCCCTCGGTGCCGCCGTGGATCTGGCGCACCCTGCCGCGCTGCCGGCCACGCTGGAGCGTCTCGATGTGGCCCATCTACTGCTGACATTGAGCGAACATGGCATGGCGCTCGTCTCGCGCGGCGGCGAGATCACGCGAATTCCGACCACGGCGCGCGAGGTCTACGATGTGGTTGGCGCCGGCGACACGGTCACCGCCTACCTCGCGCTGATGCTCGCGGCGGGTGCGGATGCGCGCGAAGCGGCCGTGATCGCGAACTATGCGGCCGGCGTCGAAGTCGGCAAACTCGGCGCCGCGACCGTGTCGCCTGCCGAAGTCCTCGCCGCATACGACGCTCTGCACGTCATGGCGTGATCCGGTCTCTCGCCCTCGCCGCTGGCGTTCTGGTTGGTGTCACGCTGGCGCAGGCACAGAGTGACCCTGCCGCCGCGCTCCGCGTCCCGAATGACACCATGTCGCAGGCGCTGCGATCGGTTCCCCTTCACCCATCGAAGTCAGACAGTGTGGCCCCGGTCCGGCGACCGTCGCCGCGGTGGTGCGGGGGCGGCACCCGGGGCCGGCGGATTGCACAGAGCGCCGTTGCCGGCACATTCGTCGGTGGCAATCTCGCACTCTACGAGTACTTCCGACGCGCCTGGTGGTCCGGCGAACGCGCGCCGTTCTTTCTCAACTACGACTGGGACGGCAATTTCCGGGATCAGGACAAACTCGGGCACATGATCGGTGGATACCTTCTCAGTGAAGGTGGTCGCGAACTGCTCGAGGCGGCCTGCATGTCGGAGAAGAAGGCAACGCTCTGGGCGGTGGCGTACGCCGCCGCGTTTCAGTTGCAGATCGAGTACTGGGACGGGACGCAGGCGCGATACGGATTCTCGCCTCCGGACCTGTTGTTCAACACCATCGGGCAGGGCTTGTCGCTCTCGCACGCGTTCGTTCCCGCCATGCGCGCCGTGATGCCGACGATGTCGTATCGCCGCACCCAAGCGCTGAAGAACACGCAGGCAGGATTGATCCCCGGAGACTTGCGACCGACCGTGGACTACAGTGGACAGACCTATTGGCTCTCGGTGGATGTGGACACGCTGCTGCCAGCCGGCGCCAAGCGCCTGTGGCCTGACCTTTTGCGATTCTCGATCGGGCACACCATCACGGACTTCATCGATCCGTCGACCGGCGCCGATGTGCGCGCGCAGCGCCGCATTCTGCTGACCCTCGATATCGATCCGCTGAAGCTGCCGGGGAACGCCCCGTGGTGGGTGACCGTCAAGAAAGGCCTCAGACACTATCATTTCCCATCGCCTGCCATCGAGTTCCGGAGTGGCGGCGTCAAGGGAGTCGCATGGCATCGATAAGCTCCTGCCGTCCCATCGCGTTCGCACTGGGCGCCATGCTGTGTGCTGCCATGGCCGGCGCTCAGCGCGCGCTGTTGCCGCTGGATGACATTGCCTACAGCTACATCGATGCATTGCAGGCGCGCGGCATGTTGCGCGATCTGCCCGTGATCGAGCGACCCTATAGCGTTGGCGCGGTCCGGAGAGCAACGGCCTCGGCGCGCGGTGCGCTTCGCCTTGCCGGCACGGCACGCTGGTTGGACGCAATTGACGCCGCCGCCGCAAAGTACGCCCCCGGTGTCAGTGATGCGGACAGCGGAGTTTTTGCCGCCAGCCTCGCGGGCTATGGCGTGGCGCAGAGTAGCGGAACGCGCGACCTGATGCAGTCGGATCGTGTCAACACGCTGGCCCCGGGGTTTACCGTCCGCGCGCTGTTGCAATCCGGGCCATTCTCTGGCGCCATGCGTGTGATTGCCGATCGACGGATGCGCGTCGACCCGGAGTTTCTCGGACGCCGTGACCGGCTGCTGAGCGCACGAACCGAAGATGGATACATCGGGGTCGAATCACGATTCGCCACCCTGCAGGCGGGCCGGGTCGGCCGGTCGTGGGCGCTGCCTGGGCAGCTTGGGCTGATGGTCAGCAATGGCGCCTATACCTACGACCACCTCTTCCTTCGCCTTGGTACTGACAAGCTCCACCTGTCGTCGATTGTCGCGCGGCTCGATGACGAGCGCCTGAATTTCGCGACCGACACCACTGCACAGCGCTACTTCAGCGCACATCGTCTCGGAATCACGGTCGGTCGGCTCGAGGCCGGGATCAGCGAGAGTGTGATATACGGCGGTGTCGGGCGCGGCTTCCAGCCGTCGCTGTCGAATCCGGTGGCCCCGTTGTTCCTCACGCAATACAGCGACGGTGATCCGATCAACGTCGCGTTTGGTGCGGATGCCCTTTGGCGCGCCACCAACGGCGTGATGCTTGGCGCTCAGCTCTTTCTGGACGATTTCCAGATCGACCGGTGCGATCTGTGCGGAGAACCACCCGGGCTTGGTCTGGCACTGACGACGGAGGGGATCCCTCTCGCCGGTGGAGCACGGGCGTTCGGCAGTTACACCCGCGTGAACTCACTGACGTACAGGGCTCCGGACCGCTTCGAGCGCTTCACCAGCCGGAGCGTCGGGCTCGGCCAGCGCAACAGCGATTTCGACGAGATCCGCGCGGGGATCGATGTGGGTCCGGTGCTTCCGGCACCGATCCGCGTCTACGTCGCCTATCGCCGACAAGGTGCTGGCGACTATCGCGAACCGTATCCGGCGATCAATCAACGGAATACGTGGCCAAGCATCTTCGAAGGGGTGGTCGTGAAGACGCTTCGGCTTGCTGCGAGTGGTGCGGTCCGGGTCGGCCCCAGCGTCGAGATCACGGCCGACGCTGGGCTGAACCGGAGCGACAACGATCTCAGGGTGAAGGGGGCGACGACCACCCGATTCGACGGCCGATTGCGCGTCGCGCTCGAGCCGTCGTGGGCACGTTTGCGAACGTCGCTGTTCTGAGATCGTGCTGCGATCGTTCTGGGCAAGCGTTGGTCAAGGACGCGGTCGCTGCCCGAGTCGCAGTCACGGCAGCGCGCCCGGTCCGGCAGGGAACGGTTGCGAGTATGTTTGATGCATGGCGGGCCAGTAGCTCAGCGGTAGAGCAGCGGACTCATAATCCGACAGGTCGTAGGTTCGAATCCTACCTGGCCTATTTCCTCCGGTACCGGACGATGCGCGCGGTGGTGCGGTGACGGGATTGCCGGGCACCCTCCCCCTTCCCCGAACCCGCTGTTACGGTTACACTTGCGTGCTTCGACGCCTCGGCAAATCGAGGTCCGGAACTGGGGTTGCAGATCGGTTTGAAGGACGCGTAGCTCAGCTGGTTAGAGCGCTGCTTTCACACAGCAGAGGTCCGGGGTTCGAGTCCCTGCGCGTCCATATCCCCCCGCTCGTGGTCTCTCAGCCATCTACACAGCGATGAATCGCCTCTTCCTTCGGCCGCTGCTCGCGGTCGGGGTCTTTTTGTTTTTGGCGTCCGTGCTCCCTGCGCAGACCGTGTCCCCTCAGCAGGCGCAGCAGCTCCTGCAGAATCGCCCTGACCTGCTGAATCAGCTGAGGCAGCGGATCGGCGGAAGCGGGCTCAGCCCAGACCAGATTCGGGCACGGCTGCGAGCGCAGGGGTATCCGGACAACCTGCTCGACTCGTACTTGCAGAGTGAAGGGCGCGGCGGTGCGGGCGCCGCGAGCGGCGATCCAACCGCCGGCGGTGCTGGAGCGGCGGGCGCCGCAGGCGGCATCAACGCCAACCCGACGCTGCCCAATTCAGACGTCTTCTCGGCGCTGCGTGAACTCGGCATCGCCGACTCGAGCGATTTTGACTTCCCCGGCGATACCAACCGGACCAAGCGCCTGACGGGCGACTCGCTGCAGACCCCGTTCGATTCGACGCTCGACAGTCGGATTCCATCCGACCTGCGCGGACGCGACGGCCGAAAGTTGACGCCGTACGAGCAATACCTGTACCTCCGCTCAGACTCGATCCAGCGCGACAGTGGGCTGAAGGTTTTTGGCATGGACCTGTTCGCGCAGCGCAACGCATCGCAGTTCGATGCGAATCTCGCCGGCCCGGTCGATCCGAGCTATCGACTGGGCGCTGGCGATCGACTGGTGCTGATTCTCACTGGCGATGTGGAACAGGCGTACACGCTCGATGTGACGCGCGAAGGTTTTGTGGTCGTCCCGCAGGTGGGCCAGATCAGCGTCGCGAACCTGACGCTGGCACAACTCGACGATCTGCTTTTCACGCGACTCGGGCGCTCCTATTCCGGCATTCGACGCGGCGCGGATGCCACCACGCGATTCAGCATCAGCGTGGCGCGACTCCGGTCGAATCAGATCTTCGTGGTCGGGGAAGTGTCGCGACCTGGCAGCTATCGGGTGTCGGCCGCGGGCACGGCGCTGACGGCGCTGTACGCCGCTGGCGGCCCGACGATGAACGGGTCACTCCGCGCCGTGCAGATACGCCGGAACGGTCGTACGGTCGGCACCATCGATCTGTACGACTACCTGCTACGGGGCGATGCGTCGCGAGACGCGCGCCTGCTCAATGGTGACATCGTCTTTGTCCCGGTGCACACGGGACGGGTGCGTGTTCTGGGTCAGGTCAATCGCCCCGGGACGTACGAAGTCGGCACCAGCGGTTCGCTCAGCGAAATCATTCGCGCGGCAGGTGGCATGCTGCCTACGGCAGCGCGATCGCGTATCCAGATCGAGCGCCTGACACCGATGCGAGACCGGACGCGGCCGGGCAGCGACCGGGCAGTGCTCGACGTCACGGGCACTGATGGCGGCGATGTCCCTGCGCTGGCGCTGGTTGACGGCGATGTCGTCCGGATTCTCAAGGTCTCGGACCGCGTGAGGAATCGCGTCGTGCTGCGAGGCAATGTCTTCACGCCCGGCGCGGTTGGGCTCACCACTGGCATGCGCCTGAGCGATGCCATCCGCAAAGCCGGAGGGCTCAAGCCGGACACGTACCTCGGTCAGGTCCTGATCTCGCGACTCAATTCCGATTCGACGCGCTCGCAACTGCGCGCGGTGCTCGCCGATACGTTAGGCACAGTGGTCAATGACCCGACACTGCAGGAAGAAGACGAAGTGCAGATTTTCGGCCGGAGCGAGTTCCGGCCCGTGCGATACGTGGCGATCACTGGGGCGGTGCGACGCGGTGGTCGATACCCGTATCGCGAGGGGATGACGATGCGCGATCTGGTGCTCCTCTCCGGCGGACTGCTCGAGAGTGCGCTGCTGACCGAGGCGGAGATCGCGCGCATGCCGGCCACGCGTGCAGACGGCGTCACAGCCTCGACGATGCGCGTCCCGATGGATTCGAGCTATCTCTTCGAGCGCGGACGCGACGGCCGGTATGTCGGCCCACCCGGCTTGTCCAGCTCCGCCAGCGGCAGCAGCGACGTGGTGCTCCAATCCTATGACAACGTGCTCATCCTGCGTCAGCCCGACTGGGAGTTGCAACGCACGGTGTATGTCGGTGGCGAGGTGAAGTTCCCCGGCTCCTACACCCTCGTGAAGAAGACCGAACGGTTGAACGAGGTGATTCAGCGCGCCGGAGGTTTAACCACCGAGGCGTACGCGGACGGCGTCAATTTCTCGCGACGCCGGAACCGCGTCGGGCGCATTGGTGTCGACTTGCCCGCTGTGCTCAAGGACGCGAAGGAACAGGACAACATCATCCTGTTCGACGGCGATTCGATCACCATTCCGCGCTACGACGCCGTGGTGCGTGTCGATGGCGCCGTCAACTCGCCGACGGCCCTGCCCTACGTGAAGGGCAAGGACATGACGTACTACATCCGAGCGGCCGGTGGCGGCCGACTCGACGCCGATCTGCCGCGCACATACGTGACGCAGCCCAATGGGCGCGTCGATGCCGTTTCGCGACGGTTCCTGCTGCCCGATGGTCAACCCACGCCGCGCCCAGGTGCCATCGTGACGGTGCCGAAACGCGATCGGGCCGAGCGGCAGGACAATCTGGCGGCGCGCACCCAGATTGCGGCCATCATCGGAACGTTTGCTGCACTGCTGGCGTCTCTCGCGACGATCATCATCCAGACGCGCTAGGCCTAGGGGCGCCGATGGCCGACCACCTCGACACCGCAGCGGAGACGCCAGGCGCGCCCTCGTTGCTTCGAAGCGGCGCGTTGAGCCTGTTCACGTCTGTGGCACCACTGCTGGTCGCGTTGCTTGCGCTGCCGCTGCTCACGCGCCAACTCGGTGCTGAGCGGTTCGGCTTGCTCGCGCTGGCGTGGGCATGGCTCAGTTACGCCTCCCTGCTCGACTTCGGTCTCGGGCGCTCACTCACGCGGATCGTCGCCGCCGCCGATTCGGGCGACACACCGGCGGCCCCGATCACGGCGTTCATCTCGACGGCCCTGATCCTGCTCGCCGGCGTCGGGGGCGCCGTCGGCATCGTTGGCGCGTTGATCGCACCATGGTATGTGGTCAACATCCTGCACGTGTCGCCCACATTGCGAACCGACGCTGTGGTGAGTGCGGTCGTGTTTGCGCTGACGGTTCCAGCGATCACCGCCGCCAGTGTGCCTCGTGCCGTTCTCGAGGCACGCCTGCGATTCCGCGACGTGAACCTGGTGCGACTGCCCGTCAGCGTGGCCACGTTCGGTGTTCCGCTGCTGCTGCTCCCCTTCACCGCATCGCTGACCGTGATCGCGATCACGATCGCGTGCGTGCGGGTGTGGGCGCTCTGGCGCTACCACCGGCTGGCACAAGGGAGCCTGATCCAGGATCCGCAACACGCAGCGGCGCGCGAACATCTGCGGCCGTTGCTCCGGCTTGGAGCGTGGATGACGGTGAGCAACGTGCTCAGCCCGTTGATGACCGTGGCAGACCGATTCGTGATTGCATCGATGATCTCCGTCAGCGCGGTTGCGCTGTACGCGGTGCCGTGGGAAGCCATCACGCGGCTGTTCATCGTGCCTGGCGCGCTGACGATGGTGCTGTTTCCAGCCATCACGCGGGCGGCCACCGAAAGGCAGGACGATCTGGTGCCGCTGCATCGCGCCAGCGTCCGTTTGCTGACGCTGATCGTCGTGCCCGTCTGTGCCGTCGTCTGCCTTCTCGCTCCCTGGCTCCTCGAGATGGCCGGCGGCACCCAGTATCGCGGCGAAAGCGTGGCGGTCCTTCGGATTCTGGCGATCGGCGTTGCCGCAAACTGTATCGCAGCGGTGCCCTTCACCCTGCTGCAGGCAAGCGGCCGAGCGAGGTGGACCGCCACGCTCCATTTGATTGAAATCGTTCCATTCGGCTTTCTGCTCTGGTTCGCGATTCACCGTTGGGGCATTGTTGGTGCCGCAACGGCGTGGACCGCTCGCACCGTGATCGATGCCGGCTTGCTGGCGTGGCGTGCGCAGTTGGTCGCTCCACTGCCCGTCTCGTCGCTGCTGATGAATCTGGCCGGGGTCGCGGTGGTCGCAGTTGCGGCCTGGCTTGGCGCTGTCACGCCTCCCGAGTCTGATCGCGCCGTGGTGATCTTCGCCGTGGCGCTGTCATGTACGCTACCGGTGCTCCTGTGGAATCAACGCACGTCCGCGGAACGCATGGTCCTCGAGCGGATTGACGGGCGGGTGTAGCATCATGCTCGCAACCGTCATTCTTCAGCATGGCCGTTGGCGCGACACGATCGCGTGCCTGCAAAGCCTCGCGCCCGCTGTTGCCGCTGGCGCAACACGTGTCATCGTCGTCGACAATGCGTCACCAGATGACAGTGTGCTGGAGCTTGAGCGCTGGATGCGTGGCGCCCACGCCGCGGCACCTCGACCGGTCCACGACACTGTTGCCTCGCACTGGTGGCCACTGGTCGGTGCGGACGCCACCTGGGATCTTCGGACGCCATCGCCGCATCCGGTGTCGGCGCACGCGCCATGGACACTGGTGGTGGCTGAAGCGAATGACGGCTTCGGCGCTGGAATGAACCATGGCCTTCGTCTTGCCCTGAATACCCCTGGCGTTGACGCCGTCTGGCTCCTGAACAACGACACGGTGGTCAGCGATGGCACCGTCGGTGCGATCCGGACCGCACTCGACGAGGCGCCGACGACGATCGGCCAATTCGGCACGACTGTCTGCTACTACGATCGACCCACGATTGTGCAGTCGGTCGGCTGGTGTCGATGGAATTCCTGGCTGGCCACCAGCCATCGAGTGCACGATGGCGCCAGTGTGTTTCAACCGCTCGCACGTGACCCTCGGCAGCCGGGCTACGTCTACGGCGCGTCGTGGATCCTGCGGACATCAGCCGTGCGCGACGTCGGGCTGTTGTCCGAGGAGGGATTCCTCTATGGCGAAGAAATCGACTGGTCCTGCCGTGCGGCGCTCCGCTGGGGGACGAGACTCCTTCCCGATGCCGTCGTCTGGCACCGGGAAGGAGCCACGATCGGCGCCGGAGCAGCGAACGCGACGAATCGAAGCGAACTCGCAGATCTCAGCGGGATTTCGGCGCGCCTCCGTGTGACGCGCCGTTTTTTCCCGAACCGGTTGCCCGCCGTATATTCGAGTTTGTTTGGTGCGGCGCTGAATCGGCTCCGTCGCGGTGATCCCGGACGTGCCGCTGCGGTGGCGCGTCTGGTGGTCGGCGGCGGCCTTCCTGCTCCGAGACCGGTGCCGAATCCTGATTCCCATTCGTCTTCCACCTCGTGACGCCTGAACTGTCCAACGCGACGGCGAGCCAATCGCCCCTTCCGATCGAGGAGTTCTCGATCGTCGAGTTGCGGCGTGGCCTCGTCCGGCGTTGGCGCTGGCTGCTGCTGATTCCCTTGCTGGCAGCCGGGCTCGGTGCAGGAGCCGCTCTGGTCTGGCCGAAGACGTGGACCGCGACCACCAGCTTTGTGCCGGAACAGGCGCTCGGGTCGAACAACACCAGCATTCTCGGTGCGATCGGGGGGCTTGGGTCGCTCCTCGGTGAGGCCGGCGGAGCGAGCGCCCTGGCCAAACTCAAGGATGGCCCGTCGACGGAGTTTTTCGCCGATGTCCTGACGAGTACGGAACTGCTCACGGAGACCCTCAAGACGCAATTCCCGGATCCAGCCGCACCGGCCGTCTCGAAACCGCTGCTGGAGTTGATTGACGTGACCGGGCCAACACCGGAGCGCCGCTTCGGGAACGGTTTGCGGAAGTTCAAGCGCCGTGTGCTCGTGCTCATCAGTCGCAAAAGCAGCATCGTGAATCTGAGCGTCACGTTGCGCGATCCGGCGCTTTCGGCGGCGGTCGCGAACCGCATGCTGGAACTGCTGAACCGATTCAATCTCGAGCGGCGCCAGCGCTCCTCGACCGAACAGCGCCGCTTTGCCGAGTTGCGCCTCGGCACCGCCGCAGCCGAGCTCGACTCGGCGGAACGTCACAAGCAGGCGTTCCTGGACGCGAACCGCAACTACTACGAATCGCCACGGCTGATGGCGATGTACGAGCAGCTCGACCGAGTCGTGCGTGTCAAGGAAGGGATACTGATCGGTCTGACAAAAACATTCGAGGAAAGCCGCGTCGCCGAAGTGCGCGATACGCCACTGCTCACCGTCGTCGATGTCGCCACGCCCCCGGACCGTCCGCTTCAGCGTCCAGTGCTCTGGGGCGGCATCGCGTGCGCCGCAGGGCTCGTACTTGGATTCGTCAGTGTCTCCCTGGTGGCGATGTCGGATCGACGCGAGGCGGCGCCAGGCCCGCGCGTCATTTCGCCCGACGCCGCGATTCGCGTCGTGTCCTGACGGAATCGATGCAGGTGACGATGGTAGCGCCGGCGATGCGGGTCTCCGGCACCACGTCGGTCCGTCACTACGCAACACTGGTGGTGGTCGGCACGCTGCCATTGACATATGCGATGACGCTGCGCGTGGTATTCCCGCTCAAGATTTATGAGCTGGTGCTCAGCCTTTGTGCCGCATCGATGTGTTGGGAAGGGCGAATGGTGCTGGTCCCGGGCATCGCCCGCTTCGCACGTCCGATCTTTGCGTTCCTGACGTGGGCGGCGCTCGTGCTTTGTCTCAGACTCGCCTTCCCGCTCGACTCATTCACGACTGAGGGTTTCGAGGCGCGGATCGGGCCGATTGGCGACGGGGTGATCAAGATAGGATACTGGCTGCTCGCACTCCTCGCGTTTGCGCTGGTCGCCACGGCAGCGTACGAAGATGGCCGGCGTGTTGGTCGGTGGTGGTGCATCGGTGCGATTGGCGCAGCCGCCTATGGATGGCTGCTGCTGCTCTCATCCGTCTTCGCGCTTCCAGCACCGCTGCTCCCTGGTATGGTGAGTCCGCAGATCATCAACATCGCCGGGCGTGAACTGTTCCGCGGCGGAACGTTCGAGGAGGGCAACTACTTCGCGATGTACTTGCTCACGTCGCTGGCTGTTGCGCTCTGGATGCGCTGGCGCTGGACTGCCGCGTTCCTCGCCATCACGGTGTTCATCACGTTCTCGACCGCGAACGTCGTCGCACTCGCCCTCTTCGGGTGCGTCTTCTCGTTGGGCACCGGTGGGAACGACCGCGATCCACGCCGCAAGTTCTACGCATTCGCCATCTTCGTGGCGGTGACGGCGCTGGTGGTGAGCGTGCTCGCTGCCACCGGGTACATTTCCGAGTTCTTCATCGCCAAGCTGTCGACCGAAGAATTCGGGTCGAAACTCGACCGCGTCGATCTGGCGGTGGCGGGGCTCAGAATGTCAGCCGATCATCCGGTGATGGGTGTCGGGTTGTCGCACTACGGCTACAACTACCGGCCGTATCAGCTCACCGACTTCTTCGACCGCTTCCGACCGGTGAAGCCGATCGCGAACAGCCCGTGGGTCGAGCTGGTGGCCGAGACCGGGGTGATCGGCGCAGTGTTGGTGCTCACATTCGCCAAACGGGTGTGGGCGCAAGCGTCAGGTGTGAACGGGTTGGCGTTCCGCGCGGGGCTGGCCGGCGTTGCACTCGGGCTGTTCACCTTCCCGAGCATCACGGTCCTGTTCATCTGGGCATTTTGCGGCCTGGTGGTCGGTGTTCGTGTGCGGGAGGAGTACGACATCCGCTCCGGCTTCGGCGCACCCAAGACCACGACGTCGGCGTAGCGGCGCGTCCGCCGTCAGCCAGCACGCGCATCGGAGGCGCGCACCAGATTCACCACAGTTGAACGCCATGCCATGGATGCGCGTTCCCTGACGCAGTAGTTTTCCACGATGGTCAGGCCACACCGAGCTCATCTTTTTGATGGAACCACCGCCCCTCAGGGAGCGTGGTGAGCATGAGCCGTCCGCAGCTGGTCGAGATTCTGGGTCGCCAGTACCTGCTCCCCACGTGGTACCCAACGCCGCTCGTGACGGGCCTGGCACTGGTGGATCAGGGCCGTCGCCTGGTGAGCACGCCGGCCGGCCCGCGTTCGCTGCCTGATCTCACCACGGCGACAATCGTCATCGCGAAGCCCGATCACTTCGGTGACCTGATACAGGCGACGGCACTCTTCCGTGCACTGCGCGATCGGTTGCCGTCAGCGCGATTGGTGCTCGTGCACGGCTCCTGGGCTCGAGAGGTGGCCACGTGGCTGGTGGCACATGACTATGTGCACGAGGTGGTGACCTACGACGCCGCCTGGCTGCAGTCCTCGGCCGCATCATGGCCGCAGCGTTTACGCGTCGAGCATGCGACGCGTGCGTCGGCTGGAGCCACGATTCGCGCGATGAAGCCAGCGGTGTATCTCGACGTGCGGTGCACGTCACCGAGCACGATCAATCTGGCAATCGCTTCAGGCGCGACAGTGCGGATCGGGTTTGGATTGCGCGGTCGTAGTTGGGAGTACCACCGGTTGATCCCGTATCGTCCCCAGGCGTCACTCGGTCAGAATTGGCTGCACGCGCTCGAGGTACTCGATCTACCGGCTGCGACGTACCGTGGCCCCGTCCTTCCGGCACCCGCCGCCCTGCGCCCCGACGCACCGATCATCGTCCAGCCAGGCAGTCGCAACGGCGCGAAAGAAGCCCCGCTCGAACTCTGGCAAACCGTGCTCCCACAGCTGGCCGAACGTGCGCCGATACTCCTCGTGGGCAGTACGAGTGACCGCGAACGTTTTGCAGCATTGCGCGCGCTGGTCCCCGCCGCGCGCCTGCATGATGCGATGGGCACCACCACCTTCGCCGAGCTGGTAGCCCTCACGGGTCAGGCCCGCGCCGCGATAGGCGTCGAGTCGGTGGTGGCGCATCTCGCCCTTGGCTACGCACGACCAACCGTTGTGCTCAACAACCCAGCCGCATCGGGTGTCGTCGCCTTTCCCGACGGCGTGCCGTCATTGACCTTTGTAGACATGACCAACGACCCGCACCACGCCGCCGCGCTCGCCATCGCGCACCTCGACCGGTGCCTCGCCTGATGCGTGTTGCGATCATTCATGACTGGCTGACGACGTGGGCAGGGGCGGAACTGGTGCTGCAGCGTCTGCTGACGCTGATGCCGCACGCGGACCTCTACTCCACGATCGATACGCTGCCGGCCGAATACCGGGATGGACTGGTGGGGCGCACGCCGCACACCACGCTGCTGCAACACATGCCACGGTTGGCCGACAACTACCGCATGCTGCTCCCGCTCATGCCGATGGCGATCAAGGCCTGGGACTTCCACGGCTACGACCTGATCGTGTCGAGTTCGCATGCGGTTGCCAAGGGCATCACCGTTCCGAAGGGAGTGCGGCACGTCTGCTACTGTCACACACCGATGCGATACGCGTGGGATCTCGAGAATTCGTACCTCGACACCAGTGGGTTTCGGGGACCGAAGGCCTGGGCGGCACGTCGGGTGTTGTCGCAGCTTCGCAACTGGGACCGCCGCAGTGCCGACGGGGTGACCGAATTCATCGCGAACTCGGCCTACATCTCCGCGCGCATCAGGCGCTGCTACGGGCGTGAGAGCGTGGTCGTGCATCCGCCGGTCAACACAGAAGTCTTTACGCTCAACACCGCACCGCGCGCGACCAATTTCGTCACGGCCGGCCGGATCGTGCAGTACAAACGCATCGACCTGCTGGTCGAAGCGTTTCGTCTGCGGCCGAATGAACGCCTGATCGTGATTGGCGACGGACCGGGCCGCGCTGCGATCGCTGCCGGCGCGCCACCCAACGTGCACTTCACCGGCCGTCTGCCATTGCCCGAGCTTCGCGGTCATCTGCAGTCCGCGCGCGCGTTCCTGTTTGCGGCGGAGGAAGACTTCGGTATCACACCACTCGAGGCGCAGTCGTGCGGCACCCCGGTGATCGCCTTCGGGCGCGGCGCGGCAACGGAGACGATTCGCGGCCTGGAGCACGAGACGCCGACCGGAGTCTTTTTCGGTGCTCAAACGCCAAACGCCGTCGTCCGCGCGCTGGACGACTTCTACGCGCACGAGTCCGACATCACCGCAGAAGCGTGCAGAGCCAACGCGCAGCGGTTTGCGACGGCGCGGTTCGATCGCGGCATCACCGAGGTGTTGAGCGGACACGAAGCGGTGAAAGGACCGGCTGTGCTGTCGCGCGCCTGATCCGACAGGCGCCCGCGGCACCAACTGGCACCTACTGGCGCCTCCCTCCGCGCGCGTGGCATGGCGGCGGCGGTCTGGTACGGCCTGAACCGTCGAGATGATTCTTGCCCGCGCTGAGCCTTGGCGTTCGGGCCACCACTCGCTGCTTATTTGACTGGAGGCTATACCGCCATGATTCGGCACGCGAATATGCCGTTGTCCAGTTATCGGCATCGCCGAGCGACGTGAGCCGACCCCTGCTCGTGATCAAATCTCAATTGACCAGGCATCCGGCCACTTGAACCCACCATGGCTACCTCACAGCCGTCCCACCCATAGAGGGTTCGACGAGCGGCGTTGGACGCCGAGGCACAGATGCAGGCCGTCCTTCGCGTGGCACTGCAGGTGGCCTCATGCCGATCGGCCAGATGGGCTGAGTACAGATTGCCAGGATCGCTATTTGTGCATATTTCGGCGCCGATTTGCCATTGTTACCTCAGCTCGCGTGCGATAGACTGCTGATCGTCCACCGACGAACCGACTGCACCGTGGCCGAGCGGGCTGTCGCCCCCGGGACGGGGACTGAGCTCGGTGCGAGGAAGCGCGCGTCTTAGAGGTGGCACGGCGCACGTCAATCTCGGCCGCGGTGAGGCCGTCATTGGAGAACTTCAACTATATTGCCGGGTGAGAACGATGGATTTCGGCCAAGCCACTCGCGCAGCAGAGTTACGAAGCGTCTACACACCAGTCATTTCGCTGCAACGCTCTGTCGATTTGTATTCTTCGTTTGGCGCGCGTTCTGCGACGATTCGCACGCGTCGTGTCGCGATAGCGCTCGTCTGACCAGTCTCTCTCGTGCCGAAGGTGGCAATCGTGCCATTCCTGCCGCTTGACCCATTTGTCGGTGCGACGCCTCCTCCATCGGAAGCGTCGCTCGGCAGCTGGGTGCGTGCAGAAAGCGATGTGGGCGACGTCTGCGGCATCGTGCTCGCAGGCACCCACCATTGGGGTGACGGTGTGTTCGAGCGAGTGCTGCGTGGTCCACTTCTGCCAGTGGCACACACACCGCTCATCAAGTATCCGATCCAGTGGCTGCGCGACGCGGGGATCGGCTCGGCCGTGCTGTGCGCCAACAGTGCGACGACACCGCTTCGCGCAGTGCTTGGCGATGGCGCCTCGATGGATATCGCGCTC
The DNA here is from genome assembly GCA_038215035.1 of Gemmatimonadales bacterium. Taxonomy (GTDB): domain Bacteria; phylum Gemmatimonadota; class Gemmatimonadetes; order Gemmatimonadales; family Gemmatimonadaceae; genus JACMLX01. The sequence goes on along the minus strand of JBBQRH010000028.1, from coordinate 17,095 downwards.
AACTACTACGAGGATGCGGAACCGCGCGGACCGGCAGGCTGCGCGCGCGATGCCGTTGCGATGACGTCGGCGACGAGCGCCCGTACCTTCGTGGTGATCGAGGGCACACTCGTGCCAACGTTGGACTTCGATGCGATGCTCACGGCGCATCGACGCTCGGGGGCTGCCGCGACGGTCGTCGTCGAGTTCGACCGGCGTCGCCGGGGCATGACGAGTGGCGTACGGCGGCAGCCCGCCGGCATCTATGTCTTCGAGCGCAGCGCCCTCGAAACCGTGCCGTCCCATGGCTACCAGGACATCAAGGAAGGCCTGCTGGGTCGGTTGAGCGGCGCAGGGGCGCACGTGGCGATGCACGAGGTTCACGGACTTTCTGCGAAGGTACTCGACTACTCGAGCTACGCGGCGGTCAGTCGCTGGCTCGTCTCCCGTTCGATCGAGCGGCCGGCGCTGTTGCCGCACTACGTGCGCGATGGCGAGGGCATGCATCACCCGTCCGCCTTCGTGCACCCCTCCGCGCGCATCGTGGGTCCGGTCCTGCTGGCCGAAGGGGCGCGAGTCGAGGAGGACGCGGTGATCGTTGGACCAGCATCCATTGGTGAGCGAACCATCATTTCAGCGGGCGCACTCGTGTCGCGATCGTTCATCTGGGATGACTGCTTCATTGGCGAGGCGGCGATCGTCGACACATCAGTCATCGCCGATCGATGCGTCGTGGTGGCGGGCGATCGCGTGCGCAGCGTGACGCAGGTGCCGGAGGAGTCCGGCGCTCCCGCGCCGGCCAGCGCTGATGCCAAGGCGACCGTCGACATGGTCGATGCGGCGCTGGCAACCGATCTCCCGCCGAGTCTGAGGAAGCTTGCCCTCGGTGCGCGTGACAGCGGGGGGCAGTTCCACCCGACGGCCCAAGACTCGTACGGACTGAAATGAGCATTATCCCCGTCCTGCTCGATATCCGGCCAGCGTACGCGCAGTACGCTCATGACAATGGGTCGCTGCTGCTGGTACCGACCGCCGACGATATCCTGATGCGCGAAGTCATGCGCAGCGTGCAGCGTGTGACGGCGCATCGCCCCATGGTCTTGACCGACTTTGATCCCGATCCTGCGTACGCGACGCGCATCCGGGCCGCGTACTCGGACGTCGAGGAGATTCTCAGTCTGCGCGAGCTGTCAGCACTGGTGGATCGGTTCACGCCCTCCGACTCGCTCCTGTTCATCACACCGGTCTGCTATCCGGCCGATGGCGTCGATTTACGACCGCTGTGCAACACGGCGGCGAATGATGCCAGAATGGTGCGTCATCTGGTCGCCTTCGAAGCGCCGACGCTCCACACAAAGGAGCTCGTGCAGTCGGACGAATCTGGGCGCGTGCGCAAGATCCAGCGGTACTTCGAGCCCGTCACCTGGCCGTTCCCGTCGGGCGTACTCGCGTCATTGGTGCCGGTCGCCTGCGCGCACATGGTCATGCCGCTGACGCTGTCGTCGCTGGAGACCCTCAGGATGCAGCTTTCGGCTAACGGGATTCCGAATCAGGACGTGCCATTTCACGGCGACTGTTTCGACCTGAACGACGAGGCCGGCGTGCTGGCGTTGAACGAGCGCCGGGTCGGCGCGCTCGCCACCCTGCGTGAACTAAGCAAGGTACGCGGACAGTCCGCATCCCTGGTGGCCCCGAGTGCGACCGTTCATCCGACTGCACGGATCGTGGGTTCCGTCGTCGTTCGCGACCGAGCGGAGATTGGCGCAGGGGCGCTGATCATTGGTCCGTCAACGATCGGAGATGACGCGAACATCGGCGCCAACGCGGTGATCGCACAGTGCCTGGTTCTGGCTGGTGCGGATGTCGCGGCTGCGACCACCGTGCGTCACCGCATCGTCTCGGGCGACTCCACGCACGCGTCCGCGGTCGCGGGGCAGCGCCGGCACACGGCTGCCAGCCTGGCGGCCGCACCAGAACCGGTGCGCAGACTCGCGATCCCGGCGTACGTCAGTGTCAAGGCGGCATTCGAACCCGTGCTGGCACTGCTGGCGCTGCTGGTGCTGTCGCCGATCATGGTTGTGATCGCAGTGCTCGTCAAGTTGACATCCAAGGGAGATGTCTTCTATGGCGACTCCCGCGAAGGCAAGGATGCCCGGCCGTTCAAGTGCTGGAAGTTCCGCAGCATGCTGACGAATGCGGATGAGATGCAGCGCGCGCTGGCGGCGAAGCAGCAGATGGATGGTCCGCAGTTCAAGATGGACCGCGATCCGCGCGTCACGAAAATTGGTGCGATCCTACGCACGCTGAACGCGGACGAGTTGCCACAACTCTGGAACATCGTGCGACGCGAAATGAGCCTGGTCGGCCCGCGCCCGTCGCCGTTCCGCGAGAATCAGATCTGCGTCCCGTGGCGCAACGGTCGACTATCGGTGCGTCCTGGCATGACAGGCCTGTGGCAAGTCTGCCGCAAGGACCGCGATCAGGGCGACTTTCACCAGTGGATTCACTACGACTTGCTGTACGTCCGCAACGTCTCGTTTCTTCTGGACCTGAAGATCGTCGTGGCCACGCTCGTGACGCTCGGCGGGCGGCGCCCCGTCCCATTGCGTGCGATGCTCGGCAAGCGATCGAAATCCTCGCGATCTGCACGCCGCCCTCAGCGCACGACGCCGCACACACAGCCGACGGCGAGCGCCCGGTCGCCGCAGGTAATTGCCCAGTGAGCGCAGCCTGCACGACTGACGCAGCCCACGTATCGCCACCTCACCGGAGTGCCGTGCCAACAAGCGCGGGAACCGAATGAGCGGACTGGGTACCACGCTCGTTTCCGGGCTCCTGCTGGTCAGCGCGGCCCCGGTGCTTTGCGCCTGTGCATACCTCGCCTGGCTGACGGTGCTGTCGGGCCGACGCAAGTCGCCCGAGGCCTCGCTCGCAACGACGTTTGATATCGTCGTTCCAGCCCACAACGAGGCGGCCGGAATCGCGGCCACCGTCGAGAGCCTGCTGGCGGTGCAGTACCCGAGTGATCGCCGTCGCATCATCGTCGTTGCAGACAATTGCACGGACGACACCGCGCTGCGTGCTCGCGCCGCAGGTGCCACGGTGCTCGAGCGCCACCACGCCAGTGAACGCGGGAAAGGGTACGCGCTTGCTCATGCGTACAGCCGGAGCCTCGCGGACGGATTCGCCGATGTTGTGGTTGTCGTCGACGCAGATTCCTCGGTCTCGCCCAATCTGCTGTCGGCGTTCGCGGCCCGGTTTGTCTCCGGCGCGAAGGTACTGCAGGCCGAGTACGGCGTGCGGAATGCCAACGCGTCATGGCGTACCCGATTGATGGTCATCGCACTGACGATGTTCCACACCGTGCGCTCGCTTGGTCGTGAACGGTTGGCGCTGTCGTGCGGGCTGCGCGGCAACGGCATGGCGTTCGCGGCGCCAGTGCTCCGGCAGGTTCCTCCCAATGCCTTCTCCGTGGTCGAGGACGTGGAGTACGGAATCGCGCTCGGACTGGCGGGGATTCGCGTCGAGTACGTCGCGGAAGCGCATGTGCTCGGCGACATGCCAACCAACTCGCGCGCATCGCGTGTTCAGCGCGCGCGCTGGGAAGGCGGCCGACTGGCCCTCCTCCGCGCCCACGCACCATCGCTTCTTCGTGCCGCACGACAGCCAGGGGGGCGCATCGCCTTCGACCTGTTGCTCGACCTACTGGTACCGCCGCTGACCACACTGGCCGCGATGATCATTGTCGGCCTCGGCCTCTCGCTCTTCACCGCCATGGTCGGCATCACCGGCGCCACACCCGTGATCGTGTGGCTGGTGTCGCTGGTGCTGCTGACGCTGTATGTGGTACGCGGTATGGTCCTGTCGGGCACTGGGCTGCGCGCACTGCGCGACATGCTCTGGCTGCCGGTCTTCATGCTCTGGAAACTCGCCGCCTTTCTGAGCCCGCGTGGTCGCGCTGGCGAGTGGGTGCGCACACCACGACCGGACGAACGATGAACCCGACCGGACCGTGCACGAACGATGGCCCGTCACAGACAGCACTCGGTGCTGCTGAATCGGCAGCGACGCCGGACGCCGCCAAGCGTGCTGTTGACGCGATCACGAAACCAGCGCGATATCGTGTGCGATTCGGACGGCTGTGGGTTGACGCCCTGGCATTCGGTGAGGCAATCGATGCGGTCCGCGCGCTCGTTGCGAGTGGGACAGGCGGCGCAATCTTCACACCGAACGTCGATCACGTTGTGATGGCCGACGAGCATCGCGGGCTTCGCCGTGCCTACCGGCGCGCGGATCTTGCCTTTGCGGACGGAATGCCACTCGTCTGGACGTCGCGCATGCTCGGCATGCGAATTCCGGAGAAGCTCTCCGGCTCCGATATGATCATTCCGATCGTCGAGTTGGCCGCCAAGGAGGATTGGGCCGTCTATCTCCTCGGGGGCATGCCGGGCGAGCCCGGCGCCGCCGAGCTGGCGGCGGAACGGCTGTCTGCACGTTTTGGCGTCAGAATCGTCGGTGTCGATCCGGCGTTTGTTTCGATGGACGGAAAGGGCGCGGAGGACGCTGCCGTCCTTGCGCGCGTCAAAGCGGCGCGGCCAGACATCGTGTTCGTTGCCCTCGGTGCACCGAAGCAGGAACTCTGGATCTCCAGGTCCCTCGACGAGATTCATCCCGCCGTGGCCATTGGATGTGGTGCCAGCCTCGATTTCATTTCGGGTCAATTGAGCCGCGCGCCCCAGTGGGTCTCGAACGCCGGATTCGAGTGGGCGTATCGGCTGGCACAGGATCCAGCACGGCTCTGGAAGCGGTATCTGCTACGGGGTCCGCGGTTCCTCGGTATCCTGTTCCGAACGTCGCGGATGCTGAAGGTGCAGCGCGTGCGGCAGGTGACCACGCCGCGCATCTCGAGCGTTGCCCGTGGCCCCGAAGGCACGCCCTGAGCGATCGCTCTACAGAGCCGCGGTGATGAAGCAGCAGCAACTCGCGACGGCCGGCAGTTGACGCCCGCTGGTGAGCGACCTTCGGTGTCATGTGCTGATCTCACGGACACCGTCACTGCGAGGTGCTCGAATCGCACGATCGCTGGTCGCGATACACGTCACGATGGTATGTCGTCTGCGCGGCCTTCGACGCGGACTGTTCACGCGTTACCTTTGCCGTCTCCGTTCGACGGCGGAGCCAGCTATGACCTCTGGAGTTCAGGGCGGCCTGCGAGATGAGCCTGCAAACGCCCGGGCACCGGTACGCGTGGCGGGTGCACCGTGGAATCATCCGTTCGCTCACCGCCGTGTCTCTCGTTCCCGAGAGCGGCCTTACCGCCATTCGCGACGCCACGCAGGACGACGCCGTCACGACGACTCTACACCTTGGACGAATCAGCCGACACTCCTCTTTGAGCGCTCCCGGGCCGCAGGCGTGTGCCATGTGCTGGTGGCACATCGTCTCTCTCGACAGGGCGACCTCTGGCATCGGGGGCGAGCGCGACCGCGCCTTGGAGCGAGTACACTCTCTTCCGTCATTCGAGTATCGTCACTCGGCACCCAGCTGCCAGAGACGAGCAAGGCTGACGTGGCAAGGCCGTCACCGGGAATCATCCTGAACACATGTCTGCACGCATACCGATTCACCACATGAAGCCTCGTACCACGACGGTGCGGCACGATCGAGTGCGCATGTGGATCTGATTCGGGCACGAATCGCCAATCTCCTGACGCACGGCGTGACCCGTGCCGTTGCGATCACGCTACTGACGCAGGCGTTATCGTGGTCGCTGGCGCTGGTGGTCACGTTTTATCTTCCGAGTTATCTGGGTGTTCTGAACCTTGGACGCCTGAGCCTCGCGACAGCGTTCGCTGCAACCGTTGCCGGCCTGGTGAGTCTGGGAACGTCGACCGTGCTGATCGCTGAAATCGCAAAGCAGCCTGAACGCGCCAGATCGCTGGTCCATACCTCGCTTTTGCTGCGAGGTGGCGTTGCGGGCCTCCTGCTCTGCGTGGCCGCGCTGGCGACGTGGCTGATGAACTTCGGCCGTGATGTCGAAATTCTGATCGCATTTGTACTGCCCGCATTTCTTTTCCAACAAGTCACGGAAACGTACCTTGCGGCGCTGAACGGGCTGCAAGAGTTCGTCAAACTGAACGCGATCAATCTGATCGAGAAGCTCACGTATTCCGGAATCGTGATTGCGCTCGTCCTTGGCAAGGCGCCGATCTGGACGTTTGCTGCCGTCTACATCGTGTGTAATGGTACTGCGGCCATATTCGCGCGACACGCATTCATGCACGCGATCAAGGAACGCAGTCTGAATGAGGCGAGGGCGGAAGACCTTTCATCAAAGGCTCTGGCGCGGGCAGGATTTCCCTTCCTCTCGTCGAAAATCCTCACCATGATCTATGGCGAGGGTTCCACGGCGCTCCTCATGTCCAAGCTCTCGACCGTCGAGGCGATCGGATGGTTGGGACTCGCGAAGCGATTCTTCGGCGCCGCATACGTCATCCCTATGGCCATCAGCAATGCAACCTTGCCAACGCTGACCCAGGTGTACGCCGCTGGTGACCGCGAGCGATTCGCGCGCCTGATCTGGATGTTGCTTGGCACCGTGATTCTCGCGGCGCTCCCGATCGCAGTCGTGCTGGGGATATTCCCCGAACTGCTGCTGCGAGTCCTCCACTATCCACCGACCTTCGCCGGCAGCGTTCCCGTCCTCCGAATCATGGGCTTCGTCGTGTTCCTGTGGTTCACCCAACAAGCGTTGGCGACCGCGGTAATCGCCGCCGGAAAGCAGAAAGTGTTTGTCTACATCACGAGTGTCGCGGCGATCCTCGCCTTTCCGGTTTGCGGCCTGTGCATCTGGGCCGGCGAACGGTATCTCGGCAACGGCGCCGTTGGTGCGATGATGGGTGACACGGTGCTCGAAGTGGTCATGCTCACATTCTATGTCCGCGCACTTCTTCCGGATCTCTTTCCGAACCGGACGCAGAAGGCGACATAGCGCGACCAGTAGTCGCAGTCGCTGGCGAAACGGGCGCGGGGCGCTGCGCGGAGAACGAGGCGAATGGCATCAGTTGGTGGCGGGCGGAGCGTTCTGCCAACCGCTTGACCACATTCCGCTCAGTCGTTGCCACGCCCTCGATCCAATCCCACGCTACATGATCCGCGCATCCGAGGGCCACGCACCCGTCTCGCGCGCGAGCTTGCCGGCGAGCGCGAGCGCAAGCGCCATCAGCAGTGTCGTGAGACTCGAGCCCAGACCAATATCGCCCCACGCCTGACTCACGTAGCACACGGCGACAACGACAACGGCGAGAGCCGCAGTACGCTGCCGAGCCGTTGTCGCAAAGTGATAGCTTCGCGTCGCGAGAAACACGCCAACGACGATCGGCATCCAGATGAGCGTGAAGCCGAGGACGCCCGAAACGCCGAGGAGCCAGAGCACACTGTTGTGCCCGATGAGCTTGTACTCCTTAAACGCAAACGAGATGTCAGGCAACTGAATGATCTCGCGCCATTCCTTCCCGAAGCCGGAACCGAGGAATCGGTTCTCGCGAATGGTATACACCAGGTTCTGATTCTCCAGGACCCGCCATTGCGTGGATGGGTCTGCCGTTTTTGCAATGCCCATCAGTGTCGCGCCCGGGCCGAAAATTCCCTCCGAGTGCGTACGTGCCAGAAAGAGGTATACCACGAAGAACGGAAACGCGAGGATCATGCCGATCTTGATCTTTCGCTTCGTTCGGCCACTGAGCAGCGGATAAAACACCAGCAGAGCGCCGACGAGATTGACATATGCGAGCCGTCGGTTGTTGATGTAGATCGCGGCCACCATCCACAAGACCACCACCAGCGCCGTCAGCAGTCGGGACCATGAGCCCTCGTGCAGATACGCCGCAATCCAGATGACGATCACCGACACGTAAAGCACTGAATCGTCGTGGCTCGTCATATACGCAGGAGTGGCGACCTGCCCCGAGCCGTCGGACGCAAGGAAGTACATCCCGACAGCGGACTTCACTATTGCGGCCAAGGTGATCACGATCCCCAACATTCGAAAATCCCGTGCATCCCGCAGCGCGAACGACAGCAGCGCAGTCAATACGGGCAACCAGACCACGCTGCGAAGCTGGAAGGCCGTTGTCTTCAAGCTCCCCCCTGTCGACAGGCCCCAGATCTCGAGCCAGACGATTGCGAGAACACTCATCGCCAGAAAGACGAACAGGACGTTCGCACTTGGCACACGCCCGTCGGCATCAATACGCTGCCCTCGCAAAACGCGGACGCACAACAGGACGATCAGCAGGACGTGGAGCAGCTCTTCTCCACTCAACGCCAGCGCGCCGATGCCAGTCTGCATGCTCAGGCGCATGTGCATGAACTTCGTGAGTGGTTCCCAAACCTGCCGCCAGAGCGGACCGGTTGCGTACGGTGCTTCGAACACCACGCACTGGAGAAAGACCACTGGCAGCAGTGTTCGGCGAATCGGCTGCGTCCAGACCGCAACGACCAGTGCCGTGCCGAGTGCAGGAAGCGCCGCAAGCACGACGTTGCCAGTCAGCGTCAAGATTCCGAAACTGGTCAAGAGCACCAACACCACGGTGGCAACGAGCGCGCGCTCAAACATCGCGCGTCGCCCGATCCGAGGTGTGACCAGCGGCGGCCGTTGCGGGAAGGGCTGCCCCTCGGATGAACGCTCGATTGGCCGCACGATGGATGTCACGACGCCGCTCAGCCAAACTGAAAGAAGGAGACGAGCGCGACGTACAACACAACGTATGCGGCCATCTGCAGGGCTGACCTGCGCAGCCCGCGCACAGCTGAAACGCTTCTCGCGGCACGCATCGGGAAGATGAACGTGACCAGAATTACCGACATGAAGAGAAGTACTTTCAGCATTCCCTGGCGACACCCAAATTTCGAGTTTCGTTCACAAGCGTGGGGCAGTCGGCAACATCAACGTCCAGACCGCCAAAGCCGCCCCGCCATGCTTCCGGATCCACCCAGCCTACTGTCGAAGCGCGACGGATCCAACGAAGTACCTGCGACCAATCACATCGATGGCGCGAGATGCCTCCTCGACGGACGGATCGCCGAGGCGCACCGTCAGCAGCGCAGCGCCGGCATGTCGTGCAATCGGGATGGCCGCAGGATTGGTCGTCGGATTGTCCAGCGCCACCACCAGGCGTGTACCAGGCGCAATGGACCCACTCATGCTTGCAATGACGAGATCAACCGCGTGCGGCGCGACCCCGGTGGCGTCCACCAGATGCACTGAGCCTTCCGCGTATTGCCTGCCTGCCGCAACCAGTGCCGAGGCCGCAGCCAGCCCTCGCTCGCGGGGCGAGGCGGGCACAATCGCCAGCGTGGTCCACGAATGGCGCTGGACCGCAAACCAGATCTGCGACCAGTCGTTCGTTGCATCCGCGCTCGGCGCAGTCGCGCTCCTTCCCGTGACGACGCGCCCGTGTGCCTCCGCGGGATGGGCGACACTGGATGGACTCAACTCAATCAGCCCTGATTCCAGAAGCGCTAACCGCAGCCACGGGTTCGCAATCTCGATGAGCTCGCCAGCACCGTCCTGCCCGCCATCACGAAAACTGATGACGTCGGACGCCGCGAGCCTTGGCAGTACAGAGTCAATCAGCTCTGCACGAAGCGCAGCCGCGCGCGCCGACGGCAGCCCGACGAGCTGTCCAGCACCATTCGATTGCTCCGCGCGGAGCTGGGTGTCGACGTATCGATCGACGATCTCGGATACCAGCGCGGTACCGTCCACTTTGATGGCGCGAACAATCGACTCAAGACAACTGATCATCGATCGATCGCGCAACTCGAGACGATCCCAGATTCGCGCAACCTGTTCCGGCAGCCGATTCGCTTGCGGCTGCGTCAGCGGCTGTTCTCTGGTACTGGTCGCGGACGAGCGTGCAAGTGTCATTTCAGCCGGGCCGTCCAGGCGTTGATCGTCCATCAGCATGCGGCGTTCCCATGAATTGCAACTGGCCGCTCGAGGCCGTGTCTCCAGAGACCGATCAAACCAGTGCTGCGGCAGCTGAGCCGTGGCAGCCTCATGACTTCAACGCCAGCGGCGCCTCACCCAGGACGGGCAAGCCGACCATGCGTTCGATCTGCCATGCCTCGAGTACGCGCCGGCCGACCAGATCGAGCGCCACAGCGGTCAGTACTGCGAGCAGAGTGCCAAGAATGACGCCACCGACGATCATGAGGAGCGGCGTCTTGCCAATCGCACCGAGCGGCATGGACGCCGGAATCAGGACACTGTACTTGAAGGCGAACGTAGCACGGACCGTTTCAAGTTCGATCCGGGCTCCGTCAAGTCGCTCGAGCAGCGCCTGATACGACGCCATCGCGATGCGCAGGCGGGAGCGCCCATACGTCTGTTTCTCCTGCACGATCGAATCGACGCGCATGCTTGCCAGGTTGCGTAGCGCAATCGCATTGAACGACATCTCGTTCGACGAGGACGCCCCCCCCGCACCCGAGCTACCCAACTGCATGACCTGCGCACGCAGCCGTTGCTCGTCCAGGCGAAGCTGTGCCAATTGTGGTGACTCCACCGAGTTCGACTTGATCAGCTGCTGTGTACTTTCGATCTGGGGGTGCTCAGCGCCGTAGGTGATCCGCTGCTCGGTCAGGAGCGTCTGCAATTCGCTCAATCGCCGGATTCTGGACTGCTCGAGATCGGAAATCGCTCGAAGCGTCGATTCCAGCTTCGACTGTGCCATGAGGAATTCCACGCTCGCCACGCGCCCGGCAACAGGTCCAGGCAGCATCAATCCACGCGCTTCCTCCGGCGCGATCTGCGCGCGCTGCTTCCCAAGCGAGTCGAGCATTCGATTGATGTCGCGGCCAACCTCGCCCGCACTCTTCTCCAGAATCGCAATCGTACCGGTAATGAGTGCGAGTTCCTCTCCCTGACGGTCATTCATGTAGTGCTTCTGCGCGGCCTCGACAATCATGAGCGCCAGCTTGGGGTCACGCCACGCCGCACCGATGGTGACCGTGCCTTCACCGACCTGCACGTTCATACTTGTGCGCAACGACCACAACACTTCGTCAACTTCCTGGTCCGCGGTGACCGGCCCACTCAGGATGACGCGAACACGCCGCTTCGCGCGACTGAGAAGCGATCGGTGCTTGGCAGTCTCCCGAATGAGGTCGGTCTCGTTCGCGATCCTCAGAAGGTTTTCCCGACTCATGATCAGATCGTACGCCATCCGAGTCGGGCTGTCTTCCTCCGTTCGAGGGCGACCAGGGTTACCCAACAGTGGCATCACGACATTGCGGTCGGCGAGCAGCTTGGTCTCCGTGTAGTACTTGCGCGGCAAGAGAACCGCGCCGAGCACACCCGCCGACACAAACGCAGCGAGCACTGCACCCACGACGAGCGGGTGGCGACGGCACGCATTCCAGACGAAGCGGAACAGATCACGCGCAAGCGCCAGATCTATCAGCGGATCTTCGTGCTGGTCTGATGACGGCCCGCCGCCTGTACGACTCGTGCCACGCGGCACGAACGACTCCCGGGCATCTCGCGGATCGAATGGCTGGATGGAATGCATTGTCTTAAGGAACGAAATGGAACGAGATCATGCGAGACAGGGTCCGCCACGCGTGATGACCCGCGGTGTTCACTGAATCAACAGCGTGTCGCCGGTCTTGAGGCGAAATGTCACCGCTGATCCCTTTCCAGCGGTCAAGTCCGCGTATCGGAACCGGATCCGAATCAGTTCTGGGACGCGTCGTATTATGTAGATCTGATCCCGATGGGCAAACTCGGTAAACCCTCCGCTCGTCGCGAGCGCCTCAGCCAGACCCGAGCCGGACTCGAGCGTGTATAGCCCCGGAGTCTTCACTTCGCCCAGGATCGACAGCTTGATCGGGGCCACCTCATCGAGCACGACGGTTGCTCTGGGCGACACCACCAGATTGCGCGCATCCAGTTGCTTCTCGATTTCGCGCGCCAAGGCTGACAACGTCTTTCCGGCAGCCGGCACGTCACCGAGAAAGGAGACGGTCAAATTTCCATCGAGCCGAATCCTGCTCCTGATGGACATTTCAGGGTGGCTGAACACCTGGACGGAGAGCACGTCACCGGGGCCAGTCTGATAGGCGTCAGCGGGTGATCCGATCTGTCCCGCCGGAAGGTCATCCAGCCAAACGAATTTTCCGGTTGGGCTGCTGGCGCACCCAGACGCCACCACTGCCAGCGCGACCGCACACAGCCCGCTGATGTGGGACTGCGTGATTGAGCGGGATGACGAATTCGATTTCACGCGCGTGAACATTGAGTTTGCCTGTGTGTTACGGAGCGTGCATGGCACTGAATCAGACTTCGGAATCTACGGACAGCTCGAAATCACGCGCCCTTGCAAAACTGCCAGCTGGAGAGACAGCCCGCAGTCGGGCCTATGACGGCCGCACCAGTGGACAAATCCCCTTAGACTGGAGGACGCGACACTGGCGGATTCGTCACCCGCAGGCGCTTCGCCACCTTCCAAACCTTAACCAGCCTTAAAGTAAATTATCCATCCGAGTCTTCCTAGACCAGCGAACGAGAGGGTAATCGCGCGCGTGGGCGGCCGGACCGTGCAATGACTGGGTCAACGTGGAGGCGCCTGACTCCGTCGCTGCTGAGACCACCTGTAGGCGAAGCCGGTCGTGACGCCACGGCTGACAATTTGCTGCGGGAGGGCCGTGAAGCGACGGGCGAATGCTGAAAAGGTGACGACTGCACCACGAGAGATCACGTAGTTCGCGCCAGTAGATATCGATTCTATTCGCGACGTCGGTTCGGGCGTCCCAACCGGATCCTGCGTCCCGATCGAGTACGCCCCGTCGAGAGTCAGCGAACGAGTCATCCGCGTGGTCACTCCGCCGCCGACCGTCTGCGCGACGAGCAGGCCGGCGGCCAGCCCAAACACCTGGCCGACTTCACGTTGTGCATTGGCTGCGAACTGGAATTTTCTGAAGGGAACGGCGAGGTTCCCGACCATTGACAGTCGCGATGCCAATGGCACCTGCACCGAACCCGGTGTACTCACCGCCCCTGCTGCAATGACAGCGATCAGCCCCGAACGATTGCGGTAACTCAATGCGGCGCCACCTCGGGGCAGATTGAACTCGTTCGTGTCGATCTTGCTGTACTGGGTGGACGCGATGAGGCTCAGAGTCAGGGTGCGACTCAGCTGTCCGGCGAGCGAGGCAGTGGCCGTCGCAAACTGCCCGCCGAGGACACCCGCGGTCTCAGTGCGAATGTCCTGACCGCTCGCGGATACCTCCGCGCTGATCCTGCGCCCGAATTGAGTCCGGAAAGCCGCAAGGCCGGAATTCGTACGAGCCTGTACGAGCTGGAACAGAGCCGGGCCGCCCGTTCCGGACGGCGTCAGCGCCTGACTGGTCGCGATGGAACCGGTCCCTACGCCAAGCTGGACCGTGGTCGAGCGAGAAAAGCTGTGCAGAATTCCAGTGTTGAAATCATAATTGAGACGGTCCAGCGTCGGCAGCGTCGGATAGCGCGTGACCGATCCACTTGCCGACGCTTCGATCCGGTCTCGACGCGTCTGCCAGAGTTTTGCGGCATTCCCGCTAGCGCCCACGAAGTTGGCTTGCGCTGGTCGGTTATCGATAAACTGCAGGCCCTCCTCCCACCCTCCGGTCGCACTGACTCCCGCACTCCAACCGCTGAGGACCGACGACGCAAACCGACTCGACGCCTGAGCACCGACGCCGGATGCCGTCAAGCTGAGGAGAACACCGACGAGCCGACAGAATCTGCCGACGTGGCTCATTGCGGAGGAAACACAAAGGGTGGATTCATACTGAAATAGAGTTTGCGAAAGCCAAGTGCGTCGTACGAGCGCTGATGCCGAAGAAGTACGGATCCTCAATCTTTCCGCGCTACAAGCAACTCAATGAGATGTAACGCCGTGATTGCCATCCGATCTCATGTCGCAGACCGGAACCGCCCTCCACACGCGACGCAACGGGCCAATCGACCGACGGGTGAGAAACGCAGCAGCCAATCAACCAAGCGCCCTCACGACAGAATGGAGTCCTGAAGCGAGTCACGAGGCTGAGACCGCAGCTTCACGCGCTTACCGCAGACGACGCACGAACTCTGCTGAAAGATACACCGCCAGTGCGCTGCCGAGGCCGTGCTCGGACCTCCGATTCTGTCGTAAGGGCGGCCAACGGTCAGGCAGAGTCGGGGGGCGAAAGCATGAGTTTGGCGACCGCTACCTGAGCTGCATTCCCGTTGGGCATCCATCAGCGCGGCGACTTGGCCCATCGATTGACGATTGCCTGACCTGGCAACTCGATCAGGCGATACGTAACGGACGAGATCGCAACGACGAGCAGAGCAAACGCAACCATACCCCCGTCAGCGATGCCACTGGCGGAGAGGAAACCTCGCCACTGGTCAGCGGCATGGCGCGTTGTGCCCCCCTTCTCGATCAGCTTCGACGCCATGCTCACGACGCCAAGCAGGAAAAGGTGTGTCATGTAGATCGAATAAGACCACAGGCCAAGATTGACGAACGGGCGCGTCTGCAGCAGGCGCGCCACTCGACCGTCGGACCAGGCGAAGACGAAGATGACAAGCAGGAAGACGAGGGGAGAGAGGAACGCGAGTCTGTTGTCATGCGCGACGGCAACAAAACCGAAGCCGAGTGCGACGCTGGCTGCTTCGACCGTCGTCCCAAAGGCAGCATGGGTGGTGCGCCACGCACGGCAGAAACGGTGCCCCACCACGCCCAGAAAGAACCCGTACAGGCAGCGAACGAAACCGAGATCAAAACTGACGTCCATCAGTCGTTTGGACTGCATGACCAGCAGGAGCGCCGCTCCAATCGAGATGAGCGCCGACGCCAGCACTTTCCGCCCTCGAAATTGCCAGACCACGAGCCCAAAAACCGCATACGTCCAGAACTCCGCGCCGATGCTCCAGCTCGGACCATTCCACGTCAACTCAGGCAGCAGTCCCATCGCGTGCACCAGCAAGAGACTTGGCAGGAACCCCTCGGGTGCCATGGATGCAGTGAACGGAGCGTTGGTGAATTGCAGCCCCGTCAACCAGACGAGCGCCAGCTTACTGAGCTCGAGGCCGAGAAACGCGACGAGCATTGCCGCATGCAGGGGCCACACGCGACCGAACCGGCGCACCATGAACTCCCGGAAACCACGCCCGTCCTCGATCCGCGACGAATACGCTTCGGCCATCACAAAACCACTGAGCACGAAGAAGAAATCCACGAACAGGAATGCACCGCCGATGAAGGAGCTCTCACCGAGGATACCGTTCCCTTTCGCGTGATAGAGCACGACAAACAGCGCGCAGATTCCCCGCCAGCTGTCAAGAGCCTTGTATCGCATGCACGAGGGCCTGGGTTCGTCTCAAAAAGTAGATTACTTACCGGAAGGCATCAGGCACACCGGTGGGAACAGCGCTGGAATTAGGCCACCAATGCCGAGCCGCGCGGTGACGCGTCGGCTCGACGCCGAACGGTCGGCCTGCGCTTGGCAGACCTTCAGTACCGGAACGCGGCGCCCGGTGGCCGACGCAGACCTCATCATGACCGGCCACCGCAACGGTTCGCTGTCGACCGCGATGGTCCGCCGCACCGTCAGCGGTCAGTGTGCTCCGTCCATGCGAATCACCGCCGGGAGGGTGCGCAGCAGAATCATCGCGTCGCGCGCAAACGACCACTCTGCGATGTACTCCGACTCAAGCCGGATCACATCTTCGAAGTGGATGATCCGGTTCCTTCCGGACACCTGCCACGGGCCGGTGAGTCCCGGCCGGACGTCGAGTCGAATGAAGTGGTGCTCCTGGTACCGAGCGACTTCATCTGGCAAGGGCGGACGAGGCCCGACCAGTGACATCTCGCCTCGAAGGACATTCCAGAACTGCGGCAGCTCATCGAGGCTCGTCTTGCGAAGCAACGCGCCAAAACGCGTGATCCGCGGATCGTGCGCGATCTTGAACAGCGGCTCGTCGCCGTACACGTTGCGCGAGCGAAGCACCTCCTGCTGTGCTTCGGCCGCAGCGATCATGCTACGGAACTTCCACATGCTGAAGGTGCGCCCACCCTGCCCCACGCGTTGCTGGTGGAAGAGTGCCGGACCTCGCGACGTGATCCGCACCCCGAGTGCTATCAGCGCATACAGCGGTGCGAGGAGTGCCAGCAGGATCGACGAAAGGATGATGTCCATCGCGCGCTTGACGACTAGCTGACGACCGCGTTCCCCCGGGCGCACGAGTCGCATCAGCGGGTCGCCATGATGGAACACCAGCTGCGGCTCGAAGCCATGGAGTGCCAGCGTCCTCGGCAGGCAGACGACATTGCAGCCCGCAGCATCGGCCACGCGTGCGAGGCGTTCCGCGAGGGGCTCGCTGAGATGGCCGAAAAGGACGACCGTGTCGGCGCGATGCTCATCAATGAGGCGCATCATGGCGCTGGTTGGTCCAAGCGGCCCCTCGGCCCCTTCGATCCGCGTGGCGTCCACTTCGCCGACGAAGCGAAACTCTGTGGGGTCGCCAAAAGCCGCATGATTTCGGCCGGCGCGGAGGTCACGCGTGGGCGCGACGAGAATCGCCCGCAACGCGAGGGCGGCACGCGGCCGGATGCGTTCGACGACGAGATCGAGCACGAGGCGAACGACGACCAGGGTTGCCGCGATTACGAGGCTGACGAAGGCGACCCCCAGGAAGCGTCGCAGTTCGGGCGGGGTGAAGAGATTGGTCCAGGTGACGAAGAGGACGCCGAGAACTGCGCCCATCGCGACACTGCGTACGTGCCGCTTTCTGGCGCCGCCGACATACCCACCGCAGATGGTGAGACCGAGCAGCACAGCGGCTTGCAGCGGCAGCGCCGCTACGCTCCCTGCGGGCACGATCGCCGCCAGCTCGGACGCGATCCGCAGGCCGAACCACGCCTGGTCGCGCGCTGCGGACAGAATGATGCGCAGAATCTCGAGCGTCAGCAGATCGACGGCGACCAGCACCAGGACGCGCAGGACGCTGCGCCAGACATGGCGCCAGACGGCATGTGGCGCGCGGGCGTGCAACATGTCCGGAAGCGGAACACCGGCATAACCG
>JBBQRH010000027.1:0-47024 GCA_038215035.1 Gemmatimonadales bacterium | reverse complement strand
CGACGATTCGTTGTCAGGCGTTCACCGACAGACCGATCCGGCAAGCGCACTAAACTGCCCGGAGCAGAGTGCAGCCGAACAGCGTCATCGAAACCGAGGACACGTTGAATCAGTCGAGACTTGTCTTCAGGCTGCTGAGTGCGGTGGCTGTGGCCGGTCTGGTGCTCGGTGCCTATCTGTTCACGGCGCGTCCTTCGCAGTTGCGCTGGGGCGCGACTGACGCTGAAATCGAGCGCGCCATGCCTGGTGACGCACTCAGCGATCACCCGTCGTTCCTCGCCACGCGAGCCATCACCATCGACGCGCCAGCGGACGTCATCTGGCCCTGGCTGGTGCAGCTCGGGTACGGACGCGCAGGATTCTATGGCTATGACATTCTCGAGAATCTCGGGAGCCCACGGGGCATTCGCAGTGCCGCTCACATCGTGCCTGAACTGCAGCGAGTGGACATCGGAGATCCGCTGCCGTTGAGTGCGGCTGGAGGGCTGATCTTCAATGCGATTCAGACGAATGAGTATCTCGTCTGGTCGGGAACGTCAGGCAAATTTCCGGGTGCGTTCACGTGGGCGTTGTATCCGATCAGCGTGAACCAGACGCGACTCGTCAGCCGGATTCAGTGGAGTCATCACTGGACGCAGCCCCTGGTTCTGGTCATGGACCTGTTCACCGAGTTCACGGATCATCTCGCGGTTCGCAAGATTCTCTACGGTGTAAAAGACCGGGCTGAGGGACGCATCGAATCGCTCGCGTGGCAGACGTTCGAGTTCGCGATGCTCGTCTGGGCGCTGTTCGCGTTCGTTACGGCGGTCTGGCTGGTGCTGCGGGGGCCGCTGACCTGGCCTCGCTGGCTCAGTGCGCTGGTTGCCGGCGTGGCGTGGCTCGTCGTATGGTATGCCTCGATTCCACTGATGCTCGGCACCGGGGTGAACGTCCTCGTGTGTTTCCTGCTGCTTGCCAATCGGCGGGGCAGCGCCGCTCGACATGCACTTGCGTCTCGGGCAATCGCGATGCGCGCGACATGACAGCGGCAGCGACTGCAGACCGCGTGGCGGCGCGGCTCGGCTACTGGTCAGCGACGCTGACGGCGTCGTTCTGCGTGCTGTTCACCGTCGCTGCGGTGCTGACAGAAGCGCGCCTGCTGTCAGCACCCTGGGATATCATTCTTCCCATCGCCCCGTCGTTGCTGCTCGCGCCCAGCTTCCTCGTCATGCTGGTCTGCGCGAATGCCGTGGTGCCGCGCGCACGAAAGATCTGGAGCCAGCTGGGAGTCGCCTTCGGCGGCGTGTACGTTCCGCTGTGCGTTGCCGCATACATCGTGGAATTGTTCGTGGTCGAACCACGTGTGCTCCGCGGCACGACCAGCGAGACGGCGCTGCTCACGCTGGTCCGCGGTGATTCCGTGTTCAACGCCATCGATGGCATTGGGTATGTATTCATGTGCCTGGCGACGCTTTTCGCAGCACCGGCCTTCAGAGGCACTCAGCTCGAACGATGGATTCGCTGGCTTTTCCTGGCAAACGGCGCTCTCGCCGTGCCGATCTTCCTCACGTACTTCGTCAATCGTTCATTCATCTGGGGTGCAGCACTCTGGTCAGTGACGATCACTGCGTCGGCGGTGCTGCTGGCCATATTTTTCCGGCGAGCCGTCGAGAGTACCGATTAACGCGGTCGCCGATCGACGAGCAGTGACGAAACCTTGGCCAGCAGCAGTTGCAGCGCGATGCTCTTCACTTCTCGCCACGCGTCGCTCCCCAGAACGCTCACCGCCGACGCTGCTCGTCCCTGGCTCACAGGCGCCACGGGCGTGCGTCGACGACGCGTACTCTTCCCGCCCGATGCCAAGCCGATCACGAATCCGGCACCGAGCGCGACGGCCAGTGCCTTATCCGGGTCACGACGGATGACAGTGCGCCAATCAGTCAGGTCTCGCAGCTCTTCCTGCAGGGAATCGAATGACTCGGAGAGTCTCTCCCGCTCAGCAGAAGCCATTTCACGTAACTCCGCGACGCGCTCATTCATTGCCGGTCCGGATGGAGGGTGAGCGCGGCACCCGTGTCCGAGGGCGTTTTATCACTCGAGCGTAGCCCTCCGACCAGAATCAGCGCCGATACAAAACTCAGCACAATTGCGACGATTGATGCAGCCTGCCACGCCGGGATAACCATCGAGAGCCGGAGAAAGCAGGCAAAGATCAGGTAACCAATGGCGAAACAGGCGAGACTCCCTCCGACCACGACGAGAAATGCGCGACGCGCGCCGGGACGCGAGCGATCAGCGTAGTTGGCAATGGCGAGCCGCACTTCCGCCTTCGCAACGCGCTCCGACTGCGCGATGACGTCCTTTAGCGCGCCCATGAGCGAATCGGCCGACGTTCGCCCCGGTGACATCAGTCGTCTTTCCGAAGCGCGCGTCCGACGAAAAACCCGATCGCGGCGACGGCCATGAGCGACTTTCCAGGGTGCTTCCGCGCCAGGTTCCGGACGTCACTGAGCATGTCACGTGCGTCACTCGCGCGGAAATAGTCGACGGAGTCACTCCACGCCCTCGTCGCGCCACGTTGTGCCCGATGTAGTGAATCACCAGCCTCTCGTGCCCCATCCCGCAGGCGTTCCTTGCCCTGCTCGAGCGTATCAGACGCAGCGTCCATCGCTCCGTCCATTCGGCTGCCTGCGGCCTTGAAGGCCGATCGCCCTGCATCGCCGAGGTAGTTCCCAGCGTCCGACAACATGTCTCCATCATGAGTACTCATTGATCTCTCCAGACGTGTGGAACAAAAATGGCGCCATGAACGAGGACGTCCGTTCACAGCGCCGACGTCGAATGACCCGGATGGCCAGCCAACCCAGCAGTACTGTCTGACTACCGACTACTTGTCGTCAACACTGAAAGCAAGAGATGGGCCAGCACTTGGTGCGCGTGTCGGCCTTGCGGCGCACTCGCGCCTGTCTCGAGCCTTTTACCCGTCACGCCAACACTGCGCTCGGAATGCAGAACTGGTCTGACTCACCTGATCAACGGAAGACGTTGAAGTGACCAAGCGCCCACCAGAGAATCAGGAAGATGAGTACCGTCGTGAAGCAGCCACCCCCAAGCTTGTTTGCACCGTAGCCCGCGGCCAGACCGCGCAGCAGTTTGCTCATCGTCTAGCGCCCTCGAGAGGAAGTAACGTCTTCGCGGCCGAGCGAGCCCGCGTTCGACGACAGTATGCTGCCGACTGCAACTCGTGGAGCGCGCGATGCCACGCGAGTCACCAGAACATTCTGCGACGGCGTTGGAAGACCGTCATCAGTTCGTGCCAGAGAGCGCGCTGCCCTCCTTGATTTCGCTGCAAGCGTGCCAAAGCCACCAGAAGCATTCGTATGCGAGTAACGGGTGCCAGATGCTGCTTCGCTGCGGTCCGGCTGATTGCCACTGAGTGATCGTCGCCATGGAGTAGCCGGTGGCTGATGATGCTCACGTTGGCCCAACGACCCTGGTGCATCATGATGCCTCTCCATTCACAACAGATCGCTGCTCGCCTGCCGGGACGGCGAACGCTGACCGACCTTGGTCGAGCTCAGAATGCGGCGAGTTCTGCTCTGTCACGATCGCATGCCACCCATCGCCAGAAGCGAACAACAGTTCGTTGAGCTCGAGGTGGATCGGCCGTGAGCCACCTGCGTGTGTGGGTGGCCGCAGGATCAAAATTGGGAAGGTGTTGAGGTTCGTGCTCACGTTGATCACGATCTGCCCCTCTACTGAGAAATGAAGTATCGGCCCGCTGCTGCCCAGATCAGCACGATGCCGAGCGCGATCAGGAAGATGCCAGCACGAGCACATCCAGTTGCCGAAGCGACGTCACGTACCGCGGGCGTGAGCAGCAGCCGGCCTCGCGGGTGCACTGCGACGCCTGCCTCTGTAGTGCACTACCAGATCATCACGCTACCGTCAAAGAATGCTCGTTCCGTTGCTCCATACGGCAGAGCGGCCGCCTTCGCATACGACTGCGCCTGCATCTGCGTCCGTGTCTGCGGAGGACGCGGAGCTGGATCGGTTGTGCGATCAGCGGCTCGCTTTGGCCGGCTACGGGAGCGCAGCATTCCTTCCAGCGCAAAGCGCATACACCCTCCTCCAGAAACGAAAAGACGACGCCCGAACACCAGAAGGTGTTTCGTGCGCCGTCAACAGAGAGATCCGAGATCCCGTCGCTACGACGTTCAAAAGAGTGCCGCGATTTTTACGGCTTCCATGAGAGTATGGTGAATGACACGCGACGTCAAGCTTGCCCTGTGTTCCGCTGCATGCGCGCACAGCTCCGGTACGTTACATCGACTTGACCATAAGGTCAGTCGTGTTCGAAGCATGAGATCGGCTATGCCTTGCGGAGCGTTACAGCGAACCCTACCTTCTCGATGGTAAGCAGAACGCTGCGCATCTGTTGCGCAGGCCAGGTCGAACGAGCGCAGCGGCTCGAGAGACGATGGCGCGAGTGGCCTCGATGGCCACTCGCGCCTTTTTGTTTTCTCCGGGTTTTCGTTTTCTAGTCTTCTTTCAGAGCAGGAGCGTCAGCAGATGGGCTATGACATTCGCTTGCACTCAAGCGGGCACGAACCACCGTTCATCCGCTTTCCCATCGGCATGGCTTCGTCACAGGAGACCATACTCCAGCCCGAGCTTGCCATTCAGCGCTGCATGCTCGACGCTCAACGGCAGGTTCATCGACTGGAGGCGATACTGCACGGCCTCACCTCGGTCATCCACTGCGGTAGTGCGACGTCCTTTGGAGCGGTCGCCCTCTTTCAGGAGAGCAACCGACGGCTCAAGCGCGAACTGGATGAATTCTCGCTCGACGCAGCGGCCTTGGTTACGATCGTTCGATCAGCGTAGCAACCGGAGCTGAGCCGGCCGACACCACGAGACTGCCGGCCGAATTCGCGGTCCAGCGAATAGGCGCCCGACCGCGCCGCCTGACTAAATCGCCCCGTGTGATCCGTAGTCACTGCACGGCCGAGTCCGGTGAACAGCACCACCACGCCCGACGGTCAGGGACTTCATCGCAACGTATTGCGCGCTCGGGCGGGCGCGCCCTTTCTTGTGGTACGCTGGCATGGGTCAGCCCGCCTGTTGCGCAAAGAACAGTGCCACTCCGCGAGCCCGTCCACCTGTTGCCGCAGGGCGTCAAACATGCGCTACATCCGAAGGCGAGAGCGAGACTCGGTATCTCTCGCCGTTCCGCTGCTGCTGGCGGCCGGCGCACTCAGCCTCGGTGTGCTGGCCTGGCGCCGGATAGTGGCGCCACGCAGCTCGCGAAAGATGTCAGATGGTAGATCCGCGTTCGCGAATGCGGATGCGCCGCCGTCCGCCATCACGCACTCCATCGAGACGGCATCTGATACGCAGCTTGCACCCACAGGCAGCGGACCACTCTTCCATCGGCGCTACGCCGCACTGATTACCGGCTCTGTCATGAGTGCGTCGGCGCTGCTGCGGACACTGCAACGCAACCTCTCCGACCTCGCGCCGTCGGGACTCGCCCATTTCGAGAAATCACGCGGCAGCGACGGGCTTGCGCGCGTGGGTGATGAGTACGAGATCACGATGCTGGGCCCTTGGAATGGCCGCGTGCGCGTGATCGAATCCACGCCCCGACACTTCACACTGGTCACACTGGATGGACACCCGGAGGCGGGTCACATCACGTTCAGTGTGTCCGAGACCAGCGAATTCACCGACACCCTGCAGGTCGTGATCGAGTCATGGGCGCGAGCGCGCGATTCCGTGGTCGCCGTGGCGTATGGGACCCTCGGCGTTGGCAAGCAGATGCAAACGGAAGTCTGGATCACCTTTCTCCAGCGTCTCGGTGCTCTGGCCGGCATGGAACACACACCCGAGGTCCGAATCACGACCGAAGCGCTTGCACCTGCCGACGTACCTGCGACACACGGACTCGATGCCTGATCCGGCCTTGGTCGACGACGAACTCGTGGCACGGTTGGCTGCGATCGCACGCATGGAACCGACCGTGGACCTGGCGAAACGCGACAGCTATGTGGCGGCCGCGGGTTGGCACGTCGATGCGCGCGAGATTCAACTACCTGCGGAACAGCCGGGCGCACCGCTGCCGGACGGCTCGTTTGCGGTGGCATGTCGTATCCTCGGTGAGTACTCGTTCCCGCCGCCGCGGCTGATTCGTGGTCGCTTTGATCCTCGTGCACCGCTCGAGAACCGTGCGATGCTGCTGACCGCGACATACCTCTGGATGCGGTTCGAGCTTCCCGTGCGCGTGAGTCGCGTCATCGACGAAGCGCGCGAGAGCGCAGCTGGCCCTGAGCAGGCGTGGGGCTACAGCTATCAGACGCTCGCCGGACACATCGAGCGTGGAGAGATCTCGTTCGAAATCATCAAGTCGATCGCCACCGGACTGGTCCGGTTCCGGATCCATTCTTTCTCGCAGACCGGCCATATCGCCAACCCGGTGCACCGTCTCGGGTTTTGGTTGGTCGGTCGTCGCCTGCAGGCACGATTCGCCATTGAATCACTGGAGAACATGCGGCAGCTCGTCGCAGGCGCGCTGGATGCGGGAACGCGTGCGGCAGCGGCGATGGGACGCGCACCAAGCGGGAGCGGCAGCCCGTAACGCGGTGTTGTCACCGCGGTGCGCTGCGCACTCCGCCTGGTCCTTGGCAGTAGCGCTACGACGTCAGTTTTCGGCCGGAGACCAGCCCGACGAGCAGCGCGATCACGGCAAAGATCACGAACACCATGAACAATGTCTTGGCAATGCCTGCCGACGCCGCAGCCACTCCACCGAACCCGAAGATTCCGGCGATCAACGCCAACACGAGAAACGCGAAAGCCCAGCGAAGCATATGACGGTCTCCTCAGCTCGGATGTGAGTGGGTCGACTCGCTGGCATGACGCGCCTCGTACTCGGACACTTCCTTCTCCACAGCCTCCTTACCCCGGCCGTAGCGGTGCTGGATCATGCCCACCAGCTGATCGCGCTTTCCGGCGATCACATCCAGATCGTCATCGGTCAGCTTGCCCCACTGCTCACGCACCTTTCCCTTGGCGGTCTTCCAGTTGCCTTCGATGGTATCCCAATTCACGGCGACTCCTTCTGCAAGTATGGAAAAACAAAAAAGGCGTGAGCGAGTTCCGACACGGAACCCGGTCACGCCTTCGACTGACGAGATCATCATCTCGCCCGGCAAGGCTCCCTGACCCAACGTCAGGGACGCTGTACTTACGCTTCAAACGAAGTGCAAATTTCGTGCTAGTGCACCGGTGCAGAGCACGTGAGTGGTGTCAGTTGTACTGCAGCAGCAGCTCGAGTTTCTGGCGCAGCTCGGCCAGCTGCTTCGACTTGAAGGCATGCTTCGTTTCTTCGAGTACTTCGACCGTATGCTCGATGGCCGATGTAAGCTGTGACCCGCGTGGACAGTTCATGATCTGGCAGGCGTGGGCATCCACTGGCGTGCCCGCCAGCGCACGGCCGAGCTGCTCCAGGTCCGTCAGCGACCCCATCACGTTGCGGAGTGCCAGCGAGAGGAACGTGTCAGCACTCGGCGCGCCAGGGCCGCGTTGGGTGGCGAGCAGTTCATATCGGGATCGCATGTCATTCAATCGCCCTTCGGCATCCTGCATCGCACGAAATGAGCGGAATCGCGCCACGGCGGCGTGCACACGCTCTGCCAATTCCGAGAACTTCACCGGCTTGGTGAGATATGCGGCCACCGGCAACTCGATGCTGGCGACGGCCGAGCGGACACTCGGAAAACCCGTCAGGATGATCACCGGCAGTCCCCCGCGCACCTGCGCCACTCGGCGAATCAGCGCCAGGTCGGCGTTGCCTGGCATCTCGAGATCGGTGATCAACAGGTCGAACTGCTCATCGACCACCATCTGGAGCGCCTCGCTGCCATCTTTTGCCGTCGCGCACTCGTACCCCTCACGGCGCAGCAGCTCGGCGGTGGACTCGAGAAACGTTGGTTCATCGTCAGCGATCAGTATGCGGCCGCGCGTCATGCAGTAACTCCGGGAACGAGGCTTTCAGCCAGGGGAATGCGAGCAATGAATTCGGCACCACCGCCGTCCGCATCGACGACTTCGATACTGCCACCCGACGCATCCAAGGCTCGGCGCACCAGCGACAGCCCAAGCCCCATGCCACCAGTGGAGAGAGGCGACGCCTTGGTGGAGACGAACGGCTCAAAGATGCTCTCGCGCCGCTCGGGCGCGACACCCGGACCCATGTCGCGCACCCGAAGCTCGAAATCATCCCCCACGATCGCACCGCTCACGGTGACACGCGTCCCCTCGGGCGAGGCCTCGATCGCGTTCTGCACCAAATTATAAACGCACTGTCGCAGAATGCTGTCCGATACATTCACCACAGCCGCGATACCACCCAGCTGTAAGCTGATCGCCACGCCACCGTTACGGTTCAACTGACCGAGGAAGGCGACTGCGTCGCTGATGATGGCCTGCACCGGCGCGTGGGTGCGCGTTTCCGTCTCCGGCCGGTACGTCTCGTAGAGCTGTTGCGTCACTTGGCTGATGCGCTGGACTTCGCGTTCGATCGCCCCGACATACTCGAAGTACTGGTGCGTCGGCGGGATGGCGTCCTTGACCAACAGGAATGCGTTCAGTATGCCAGCCAGAGGATTGTTGATTTCATGGGCGAGCCGCGCTGCCAGTCGTCCCATGGTGCTCAGTGTCTCGGCCTGTCGCAATAATTCTTCGGTATGCCGACGGTCGGTCACGTCGGCGAACATTCCCATCAGCCGCAGGGGTGTGCCATCAGCCGATCGATGCACGACGCGACCACGGTCGACGATGTCGTGCCATCGACCCGCGGCGCTGCGCACACGATATTGAGCATCGAAGACGTCGGACCGGCTCTCCAGATGGTCCTTCAACCGCAACTCGACCATCGACACGTCGTGTGTGTGTACGATCGCCAGCCAATCCTGCATCTGACGCGGCGGGGTACCATTCCCGTAGCCGAGGCGTGCCCAGAGTACCGGTGAACGCTCCACATTGCCGGTACTCAGGTCCCACTCCCACAGTCCATCGGTGGTGGACTGCAGTGCGTTATTGATCCGGTCGCGCTCCTCGAGCCGGGCGGACTGCGTCAGAGACTGGGCCAGACGGAGCGCAATGGTGAGCAGCACCGAAACTGCCAGCCCTAGCAGGAGCACAAGCGTACTGAGCGTCGACGGTGTGACCGAGGCCGTACGTACAGACGGCCAGACGGCCACCTGCCAGTTCGGCCCGTTGACCGATAACCGCTCTCGAATCAGATGCTGCGGGTTGAGCGCCGGCATCGGGGCGGACGTTCGAAACCAGCGTGAGCCGTCTCCGATCGCGATCTCATACCCGAGCACGGTGTCAGACATCACCGCACCAAGTACCCGGGCCGCGTTGACGACACCGACGAACAGGTCGGTGCACCGGCCGGCTGTGCAGCGCGGTGCGACGAGCATTGCACGCGCAGGGTCACCCGTAACCGGGACGAACCATACGGCATCCGTCGGACGCCGCACTGCGGCGAGGCTGCCGGTAAGCGATGCCTCGAGGTAGGCGAGCGCGGAGGGCGACGTGTGCCGATCACTGGCGCGTGCGTGACCGTTGCTGTCTACCCAAACCAACGCGTCGAGACCCTCGACATCATCCACCATCTGCGTTGCGGCGTCCGACCAAGTCGAATCCGTAGCTGATCCGTATTGAGCCACGCGTCGCAGGTTCCGTTGCACGACCAGCAGGTGGCGGTTCACCGACGAACGCGTCGCCAGCGCTGCGACGCGGCTTTGCTCCGTGAGTTGTGACTCTTCGCTCGACAGCATGGCACGCCAGACGAACAGCACAGTCACCAGCGATCCTGCCCCAACGGACAGCGGGAGCCAGGCGGGTGGCGGAGAGAACCCCGCCTGTTTGCTCCATGCCAACGCATTGAAATGTGTTCCCAGCACGATCGCACAGAAGGTCACCTGCACCGCCGAGCCGAGCACATGCCCGAATTCCGTACCATCCAAAAACCCCATGAGTTGACCGGCGATGACGGTCGACGCAAGCAGCATCAGAATGCCGCCAGCCGAGGCCAGCATGATGGACGACCACAGGCCGCGAATGCGTGAAGAAATCGCCAGCACGCCAAACCCGCCCAGAGCCAGAAAGACCGCGCTCGACACCGCCATTTGCGTGCGAGGCTGGCCGTGCCAGTTCAGACTGACCGGTGGCGGCGCCTGACCCAGCGCATCCGCGATGGCACTCCATCCCAGCGCCTGCTGCAGTGGCAGCGATCCGATGAACAGCGCGGTGCAGGCACAGCCAATCGGCAGCCACCGGTTGCGAGGATATGAGGACGAAAACAGCCCCGCGCCCACCATCAGCATGCCGATGGCCGTTGAGGCGAGGAACGGCGAAAACGATGTGAACGGCTGTATCAGCCAGCGGAGATCCGCGGCCCATCCCAGCAGCGCCATCGTCGAAGTCAGCATCAGCAGTGATGCGACCAATCGTGTGGCCGTCGTGGATGCCACCGCCGGGAACCACGAGAGCAGGCGTGATCTTGACGCCAGCAAAGCACGAAAGGCCCAGGACACCGATGATCGATTCAAATCCACACCACTCTCCTGACTGTCAGGAACACGGTGCTGCGCCGGATCAGGCCGCCGTGTTCGGCCGGGCGAACGCCCGCTCGCTGGCATATTCAGAAACAGTGTACTGCCCGCACCGGGAGCCGATCCGGAGGAGCGATTCTTCGAGCACACGCACCGCCTCATCCGCCTGTGCACAGCGGGCGAAGCGCAGCGCGAAGCCGCACGACCCCACCAGAAACAACTGGGCCTGCTGGACCACGGCAACAATCTCGAGATCGCGTGAGGTCGACGCCGGTCGACTGCGCAGGTGCGTGAGTGAACGAAACAGCGACCGTGTCAGATCACCGTCGCAGTGATCGCGGCGCAGGAGTACGTCGCCGAGGATGCCATCCAGATTCGCGAGATGCTCGCCGATCGACGTTTCGAGTTGTGCCAGCGCTACCGCGCGGCTGTCGGAGACGCACATATCCCGAAGAATTGGCAGGACGACGAACAGACTGATGCTGCCATCGGCAAGCTCAGAGAGTTCTTCCGCGAGCTGTCCGTCGGTCGTCGAGATGCAGCTGGTTGCCATGGCGCCCTCGCAGTGTGACGCGTCATGGAGTGCGCGGCACCAGAGAAATGAAAAGCGCGCGCGAGTCCACGATATGGATTCGCCCGCGCCTTCAACTGACGAGCCCGATGTCTCGTCCGCCAAGAACATGCTCGGTTCAGCGTGTCGCTGCCCGCACGAGGATCATTAAACGTCGTGGGAGAGCGCAGCGCAAGCGGTTCAGGTGTCGCTCTGCCGTGCATGCCGGCTGTTCGGCGGCGAGCCGGATGGCACTGCTCTCTGGCGCGAGACTTGCCGGGGATGTACACTAGACATGAAGCAACAGTAGAAACCGGCCCGGTCGGTTTCTGCCTTGTCGCTCGGGCGTCCGGCCCGTGAGACGAAGGCGCGAGCAGTGCCACAGGCACTGTCATCGCGCCTTTTTGCGTTGCCGGGCGCGCCGTTCGTATGGACAATTGTAGTTCTCGCGGATCCACTGACTCCGTCTCGCCGCTCGATCAACAGCGTCCTGCATCGGGCGCCTGATCGAAGGAGGATGATTGGCACTTGCCGCCACGTACCATCGCAGAATCGCGGAACTGCGGGACAGCTACAGCGCGGAGACGCAGTTGCTGAACGCGCTTCCCAATCTGGTGAACGGTGTGACGGTGCGTGCACGGACTTCGACACCACAGAAATGCAGTTGAAGTTGCAGGACATCACATTGGCGTGCTGGCCAGCATGATGAGGACGTCAGGCGCTCCCGAGGCGCAAACCGACGCGCAAATCGCACAAACACTGAGGGGGGCTGCTGCGGAATGTCCGCAGCTGCCCCCCTCAGTGTGTCCGCGCCAAGGAATCTATGTACGACATCGTTCACAGCGGGCTTCGTCACCTGCTGGAGCGCCCGTGCGCTACAGTCCTGAACCATCGACCAGGCCTCGAACAGCAGCCCTCATGGCAACGAACGAAAAAGGCGCGATCCACCGCCCCAAAGGGACGCAGGTCGCGCCTTCGACTGACGAGATCACGTTCCTCGTCCGCCAAGGGGCCTCAAGCTCGAGGCATATGTCTGATACTCAATCAACAAGAGTAGCACGAATCATGCCCGCAGCGCGGCGGCTCAGGGCAATCGCTCATGCACCCGCTCCCCTGGCAGTGTCCTGACAGCAGAATCGGATCTAAGCCGTTTACACTGCACTACTCGATAGGATGACTATCGGTCCGCCACATCGGCAGGAGGCCTGAGCGCCGCGCCCGACCACAGTACTACATTTTCTTTGCACCTTCACGCTTGGAAACAGCCCATCGCGGGCACTCCAAGGTGCGCCTGCCGTTCGGACGACACTCCATGTCTCCAAGTCCCACAGAGAGCAGTCGTATTGCTGCCGCTCTCGAGCGGCGAGCGGGGCCTCAGGCGAACGCCGACCAGCACGCTGACGCTGTCGTCAACGTGTGGCGCGAAATCGACAATGCACTCACGCCGATCATCGGTGCGCGTGGGCTGGCGGCCGTGCACGGCCGAAGCCTCCATCTGACATCGCAGGAGTTTGCCTGGCTGAACAACACACACGGCAGCGGCGTGCTGACGGAGATCGACTTCAACGGACTACGACAGACCTTCACGACGCAGCCGATGATGGAATCGCAGGCCGCCGCCACCGCCCTGTTACACACTTTTCACGACTTGCTCGCCAGCCTGGTGGGCGCTGAACTCACAGAATGCCTGCTGCACGCGATCTGGGATTACCCGCTTGGCGACCACACCGCTCAGAATGGGTCGGCATGACCCCCATGGTCACGATCAATCGGCTCGGCGCCGGCGCGCCGGGACTCGATGCGGTCCTCGGGGGCGGCCCGCCCGAGTTCTCGTTCAACCTCATCGCGGGCCCGTCCGGGTGTGGCACTGTAGGTCTGGTGAGCTCGCGTGCGCCCGATCTGTCGCTTCATGAGCTCCTGCTGGATCTGCTGAGTGAAGTGAGGCGATTGAAGGCGACTCGGGTGGTCGTCGACTCGACGTCTGGCCTCGAACTGGCGATGGCCCCGACATGCCGCAGTGATTTTCGGGAGTCGCTCTCCCCGCTGGTCGCGGCACTTGCGGCCGAGGGAGTGACGCTACTGATGACCTCCGAGCTGGAGGACCGATACACTGATCACGAGCAGTGGCTTCGGTTGGCGCGGTGAGCTCGGACCACAAGGATCGCGACCAATCGGTGCAGCGCACTGCGCTCATCTTCGACCAGCTGCGTGAGGCGAACGAGCGCCTGATTCTGGCTGCCCTTCAGGCACAGATCGAACGGGAAGCGGCGGCGCTGCACCTCAATGCCGTGAAACGCATGGCGGAACTCGACACACTCACGTCGCTCCCGAATCGCGTGCTGCTACAGGATCGTTTCCTGCAAGCGGCGGCCATTGCGACGCGTCACGGTACGCGGCTGGCGGTACTCTTTCTCGATCTGGATGAATTCAAGCAGGTCAACGATCAGCTCGGACATTTCGCCGGTGATGAGGTGCTGCGCCATGCGGCCACGGCCCTCGTTTCCACGGTGAGGGCAGCCGATACGGTGAGTCGGCACGGCGGTGACGAATTCGTTGTCCTACTCACCGACGTTGGCGAGCGCAGCGATGTGTCCGTGATCGCCGAAAAGGTGCTGACGGCGCTCGCTGCACCCATTCAACATGGCCAACATACCATCCGCCTGGCGGCAAGCATCGGCATCAGTCTGTTTCCCGATGACGGGCAGAGTATCGACACGTTGACGGCACTGGCCGATGCGGCGATGTATCGCTCCAAGCAGAGCGGCACGGCACAGTTCGCGTTCCATGGCGATCCGCCCGCAGCGGAAAGCCTCGGCAACGAGCCGCCACCGATCGCCGTGCCACTACGGCGGGTCACGGTGGCCGCTCAAGGGCAACACGATCAGGATGCGCCGAGCTCCCAGATGCGCGCGGCCAACGAGCAACTCGTGCTTGCCACGCTGAATGCGCGCGCCAGACAGAAGGAACTGGAAGTGGCCAACCGTCGGCAGCTCGACTTCATGGCGGTGTTGGCGCATGAGCTCCGGAATCCGTTGGCGCCAATGCGCAATGTCTCGGCGTTGCTGGCTCGCGTGAAGGCCGACGACCCGATCCTGCCTCGACTGCAGGACATCATCGAGCGACAGGTCGTCCACATGGCGCGCATGATCGACGATCTGATGGATATCTCGCGCGCGCAGAGCGGCAAGCTCACCGTGGAACACGTCAAGGTCGAGCTGACGTCACTGGTGGCCGAGACGATCGCCACCTGTCGGCCGGCGATGGACCTCCGGTTCCAGAACCTGACGACGACACTTCCGAGTGCCCCTGTGTACGTGCACGGCGACGCAATCCGTCTGACGCAGGTTTTTGCCAAGCTGCTCAGGAATGCATCGAAGGACATGCCAGATGGCGGGATGCTCACGCTCGAGATGACGGCCAATGAAGCGACCGTGGTGCTCACGTTCACCGAGACCGGCGCCAAGCCCGGCACCGACGGGCTGTCGAGGAGCTTCGATCTGTTCGTGCCACAGGCGCACGCAACCGACCTCCACGTTCGGGCGCCTGGCATTGAACTCACCATGGTCAGCGAGCTCGTGAAGGCACATCATGGTAGCGTCGAGGCACGTAGTCTCGGCCCGGAATGTGGGAGTCAGCTGCTTGTCACGCTGCCGGTATATTGCGAAGCGACCGCAGCCGATGATGCCGCGTGAAGCGCGTAGCGCAGATCGCTCTCGTGTTCAGACAGTGGAGTTCGGTGTAGCACTCACAGCAGCGTAGATTGTCGATGCGCGCGCGGAAGGCCTCAAGCAGCGCTGCGCGAGCGGACGGGCTAGAGCCAGTCGCGCTCATCGCCTCCTGCTGGAGCTTTCAAAATGCTTATGACGATTGCGATCGTCCTGGTGATTCTTTGGCTACTCGGTCTCGTCACCGCCTATACCATGGGGGGATTGATCCACATCCTGCTCGTCATCGCCGTCGTGGTGGTCCTGGTCCGGGTGATTCAGGGCCGTAGTCCGGTGTGACTGTACTACGTGCAGGACGGTGCGACACGCGCCTGAGGCGTCGCGGCAGCGCTGAGCGCGCTGTGCCATTCAACGTGCGCCTGTGAGTACGCGTGCGGAGCGGTTGCGGGCCGAGGCGGCCGACGAGCTTCTCACGGGGCCTATCGTGGGCGAGTTGCTCGGTGCCGATCACCTGGCAGCGCGCGCGCGAACCGTCGCGCGTGAGCAGAGTCTGGTCGCGACGCACGCGCCGCTTCGGCCGGCACGTCTGCTGGCCCGGCTCGCGGTCACCCGTCGGATCCTCAGCGAAGCGCACGCGCGACTCCTGACGGCCTCGGCGAATGGTGTCGATGCTGGGCCCGCAGCCGAGTGGCTGCTCGACAACTACCACGTCGTGCTGGAACACTTGCAGGAAGTACGCGGCAGCCTGCCTGGTGGCTACTATCGCGAACTGCCCGAACTGGCGAGTGGCCCGATGACGGGGTACCCGCGCGTCTACGAGATCGCGATTTCACTCATCTCGCACACCGAAGCGCGCGTCGATCTGGAGAACGTGGATCTCTTCATCGAGTCGTTTCAGAGTGTCACCCCGCTGTCGGTGGGGGAACTCTGGGCGATGCCCGCCATGCTGCGGCTCGGGCTGATCGAGAGCGTGCGTCGGACGACCCTGCGCACCATGCAACGCCTCGACGAGATCGAGCTCGCCGAGGCGTGGTCGGACAGTATTCTGCTCGCGAGCGCACAGGGTGGCACTGCCTTGCGCGAGGCATTGCGCGAATTTGCCGATGCAGATCATGTCCTGACTCCGCACTTCGTTTCGCGTTTTCTCTATCTGTTGCGCCGCACCGAAGGAGCATCTCCGGCGCTGGCATGGCTCGAGCACTGGATGCGCGATGCGGGCGTCAGCCCGGAAACATCGGTCGCACTCTCCACGCATCGGGTTACGGTGACTGGCTTGCTGATGGCCAACAGCATTACCAGCCTGCGGGACATCGGGCGGCGTGACTGGCGGCATTTCGTCGAGCGGCAGAGCGTGATCGAGGCGGTGCTGCACACCGATCCGTCGGGGTTCTATTCGAAAATGACGTTCGCCACGCGTGACGCATACCGCCATGTGGTGGAGCGGATCGCGAAGGGCAGCCAGCAGAGCGAAGTGGCGGTGGCGCAGTGGGCCATAGACCTGGCGAAGCGTCCGACCGCACCGCACCGCGGCGAACCGGCCGCCGCCCACGCGAACGTCGTGCAGACGCACGTCGGATTCTACCTGGTCGATGACGGCGTGGCCGAGCTGGAGCGGGTGGCGGGCTATGCGCCGACGCCCGGTGAAAGGATCGAGCGCGCAGTGCACCGCCATCCAAACACCATCTTCACCGGTGGCCTGGTCGTACTCGTCGTGCTGGCCACGCTGGGTGTCATGCTGCTGCTCGAGTCGGATGCGCGCGAGTCGCTGCTGCTGCTGTTGCTGCTCGCGTTTCTGCCGGCGCTCGACATCGCGGTGACCGTGCTCAATCAGCTGGTCACGGCACTGCTGCCGCCGCAGAGCCTGCCGCGCCTCGAGTTGCACGAGCACGGCGTTCCGCACGAATATCGGACGGCAGTTGTGATTCCGATGCTCTTCGCCACCGTCGCAGACGTCCGCGAAGCGCTCGATACGCTGGAAGTGCAATTCCTTGCCAATCGCGAGGCGCATCTGCACTTCGCGGTGTTGAGTGACTTCACCGATGCCGCGAGCGAGGCGATGCCTGGCGACGCCGCGATCGTCGACGCTGCGATGACGGGTATCGACGACCTCAACCTGCGCCATGCGACTGACGGCAACGGTCCTTTTCATCTGCTGCATCGCTCACGCCGCTGGAACGCCCATGAAGGAGTGTGGATGGGGTGGGAGCGCAAGCGTGGCAAGCTCTCAAATTTCAATGCCGTCGTTCAGGGGCGGGCGACGGACGAATTCTCCTTTTCGGCTGGCGACACCGCGGCACTGGTCGGCGTGAAGTACGTGATCACGCTCGACGCCGACACCGTGCTGCCGCCGGAAGCCGCACCGTCACTGATCGGCGCGCTGGCACACCCGCTCAATCGGGCGGTCTACGACCCGCAGCGCGGCATGCTCCGGGGGTACGGCATTCTGCAGCCTCGCGTCGGCGTCTCGCTGCCAAGTGCCCACCGCTCACGATTTGCGGCCATCGCGTCAGGCCATCCCGGTGTCGACCCCTATTCGACCGCGGTCTCCGATGTGTATCAGGATCTCTTCGGCGAAGGCACGTTCACGGGCAAAGGGATCTACGACGTCGAAGCGTTCGAGCAGGCGACGCACGGGCGCTTTCCCGAGAACACCCTGTTGTCGCACGATCTGATCGAGGGGAACTACGCGCGGGCCGGACTGGCGACCGACGTGATCGTCTATGACGACTATCCAACGACGTACGTGGCCTACACGCGTCGGAAGCATCGCTGGATCCGCGGCGACTGGCAGCTGCTGCCGTGGCTCCGACGGACGGTGCCGGGACCCGACGGACCGGAACGCAATCGTCTGTCGATGGTGTCGCAATGGAAGATTCTCGACAACCTTCGTCGCAGCACAGTCGAGATTTCGCAGCTGCTCTTCCTGGCGGCTGGCTGGACCATCCTGCCCGGTTCCGCGCTGCGCTGGACGCTGCTTGGCCTGGGTGCGATCGTGGCACCGTGGGTGACGGCGTTGATACTGGCAGTCGTCAGGCCACCACTCGACCGGTCGTGGCGCGCGTACTACGAAGCTGTGGCGCAGGACGCCATGGTGAGTATCGAGCAGGCTGCCGTGGCCGTGCTCACCTTGCCGCATCAGGCGCTGATCTCCATTGACGCGATCGTTCGAACGCTTTATCGCCTGTATGTCTCGCACCGCAACATGCTCGAGTGGCAGTCGGCGCTACTGGTGGAGCGGAGTCTGGCGGACGTAAGTCGCGTGACCCGCCGAGCCATGCGGAGCAGTGTTCTGCTGGTGGCGGCTGGCGCCGCCCTCATCGTCGCGAATCTGATCTGGCGGAGGCAGATGCTCGCCCTGCCACCCGAGCGCATCGGATTGACCATATCTGTCCTCGGCACCCTGATCGGCCTGTGGCTGCTGGCGCCACGTATCATGGCGGCCATGAGCCGCACCTCTGCTCGCCCCCGTGCACCCCTCGATGCCACGATGCGCGACACGGTGCAACGGTACGCCGCGTTGCACTGGCATTTCTTCGACACGTTCGTCACGGCTGAGACGCACTGGCTGGCACCAGACAACTTCCAGGCCGATCCACTGCCGGTGGTCGCGATGCGCACGTCGCCGACGAACCTTGGGCTGCAGCTGCTCGCGACCATCAGCGCCTGCGACCTGAAGCTGATCCCGGTTAACGACATGACTGCGCGTCTCGAGCGTACCTTCGGCACGCTGCAGACCCTCAGGAAGTATCGCGGTCACTTCTACAACTGGTACGACCTGACCGATCTGCGCGTCCTTGACCCGCCATACATCAGTACCGTGGACAGCGGCAACATCGCCGGCCACCTGATTGCCGTCCGCCAGGCCTGCCTCGCGCTGGCCGGGACCGAGCCTGAGCTGCGCGGGCGGCTACAAGCAATTGCGGACGCGGCGTACGAATTCGTGAACGCGATGGAGTTCGGCTTCCTGTACGAGAGCGAGCGGAAACTGTTCACGATCGGCTATCACCCGGAGTCGTTTACCCGCGACGACTCGTACTACGATCTGCTCGCGAGCGAGGCGCGCCTGTCGAGCTTCATGGCCATCGCACGCAATGATGTGCCGATCGAGCACTGGTTCCGGCTTGGTCGCGGCCTGTCGCGCACTGCCGGTGCAACGGTGCTGGTGAGCTGGAGCGGCAGCATGTTCGAGTACCTGATGCCAGTGCTGGTGATGCGGTCGCTCCCGTTTACGCTGCTGGCGCAGAGCTATGAAGGTGTGGTCGACCGGCACGTGTCGTACGCCGGCCTGCGCGGTGTGCCGTGGGGCGTCAGCGAGAGTGCCTACAACGTCCGCGACCGTCACGAGACCTATCAGTACCGCGCCTTCGGCGTTCCGGACCTGGCGCTCAAGCGTGGTCTGGCTCGTGATTTGGTGATCGCGCCGTACGCCACGGCCCTGGCCGCACAAATCGAACCGCGTCGTTCACTCGCCAACCTTCGCACGCTCGAGGCGAAGGGCGCCTTGGGCGAGTACGGCTTCTGTGATTCGCTCGACTACACCCGTCCGGCGACCGGCGCGCGGATGGCACTCGTCCGCGCCTACATGGCGCACCATGTCGGGATGTCGCTGGTGGCCTTCACCAATCTCCTGCTCCAGGACATCTGGCAGGCACGCTTTCACGCCGACCCGATGGTGAAGTCGGTTGAGCTCCTGCTCCACGAGCGAGTGCCGCGGCGACTACTCCTGCAGGATGCGCAGGTGGTGTTGCCGGTAGAAACGCGCCTCTCACAGGAAGCCGAAAGTCCGGTGGTCCGCGAGGTGAACACGGAACTGCCCTCGCCGCCCCGCATCGCCCTGCTCGGCTCGAACCCGTACACCGTGATGATCAACCACAATGGCAGCGGCTACAGTCGATATGAATCGATGGCCGTGACACGGTGGCGCGCCGACAGCACTCGCGACATTTCAGGGCAGTTCTGCTACCTCCATGACCTGACCGCCGAACGCACCTGGTCGTCGTCGTTCCAGCCAGTCGGCACACCAACGGCAGAGGGGCGCGCCTGGCTCGGCCCGGATCGCGTCACACTGCATCGCAGGGACGGCGACATCGAGACGCGGACGGAGATTGCGGTCGTTCCCGCCGACTCCGCAGAGGTGCGCCGCATCACGCTCACCAACACCGGTAGCGAGCCGCACGAGATCGAGCTGACGAGCTACGGCGAAGTGGCGATGACGTCGCAGGGCGCCGATCTGGCGCACCCGGCGTTTTCGAACCTATTCGTCGAAACGGAATGGCATGGCTGGTGCACCGCCATCACCGCCACGCGGCGTCCCCGCTCTCCCGCCGATCTGCGGCTCTGGTGCGTTCATGTCGTGGATGCAGGGCGCGATCGACTCGGCACCGTCAGCTGCGAAACGGACCGGGCTCGCTTCATCGGCCGCGGTCGCAGCCTCCGCGATCCGGTGGCCATGACAGCCCGCGGAGACCTGTCCGGTACCACCGGAGCGGTGCTCGATCCGATCTTCGCCTTGCGCACACGAGTGATCGTGGCACCCGGACAGTCGGTGACGGTGGCGTTCACCACGCTGATTGCCACCACCCGCGAGTCGGCCTTCGAACTGGCCGGTCGTTATCACGACTCCCACGCGGCGCGGCGCGCACTCGACTTCGCCTGGACATCGACGCAGATCGAGCTGCGCGAACTGGGCCTCTCCCAAGCCGACGCGGCCGTCTTTCAGGAGATTGCGGCTCAGTTGCTCTATCTCGGCGGGTCGCTGGCACCGCCGCGCGATGAGCTCCGGCGCAACCGCGGCTCTCAGCCACTGCTCTGGGCGCACGGCATTTCCGGGGACAACCCCATTGTCCTGGCGATCATTGACAGCATCGACGGGCTGCCCACACTGCGCGACGTTTTTGCTGCGCACCGCTACTGGCGGCGGCGCGGCCTGACGGTGGACGTGGTCGTCATCAACGCGGGGCCACACGACTACCTGCAGGAGCTCCGCGACGGCATCACCGAAGCGATGGTGGCCGGCACCGACGCGTCGCTGATCGACCGATCGGGTGGAACCTTCGTCCGTCGGCGCGAACTCTTCGGCGTCGACGAGTACCTGATGTTGTCGGCGACGGCGCGCGTGCACATCACCTGTGATGGACGATCACTGGCGCGGGTACTGGCATACGCCGAGTCCCGTGCGATCGAAATGCAGACTGCATCACCGGCACGCGTGACGACGCGCGCCATCGAGCGCGCCGTTCCACTCGTGCCGGACGTCACGGAACGGAGCGGACCGTTGGCAACCATCGTGTCGGCACTGCTCCCCTTCGTTGCACCGCTGCTTCCGCGACCGCGACAGTCCCCGTTGCTCAGCGCTCCGCGTGCGGACGACGAGCGCCCGCTTCGCCTCGCGAACGGGTTCGGGGGCCTTGATACGGACTCCAACTACCGCATCGAACTCGATGACGGCCGACTGCCGCCGGCACCGTGGGCCAATGTGATCGCGAATCCGCACGGGGGATTTCTGGTGACGGAGCGCGGCGCGGGATGCACCTGGGCTGAGAACGCGTACTTCTACCGGCTGACCCCGTGGTCGAACGATCCGATCACCGACCCGGTCAGCGATGCGCTCTACCTGCAGGATGAGGAGAGCGAGGAGCTCTGGTCGGCCACACCGGCGCCAGTGGACGGCAACGGGGCCTATCGAGTCACGCACGGGGCGGGGTTTTCTACCTTCACGCACGCACACGATGGTATCCGGACAGAAATGCGTCTTGGCGTGCCGGAGCACATCGCGGCGAAGGTCTCTGTGTTGCGCATCACGAACGCATCGTCACGCACGCGGCGGCTGCGCCTGACGGCCTTTGCGGACTGGACGCTGGGCGCGCGGCGCGATGAGACGCAGTATCAGGTGCGGACCCGGTTCGTGCCAGAACACGGCGCAATCTTCGCACGGAACCACTTTGATCCGATGTTCCGCGACTGGACCGCATTCCTGGCGATCAGCGAGCCGGTCATCAGTTTCACCGCCGATCGCCTCAGCTTCCTCGGCCGCAACGGGCATCACGCCGCGCCGGCCGCCCTTCGAGACGATGCCCTCGATGGCGTCACCGGCGTGGACCTCGATCCGTGCGCGGCGCTGCAGACACGCCTGACGCTCGCGCCAGGTGAGTCGAGGACCCTGTCGGTCCTGCTCGGCGCCGCGTCCGGCGATGCGGCGGCGAGGGTGGCGATCGAGTCGTTGAAGAGTGCGCCCACCGCCGACGCTGCCATCGCGGCGGCCGTCACCGCCTGGGACGCCCGCCTGAGTGTGATCTCGGTCAGCACACCGGACGCCTCGTTCGATGCGATGGTCAACAAATGGTCGCTCTATCAGGCACTGGGATGCCGCATGTGGGCACGTATGGGGCTGTATCAGAGCAGTGGCGCGTACGGCTTCCGCGATCAGTTACAGGACTCGATGGCATTTCTGTATGCCGAACCCGCTCTTGCGCGCGAACATATTCTGCGGGCAGCGGCTCGGCAATTCGTGGAAGGCGACGTGCAGCACTGGTGGCATGCGCACAGCGGGCGCGGCGTGCGGACGAAATTCTCGGACGATCTGGTCTGGCTGCCATTCGTGGTGGATCGGTACATCACCGTCACCGGAGACGTGGCCATCCTCGACGAGTACGTCCCGTTCATCACGATGCGAGAGCTGGCGCCGGGAGAGCACGAACTCTACGACCTTCCGTCGATCACGGAGGAACATGGCAGCATCTACGAGCATTGCCGACGTGCCCTGCGCCGCGCATGCACGGAAGGCATGCACGGCCTGCCGCTGATTGGCACCGGCGACTGGAATGACGGCATGAGTCGCGTCGGCGCGGACGGGAAGGGTGAAAGCGTCTGGCTGGCGTGGTTTCTGACTGCCACACTCCGCTCGTTCGCCGAGTACGCCGACGCACGCGACGACGTCGCGGAGGCGGCCCACATGCGCCACTGGGGCGATCGCTACACCACGGCGGCTGAGGACGCAGGCTGGGACGGGGCGTGGTACCGCCGCGCCTACTACGACAACGGCGTCCCGATCGGCTCCGCGACGAGCCTCGAATGCAAGATCGATTCGATCGCGCAGAGCTGGAGCGTGATCTCGGACGCGGGTCGTCCCGACCGGCAGGTGATGGCGATGGCGGCATTCGATGCGCAACTCGTGCGCGAGGACATGCGCCTGATCGAACTGCTGACGCCACCCTTCGATGGCAATGATTCCGACCCGGGCTATATCAAGGGCTACCTGCCCGGCGTGCGCGAGAACGGCGGCCAATACACACATGCCGCCTTGTGGGCCGTGCTCGCCACGGCGATGCGCGGTGACGGCGATCGGGCGTTCGAGTTGTTCCAGATGCTCAACCCGCTGACGCACACCGCGTCAGCCGATGCGGTCGCGCGATACAAGGTGGAGCCCTACGTCGTTGCCGCGGATGTGTATACGTCGCCGTCACATATCGGTCGCGGTGGCTGGACCTGGTACACCGGCTCGGCCAGCTGGATGTATCGCGTGGGGATCGAAGCACTGCTCGGCTTCACGAAGGTCGGCAACACCCTGCGGATCCTGCCGTGTGTGCCAGCGTCGTGGCCTGACTATCAGATCACTTATCGGTTCGGCACCGCGCAATACGTGATCACCGTGCGCGAACCCGCTGCGATCCGATCGAGCGGTGCGACCGTCACACTCGATGGCATGACCGTGCATGGTGGAACGATTCAGCTGGTGGACGATGGCCGATCGCACACGTTGGTCGTCGAGCCAGCGGACGGTACGTCCTGACGTTCGTCGGGCCTGCAGCCAAGTGAACGAACAGGGTTGGGTGCGTACCGTGCGCCGGATCGGGGGTGCTCACCTGTCGACGTTGTACTGGATCTCCCGAATCGTGAACTTCCCGTATGTCCACTCCCCACTCGGCTCGATCCAGTTCGCGTCACCCCTGGTTCCGATGCGGATACCATTCACCACGGCGTACGCCGAGATGGGCGTTGACCAGGGGAATCGCTTGATGTCCGTGCCGCTCAGCTCTGAACGGTCATTCGAGACGAACCCCACCAGATCGCCCGCGGCATCGAACGTGAGGACGCCCGACACCGTGTAGCCGGCATTGGAGAAGGTGGCCCGCACGGTCTGCGCACCGAGCGTCTCCCAGGTGAACGGCAAGTCGAGGACTGCCGCAGGCGCCATGACGACGATGTCGTTCATCAGCGTCACGGTTTCAGCTCTCGTCATCTCCGGCCCTTTCTGATCCACCATCGGAATCAAGCTGGCAATCCGCACCTGAAAGGTGGCCGCACTATCCACGTAGCGGTGATAGACGTCAAACGGCACACCCGCACGGGTGGCGTTCAGGTAAAACAGTCGAGCTGGCGGATCAAAGAATTCATATTGCTGGACCGTCGATTTCATCCAGGGCGACGCAGCGCTACTGCGCATCTGCGCATCGAACGCGATCCGCATGTTACGCACCCGCGGACGGCCAACCGCCCCCACGCGACGAAGGTAGGTCTGCATCAGCGGCGGCAGCGGCGCGAGATCGGCGTCCGTCACCATGGGTGCGGGTCGCACCGGGCGGGCCAACATCGCGTCGCGATCACTGGCGAACCGCGAGCGAAAGCTTCCGGCGCGCGCGTCGAGGGCCAGCAGGATCAGCGGAACGGCGATGACGACGTTGGCCAGCGTGCCGAACTTCGCGTCGCCCCAGGCCTGTGCAATCAGTATCTGGGAGAGCAGCACCCCGGGCAGCGCGAGGTACCACCACCACCGCGCACTGAACCCGACGCCAGCCGCGCTGCCAATCAGCAGCACTGCGGCGAGCAGCCACAGGAGGCCCCCTGTCGGCGAGATCGGCTGCCGGAGTTGCGTGACGTTCCCCCATCCGAAGGCCTTGGCCGGTCCGATCAGGTGGATCAACCCATGTAGAGCGATCAGGATTGCGAAGGCGATGCGCATCAGGACTCCGTCGTTCGTGCGTGAGGTTTTGACAGCATCATCCGCAGCCCTGTTCGCAAACGGCGTCGGATGTCGGGGCTCGCTGACGCTGTGCGTCTGCAACCGGATGCAGTCGAGACCCTGGCGTGGGCGTCAGTGGAGCGACACTCGATACGGGTAGCCGCGGCGCAGGCGCTGCGCCAGATCAGCGTCAAGCTTGTAGATGTCGTCGTAGAAAAGCACAGTGCCATCCTCGCGCGCGACGGCAGTGGCGTAGATGATGTGGACGGGCACGGGAGAGGGAAGGTCAACGCGGTGGGGTGTCACCTCACGCATTGCGGCAGCGATCGCCGTCGAATCCCATGCCGGTACTGTGCGCAGCAGCAGCTGAGCCAGCGCGAACGGCTCCGCGATCCGGATG
This sequence comes from Gemmatimonadales bacterium, assembly GCA_038215035.1. Classification (GTDB taxonomy): domain Bacteria; phylum Gemmatimonadota; class Gemmatimonadetes; order Gemmatimonadales; family Gemmatimonadaceae; genus JACMLX01. The sequence continues at coordinate 21,847 of JBBQRH010000027.1, read as the reverse complement.
CAGCCATGGCTGATGTCACGCCTAGCGCGTTGGAACGCTGTTTTCACCGGTGTGTCGTGCAGGTAGACGTTGAACTCGTTCGGGAACACAAACTTCACCAGCCCCAGCGCGTTACCGCCGCCGGGGAGCTGTCGAATGCGCGCAGTACCTGCGCGTACCGCACGCACCGACGCGAATGTCGTGGGTAGCACGCGCCCGGCGGCGCTGACAATCTGGTACCGATTGACGGTCAGGATGTGGGGATCGCGAAGGGCGATCGGAATCAGCTCCGCTGTCGCGATGCTCGCCGGAACGTCCCAGTACGGCGCGAAGACGATGTATTCCATAACATCGCTGAAGACTGGCGTCCGGTGATCGTAGGCGCTGCCAACCACCACATCCATGCGTAGCATGTCCGTCTCACGATCACTGTTCGGCGATAGCGCATACAACCGAAATGCCGGGATGTTCACGATGATCGGTGCGGTGGTGAACTGGTGCGGCAGCCAGCGCCACCGTTCCAGCGTCAGCGCGATCTTCGCGACCTGTGCCAGCGCGGTGGTGTCCGTGCGGGCCCGCTCCCGGTAGACGCCGAGCGCCCGCTTGAGCAGCGCATAGTGCACATAGGGCGGCTCTGCTGCGTCAAGCGTCGCATCAGGTGATGACGAGGTCAGGAGCGCCCGAAACTCGGCACACAGGTCGACGACATCCGTCGGCAGGCGCAGGTGCGCATGCGCATCGATGGGATCAATCCGCCCGAATCGCAGCGCGTGAAGCACCCGGACTGCCGCGACACTCATCGCCACATCGAAGGCCACCTGCCGAGCAGGCGTCTCGAGGCCGCCGTTGACGAGTTCACTGAGGCGATCAGAATCGTAGTCAGCGGAATCGAGTCCGCGGGCCGCCACGGCCTGCAGCGCAGTGCGCATGCGGAGTGCCGTCGTCGTGGGTTGCCCGGCCTCGGACCAGAGCAGTGTCCACTGCCGTTCACCATAGACCTCGACCAGTATGCCAGAGACATCGGTGAAATCCGGCCAGCGCAGCGCGCTGTCCTCGCCGCGATTGATCGAAGCAGAGAGCGCCATCGCCAGCACGGTATCCTGTACCGGCGCCATTGCCGGCGCGTGAAACGCCGCGATCGCCATCGCCATCATCTATCAGACGAGCTGCAGGATGCTACGGCAGGGGTCACCGCTTGCATCGAGGTGACGAGCAGGGCGCACGGTGCCGAACCACAGACCGGCTGATGCAGCACCCGCAGGCCCGGCTGCGCGCCAGCCGACGTCATCGCACCGTCGAAGTTCTGGTGGCCTTGCGCGCTACGGCGCTACCTGCCTTCATGGCGAGCTCCGCAACCATGGCATCGAGTTGAGCGAGGCCAAAGCTGATCTTCCTGAAAAACGACGCATCGTGCCGCACCAGAACGAATCGAGGATGGTTCTCCCACAGACGACGCAGCCTCGCGTCGAGCGCCGCTGCTTCGTCCATCGACTCGTTGCGCACAGGATTTCCGCCCTCGATACTGATCCCTCCTACGGCAGCGCTCTCGAAGAAGATCACGCCATCGTAACGTGCCAATTCGCGTTCCAGCGTGGTATCGAGCCCGGCGAAGAACGTGCGTTGCGCGCCTGGCCAATAGGCAGCGCCGTCTACCGTCCCGCGATCGCAGAGGAGAATGCGTTCCGGATAAAGCGAGGATTGCACATCCTCGAGGTTCCGCTGCACATGGTAGATCGCGTGCTGTACGGAGAGGATGCTGTCCCGTTCGGTGCAGCGCGGAAACCCACCCGAAAACACCATCGTGGCAGCCTCGGGAACGATGACGACACGCTCGCCGATCTCGCGACGAAAGAGGTCAGCGGCGGTCGTCTTCCCACCACCGGGACCACCGGTGAGCACGATACGGCACCGGCCGTTCTCGTGCGCGGTCTGCCGGCGGTTGAGATGAGTCCGCGTCAGCGTGCCCATTGGCGCACGTGCGGTGTCGACCTGCTTCGGCGGCGTGGTCTTCTTCATGATCCTCGTGCTGATGACGGCGAAAGGGTGCGGTGAATTCCTCAAACCACGAGGCGGTCTTGTATGGGCGGCAGTCCATCGCGGAAGCGACATACGCTCTCCAGCGTGACACGCGCAATTTCCGACAGCGCTTCGTGCGTCAGGAACCCCTGGTGTGCGGTGATCAGGACATTGGGAAAGGACATCAGCCTCGCCAGTTCATCGTCCTGCAGCACCTTGTTTGACAGATCCTCGAAGAAGATGCCCTCCTCTTCTTCATACACGTCCAACGCCACGCCCCCCAGACGGCCAGACTTGAGTGCATCAATGACAGCAGATGTGTCCACCAGCTTTCCTCGGCTGGTGTTGACCAGATAGGCTCCATGCTTCATCCGTGCGAGTGTGGTCGCGTTCAACAGATGATGGGTTTCCATCGTCAGCGGAAGGTGGAGGCTTACCACGTCGCTGCGGGCCAGCAGCGTGTCTGCATCAGTGTATTCGATACCGTACTCCACTGCCCACTCGGGCGCGGGGATCGGGTCGTATGCGGCAACCCGGCAGCCGAACCCCCGGAATATTTGCGCCGTCACGCGGCCGATTCTGCCTGTACCGACGATACCGACATTCTTGCCAAACAGATCGAATCCCACCAGACCGTTGAGCGCGAAGTTCTGCTCACGCACCCGGTTGTAGGCTCGGTGCAGCTTCCGGTTCAACGCCAGCAGCAGCCCCACCGCATGCTCTGCGACCGCATGGGGAGAGTACGCAGGGACCCGGACGACCGTGATACCCAACTCGCCAGCTGCCGCGCGATCCACATTGTTGAAGCCGGCGCAACGCAACGCCACGAGCTGCACACCGAGCGCCGCCAGCTTGGTGAGACACTCACGATCCGCTCGGTCGTTGACAAAGATGCATACCGCCTGCGCGCCGTCGGCAGCGTTGGCAGTTCCAGTCGCGAGCCGGAAGTCGTGATACTCGAGCGCGACGTTCAAACTCTCGGAGGCGCGTTCAAAATACTCGCGGTCGTATGGCTTGCTGTCGTACATGGCTATACGAATCGGTGGCGTTGCGCGCACCGCGACATCTGGCATCACGTCGTCGACCTGAGGCTTCACGGCGCGATGTGCGGGTTCGCTACGCATGGTGGAGGCAGGCGCTGACTGCATCGGAAGTGGTGTGGCTACCCATCGTGTCACTGCTGATTCTACGTGATGCGACGTGTTTGCCTGTCATCCTTTGCCTGACATGCGTCACCGGCATCACACGTACGCGCTCCGTACGGTGGTTGAGTACGCCACCGTGCATCGCAGTCAATGCTCCGAGCCAATGCGCGTCGTGACATGCCTGGCACCGGTGTAGGTCATTTCGCTGATGGTGCGTCCCCCATTCCTGCAGGATACTTGCCGTTGCGGTGTTGGTGCGTTCCTGCGTCGAACCCGGCGCAACGCATCGTGGATCACCGGCTCCGGGTTCGATACTGCGGGGGTCGGATGTCAGACGTGAAGATCAGGCGGGAAGCCGACAGCGAGCACTCGCTCCCAGTCTTCGCCGAGCTCGAGCGCCGCCATCGGCACCGCGCCCACCTGTCGCGCAACCTCCCGGCCGTGGCTGGGCATACTACGCAGGCGGATTTTCGGCACTACGTTTCCAATCATCGGCACCCACGGCTGGCCCGGATTGCTGGATGAGAAACGGTCGATCATCGGACGGATGTCGCGCTGGTCGCGAGGGCTCGGCAGTTCTTTCTTGCGCACGGATCGTATGAAGGGCGTGCTTAAGGGGTTGTAGTCTTGGAGCACAGACCGACCGATGCGGCAAGCAGCGCCAGATCTGCGAAATCCTTCGACATGGAGTTCCGATGCAGAGGCACGTGATCACAGGTGGGCTAGTGCTGTCGCACTGCAACGCGCTTAACGCGCTGGCGTGAGCGCGATCCGTCGTCATCTGGCAGCGATCGGCGTTGCCGTGACCGTGCTTCTGGCCGGCGCACTCGCAGGACCACGCCTGGTGCTTGGTCCGCAGGTGGGCGTGGAGCCCGTGGTGCGGCAGGACTTCGTGCAGACGGTCGTGGCCAGCGGTCGCGTCGAGACGCCGCATCGCGTGGACATCGGCGTCCAGATCACCGGCACGGTGCGCACTGTGCCAGTGAGGGAGGGTCAGGTCGTGACGGCCGGTGCAACGCTGATTGAGCTGGAAGCCGCCGAGTTGCGCGCCGCGCTCGACCAGGCGCAGCACGCCGTGCAGGCTGCGTCGGCGCGCCTGCGACAGCTGCAGGAGGTGCAGTCACCGCTGGCGGCGCAGGCACTGCGACAGGCGCAGCTCAACTACGATGCGGCCCGCGACGCGCTGCGCCGCAGTCAGGCGCTGCTCGCCGGTGGTGCGATCGGCGAGGCGGCGCTCGAGGACGCGCGACGCGCGGAACAGGTGGCGGCGGCGCAGTTGCGCAGCGCACAGCAGCAGGCGGCGAGCGCGAGGCCATCGGGGAGCGATGCCGCGGCAGCGTCAGCCGCGCTGGAGCAGGCGCAGGCGGGTGCCGACCTCGCGCGAGCGAAGCTCGCCTACGCCACCGTCAAGGCACCGCGCGCCGGCACGTTGATCGCGCGCGCCGTGGAGCCGGGTGATGTCGTGCAGTCGGGGCGGATATTAATGGTGCTTTCACCGGGCGGCGAGACGCAGCTGGTGGTGGAGATCGACGAGAAGAACCTGCGACTGCTCTCGCTCGGCCTCACCGCGCTGGCGTCGGCGGATGCATACCCGAAGGAGCGGTTCCCCGCCGAGGTGGTGTACATCAACCCCGGCGTGGACGCACAGCGTGGAGCGGTCGAAATGAAGCTGCGCGTGCCGTCGCCTCCGGCGTACCTGAAGCAGGACATGACCGTCTCGGTGGACATCGAGATCGCGCGACGCTCGAACGCGGTGCTGGTGCCGAGCGACGCCGTGCACGACATCGAGACCGTGTCGCCGTGGGTGCTGAAGGTCGACGGACGACGTGCGCGACGACAGGCGGTCACGCTCGGCCTGCGCAGCAACGGACTCTGCGAGGTGCTCGCCGGCCTCAACGCCGGTGATCGCGTGGTGCCGGTAGCAACGTCCGCCATCGCCGACGGGGCACGTCTGCGCGCGATGCTCGCGAAATGAGCCCGGCCACCCTGCCTGCCGCACAGGGCGCACCGGCAGCGCGGCCACTGCAGCCGCTGAGGCGCTGGCTTCCATTTGAATGGGTCGTTGCGATCCGGTTCCTGCGTGAAGGCCGAGTGCAGACGGCGTTCATCATCGGCGGGATCGCGATCGGCGTGGCGGTGATCATCTTCATGTCGGCGCTGATGACAGGCGTGCAGGCGAACATGATCCACCGTACTCTCACGGGTCAGGCGCACATCCAGCTCACGCAGCCGAAGGAAACGGTGCGCCCGCTGCGCGACGACGTGCCGGGACTCCGCGAAGGCGCGGTCGTGCAGGCGCCGCTGCAGCGACTGAAGGGCATCGACCAGTGGCAAGGCATCGTGGCACAGGTGCGGGACATATCCGGCGTGGTGGCGGTTTCGCCGTCGGTGACCGGGTCGGCGGTCGTCATCCGTGGCAACGCGTCGCGCGTGGTGCTGCTGACTGGGATGGAGCCAGACCTCCACTACCGCATCGTCGCGCTGCCGGAGAAGATCGTGCGTGGCAGCGCGCGCGTGACGGGCACGGACATCGTGATCGGCACCGAGCTCGCGTCCGACCTCGGCGTCGGCGTTGGCGACAAGCTGCGCCTAACGGGGGCCGGCGGCGCGGCCTCGACGCTCACCATCACCGGCATCTTCGACCTCGGCAACAAGGGTGCGAACGCCCGCAGCACCTTCATGGCATTGCGTACGGCGCAGTCACTGATGGACCTGCCGGGTGGCGTGACGACCATCGACGTCGCCGTGCGCGATGTCTATGCGGCCGAGACCATCGCGCGCCGGATCGCGGGCGCGGCCAGCGTGCAGGCCGACAGCTGGATCAGCACGAACGCACAGTTCTTCAGCGCCGTGAGCGCGCAGAGCATGTCCAACACGTCGATCCGGTTCTTCGTGGGATTGTCGGTGGCGTTCGGCATCGCGAGCGTCCTGGTGGTGTCGGTGGTGCAGAAGTCTCGCGAAATCGGCATCCTGCGGGCGATGGGCATCACGCGCGGCCAGGTGATGCGCATCTTCCTGCTACAGGGCGGGCTGCTCGGGTTGGGCGGCGCGCTGGTCGGATCGGTGATCGGCGTGATCGCGCTCACCGCCTGGCAGAAGTTGATGCTCTCCGCCGACGGTACGCCGATGTTCGCACTCGTGTTCTCCGGCGCATTGTTCGGATGGGCACTGACGCTGGCCACGGTCACCGGCCTGCTGGCGGCGCTCGCGCCGGCGCGACGAGCCGCACGACTCGATCCCGTGGTTGCGATCAATGGTTGAGGGGGAGGCCGCGACGCCAGTGACTCCGGCGCGCCCCGTGGTGCAGTTGCGCGACGTGCACAAGTCGTACGCCGTCGGACTTCCGAACGAGACCGAGGTGCTGCACGGCATCGATCTCGATCTCCAGCGCGGCGACTTCTGCGCCGTGATGGGGCCGTCCGGCTCCGGGAAGAGCACGCTGCTCAACATCATCGGACTGCTCGACCGGCCCACGTCAGGCACGGTCGCGATCAGTGGAGTGCAGACCCTGGGGCTCGACGACGGCGCGCTGACGCGGTTGCGCGGTCATAACATCGGGTTCGTGTTCCAGTATCACCACTTGCTGACGGCGTTCACGGCGCTCGAGAACGTGATGATGCCGATGCTTGGTGACGCCGGGTTCCCGAGTACGGAGATGACGGAACGCGCCGCCGCCTTGATCGAGAGCGTCGGGCTCACGCCATGGCGTGATCAACCGGTGGGGAAGCTGTCGGGCGGCCAGGAGCAGCGTGTCGCGGTGGCGCGCGCGCTGGCCATGAAGCCCGCGCTGCTGCTCGCCGATGAACCCACCGGCAACCTCGACACCAAGAGCGCCGACGCGGTCTTCTCGCTGCTGCGGGACGTCAATGCCGCGGACGGAACGACCGTGCTGTTCGTGACGCACAATCCGCTGCTGGCGGCGCGATGCGATCGGACCATCAATGTCATCGACGGCCGCGTCGATTCGCGATCGCATCACAACGCCTGACAAGGCGCTCATGATGCTGTCCCGGCAATCTCGTCATCGATCCGCCCGACGAGTACCCGCAATTTCACCTGGACGCGTGACGCAGCCGGGCGCTGACCGCGTCGATCGTGGCGGTCAGCCGCGCAACAACTGCTCGAGCGCCGCCATCGGCACCGCGCCCACCTGTCGCGCAACCTCCCGGCCGTCGCGCATCACCGCGATGGTCGGGATGCTGCGGATGCCGAACCGGGCGGCCACGCTCGGACTGCGATCGGTATCCACCTTGGCAACCAGAGACTGACCGCGCTGCCGGCGCGCGAGCTCACCAAACACCGGCGCCATCTGCTTGCACGGACCACACCACTCCGCGAAGAAATCGACGATCACCGGAACGGAGCTGGCGTTCACGACAGTGTCAAACGTGGCATCGGTCAGCGTGATCGGTGCATCGAGCGCCACCGCGACATGGCACGATCCACATTTCGCCACCGCGTCCACGCGAGCCAGATCGACGCGGTTCATTGTGCCGCAGCTGGCACAGGGAACGATCGCCAGCCGCTTGCCTGTGATGTCAGTCATGGCTCCTCTGGTGAACACCGGCTTCGTTCGCCAACGAAGTAGCCTGGCGATGGGTGCGTATGTCGACAACGCACCTCACCATGCAATGAACGCAAAACCATCCGACTGAAAAATCTGCATTGCGCTCATGGCTGAGATCGCGACCTTCACACCGGGCAGCAGTTCGTCACGACGAATGCCTCGCGCACCTGCGGTCTGTCCGCACAGCACCAGCTGCGCCCCATGCTCGATCAACTCTTCCGTCAGCCGACGACTTGGGTTCGGCTTGCCACCGAACCGGGCCGCAAAGGCCGCATCGGTGAGCAGTGCCGGCCAGCCACTCCCGTGAAATACTGCGGCCGCCTTCACCTGGGCCTCGGGAATTCCATGCCGCACGTGGGTGTTGTAGTAGCGCGCGACGTTCGTGAGCTGATCATTCACCCGTACGGTGTCACCGCCGCCGGCGTTGATCTCGAAGACCGCCTTGAACAGGTGCCCGGCCGGCGCAACGAACGTCGGATCGTCCACCTTGATCGACATCCCGGTGCTCTGGATCACGGGGCCGGACATCTGCTGCCCCGGAATGCTTGGCGTCTGTGCGTGGGCGGCCATCGACACGACGATCGATGACGCAAGTACTACGGTTCGCGACACAGTCAGATCGGCAAAAAGGCCGGTGGTCGCTCGACGAAGCAGCAGAACGAGTGCAGCAGGAAACGCGCGCATCGGACGGGCTCTCGATTCTCGAGTGGAGGTGGGAGCATCGACGTCCGTCGGCTGCCCCGGTTCCATCAGAATACGCGAACCGCCGCGCGAGAGGGACTCTCCGCAGAATTCGTAGGCGCCATCCCAATCCTGCAGCGGTTCCCTAGTTGCCCGTCGTGACCGTCGCGGACCCGCTCGCCCCCTCGCTGCTCGCCGTGATCCGCACCGAACGCCGTGGCACCAGCGCCGTGATCCGACCGGTGATTGAGACGCTGACGATCTCCGGCGCCTCACTGGTCCAGACTACCCGCCGGCCCGGCAAAGGGGCTCCACTGATGTCACGGGTCGATGCAACCAGCGTCAGCGTGTCGCCGTTGGCGACCAGCACATTCTGCGGGGCAATCACCACCGACGCGACCTGACTCGACGCGGACGGCAGGGATGGCCCTGCCGCCGGGTCTGCGTCTCCGCCGCACCCGCCGAGGACGAGGACGAACGCAACACGGAACGGAAGACGAATTGACATCAGCAGCGGGGCGGAGGCGCTTACGGAACCGACAACAGATCCCATATGAACGACGAGCGGCCACCGGCCGTTCCAGCGAGCGCGACTCCTCCGGCGCTCGGTGCGCCCGGGTGATCCATCGCTGCGTCGTGCGCGCCGTGGTCCGTTGGTGCCGGACACCCGACGATGGTGCGGGCATTCCAGCTACGGTCGGCGCAGGCCTTCAAACGCCTGGCCACGCTGGTTCAGTGTCATTTTGGACGCCATCTCGCCCGCCATGGTGAACACGATGCGCACGGTCGGATCAAAATCTGCCCCGAACGTGTGATTGCCGATGGGCACCAATTCGTTGGGCCCTTGGCCCTCGAGTTGACCAAAGGCCTTGCCATCCTTCTCGAACACCGCGAACGGACGTGGTGACCCCAGCACGAGAGTGTAGACGCCAACGTAACGCCGCAGTTCCGCCGCCGAGATCGGAACGGGGACCAGTGCCGCAACCGCGGGCTTCACAACCAGTGGAACGCCCAGTGCTGCACGGGTGAGTTGCGTCGCCAGTTCGCCCGGATCGTTCGCGTCGCCATTGGTGAGCACCGTCACCGACAGCTGTGCGTCGGGCACGAACGTATTCGCCGTCAGGAAACCGGGAATGCCGCCTCCGTGTGTGAGCACCACGTGCCCGTTCAGGTCCTGTCGACCCATGGCGAAGCCGTACTGTTTCGGCGCCGCTGATCCCGCCGGTGTGGTCATCGCAGTGTAGCTCGCCGACGAGAGAATTTTCCCCCCGTGCAGCGCCCGATTCCATGTCAGCAGGTCACCGATCGACGAACAGAGTGCACCCGCCGCATGCGGCTGGGACATCGCGAGATACGGTGCGTTGGCCCAGCGATCCTTGCCCTCACGCGAGTAGCCGGCGGCACGATCGGCGATCACCAGCTTTCGTTCGCAATACATCGTCCGCGTCATGCCGAGTGGTGCGAAGAAACGGGCAGCGAAGTCTTCGCCCCAGGCACGACCGGCGCGCGCCTCGACCAGCATCCCGAGCAGCACATAGCCCGTGTTGTTGTACTTCCACGACGTGCCGGGTGCAAAGTCGAACGGCTTCCCAGCGGTCAGCGCCACCAGTTGGGCGCCGGTCATCTCTTCACCCCAGCGCTTCACCCACGACTCTCCAACCTCGGTATAGCTCGGAATGCCGGACGTGTGGTTCAGCAACTGCGTGATCGTCACGCGCCGCCACTTGAGGGGAAGGTTGGGCACCCAGCGGCCGATGGAATCCGTCAGCGCGAGCTTCCCCTGCTCCGCCAGCTGCAGCACTGCTGACGCCGTGAACTGCTTGGTGACCGATCCGATCTCGAACACGCTGGTGACGCTGACCGGCGTGGACACCTCGAGATTCGCGGTGCCGTAGCCGCGGAACAGCAGCGTGTCGGTGCCACGGACAACGGCGATCGCGGTGCCTGGCGTGCTGTTTCCGGCGACGAACCCGCTCGCCAGAGAATCGAGCGTCGCGCGCAGCTGAGGTGATACGGCGGGCGGTGGCGCCTGAGCACCGGCGACAGCGGGGAGAAGCGACACCACCAACAGCGCGCTGGTACCGGACACATGACGACGCATCGAAACTCCCTGGTGCTGCAATTGTGAAAATCCCGAGTAGTGCTCGCCGTACGACCGGGCTGCGCTCAGGGTTTCGGTCCGCTGCGCGGCCTCAGTTCCCCCGCGCCTGACAGGTCTCCGTCAGCGCGACCTTCGCCGATTTCGGTTCCGCGATGGTGCGGTAGAATTCAGTCAGGTACTCCAGCGTCCGTTGCTTGCGGCGCGGCTCGAGTGCACTGAGCGAGGCGTAGATCGCCTCGATCCGTGGTCGCGCTGCGGTGAAGCGCGCCAGCGTCGGCTGCCACTCGTCGGGAGTGAGGCAGGGACCGCGATACAGGCGATCCGTCACCGCCCGGATGCCAAGTCGCGCATCGGGAAAAGAATATCTGGCATTGACGGCGCCGCTCCAGTCGAAGTCGAAGGCGACCGGGTGGATCACGCCAATCGAATCGCGCATCAGCGCGATGTTGTGCAATCCGGATATCGACCAGTCGGTGTTCGCCACCATGTACTCGAACAGCGACGTGATGGCGAGCTGGTTCGGCTCGAGATCCTGAAACAGCGCGCCTTTGGTGTCGAGCACTGCGAGTGCGAATTTCTTCGCGACTTCCTTGTCGTTCTCGATGAAGAAGGCCCACGACACCACATCGCTCATGCCAGCCGTCGAGTCGTGATACGTGATGCGCGCCAGCCGCGTGCGGAAGTACTTGGGACTGACCAGCTGATAGGCACGATAGAGTGCGTACTCGGCCAGGATGTACTGCTCGTACTCCGCCGTCCCGGGCCGACAGTTGGTCGTGATCTTCATTTCCGAGTTGCCCTGGAAGAGCGTCTCCCGCGCGTCCTTGCGCTCGAACTCGAGCTTGATCGGCGGGAAGCTGCAGTTGCGGGCCTGTCGCCTGAAATGTCCTCGGGCACGCAGCGTGACTGGAAACGTCTTCGATCCACCCGCCGCGTCGCGGTAGGTGAGGGTTGCCGGGTGCGGCTGGAACTTGCTGCTGTCGCGGTCGCGCAGTACGGCTTTCAGGTCGGTGACGATCCTGACCTCGAGGACCGTCGTGTCACGAAACAGCCCCTGTGCTTCCGCCTGGCCAGCACCCGCCAGCGCGATGACCAGGGCAATCAGGCGGCGCATCATTTCTTCATCTCCACGTTGCGGATGTCAGCGTTCGGCATGCTGCGAAGTGTGTCCGACACGATCCCCGGCGTCACGTGCTCGGCCATCGCCACGCCGTACTCCAGAATTCGCAGACCGTCCAGTGCCTTGGCCTTGCCCATGTACTTCCAGCGGGAGAAGAGGTCATCGAACATCCGCTCACAGGCGGCGCGGGTGCCGTCGATGTCAGTGGTGTGCACGCGGAGCATGTGCGTGTAATCGGGGCGCTCGTCATCGGCCGCATCGGGCGCATTGCGCTTGCGCCGCCGCCAGGCACGATCGGCCAGCGCTTCGAGTTGCGCCGGTGCCAGATCCTTCAGCACCTCGTCATCCAGCTTCGCCACGAACATGCCCGTGCGATTCGCATCTTCCAGCACGCGCTCGAGGCGCTGGCCGGCCTGTCGGCCCTCGAGTGCCGGCGCGCGTCCGAAGTCGCTGATCCAGAGCCCGAGCGTAAGAATGTTGTAGACGACGGAGATTCCGAAGGCGACCGTTGGGTCGACGGCCGCGGCCAGACCGATGCCCGTCACCACGAAGACGTTCGCGGCATCCTTGCTGTCATCGAGCGTGGTACGAAAGCGCACCGCCGTCACGATGCCACCGAGAGAGAAGGCCAGCGCCAGCGAGTGCTTCACCAGCACCACGATACCAGCCACGATCACCGGCAGGATGATGAAGGTCTGCACGACAGACTGCTGATACCCTTTCTTGTGCCGGGTGTAGGTGTAGATCCAGGTCACTGGCAGCGCGGTCGCGAACGCGGCGAACATCGCGATCATCGTCGGCAACAGTGCCGGCCCCGACTCCTGCCCGCGCTCCAGCGCGGCGCCACGCCCGCCAGCGTTGGCAAATCCTCCAATCTCATCGCCACCGAGGGCCCCCCAGTCGGTCGGTGCGTACGCCCGCACCAACCACCAGGCACCGGCGGTCGCGAGGTACCAGAGGATGGTGCGCGTGATGATGCGCAGCAACGGTCGTTGGGTCTCGGACTCGGGCATCGACTCCGCGCGGCGACGGGGTGAGTGTGGCGGTGTGAAGGTGCCGAACTGACCGCGAGGGGGCAACCGGGGGGCCAAGACGGGCGCCACGGTGTAGAGTTCTCGGATGCGACGCCGATTCCATACGACCGCCTTGACGGTTCTGTTTCTGGCCACGACGACGGCCTGTGCGCACGCCCAGCCGGCACCGCCCGTCGCACCAGCGACGCCCGCCGTGCGCCCCACGCTGCTCGTGTTCATCACGATCGATCAACTGCGCGGGGACTATTTCGCGCGGTTCGGCAAGCAGTTCACTGGCGGGCTGCGCCGGTTCGACGTGGCCGGCGCCCACTTCACCCGCGCCTATCAGGACCACGCGAACACCGAAACTGCCCCAGGGCACGCCTCGACGATGTCAGGACGGTTTCCGGTGCACACCGGCATCGCGGCCAATGCTGCCGGCGTGAACGACCCGGCCAGTCCGCTGATCGGATCCACCGATCCCGGCGCCTCACCCTTCCGCTTCCGCGGCACCACCCTGCTCGACTGGATGAAGCGGAGCAACCGGGCCACGCGCTTTCTGTCCGTCTCGCGCAAGGATCGCGCGGCGATTCTGCCAATCGGCAAGTCGAAGGGCGACGTGTACTGGTATGCCAGCAACGGGACATTCACGCAGAGCCAGTACTACGGAACGTCCCTGCCCAAATGGGTCCGTGACTTCAATGCGAAGCAGTACCCTGCGGCCTACGCGGGGTGGCAGTGGACGCCCTTGCTGGCCGACAGCGCGTATGCGGAGCCGGATAGTGTTCCGGCCGAATCGCTGGGACAGCAGTACGTTTTCCCGCACCTGATCGCCGACGAACCGACACTGGCCGCGGGCACTCTCGCGAATTTCCCGGTGATGGATGAGCTCACGCTCCGCTTTGCGCTCGCCGGCCTGAAGGAACTTCAGCTCGGTGCCGACCCGCGTCGAACCGACCTGCTCAACATCTCGCTCTCCACCACGGACGCCATCGGCCATCGCTATGGTCCCGATTCGAAGGAACTGCACGACCAGATGCTGCGTGTGGACCGCTACCTCGGTGCGTTCGTCGATTCACTGTTCACGCTCCGTGATTCCACACGCGTGATCCTGACATTGACCGGAGATCACGGCGTCTCGCCATTTCCGAATGGCCGATCCACGGTCACGCCAAATCCGGGCGCGCGCTCCGTAGATCTGACGCCACCATTCGATTCCCTGCTGGTGCGGCTGGCGGCACGTGGCGTGGACACCAATCAGGTCGCACTGAACGACGGTGCGCTGCTGGTCGGCGACACGGCGTCGTTCCTCAAGGCGGGCGTCGCGGTCGACTCGGTGGCACGCGCCTTCGCGGCAGAGCTGCGAGCACTGCCCGGCGTGAACCGGGTCGACATGCTCGCAGATCTGGCGCAGGCTGATACGCTGACGGATCTGATCGGGCTGCGATGGCTAAGGATGTTCGCGCCCGGCGGCACGGTACGGTTCGTGACGACACTGGACCAATTCAACTATTACAGCGGCGTGCGCTACGCCACGCACGGTACGCCATGGAATCTGGATGCCTGGGTGCCAGTGATCTTCTGGGGAACGCCATTCCAGCCCGGCAAGTACGACGCGTGGGCACGGGTGGTGGACATGGCCCCGACGCTGGCCGACGTGCTTGGCATTCAGCCGATGGAGAAGCTGGATGGAGTGGTGCTGAAGCAGGCAGAGCGACGGTAACGCACTTCGTATCTCTTTCTTTCTTTTGGAACCCAATGCGTCCCCACTCCTGGTCCACCGCCCTCCTCACGATTGCCCTCTCCGTCGCCGTCACCGCACAGACGCCGGCAAAGTTCGACCCGCTGCAATACACGACGCGTTCGGCTGACATCCGGATGCGCGATGGTGTCACGTTGCACACGGAGATTCTCATCCCATCCGGTGCCGTGGCGCCAGTGCCGTTCCTCTTCAAGCGCACACCGTATGGCGCGGGCAACGCCACACCACGGACGCTCACCGGCGGTTACCGTGAACTGGCGGAGGATGGCTACATCTTCGTCAATCAGGACATTCGTGGTCGGTATCGCTCCGGCGGCACGTTCGTCATGCAGCGGCCGATCCGCAGCAATGACAGCGTGGCCACAGGCATCGACGAAACGACCGATGCCTACGACACGATCGAATGGCTGCTGAAGAACATTCCGGGCAACAACGGTCGCGTGGGCATGCTCGGTGTGAGCTACGACGGCTGGACCGCCGCCATGGCAATGCTCGATCCACATCCAGCGCTGAAGGCGGTGAGCGAGCAGGCCTCTCCCGCCGACATGTTCCTCGGCGATGATTTCCATCACAACGGCGCCTTCAGGCTCAGCTACGGCTTCGAGTACGCGTACATGACCGAGGCCACGCGCGAAAACAGCGAGTACAAGTTCGAGCCGAAAGACACGTATGACTGGTATCTGCGCGTCGGGCCGTTGAGGAACATCCAGACGAACGTCATGCGTGACACCGTGCTGCCATCGTGGCGAGACTTTGCGCAACATCCGAACTACGATGCCTTCTGGCAACGCCAGTCAATGCACCGATCGCTGACCCGCGTGACCGTGCCGACGCTCAACGTCGCCGGCTGGTGGGATCAGGAGGATTTCTACGGTCCCGTCACCATCTACCGGGCACTCGAGAAGCACGACTCACTCAATCGCAACACGCTGGTGATCGGACCGTGGACGCATGGGTCGTGGGGCGGCGGTCCGGGGCGCAGGCTGGATGCCATCGACTTCGGTTCGAACACCGCCGAATACTACCGCCAGCAGGTGCAGCGCCCGTTCTTCGCGCATTACCTCAAGGACGTGGGCTCGGCACCGGTGAAGGAAGCGCTGGTCTTTGAATCAGGCAGCAATCAGTGGCGCGCCTATGACACCTGGCCGGCGCCGGGCGCGCAGACGCGTGCCCTCTATTTCCACGACAACGGACGTCTCTCGTTCGATGCGCCAACGGCGGCAACGGCGGCCGACAGTTTCATCAGCGATCCCGCCAATCCGGTGCCGTACCGCAAGCGCCCCATCGAAGCCACCTATGCGTCCACGGGTTCGAAGTGGTACACCTGGCTGCTGCAGGATCAGCGGTTTCTCGATGATCGCCGCGATGTGCTGCGCTGGGTGAGCGAGCCACTCGCCGAGGACGTGGTGGTGGCCGGTGACATTGCGGCGAAGCTGTTCGTGAGCACCACCGGGCAGGACGCCGACTGGGTGGTCAAGCTGATCGACGTGTCACCAGAGACCGACCCCGACTCGACGCGCCGCGGCTACCAGCTGATGATCGCCAATGACGTCTTCCGCAGCCGCTTCCGCGAGTCGTTCGAAACCCCGAAGCCGATGATGCCCAACACCGTGACGCCGGTGACGATCGATCTGCACACGCAGAGTTACCGGTTCCTGAAAGGCCACCGGATCATGGTGCAGGTGCAGAGCAGTTGGTTCCCGATCATCGATCGCAATCCACAGACGTGGGTGCCGAACATCTTCGAGGCCAGCGAATCGGATTTCCGTGCACAAACCCATCGCGTCTGGCGAACGGCGTCGCAGGCGTCGCGGGTAGAGATGCAGGTGGTGCGGCCGTGAGAAGCACCGATCTGGCCTACCGGCTCCGCAGCAGCAACCGCACCAGCGCCGGCACCGCCGACCGCTCCGGCGTGTGATCGGTGCGCAGCGTGTCGACCCGCCACCCACGATCGGCGGCACGTTTGGCTGATGGCGAGAAGCCATCGGTGGTCGCGCCCTCGTCCATCGTCAGGATGTAGTGCGCCGCCAACCGACGCGCGGCTGGATTCGTAAGCACGAGCGTATCGGTCATCGTCTTCAGCGGATGCGGCACATCCTTCGGCGGTGGTTCGTCGGCCCGAACCCACGAGGGCACGATCAGGCCATCCTTCGTGCTCGATGCCACCATGCCGTTGAATCCCTCGCCCGCCAGAAGAGCCATGCTCTCACCCGAGTCAGGCAGAAACGCATCGACATACACCACGCGCCTGATCCGTTCCGGCATGCGGTCCGCAGCCCCGGTGATCACCATGCCGCCGTAGCTGTGCCCGATGAGGATCACATTGCTCAGTTGTTCGAAAAGCACCGTATTGACGACATCCGTGATGTGCGTGTCGAGTCCGATGTTCGCATTGGCGAGATGCGCTCGTTCGCCAAGTCCGGTGAGCGTCACGCGATACACGTGGTGGCCGCGCCGGGTGAGCGCCGAGTCGACCCGACGCCAGTCCCAGCCGCCGCCCCAGGCTCCATGGACGATCACGTACGTCTGTGGCGCGACGCGCGCGGCACGGCGCGGTTGCGCCAGCAGTACCGCAGGCGTCACGCAGAGGGCCAGCACGATCTGACGCAAACAAACGGACATGGGGCGGAGATCTCGATGCGAAAGGAAGGCGGTCGTCGAAGCACGCGGGGCCACAGCGGAAAGGATGACGCCGTGCACGGCCATTCGCCATGCGAGGCAGACCTTGCCGGCGATCGAAGGCTTTCTGCGCGAATCGAAGACCACTGCCCGTTTCCGGTACACTGATGTCCTGCCCGGCTTCGGCATCGACCGTTGCGTCAGAGCCGAGCGATCTGCCGATCCTGCCATCGTGACAACAGCACCATCGCCACCACCGCCCCCAGCAACGCCATCCCCATGTCACTCTGCGTATCCCACGGGTCACCCTGTGTGCCGAGAAACGCATCGGCGCCCTGACCCAACGCTACGGCTGCACCCCATTCGATCAGTTCGTAGATCAAGCTGACGCTGAGCGCGCACGCCACCGATAGCAGGGCTGGCCATCGGCCTGGCCGCACGATTCCGTTCCGGATGAAGATCTCGCGCGCCACCAGCGCTGGCACGAAACCCTGCGCGAAGTGCCCCAGCTTGTCATACGGATTGCGCGACAGGTCAAAGGTTTCCTGCACCCAGAACCCGATTGGAACGCGCGCGTAGGTGTATGCGCCGCCCACCAGCAGGATCACCGCGTGGCAAGCGATCAGGATGTAGAGCAGCGAGGTCAGTGGGAATCGCGATCGCGTCCAGGCCAGCACGGGCAGCGCGATGAAGATCGGGGCCACTTCCATCCACCAGGTGGAACGCTCGTAGGGATGAATCCCGGAAACGACCAGCAGTGCGATGATGGCCAGGGCGAGCCAGGGAAGCCAGCGACGTTCGGTCATGACAGAGGTGATTCGCGTGAGAAGGGCGCCGGTGGATGACTGTACGCGGGGCCCGTGGTCACGACCAACAGGCCATGCGGCACGCGAGTGTCACCGTACAGACGACATCCGCTCACGGCACCGTCGCATTCCCATCGATCTGTCGCTTCATGATCCGCAGCAGCTCCTGATTGCTCCACGGCTGCCACCCGTGTGGCTTGAGCGGCCGCCCATACTCGATCGTTCCGGCGAAATACGGCCCCTTCCCCGGCTCCTTCGTACTCTCGAGAAAGGTTTCGAAGCGATACACCCCGAGGTTCAGGAAATAGTTGTCCATGTCTCCGACGGCGACATGCAGCTTTCCCACCAGCTTCGGGCCGATCGTCGTCCAGTTCCGCTCTGCATAGTCACGCAGATCGTACCCACGCGCCCGCATCGAGTCGGCCACGGCGCGATCGATGACACCAGTGCGCTTGTCCCACGGCGATCGCGGATATCCATCAGCGCCCACCGGTGCCCACGCGGCCGCCCAGCCATCCCACTGCCCGCCGGAACGCCCCCGTGACGCGATCACCAGCTCGGCCTGATTCTCCTCGCGCACGGTGAGCTCCGTGAGCCCTTCCACGCTCCGGCTCGACGGCACTTCGCGCGGCAGCCACGAGCCATCCTTCATCACGAACGCATTCGAGTCGGCGTAGATGTTGCCGAACTGATAGTTCCGGAAGTCGAGCTGGTCGGGATACAGCGACCACGCACCGCCGAACACGTCGGGATAGTGAATCTGCAGCGCGAGCACATCCCAGCCGCCGGTCGAGCCACCGGTGAGCACACGCGCGTACGGCGCCGCCACGGTACGGAAGCGTTGGTCTATCTCCGGGATCAGCTCCCGCGTGATCGCGTCGCCGTAGGGGCCATTGTTCGCCGAATTCAGTACGTAGCTGTCGTCATAGAACGGCGTCGTATGAGCTGTCCCGGGTTCCGTGGACACACCGCTGGGCTACTGCCTGCTCGCAATGCACTAGGCAGGGTCGAATGCCTTCAGATCGGATTGTTGAACCGCTCGATGTAGTCGGGGACGTCTGCTCGGGCAGCATCACGAGTTGCGTCGTGCGTGCTGGCGGTCCGCACCGCATCAATCGCTCGACATGGCGCAGCCCCACGGCGGAGCCATGGTCACGCAGCTCGCGTCGGATCCGGCGCGCCGCATACGGCCGGTCAGTCAATTCAAAGCTGGTGCGCATCTCGGGGCCCAGCGCCGCATCGGTCGGCGCCCTTCGACTCGCGGGCTGTGGGCTCCACGTGTCGGACCCGTGCCATGTCCCGCCTCCCCACCCATACGAACACCTATGCATGGTGTCTACGGAACCGGAACCTGTCAATGATTTTGAGACACCGGGCGGGGACAGTTTACTGAGTCACTGGTGCGGTTGGCGGTGGTGCGGGCGGGTTGATCCAGGCGGCCGTGGGTAAGGCCGCTGGGACGGGCGGGTGGTTGACGAAGCGGTGCGGCGTGGCCTGATACGCGGCCGTGAGCACGACCGCGCGTTGGGCGCGACGCGCGTCCGCATGGCCGTGGTGCATGTCACACGGCGTGTGCAGGCCCAGGCCGCTGTGGCGATGGATCGTGTTGTACCAGACGAAGAAGGCGGTGCAGGAGGCGCGGGCATCTTCCATGGAGCCGAAGCGCGTCGGGAAGGTGGGTCGATACGTCAACGTCTTGAACTGGGCTTCGGAGTACGGATTGTCATTCGACACGTGCGGTCGCGAATGCGTCTTCGTGACCCCGAGCTCCGCGAGCAGGAGTGCGACGCTCGTGGAGGTCATCGCCGCGCCGCGATCCGCGTGGATCGTCAGCTGCCCGGGCGTGATGCCTTCGCGACGGCAACACGTCGCGATCAATCGCTCGGCGAGCTGTGCGGATTCGCGCGGCGCGAGCATCCAGCCGACGACATACCGACTGAACACGTCGAGCACCACGTAGAGATGCAGGGCACTCCACGTGGTCGGGCCTTTCAGTTTCGTGATATCCCAACTCCACAGCTGGTTGGGCCCCGTCGCCAGCAGCTCGGGCGCCGCATACACGGGATGCCGGCGCTGCGCCCGGCGCTCGCACACCTCGTGCGCGTCGGCGAGCAGCCGATACATCGTGCGTTCGGCGCACAGATAGGTGCCCTCGTCGAGCAGCGTCGCGTAGACCTGCGCCGGCGCGAGATCGACGAAGCGGTCCTCGTGCAGCACCGCGAGCCCCTGCGCGCGCTCCGGCGCCGCGAGGGCGCGTGGTGGCGCGGGCGGTCGAGGCGCGACTGTCGCACGCCGCGCGCGATCCCGCGCGCGATAGCAGGTCGCGGGCGCCACACCGAGCGCGCGGCAGAGCGCGCGACGGTGGCCGTGGGCGGCGGCACTCGTGCGCGTCGTCATCAGCGCGTCTCGCGCGACGCGTCGAGCGGCGGCAGTGTCAGCCCGATGAGTTCCGAGAACTTTTTCTGGGCGTCAACAATCAGCTCCGCGCGATCCGCACGCCGCGTCGCCTGGGCGAGTGCGCGCTCCAACTCGGCGACGCGCGGCGCCAAGGGATTGGGGGCCGTCGGCGCCGGGCCACGCCGCTGGGTCAGGGCCGCACCCTGCCGGTCGGCGGCACGCCACGCGGTCAGGTGCGAGGAGTACAGGCCTTCGCGGCGCAGCAGGGCGCCGATCTCGCCGGGCCGCGTACACGCGGCGGCGGCGTCGAGCATCTGGCGCTTGTAGGCCGCCGTGAACCGGCGGCGGGTACGGGTCGCGGACACACGCACATCAGGATTCAGCACGAGCGTCGGAGCAAGAGACAACGGGACATCCTCAATCACCCTCGTACACTAAACTACGGGAAGATCGGTGTCTCACTCATATTGGCAGAGAGGGAACCCGGGACAGCTCACAGTGGCCGATCAACGGTGCGTAAACGTAAAGTGCACCGTGCATGGAAGAAGGCGCCGGAGGCTAGGAACGTAATTGAGCAAAATGTAGTACAGGGTCGCAATACGGCCGCGGTGAGCAATGCTAGTGCAATATTCAATGGTGCAATTCAGGTTCATTGAGCGCGCAATGCTCGCGATCTGTTTCGGCACCAGCACGTGTTCAGGCACGTCTGGTCGCTTTCGATTGACGCGTCGCTCGGCCGCTGCCTGTAGCCATCGTGGCGCAGATGGTTCATAAAACCAGAGACATTTGCCAGTGGTTGCCATCACTCGTTCTGTCTCTTGAAGGGCGCCAACATGATCAACAAAGTGGTGGGCCGCAGCGTAGCAAAACAGGAGATCTACACTGCGATCCTTAAACGGCAGCTGCTGTACCGGAGTTGCTACGGCACCATCGAGTGTACAGTCGAACACTCGCTCCCAGATCACCCGACTCTGAATTGCTCCGTCGACTGCATCCGTCAAGACAACATGTGCCTTGGGATTCAATCGCTTCATGACGCATGACGCCCATCCTTGTCCGCCGCCAAGTTCGACAATAGTGCTCGGCGTGGGAAGGTCGGTACTGAGCCCGCGAACGAGATCAAAGAAGATCGCAGAATCCTGCGCCTTGTTATGAAAGTTTTCGAGGGTGTCAACACCAGGACGTTCGAATGGGTCAGAGAGCCAGAACGCCTTCTCGCTCTCGACTTGCGACAACACCTTCTCATTGATTGGCATTCGAGTGGTGGCTAGGAATAGTTCTCTACAATGCGGTGCAGACATGTGCACGTACGAATTCAACTTGCTCGGGCCAGTGCGGCATGGCGCAGACCCTGCAGTCTAGAGCGCCTATATGCAACGTAGTGTCCTGCGCAACGCACGTTGTCACCCAGTACGCAAGTCGACAAGTATGATGAGGCTCTTGACCATCAGGTCAAGAACCCTGAGTCGGCTCAATCGCAACTCAAGCGAACTTCTTTACGGTGTGGATGTCCCGGCGCAATGCTCCGGAACCTGTCAATGATTTTGAGACACCGGGCGGGGACAGTTTACTGAGTCACTGGTGCGGTTGGCGGTGGTGCGGGCGGGTTGATCCAGGCGGCCGTGGGTAAGGCCGCTGGGA
>JBBQRH010000026.1:0-47095 GCA_038215035.1 Gemmatimonadales bacterium | reverse complement strand
GCCTCAAGCGGGCATTGTTGCGTGGCGCAGAACTGCGGGATGATCTGATCGGCCAACCCGCACCATCTCAGTGCAACCGCGGATCGGCCCGTTAGGTTGACGCACGCGATCAGGCTCGCCAGTGGCCAATGGCGCGCGGGCTCGGCTCACTTGGGAACGGACCTCGACATGATGACGACACATCAGTTTCGACTCGCGCTCCTGCTCACACTGGCCGCATGCCGCACTCGGGATAACGAGAAACCCGTACCTCCGATCGTCGCGCAGTCGCCGCCAACCGAGCGATGGTGTGCGGCGCTTCCACGCGCCGCCAACGCTGCGCTGCCCAGCGTACGCACGTCGTCGAACTGGTTTCACACCTATCAGGCTGCACCAGGCGTGTTCGCACTCGTCGAGTCGGATCAGTATCAGGAAGCGATTGCGTATCTGATCGTCGGGCGCAGCCGGGCGCTCTTGTTCGATTCCGGCATTGGCGTCGTCCCGATTCGCCCGGTGGTCGAGCAGTTGACCCGCCTGCCGGTCACCGTGGTCAATTCGCACTCGCACTTCGATCACGTTGGCGGAAATCACGAGTTCGATCGTGTACTGTCGATGGACACACCGTTCACGCGTATCAAGATGCGGGGCCGGCCGCACGACGGGCTGGCGAGTGAAGTGGCGCCAGCGTCCTTCTGCCACGGGGCACCGGCCGGCCTCGACACCGCCGCGTTCCGCTCGCAGCCGTGGAAATCGAGCGGCGTGATCGCGGATGGCACGTTGATGGACCTCGGCGGCCGCGTGGTGGAAATTGTCGGCGTACCGGGCCACACGCCGGACGGGGTCGCGCTGCTCGATCGTACGAATCGATTGCTGTTCACTGGCGACAACTTCTACGAGAGCACGATCTGGTTGTACGCGGCGGAGACCAATCTCGACGACTACATCGCCTCGATGACGCGGCTCGTCGCGCTCGCGACCGGGGTCACGCAGCTTCTGCCAGCGCACAACACCGCCAACGTGGATCCGTCGCGGCTGGCGGTGGTGCTCGCGGCCGCGAGGAAGCTGCGCTCCGGCGCGATGGCACCACTGTCGGAGTCGCGCGGTGAGCTGACGTTCAGCATCGATGGCGTTGCGTTCCTGTCATCACGAGCGGCGATGGACGCGCCGCCCGCGCCGAACAATGACCAGAGCAGTTCCAGCCCGCGGCCGCGCCCGCATCAGCAGATACGAAGCGATTCAGGCCGTCCTCAATGAACAGGGCGGGGCACCGCTCCGGCTCCGTGCGCTGGCAGCGTTCACAATCGTCACTCTCGCGCTGTTAGGTGGTCTTTGCTATCCGTGCCTGGTGCGGACACCATCGAGACCAGCCCGAACATTCCGGATGAAGTTTCGTCGCGAGTACTCCCCGCCACTCGCGAAGCCCGTCAGCGACTCCCCCCCCATCACCGACTTCAGGATCTGCACATCGGTCTCGCCCTGTGAAATACGCTGCGTGATCGTGGCAATCAGCTGGCGCGTCCACGCTGCTTTCGAGCGGAGTGCCGCCGCCGCATCCGGCACCAGGCCCCGGTGGGCGTCGAACATCCGCACCGGCTCCAGCGCCGCCGCCCGCTCGAGCGATTCGATCAGCTGCCAGGGATTCTCATCGTGATGCGCTATCCGCACCGCAACACCCAGAAACAGGTCGCCGCTGAAGAGGGAGCGCGTGGTCGGCTCCCAGATCGCATGGTGGTCGGCGCAGTGCCCGGGGGCGGGAACGGCGACCAGCGCCTCGCTCTGAAACGGCACGACTGACGAGCGCAGCGGCGGCATCGGTGTCCAGGTGTACCGCCGGTACGCGCGAATCCGCTCGATCGTGGTGATGAGCGGCAGGGTGGCAGCCGCAATCCACACCGGGATGCCGCGGCGAGCCACCAGCTCGGCATTACCGGCGTGGTCTTCGTGGTGATGCGTGAGCATCACGCCGCGGATCACGGCCGAGTCGAGCAGTGACTCGAACTCGCGTCGCGTCGCCGGAATTCCGGTGTCGATGAGCACGCCGTCCGCAGTCAGGAACGCGCTCGCCGAATACCCGGTCAGCCGGCTCGCGACACTCGAAAACCGCCACTGCGTCACGCCTTCGTGCTTCAGAATTTCAACCATAACCCGACTCGGCCATTCCTCTCCTCGGAGACGCCATCGTGACCTTATTGTGCCGGCAAACCACGGAAAGTAGGTTCACACTGTCCGCCCGGCCCCAATTGGCCGGGCGAAGTCGTTTCCCCGTGCTGCAACGGTTGGATTTATGATCGAGGCCCTCAAGGAAAAGCTCTCCGGCGAAGTTGCCAAGCTCCGGCACGAGCTGACGGTCACGCTCCCGAAGGAGATCAAGAAGGCCGTCGACCACGGCGACCTGCGCGAGAACAGCGAGTACAAGGCTGCCCTCGAGCGGCAGCGCTTCGTCCAGGCACGCCTTGGGCAGCTGGTCAAGCGCCTCAGCAAGCTGTCGGATATCGACATCACGCAGATCCCGACCGACCGCGTCGGCCTTGGCAGCCGGGTCACCGTCGAAGACTCGGTCACCGAGGAGCGCGAAGTGTACGAGCTCGTCTTTGGCGATGGTGGTGATGTGATCGACGGGCAGGTCAGCATGTCGTCACCGATCGGACTCGCGCTGCAGAACAAGAGCGTCGGGGAGCTCGCCATCCTCAAGCTGCCGTCACGAACCCGGCGCCTGAAGATCGTGGAGCTGCTGACCTTTCATCAGATCGTCTCCGTCGACGACTGACCGGGTCCTCGGCGTCAGTCGTCGATGCCGAACAGCCGACGCGCCTCCGCGTCATACGCCACCGCGGCCTCGGCTGCGGTGGCGTCGTCCCATCCATGCACGCGGCCCAGGAGCTGCGCCACCTGCTCCGCCAGTGCGCGACCGGCGTCCTTCCGCTCATACGCGATCGGCATCCGTCGGACGAGCACGTCCGCCACGGTGAACGCGCCCTCCGCCACAGCCGCCCAGAGCACCTCGGCCGCGATGTAGGGCAGCTCGGGATCGAGACGGTCGCCAAGCAACGGTTCGCGTTCAACCAGTCCCCAGACCATGCGCCACCGGTCCCCATACGCTCGAACCAGCTGCTCCGCGGTCTCTGATTCCGGAATCACGGAGAGCGCCGCACTCACCTCCGCCTCGGGCGACAGATTCGCGACGCCCGGCAACGACGCATCACTGGTCATCGACGCCGTCGGCGACGGCCGTCCGAGCGCCTTCTCGACGACATCGGTGATCTCGCTCGCCATTGCCCGATAGGTGGTCAGCTTGCCTCCTGTGACCGAGATCAGTCCTGACGCCGCCGTCGCGATGTGATGCTCGCGCGACGCGTCATTGGCACTGGTTCCGGCATGCGCGACCAACGGCCGGATTCCGGCCCAGGCGCTGATCACATCGGCGCCCGTCAGTGTCGCCGACGGGAAGAAGTAGTTCGCGGCATCGAGCAGATACTGCACATCGCGACGATTGGCACGGATGTCGGCTGGCCCGGTCTCGGCCGGAGTCTCCGTGGTGCCGACGATGGTGTGCACCGGCGACGGCAGAATGAAGAACACGCGCCCATCGCCCGGATGCAGGAGCGTCAGGGCCGTGGTGCAGGGCACACGATCGCGCGGCACGGCAATGTGCACGCCCTTGCTGCCCAGCACCGCGGCATGCGCCACCCCGTCATCGAGGCGGCGTGTGACATCGCTCCACGGCCCGGTGGCGTTCACCACCACACGCGCCATGACCTCGGTAATCGCGCCCGACGCCGCGTCGCGCACTGCGGCACCCTGCACGGCACCGTTGGCGTCGTGCAGGAGCCGCACCACGGGTGCATGGTTGATGACCACCGCTCCTGCCTCCGACGCGGCGAGGACGTTGGCGATCGTCAGCCTCACGTCATCCGTGCTCGCGTCCCAGTACTGCGCCCCGCCGCGCAGCCCATCCTGTCGCAGCGATGGTTCCTGCTGCAGAATGTCGCGGCGCGATGCACCACGATGCGTTCCGACATTCCGGAACAGCGACAGCGCGTCGTAGGCCAGCAAGCCGGCGCGGAGTTTCCACCGTGGGATACGCGCGCCGCGATAGACCGGCCAGGTGAAGCGGAGCGGCCGCACCAGATGCGGCGCGATCTGCAGCAGCGTGCGTCGCTCCCGGCTCGCCTCGAACACCAGGTGGAGATGGCCATGCTCCAGGTAGCGGACGCCACCATGTACCAGCCGTGATGATCGGGACGACGTGCCGCTCGCCCAGTCGTCGGCTTCCACCAGCGCGACCGACAGTCCCCGCAGGGCAGCGTCACGTGCCGTGCCGGCGCCCGTGATGCCGCCGCCAACGATCAGCACGTCGAACGGCTCCTCGGTCAGCCTGGCCCAACTCACGCCGCGAGAGGCAAGACCAAGCGCCGGTGCGGTGCGCGGATCGTGTTGAAAGGGCAGGGACACGGAAGTGGCTGGGGTGTGAGGCGGTCGAAGCGGCAAAGACGCGTCCCCCGAGGACGCGCGTAGCTCTCTGGAGTGACGGACGGCTAAGTTAGGACAATGTCATCGCATGGAATGTTGCGGCGGGTGGCCATCGTCACGGGTGTGCGTACCCCGTTCGCCAAGGCCGGTACTCTCTTCAAGTCTATGTCCGCCATCGAGCTCGGACGACTCTGCGTCGCCGAGCTGATGCAGCGGACCAATCTGAATGGCGCTGACGTCGACGCGGTGGTGTTCGGCACGGTCGTTCCGAACATTCAGGCTCCGAACATCGCGCGCGAAGTCTCCCTGATGCCGCTGCTGCCCAAGGGTGTTGATGCGTGGTCGGTGAGCCGGGCCTGCGCCAGCGCCAATCAGGCCATCGCCGACGCGGCTGATCAGATCGCGCTCGGGCACATGGACTGCGTCATCGCGGGTGGTGCCGAGTCGCTGTCGAATGTGCCGATCCTGCATTCGCGCGGGTTCACGGACGTGTTGATGGCCGCCAACAAGGCGAAGAACATCAGCCAGAAACTGAGCGCGTTCTCCAAGGTCCGGCCCAAGGATCTGGTGCCGGTGGCGCCCGCGATCTCGGAACCCACGACGGGTGAGTCGATGGGTCAGAGCGCCGAGAAGATGGCGAAGCTGAATGACATTTCGCGGCAGGAGCAGGACGAGTTCGCGCTCCGCTCGCACCGCCTCGCGGCCGCCGGACTGCGCGACGGTCGGCTCTCGGCCGAGATGTTCCCCGTCTATGTGCCACCGCGCTACGAAAAGATCGCCACCACCGATAACGGTGTACGCGAGGACAGTACCCTCGAGGCGCTCGCCATCCTCAAGCCAGTCTTCGACAAGCGATACGGCAGTGTGACCGCCGGTAACGCCTCGCCGCTCACCGATGGCGCGGGGGCGGTGCTGCTGATGAGTGAAGAGAAGGCGAAGGCGCTTGGCTATCAGCCGATCGGATACATTCGCTCCTACGCCAGCGCGGCGCTCGATCCGGGCGAGCAGCTGCTGCAAGCCCCGGTGCTCGCCGCGCCCAAGGCGCTCAAGCGCGCGGGCCTGTCGTTGCGTGATCTCGACCTGATCGAGATGCATGAAGCCTTCGCGGCGCAGGTGCTGAGCAACCTGCACGGATTCGAAAGTCAGTTCTGGGCTGAGCGCGCCGGCTTGACCCAGCCGCTCGGCGAAGTCGACCGTGCCAAGCTGAACGTCATGGGTGGCTCGTTGTCGATCGGCCATCCCTTCGGTGCCACCGGAGCGCGCGTCACCACCACCCTCTGCAACGAACTCGCGCGGCGCGGTGGTCAGTTCGGAATGCTGACGGTGTGCGCCGCCGGCGGCCTGGGCTTTGCGATGGTCATTGAACGCGTCTGACGCCACTCTTCATTCCATGACCGCACCAGCTACCACCACATCACGCGCCATCACCATGCAGGTGGAGAGCGGCATTGCCGTCGTCACCTTCGACCTGCCGGGCGCGCCGGTCAACACCTTCACTGTGGCTGCACAGGCGGAACTGCGCGAGGCCTTCGACGCAATCCAGCGCGATCCGGCCATTCGTGCCGCCGTGTTCCTCAGTGGCAAGCGAGACAATTTCATCGCCGGCGCTGATATCGAGACGTTTCTCGAATTCACCACGGCGGCCGATGCCGAGCAGTCGAGTCGTGCCGGGCATGCGGCGTTCCAGGCCATCGCCGACGGCAAGCCCGTCGTCTGTGCGATCAACGGTGGCTGTCTGGGTGGTGGAACGGAATTCGCCCTCGCCTGTCACTGGCGCATCGCAACCGACGCACCGAAGACCGCCATCTCGCTGCCTGAAGTGCAGCTTGGCCTGATTCCTGGTGCCGGCGGCACGCAGCGTCTGCCGGCGCTGATCGGGTTGCAGGCCGCACTCGACATGATTCTCACCGGTAAGACCGTGCGTGCGAAAAAAGCGCTGCAACTCGGGCTCGTCGACGAGATGGTGCATCCGAGCATCCTGCGCCGTGTCGCCATCCAGCGCGCCATGGAGCTGGCCGACGGGACTCGGCGACGTGAAGCCAGGAAGCATGGCGCCGGCGAGATGCTGCTGGACGAAAATCCGATCGGACGCGCCATCGTCTTCCGCAAGGCAAAGGAAGGCGTGCTGTCGAAAACGAAGGGAGTGTATCCCGCGCCGCTCGCCGCCCTCGATGCAGTGGCCGCTGGCTACAGCAGCGATGGAGACGGATACCAGACCGAGGCACGTCTCTTCGGCGAACTGGCGATGTCGCCCGAGTCGGCCGAACTCGTCTTCCTGTTCTTTGCGACGACGGCCCTCAAGCGCGACATGGGCGTGGAGACCGACCCGTTGCCGAAG
Source organism: Gemmatimonadales bacterium (assembly GCA_038215035.1). Taxonomy (GTDB): domain Bacteria; phylum Gemmatimonadota; class Gemmatimonadetes; order Gemmatimonadales; family Gemmatimonadaceae; genus JACMLX01. The sequence continues at coordinate 40,308 of JBBQRH010000026.1, read as the reverse complement.
CCGCTGCCGGTGAAGAAGCTCGGCATTCTTGGAGCCGGGTTCATGGGCGCCGGTATCGCGAGTGTTGCCAGTCCGGCTGGCACGATCGTCCGCATCAAGGACGCCGACACGTCACGCGTGGCGAAGGGACTGGCCGCCGTGCGCGAGGTGATGCGCGACAAGCTGGTGAAGAAGCAGGTCACGCGGCCGCAATTCGATGACCTGATGCTCTCCGTCAGTGGCACCACCGACTACACCGGGTTCGGCAACGTCGATCTGGTGATCGAGGCGGTGTTCGAGGATCTGCAGGTCAAGCATCAGGTGGTCCGCGAAATCGAGGCGGTCGCACCAGCGCGCGCGATCATCGCCAGCAACACCAGCACCATCCCGATCAGCAGAATCGCGAGCGCCAGCGCCCGGCCCGAGCGCGTGCTCGGCATGCACTTCTTCTCGCCGGTGCACAAGATGCCGTTGCTGGAGATCATCATCCATCCGGGCAACGATGCGCAGGTGGTGGTGAGCGCGGTGTCGTATGGCCGGAAGCTAGGCAAGACGGTGATCGTGGTGCGTGACGGGCCGGGATTCTATGCCAACCGCGTGTTGTCGCCATATGTGAACGCGGCCGGTCTGTTGCTCGACGAAGGGGTGTCGATCGAGAGCATCGACGACGCGCTGGTGAAATTCGGCTTCCCCGTCGGTCCGATCACGCTGGTGGATGAAGTGGGGCTCGATGTGGCCACCAAGGCTGGCGCGATCGTCGCCGAGGCCTTTGGGGCTCGTATGGCGCCGAACGAGTCCATTCAGCGCGTGATCAAGGCGGGGCGCCTGGGCCGGAAAGGCAAACGCGGCTTCTACCAGTACGACGAAACCGGCAAGAAGGGGGGCGTCGACAGTTCGGTCTACGACCTGTTGCCCACCGGCCAGAAACGGAGCAGCGTGCCTGCGGCGCGTATCGTGCAGCGGTGCGTCTACGCGATGCTCAATGAAGCGGTGCTGTGCCTCGAGGATGGAATCCTGCGCTCCGCCCGCGACGGCGACATCGGGGCGGTCTTTGGCATCGGATTTCCGCCATTCCGTGGTGGCCCATTCCGCTTCATCGATCGGACGGGGGCGTCCGAGGTCGTGGCCACTCTCGACGAACTCGAGCGTGAGTTCCCGGGACGGTACCGGGCCGCTGAAAGCCTGCGACAAATGGCTGAGGACGGCACGCGCTTTTATCCAGTCATGGGGAAGCCGGTCTGACAATCGGACCCGACCAGAGCGCGACGGAGGATGACGGCCGCCCGGCGGCGCCGCCCGATGATCGCGAACTTTCCGCCCTCCTTGACGACATCGTCCGGCGCTTCGCCGGCTCGATTCGCGCGACCGGCGCCCGATACCGGCTGCCCCCCAGCGACATCGGTGACGCTGAACAGGAAGTCCGCATCCGTTTGTGGCGGGTCTGCGGAACCCCTGAGAACATTTCAAAACTGTCCGCGTCCTATCTGCAACGCGTGGTCACGACGGCAGTTCTGGATCTGCTGCGTCGCCGCCGCCGCGTGGCAACGCACGACCCGGTCGAAGAACTGCCGCTGCCCGCACCTGGGCCAGGCCCCGACGCCGACGTCGAGGCTGCGTCGCTGGGGATCGTGGTCCGTGCCGGTGTCGAGTCACTGGGGCTGGCGCGCCGCACAGTGGTAAAGTTGCACTTGGAAGGATATCGCCGCGACGAAATCGAGGCTTTGCTCGGCTGGAGTGAAGCGAAGACCCGCAACCTGCTCTATCGTGGATTGTCGGACCTGCGCGAGTATCTGGTCGCGCGCGGTATCGAATGGGGGAATGAGGAATGACGAGTTCGGACGACCTGCAGTTACCACGTGATCCGGGCCCGGTGCCCGCGTCTCTTCGCGACGCGTTTGCCTGGGCCCGCGACACGGATCGCGCGTCGACCCCGGGGCCGCTGCCTGATGACGACGGGCTCAGCTCACTGGCCGCGGACGACGGCGATGACGACACGCGTTTCGCGCTCATCGAGCAACTGCTCGCCAGCCCGGATGGCGCGCGGACGCTCGCACATGTCGTTGCGGCGCGCACCTCGACTGCCGGGACGGTCGAGTACTTCAGTGACACACCGACCACCGCGGCGCCGATCGTTCCCCGCGCCTTTGTCGACGGTGCCTTCGGCGCGCGCCCGCGCGGAGCCCTCTCGGCGCTCAAGCCTCTGCTGCTTGCCGCGTCGCTGATGCTGGTCGCAGGCACCAGCTGGTACGTCTTCACCCTCCCGCCGGCCGGCGATGAGCTGCGGTCGCTCGGTTCATCGGTGGAACTGCTCCCGGTGCAACCCGCTGTCACTCGCGCCCCGATCACCCTGCGCTGGAAGCCGCTGCGCGATGATGCGCGCTACACCGTCGAAGTCATGGACTCGACCGATACGCCAGTGTTCACCAGCGAGACGAATGCCACGGAGACCGTGCTGGCCGCGTCCGCGCTCAAGCCTGGCACCTATCGCTGGTTCGTCCGCGCCAGGGCAACTGACCGCACCGAGATTCGGTCGCGCGTCGAGACCTTCACGATCAAGTAAGCGCCCGCGAGCCAGCGCCCGCTCCAGCAACGTCCCAGTAATGTCGTCGTGGTATGCCGCAGCGAAATGACGAAGGGGCCGGATCTGATCTCAGATCCAGCCCCTTCGTCGATCCGACTCGAGCGCAATCGTCGTTCGTGACCAATGCGCATGACAGCGCGTGCTGGGCTCAGCGGCGTCCGGTCTGCAACGCGTCCGCTCGCGTGAAGGTGAGCGCGCCATCGCCAATGACGCTGAAGGCCGCCCAGAACCGTGCCGGAACCCCTTCGCGCCTCAGCGACATCTGCGCAGTGTTCATTGCATCCGCCGTCGTCGCACCACTGGCGAGATTCTTGTAGAAACGCTCCATCAGCACCCGTGTCCAACGATCGCTCACCGCCCAGTGGCTCGCCACCACCGTCCGGACGCCACGCGCCAGCAGCGGCGCAACCAGCCCGTCGATGGCATCACCTCGCGAACCGAAGTCGCCTGTCGTACGGCAGCCTGACAGTACCACCATCGAACGGCCGGCAGAGAGCTCGGCCAGTTCGCCGCCGGACACATACCCGTCGTCCGTCGAATCTGCGCGGAGGATCAGATAGTTCGCGCCCAATGCCTGGTCGCTCGTGAGGGCATGGGCGGCGGCGTGTAACACGGTGTAATTCCCGCGCGCATCACGCTTCAGCGCTGCTTCCGAGGCATCGCTACCCGTCAGCGCCAGCGAGCCTGGTGCCCAGCCGGCGGCAGCCCGGGCTTCATCCGCGGCCGCTTGCAACGGCGCCAGTGGGTTGCCGCGTTGCGCCCGCTCAACATTGATCTCGAGCGACTGCGGAATCAGGCTCTGTACTTCGGTATCTCCGGCACCCAGTGCCAGGACGCGAGCTGGGACCGATCGTGGCGCAGCAGCATACGCGAGCGCCAGCGAGACCGACGGCGCAATCGTCACCACTACGCGATCACCCAACACCCCGGCACCGAGCGGCAACGCCTGGAAGGGGACGCGGTACAACGGACCCTGTGGCACGATCACCAGGCGTCTGATGCGCGCCGGCAATCCGCGGAGCGCGGTGGACAACACTGAGGTTGCTACCTGCTTTCCGGCGCCGGCGCCGGTCTCGCCGCTTTCCAGCAGCGCCAGCCAGCGGACGATATCACGGTCCAGCGAGTCGAGTGGGGCCAGTGTCAGTCCACGCGCACTGGTGTTGGTGATGATCATCAGTGACGTGCGTGACGGCGCCGCGCCACCCGCGTAGACAAGCAACGCGGTGCCCGGCGCCAACTGGCGCTGCACCTCTGTCAGCGACGTCGCGCTGGCGCGGACCCGCCGACGCGCTTCCACCATTGCCGTCGACGTGTCCGAGCCGACTTCGCCGACGGTACCCTTCAGCAGTGCACGCGCGCGCGTTCGCTCCGAGGCGGCGAAGGCCGTCGGCAGCCAACGTCGCGACGTGACGAAGGAGGCCAGCACCTGATCGATGTTTGCACCCGAACGGCCCCAGAAATCCGTCGGGGTCACCACGCGTCGCATGGCAAAGGCCGCGACCGTATCGCGGAAACGATCAAGGTCGTCATTGGCCTCGATCAATCGCTGTGCCGCGCGCGTGGAATCACCGCTGCGCAGCCACGCCAGCGCCACTGCCCCATCGATGAAGTGCCGGAAGAGATCCTGTTGCTTTGCAAACCCCGGCGCTTCGAGCAGCCGGATCGACTCGGCATACGCACCACGGTTCAGCGCCAGCAGCCCCCGATACGACGTCAGCTGCGATTCGTACCCGGCGCCGGTGGCCGTCACGATTGTCGCGGCAGCATCCAGCAGCGATTGGCTCTCGTCATAGCGCTGCGTGCGGAGCGCGATGTCTCCCAGCGTGTACACCGCGCGTAGCGCAAGCAACGGCTGTCTGATCTCCTCGCTCACTCGTCTCGCGTCACGGGCGATCGTTTCAGCTCCCGCCAGATCGCCAAGCTGGACCAGCGCCGCAGCCTGCTGGAGCCGGGCGTTCGTCGCGCCGTAGCGGTCCGAGGTCGCATCGAACAGGATCGCGGAACGACGAAGCGCGGTGCTGGCAGTCGTCGCATCCCCGATCTGACCGGCTGCGCTGGCAACGCCAAGGAGCGCCCACGCTTCGATGTTGCGGTCCTCAATACGCTGCGACACGCGGATTGCTTCCGCGAGCTTGGCCATCGCCAGTGGGATGTAGCCCAGGGTCGACAGCGTGTAGCCGTGCCACTGCAGCGTACCACCCAGCGTCGGCTCATCGCGCGCCAGACGTGCCGTCTTCTCGGCGCGCTCGAACCAGCGCATCGCACTCTGGACGTTCCCACTTGCTCCGTAGAGCGTGCCAACCAGCAGCTCGCAATTGCCGCTCACGAACAGCAGGTGTGCGGCATTGGCGAGTGCGATCCCAGCCTCGGCGTACTCCACTCGTCGCGCCGGGTCCACCGAGGCCCGCAGGCAGGCGAGGCGCGAGCGTAACAGGGTGTCGGAAGGCGATGCGACGGCATCGGCGGAGTCGATCGCCGCCACGGTCACAGCCCCGCCGGTGCGTCGCTGGAACAGGAGCGACGCGTAGCGCGACTCCGCCCACTCATCACGCGGAACGCCAGCACTGTCGGATGTCAGCTGCTGCAGCAACGATGGCACACCGGCGAACTCGCCCTGGATCAGCCGTGTGACGATCGCTTCGCGCGCCAAGGCGTTCCGCCAGCGCGCGTCAGTGGCTCGCGCGGACGCACTGTCCATCCACGCCAGCGACTCGCGATAGCGCTGGTCGTACCGCGCCAGCATCGCCAGCGCGAACCGGGGAGCCACCGAAGTCGGCTCCGACGCGGCCCAGCGCTGCCAGGCCTCGCGTCGCGTGGCGACACTGTCGGCCGTCCGCGCTCGCATGGCCATGACGACGAAATCGCGAGGAGCCAGTGTGCTCGCGACCGGCGCCTGTGCAAACGCCGTGGCCGCCGTGAATCCCAACAGAACGAGGCTGCGACCCAACCCACGGACCGCCTTGGAACGGAGCGGTTCGAAGCTCGACGCCCGGTGCGTACTCCTCCCCAGCGCCCGGTGCGCCGTCGCACCGGTCACGCTACGATCTCCTCTCACAGACATCCGACTCCCTCTCGTTGCAGGAACTTCCAGCGCATGGGCGTCCTCTGGGCGATCCGCCGATTTCCTGCCGCGGCGGCCAGCCTCTGTACACTGTCGCCAAAGTGTGCCGAAGCACAGACCGCGCCAGCGCTGGACCCGATCTCGGGGGGTGCCGCCCGCATTCTGCGGATCAACGATGGCACCTTTCACGGCGTTGCGACCGCCTGGCATGTGGGCGACAGCCTTGGCACCGGCTCGGCCGGTACCGCGTCGGCGACCGCAGGGCCGCCACCGGCTCGCGCCGCCGGCCATGCCACGTCCGGATGGACCGACCGCGCGAGCCGGTGGCGTGGCTCGGCCATCGACCCGGCTCGGCTCGCGATCGCCGCCAGCGCCACCATCAATGGTCCGCTGGCCAGTACGTTTGCTCTCATGATGCGAACTCGTAGTCCGGGACCGGATCCGATACACAATGTCGCGCTCGGCTGGCGGGTAATGCCACTCGAGGGTCGCGACACCTACTGGCACGACGCACACGACGCCCAAGGATTCTCGATTTACGTCGCCTTGGACCCGCGGCGACGCCCTGCGGCTGAGGCGTTCGGTAACAACCCACGTCCCGTCGCCGCAGTCGCAGAGCACCTTCTGCCGGGTCGCGTGCCTTCAATCGCCGCCGTCCCGACACCCTCCCCAGCGTCGAAAAGCCTGACGCCCACTCGCGCCCGCCGTCGCGGTCAGAACTAATGCGTCTTACACCACTGTTGCTGCTTATCGCCGCCGCCTGTCAGCCCGCCGAGCAGGTCGCGGCGCGCGGAAAAGATGGAGTCACGGTTGCGCTGGCGTCGCCGGTCGGCATCGTCGACTCGAGCGATCGGCGCATTGCCTGGCACCCGGCGCCGGATATCTCCCGCTATGAGCTCGTCGTGTCGGATTCGGTCGAGACGCCGATTTTTTCTGCGGTCACGCCCGATACACAGGTCGTGCTGCCCGACACCTTTCGCTACTCGCTGACGCAGAACTACCGGTGGTATGTGACCGCGTATCGCGACCGGGATTCGACCGCCTGGCGCTCGCCGGTTGCGATCTTCCGGTTGAAGGGCGACGGGCGACGCATGCCGCCGTTGCCGAATCCCTAGACAGGCATGCCGGTACCGCACCTCATGCGATGCGCCAGTTGCATCGTCGCGGCCTTGCTTGCCGCGCCGGCCGTGGCGCAGGTCTCGGCTCAGGCACCGCTCTCCGTCGAGCGCATCTTTCGCACCCGGGATTTCGTCGCACAGGGCATCCCCTTCGTGCAGTGGATGAAGGACGGCCGCAGCTATCTGCATGTGAAGAACGAGATCGGCGGCGTGGCGCTGGTGCGGGTCGATGCCGTCACGGGTGCCGAGACCGTGCTTGTGCCGGCGGGCGTCCTGAAGGATGCGAGCGGCGCCGCACTCGACGTCGAGGACGTCACGCTCTCGCCAAATGAATCAACGGCATTGGTCTTTCATTCGTCGGTTCGCGTCTGGCGCACGAATACGCGCGGGCTCTATCACGTGGTCGATCTCGCCACGCGCGCCGTCACGCCGCTCAGTACGACGCTGGCGATTCCCGCACCCGCGGTACCCTCCGGCCCCGGCTTTCTGGCCACTGGGCTGGCCAGCGGTGCGTCGGATCCGAACCTGCAGATGTTTGCGAAGTTCTCGCCCGACGGCAGCCGGATCGCGTTCGTGCGGGCGAATGATCTCTGGGTGAAGGAGCTGCGCTCGGGCGCCGAGACTCGGCTCACCGTCGACGGCAGCGACGACATCATCAACGGCACCACCGATTGGGTCTACGAAGAAGAACTTGGCCTGCGTGATGCGTTTCGCTGGAGTCCCGACAGCAAACGGCTGGCCTTCTGGCGCTTCGACCAGTCCGCGGTACCGGCATTTCCGATCGTCGACGAACTAGGGCTGTATCCGCGTGTCTCGACGCTGCGCTACCCAAAGGCAGGCGAGGCAAACTCGCGCGTCACCATTCACGTCATCGGCGCCGATGGGAGCAATCGGCATGCGCTGGACGTTGGTCCCGACACGGCACAATACATCACGCGACTGGAATGGGTCGACGACGATTCCATTTCGGTCCTCCGGCTGGCGCGCCGGCAGGTGCAGCTCGATGTGATGCTGGTCAGCGCGACCTCCGGCACTGGGCGGATCGTCGTCACGGAACGGGATTCTGCCTACGTGAACGTCGAGGGAGAACCCGTGGTGTGGCTCGCCGACCACCAGCGATTCCTGCTGCGCAGCGATCGCAGTGGGTGGCAGCAGTACTATCTCTATCACCGCGATGGCCGGCTCATCACGCGTGTGACACCAGACAGCATGGACGTGCTCGAGCTGCTCACGATTGACGAGAAAGCACGGGTGGCGTATGTGAAGGTCGCGGCGCCGACGCCCACCCAGCAACAGCTGATGCGTGTGTCACTCAACGGTCGTCGTGCCGAACGCCTCACGCAGGGCGATGGCTCGCATGCAACGCTGATCAGTCCGACGGCTGCGTTCCTGTATGACGCCCGATCGCGCCTGGGTGTGCCGCCGACGGTGTCGTTGTTTTCGCTGCCGCGGATGACGAAAGTGAAGGAGCTGACGGACAACGCGGCGCTCCGGGCACGGCTGGTTGATCTCGGAATTCAGCCTGCGCAGCTGCTTGCGATTCCGATGCCCGACGGGTCACGACTCGACGCCTACCGGATTGTCCCGGCCACCTTTGACAGCGCACGCAAGTATCCCGTGCTGATGTACGCGTACGGTGGGCCAGCGGCCCCCGAGGTCATCGACCAGTGGGGTGGTGCCCGGTACCTCTGGCACGTCTCGCTCGCGCAACTCGGATACGTTGTCGTGGTCGTCGACAATCGCGGGGCCGCCTTTCGGGGCCGCGACTTCCGCAAGGCCACGCAACTTCGTCTGGGTGCACAGGAGACGGCGGATCAACTCGACGCCGCACGATGGCTCGGGCGTCAGTCATGGGTTGATGCCGCGCGGATCGGCTTCTGGGGGTGGAGTTTTGGTGGCTATCTGGCGACGATGGTCGCGGCCAAGGGGGGCGATCTGTTCCGGGCGGTCATCGCCGTGGCGCCGGTCACCGATTGGCGGTTGTACGATTCGATCTACACGGAGCGATTCATGTCGATGCCGCAGGAGAACGCCGCCGGATATCGGGATGCCGCGCCGCAGAACTTCGTGGCCGGAATCCGCGCACGATTCCTGCTGGTCCACGGGACGGGTGACGACAACGTCCATCCGCAGAACTCCGTGCAGCTCATCGAACAGATGATCCGCGCCAATCGCCCCATGCAGCAGCTGTTCTATCCGAATCGGACGCACGCAATCAGCGGCGGGAACGCGACGGTGCATCTGTACCAGGCGTTGACACGATTTCTGCGCGAGAATCTATGAACATCGGACGTCTCACACTCGCGATGTCGGTGCTGCTCGCGGCCTGTTCCACGCGCCGTGCGCCGGCTCCCAACGATGACCTCGAGCGGCAGCGTATTGCCGGCGAAGCCGTGCGGACGGCTGACCGTCGTGCGCCGGTCTGGCAGTGCACACCGGCCGCGCCGTCACCGATGCCGTCACCGGCCACCCGCGCCGAACGCACCGGTTTCTGCGAAACGACGCCCTACGACGAGGCGATGGCGTTTCTTGATACGGTGCGCAGCAAGGCTGCGCCAAATCGCATCATGCGGATCACGCGGCTCGGCACATCGCCGCGCGGCAGACCCCTGATGGTCGTCACCGCTTGCGCGCGCAGCAGTCGCACTGCCGATACCTGTGACGCGTTCCTGACTCCGAGGCGCCGCCGCCCGGTCGTGATGCTGCAGGCCAACATCCACGCCGGCGAAGTCGAAGGCAAGGAAGCGGTCCTCGCCCTCCTGCGGACCGTGGTCACCGATGCCCGTCCAAACCTGCTCGACAGCCTGACACTGGTCGTCGTGCCGCTGTACAACGCTGACGGCAATGAGGCGCTCGGCCCCCAGTCGCGCAATCGCGGCGCACAGTTCGGACCTGCAGCCATCGGCGAACGCCCCAATGGCGACGGACTCGATCTCAACCGCGACTACATCAAGAGCGAAGCGCCGGAAACGCGTGCTCTGTTGCCACTGCTGACCACTGCCAGCATCGATGTCTTCGTCGATCTTCACACCACCAACGGCAGTTATCACGGCTATCACCTCACCTGGTCGCCGTCACTGCACCCCGGCGCGCCACTGGCCGGCTTCACCAGCGACACGTTGCTTGCCGGCATCCGCCGCAGGCTCTGGAAGAAGGGCACCAAGACCTACCCGTACGGCAACTTCAGCAACTCGTTCGCGCGCGAAGTCTCCCTCGATCAGGCCAAGGAGGGCTGGTTCACCTACGATTCGCGTCCCCGCTTCGGCACCAATTACTTCGGGCTCACTGGCGGCATCGCGATTCTCAGCGAGGCATACTCACACGACCCCTTTGCGCTGCGCGTGAGCAGCACGGCGGCGTTCGTGCGCGAAGTCCTCGGCACCGTCGGCGCCGACGCCAGCATCCTCGCACGCGTGACGGCCGCGCGCCGGTCACTCGCCCAGGGTACGGCGCCGCGCGGCGTCGTACTCGAGACGCAACTCACCAAACGCCCGTTCAGCGATAGCGTGCTCGTCGAGACCCTCGAGGCGGACCCCGACAGTGCGGCGACCGAACCGGGGGTCCCGCGCGGCATCCGGCGCACGGGCCGCATCGGCGGTCAGTGGATGCCCGTCCACGATCGGTTTCAGGCCGTCCGGCAGACCACGGTTCCCCCGGGTGGCTGGCTGATCGAAACGGGCGATACCGCGCTGGTGGCACTGCTCACCCGGCATGGCGTCCAGGTGCAGACTGAGGCGAGCCGTCGCACCGTGGACGTCGAGCGTTTCCAGCTCGACTCGGTCGCGCGCGTCGGTCGTGCATTTCAGGGGCATCAGGAGGTACGCGTCACCGGACGCTGGGTGCGTTCGCGCATGCTCCCTTCGCCCAACTGGCGCCGGGTACCGGCCTCGCAGCCACAGGTCCTGGTCGCCGCGCAGCTCCTCGAGCCGGAATCGAACGACGGAGCCACCACCTGGAATTTCTTCGACGATCGGTTGTTGATGGGCAAGTATCACCCGGTGATGCGTGTCATGACGCGGCTCGGCAGACCCTGAACGCGCAGGTTTCGCGGGGGCAGTGAGGCTATATTTGGAGACTTGGCCGCCGAGACGGGCGGCCGCATTCTTCCCTGCCTCCCGGCGTTCTGATGCTGCGCAATGCGTTGCTGTTCCTGTCCAATCAACAGGGCATCTTCAACTTCGTCCGCCACAACGGCATGGCGAAATCCTTTGCATCGCGCTTCGTGGCCGGCGAGTCGGTTTCCACCGCAATTGACGCCGTGCGGGGACTGAACGCCAAGGGCATCTCAGCCACGCTCGACCTGCTGGGCGAAAGCACCACGAACGAAAAGGAAGCATACGCGTCCCAGCGTGAGTATCTCCAGCTCCTCGATCTGATTGAACGCGAGAAGCTCGACGCCAACGTGTCGCTCAAGCTGACCGCGATGGGCATGGACATCTCCGACGAACTCTGCGTGCGGGTCACGCGTGAGATTCTCGAGCGGGCGAAGCAGTACAACAGCTTTGTGCGTCTCGATATGGAAGCCAGTTCCTACACACAGAAGACGCTCGACCTGTTCGAGAAGCACTTCTACCCAGACTTCCGTGCCAACGTCGGCATCGTGCTGCAGAGTTACCTGTTTCGGACCGAAGCCGACGCCAAGCGTGCCAACCAGATCGGCGCTCGTGTGCGTATCTGCAAGGGCGCTTACAAGGAACCCGCCGAGGTGGCGTTTCCGGAGAAGGCCGACGTCGACAAGAGCTACGTCACCGCCATGTATTTGCTGATGGAACACGGCAATTATCCCGGTCTGGCGACGCACGACGAGGTCATCATCGCGGAAGCACGCCGGTTCGCGAAGGAGAAGGGGATCGCCAACGACCGGTTCGAGTTCCAGATGCTCTACGGCGTGCGTCGTGATCTGCAGGAAGGCCTCGTGCGCGACGGCTACCGCGTTCGCTGCTACGTACCCTTCGGCACACAGTGGTATCCGTACCTCATGCGGCGACTCGCCGAGCGGCCGGCCAACGTCGCCTTCATGACCGGCAACGTAGTGAAGGAATGGTTTGGCTCCCGGCGCAGCGCGTGATGTGGCTGTGAGCGGTTGCTTCGCATGGTGAGCGCGTGAGCGGGCAGCACCTCCCGGCCGACCACACGCTGGGTGATGCCAATACGATTGGCGGTTACGCTCAGGTTCACGGTCGGCCCGCGGCGTTCGAGGGCAGTGACGGCTTTTCCTACTCCGTGGAGCTCTCTGTCGATCAGGTGAATGATGCCGGCACGCTCTGGGGCGGATATCTGCTGTTCCTCCGCTGGCGCAGGGTGGGGGCGTCAGGTGTGGAGGGCCATCTCGAGACGGACTATCTCGCGCGCGCCGCCACCGCCGCCTCCGCCAGAGCCGCCCTGGCCGGCCTCACACTGCAGGAAGTGCGTGAGCGACTCGAGCACCGCATCGAAGCGACGGCGCCGCCGGCGGCACGCCGATGGTTCGATGTCATGCGTGACGACGCCAGCGGGACTGACCCGGTCTCCGATCTGTCGAATGACTGAGCCCCTCACCAACGTCCCACCACACCGCGGGATCATTCTCAGCGGCACCGGTGGCGTGTGGCGCGTGCGCCGAACAGACGGTGAGGTCGTCGAGGCCGCGTTGCGCGGACGGCTCAAGCGATTCGATGATGCCAAAGGCAAACAGGCGCGTGCCAATCGTGACGGAGGCTCAGCGCGCTCCAGCGTCAAGTCGCGCGCCGACAAGCGGGATGATCGGAACGACGAGCAGGACACCCCCGCCCTCAAGCTCGCCGTGGGTGACGAAGTCGAGATCGAGCAGCAGGACGAAGGCGCACGGTGGGCGATCGCCGAGATTCTGCCACGTCGCTCACAGCTCGCGCGGCGCGCGCCAGGCGGTGGTTATGGGCAGCGGATCGTCGCAGCCAATGTCGATCAGGTGCTGGTGGTCTTCGCCGCGGCGAATCCCGAGCCCCACCCGCGGATGCTCGATCGCTTCCTGATCATCGCCGAGGCCAATGACATTGCTGCTCGCGTGGTGATCAACAAGGCAGATCTCGTCTCACCGGAAAGCGTACGGCTCCGCTTCGCCGATTATGAACGCGCGGGGTACCCGGTGCATGTCACCAGCACCGCCACCGGCCGCGGACTTGATGCGCTGCGCGAAGTGCTCGAGGGTCGTACCACTGCCCTCAGCGGGCCGAGTGGTGTGGGCAAGAGCAGCCTCATGAACGCAATGTTCCACGGACTCGACCTGCGCGTCGGCGAGATCAGCCAGAGCGTCAACAAGGGCCGCCACACCACCGTCGGCGCGCTCTTGCATCCGCTGCCAAGTGGTGGCTACGTCGTGGATACACCGGGACTTCGCGAGATCGGAATGTGGGGCCTCACGGCCGAACACCTTGATGGGTACTTCCCGGAGTTTCGCCCGTATCTCGGGGAATGCCGGTTTGCCGACTGTGTCCATACGGTCGAGCCGGGGTGCGCGGTGCGAGACGCGCTCGCCCGCGACGATGTCTCGGCGGTGCGCTACAACACCTATGTCACGCTGCTCGATGAACTCGCCAGCGAAGCGGAAAACTGGGAGTAGCTGATGGGCAACACGACGGAATCGATGCCGGTGGCGCGCCGCGAAATGATCGCTTGGGTGATCGCCGGGGCCCTCGCGCTCGCGGTGGTCGGGCGGATGGCGATCGATCGCCAGTCGTCCGACTTGCCAGCGGACGACCCCTCCGTCGGCCAGGCGCGATCGGCGGTCACCAACCTCTTCGTCCGCGATTCGGCCAACGCCCTCGTGCCGCTCGCGCCGCGGGAGGGTCCGGCGATCCTGATGGTGAACTCGAAGACCTGTTCGTTCTGCCGTCTGGCGCTGCGAGACATCGCCGCACGGCAGGGGCGTGACGGTGTCCCGAGGCTGCGCGTCGTCACCCTCGAGGGGGCAGAGGTCGGTCGCGCCATGCTCAGCACGTTCGGCGTCCGTGGTGCCTTCAGCTCAGGACCCGATGGGGAAAGCGATCAGGTCCTGCTCAGCTTTCGAATCCCGGGAACGCCCGTCTTCGCCCGCACCGACGGTGCTGGACGCATTGTCGAAACCGTCCCTGGCTACCCTGGTCCGGACGTCCTCGCACGTTGGTTGCCTATCATGCGCGGTCAGTAGGATGGGCGTGGCGCACCACCTGCCCGGCACGTTCATGCTCGTGACAGTTCACCCTCTTCGCACACCATGACGCTCCATCGGACGCTCGCGTTCGCCGTCCTCACCACGATTGCGGGGGCCGCGCACGCCCAGACCCTCGCCGACGCTCGGACGTGTGAACGTGCCATTCGCGGTGGTGCCACCGATCGTGCCGCGATCACGCGCATGATCGGCACCAAGACGAGTACGCCGGTGAGCCACTTCGCGGCTGGATGCCAGAATGTGATGGAGTCCAAATGGGATAGCGCAGCTGGCCACTTCGCCGCCGCCGCCAAGGGCAATCCGCGCAGCAGCGCTGCCTTCCTCTGGGTGGGAAACATCACCGGGCAGTTGGCGCGCATAGCCGCCGATCCAGCCGGCAAGGTGCGACTCGCGCCGCAAATCCGGGACGCGTACGCGAAGGCGATCGAACTCGATGGCGCCAACATCGATGCCCGCGAAGGGCTGATGCAGTACCTGCTCGAGGCCCCCGCGCCGCTTGGCGGAGACAAGGCGAAGGCAACGGAACAGGCGCTTGCCATCGCCCGGATCAATCCGTTTCGCGGACTCTCGGCGCAGATCACCGTCGCCGCGAGCGGTCGCGACAACGTCGCGGTGGAACGATTGCTTGGCACGGCCACCACGCAATTCCCTGACAGCGTACTCGGTTGGGCGAACCTCTCGGCAATGCAGGCCGACGGTCAGCGGCCATCGGAGGCCTTTGCCACGATTACCCGCTGGCAGGCACGCCAGACCAATGGCATGTTCGCGCTCTTCAGCATCGGCCGCACCGCTGCCGTGACCGGACAGCAGCTGCAGCGTGGCGAGCAGGCGCTGCAGCAGTACCTCCGAGGACAGCGCGGCCCCAACGATCCGCCGCTCGCCAACGCGCACTTTCGCCTTGGTCAGATCTACGAGCGACAGAAGCGCAATGCCGAGGCAAGAGCCGCCTATCAGTCCGCCCTCACGTCAAACCCGAGTATGCGCGATGCACGCACTGCGCTCGATCGAGTGAAATGATGCGCGCGCCGACGATCGTGATCGCTTCGCTGAGCGCTATTGCCATCACCGGTGTGTTCTTCTCGATTGCTGCAGTCATCAGCGGCGCGGGCGCGGTTACCCTGTTGTTCCTGTCGCTGCCCCTTGCTGCGGCTGCCTGTCTTCGCGTGAAGCGCTATTCGCGCACGGCATTGTTCATAGGATCGCTGGCGTCGATGGCGCCACTGATGGTTGGCGTCATGCTGAGTTGGCCCGACATCGGCGACGGGGCGCCATACTCCGCCGGCATTGCAGCGTTGTTCGCTGGTCTGGCCGGCATGCTGTCCCCTGAGGCGCGAGCCTGGCACGCCACCGAGAGTGCGCACCGGCTGCTCGATCTGTAGGCAGCCACAGCGGATGAAGACGTCCATGGTGACGACCTCCGCGCGCCCCGTCACGGTGGCCTCGGCAGTGAAAGCAGTGCGCAGGTGTGTGCTGCGCGCCACCGCATTCAGCCGCACGGCGCTCGCACCGAATGCAACGCCGAATTACCGGCTGCGCAGCGTTCCCAATCCGCCATCCACGCCAAGCGTCTGACCCGTGATCCAATTGTTCGCCGGATCGAGGAGAAAGGCAATCGCGCGCGCCACATCGCCAGGCTCACCGAGACGGCCGAGGGCATGCATAGCGATCGACGATTGTTCGGCAGCGGCACTTCCGGTGATGCGAGCGGTCAACGGTGTGCGAACCAGGCCTGGCGCCACGCAGTTCACGCGCACCTGTTTGGCGGCGTAGCTGGCGGCGGCAGAAAGCGTCAGGCTGATCACGCCCCCTTTCGCAGCGGCGATTGCCTCATGGTTGGCCAGTCCGATGCGCGCGGCAGCCGATGCCACCAGCACGATGCTGCCTCCACTGGGCTCTGTGTTGTTCATCATCACGCGCGTAGCCGAACGCACCAGCGAAAACGCGGATCGGAGATTCACGCTCAGCACGTCGTCGAACTCCTCCGGGCGCGTGAGGTGCGCCGGCTTGAGGAGCAACGATCCAACGCAGTTCGCCGCACCATCGAGCCGGCCGAAGCTGGTGACACACGTCTCGACCGCGCGCTCGATATCGGCACTGACGGTCGCGTCCACCACCACGGTGGTCGCGCCGAGTTCGGCGCCAAGGACCGCCAGTGCGTCGGCGTTCCGCGCCGCAAGCACCAGTCGTGCACCGGTTGCAGCCAACTGGCGGGCAAGTGCGGAGCCGATGCCGCCGGTCGCGCCGAGGATGAGATAGACGGAAGAGTTCATGCGGTGCGAATGCGAGAGCTCGCGCCGTGGTTTCAGGGGGAACGGCCGTCAGGGTGACAATCGCTCCACCGTCCAGCCCGCGTCTGCACGGCGATAGCGAATCCGGTCATGCAGGCGACTCTGGCGACCCTGCCAGAATTCGATCTGAGTCGGCGCGACCAGATAGCCACCCCAGTGATCAGGTCTAGGCGGTGCCAGCTCGCCCGGAAACCTGGCCTCGACGGCGGCGACCTGCGCCTCGAGCAGCGAACGGCTGGCAATCACGCTGCTCTGCGTGCTGGCCCAAGCCCCGATTCTGCTCCCACGAGGCCGTGAGTCGTAATAGCGGCCGGATTCCTCCGGCGAGATTTTCGACACCGTCCCACGAATGCGGACCTGTCGCTCCAACTCCACCCAGAAGAAGACCAGCGCCGCCTGAGGGTTGTCGAGCAGATCCTGCCCCTTCTGGCTGCGAAAATCGGTGAAAAAGGTGAAGCCGCGATCATCGACACCTTTCAGCAGCACGATCCGGGCGTCTGGGGCACCATCGGCGCTGACAGTTGCCAGCGTCATCGCGTTTGGCTCAGCGATCGAGGCGTCGATGGCATTGGTGAACCACCCCTTGAACTGCAGGATCGGATCCGCGACGACGTCAGCAAGATCGAGTGATGCCAGCGCATAATCGCGGCGAAGGTCTGCGATGGACGTCATGGACTGATGGTTCCGGAGATCAGGGGAATGAGCGGCGAGCGATGCGCTGCAGGCCGCAGGACTGCGCGGCCGCAAGCAATTCACCGCGATCGTGAGTCGAGATGAGATGAGGCAGGAGCACGACAGGGCAGTCGAGCGTCGCACCAATCGTCTCGGACATCGCACTCACCGCGCCGTCGTCCGTGTCGTCACCCGGTTCCGCAGGCGACAATATCACGCCAGCAACGCGCATGTTTCGCGAGAGTAGTGCTGATGCGATCAGCGAGATGTGCCCGACGGCCCACCTCGAAATCGGCTCGACCACGATCGTCGCCAGCGACCATCTGGCGACCAGATCGAGCATCGTCAGCGACGGAGTGATCGGGTCCAGAAGTCCGACCGCGTCCACCGCGATGAACACGGATCGGCCCTCGCAGAGTTCCTCTCGCGATCGGTCAAACGCGGCGCTGTGGAGCAGGGTCCCTGAGGCGTCAGCGGCGTGCATCGGCGAGCGGTCGGCCTCGAGGGCGAACGGTGTCACCAGACGCGGGCTGTCCAGGTGTGCGGCGGCCCATCGTATCAGCGCGCCGGCGCTTCCGGGTTCGCACGGATCGTCGATTCCGGTCTCCACCGGCACCATCGCGGCCACGTTGGCGCCATCGTCGGCGAGCAGGGCAATCAGCATCGCCGCTGCCAGGGCCGTCTCATCGCCGGGCGTTACGCTCGTGACGGCAAATCCAGGCAGCAGCCCGTGCACCGTCTGCCCGGTCTCACCGGTGTCTCGGCTCATCGAAGTCCACGACGTTTCATCGGTGCAAAGTCATGCCGTGGCTCCAATCTGCCAACCGTTGAAACCGCGCAACCGGCGCGCCACGTACGGATGCCAACCCTACCGCACCCGAGCCGGAGCTGTCCATGTCTCAGTATTCCCGCACCGCCCTCGTTCTTGTCGCGCTCTCCGCGCTCTCCGCGCTCTCCGCGCCCTTGGTGCCGCTTACCGCACAACAGCAGCAGACCGTTCGACTGACGCCAGCCAATGGGCGTGTGGCGATCTGGAATCTCGTCGGTGCAGCACGCATCGAGCAGGGGACATCGGGTGAGGTAGAAATACAGATCACCGCCCGCGGGGCAGACGCAGCTCGGATGATCACGAAGACCGGCCTGATCGACGGCGAGCAGACGCTCCGCATTTTCTATCCGGTCGACGAAGTACGACCAGCTGACGAGCGCCGTTCGCGCCGCAACGGCTCCTCAACCACCCTCCGACTGCGGGACGACGGACGGTTTGGCGGGAACGGTCTTCGTGGTGACGCCGGTCGCGGTGACGCCGATCGGCGCATGAAACTCTGGAGTGGCGCAGACTTCGAAGCGTCGGCCGATCTGGTCATTCGCGTACCCTCCAATGTCTCGCTCGAGCTGCACGTTGCGCTTGGCGACGTGGAGGCTGGCGGAACCACCCGCGGCCTGACCATCGATACACACGCTGGCAACGTTCGCACGTCGGCGACGCGCGGACCGCTCGATATTGATACTGGCTCTGGCGCGGTCGAAGTCCGCCTCCACACGGGCGACCTCTCCGTTGACACCGGCAGCGGCGACGTCGAAGTCCGCGATGTCTCCGGAGCGCGTACCATCTCCCTCGATACCGGAAGTGGCGCGGTCATCGCCGACGGCTGCGCGGCCAGTGGCTCGTTGAAGATCGACACCGGCTCCGGACGAATCACGGCGCGCAACATCGAAGCGCCGGACATGTCGCTGGACACCGGCAGCGGCTCAGTCGAAGTCGCGCCGACGTCCGCTGCTGGCGCTCTCCACGTCGATACCGGCAGTGGCTCCGTCACGCTTGTCGCCCCATCGAATTTCGGTGCCGAACTCGAAATCTCGACGGGCTCAGGCGCGATTCGCAGCGATCTGCCCCTGTACACGCTCCGCCGTTCCGAAGGCGAACTCACCGCGCGCATTGGCGATGGCCGCTCCCGCATATCCATCGAGACCGGCTCTGGCGGCGTTGCGATTCGGGCTCGCCTCTGATCCTCCCTCCGATCCCCCAACTGCGCGTGTGCCGGCCCCGAGCCCGCGCGTACCGAAAGGGATAGAAGGCAGCGCGGCGCGCACCTCGTCGGGTGCGCGCCGCGTTCACTGCACTGGCAACCTGCTGCCTAGTGCGCTGCGGGAGCCTCGGCAGCTGCCGCAGGCTTCACCGACGAGCCATGCGGCAACGACCCCTTCGCCCGAAACATCGGATCGGTCGGCTCACGAAACGTCGCCTTGTGAATGCTCCAGGCGCCGAACCACAGGGCAACAGCCACGATGGTCGTGATGATGGCCGCAGGCCATCCTTCTTTGGTCGGATTGATCGGGACGTGACGTCCCTCAGTCGGGCTGGCCATCAGGCAAACGCTCCTCGTACGACGGATTACCGGGGCCTGTCCACCGGCTGCCACTACAATAACACCTCGGGGAAGCGGGCCGGAGGGGTCATCGTCGGCGCGGGTTCAGACACATCATCGCTCCAGAGGCGCTCCTTCGACGACGGAAACGAGCTGGTTGATCGTATAGGGCTTGGCGAGCAGCCCATCGACCGCGAGTGATTCTACCCTGCCCATCAGGGGGGAATCGTGCCCGTCACCAGAGCTCAGGACGTACCGAGTCACCGCACAGCTCGGCAGCATTCGCATGCGCCTGATAAGCTCGATCCCATCCATCTCCGGCATGTGGAGATCGCAGACCACTACGTCGAAAGCGAATTGCTCGGCAATCCGGAGTGCGTGCATCCCATCGCTCGCCCCCACCACGGCATGGCCTCGCGACGTCAGGAACCGGGTCAGAAAACTGATGATTGCCGCCTCATCATCCACCACGAGGATGTCGAGGGCTCGGCTCATCGGCTGGCTGTCCACTGCGGGTGACAGTGACAAGCCTTCCGTTGCGTCAGGCGGCGTATCGGGTTCGAGTGCTACGTCGATCGTCGGCAGCCGGACCATGAATTCCGTGCCGCGGCCCAGTTCGCTCTGCACATCCACCACCCCACCGTGCTCCGTCACGATGCTGTGTACGACACTGAGACCGAGACCGGTGCCGACCCCTTCTTCCTTGGTGGTGAAGAACGGATCCCAGATGCGCCCAAGCAATGACGGGGAGATGCCGGCGCCGTTGTCCGCCACTCGGACGACCACGAACCCATCGTGTGCCGCTTCGGTGGAAATGCGGAGCTCGAGTGACGCCTGCAGCATCGCGCGTTCGCCGCGCATCGCCTCCAGTGCTTGACGTGCATTGACCACGAGGTTGAGCATCACCTGTTCGAGGCGGGCCGTGTCGCCCTGCACGTGCACCGGGTGTTCGGTCAGGGCGAGCGTCACTCGGACGCCGCGGGTATCGAGCGCGTAGCGCTGTGTGTCGACGATGTGACGGATGACCCCATGCAGGTCGACCACTTCACTTCGCGTCACGTTGCCTTGCCGCGCAAACGTGAGGAGGTCGCGCACCACGCGCTCAGCCCGCCGCGCTTCGCGGCCGATCGTCTCGAGTGCCTTGCGGTCGTCTTCAGGCCACGCGCCTCTCAGCAACAGCTGCGAGAAGCCGCTGATCGCAGCCAGCGGATTGTTCAGCTCGTGCACCACGCCAGCCAGCATATGACCGAGTGACGCCATGCGTTCGCTCCGCCGAAGGCGCTCATCGCGGCGATGGCGCTCCGTCACATCTTCAGCGATTCCCTCGTAGACGGCTGGACCACCCTCCTCATCCTCAACCATGCGGAGCGACAGTCGGACATCGATCAGCTCACCGTCACGCCGCCGCCAGGTGACCTCGACCCAGTCGTCGAGCTCACCCTTCTGCGCCGTGCGAACCAGCCAGTCATGATCCGAGGCGTCCGCATAGACGTCGACGGCGAGGTTCAGTGCCATCAGCTCTTCGCGCGTGTCATACCCCAAAAGCTCGAGCATCGCCGGATTCGCGTCGAGTAGCCGAGTGTTGCTCTCGGCCCGATACACACCGTACACCGCACGACGCACCAGCGCGTCATAGTCGGCGCGTGTGCGCGCCAGCATCTGTTGCGCCAACCGCCGTTCGCCCATGTCGCGGGTCACGGTGATGTAGTCGGTGACCCGCTGGTCCGCGTCGCGAATGATCGTCACGCGCGACTCGACCCAGATCGCCGTACCGTCAGCTCGGCGAAGGAGCCAGGTCGCAATCGGGAAGCGCTCGCCGACGGTCATCTTCTCCAGCAGCGTCATCGCGATCGCGCGTTCTTTCTCCGTCATCAACGACGTGAAATGTGTCCCGACAAATTGCGCCAACGGGAAGCCGAACAGCTCCTCGACGAAACTGGAGGCATACGTCACCACCCCCGATCGATCGATCGTGATGACCGCTGCTTCGATCGTTTCCGCGAGAAGGCGTGAGAGATCACGTCCAGCGACACCGATCGACTCGGCGCCGACGGGTGCGGTTGGCAGCTCGTGCAGCTCCATCAGGTCAAGGCAGCGCGTGACATATGATGAAGAACCTACTCCTGAAATGCAGCGTTGCGGCGCGCAGCACGCCAGACGCCAACGCAAGTCATTGTGCGCTCCCGAGGGCGGCATCGATCGCTGCACGCACCGTCACATCTCCCGCGGGAATTGCGCCGGAGTGCCGCCAGAGCAGGCGTCCATCGGCCGACACCAGCCAGCTTTCCGGAATTCCCACGGCGGAGATCTGACCGCGCACCTGATCGGCCGGATCACGACCGATCATGAAGGTGGCGCCCATCTGTTTCGCGCTCGCAGCCACGGCCGCGTCATCGTCGGTATCAATCGAGATCGCCAGCACCCGTAAACCACGTGGAGCGTATGTCGTGTGCAGCGCCTGAAGTTCAGGAAACTCGGCCTTGCATGGCCCGCACCAGGTTGCCCAGATATTGACCAGTGTCACGGGCTGCCGGGCTGCACCACCAATACGCGCCGAATCTCCCGCCAGCGTTGCCACTGCAAACGCGGGTGCCGCATCCCCAACCTCCGGCGCTCGGTACGCCTCAGGTACTTTCTCTGTCTTGGTGCACGCGGCGGTCGAGCAGGCAAGAGTCAACGCAAGCACAAGATGGCGCATGATCGTCCCGGTTCTGGCACCGTGTGGCGCCGGCTTGGCTCTCGTACGCAAGAGCACGGTGGACGGCAGACCTTTGCCGGCTGAAGCGAATGAAAATCTGCCAGACGTACTACTGCAGCGGTACGCCCGTTTCGTCGGCAAAGATACGCGTCCCGCTCCTGGTCCAGAAAGCCGTTCCTCGGCACCGCTGCACTGCGCGCAGCCCAGGTCACTCACCAGGCAGCGGCGTGACGACCAGAATGGCCGTTACGACCAGCACGACGGCCGCCAGAGCCAGTTCGATCAAGAGTGACCGACGGAGCGCTGGCACGCCGGTCGCGGTGCGCAGCCGAGGACCGAGTCGTCGCCAGTTCAGGGCGCCGAGGATCATGATGGTGAGCAGCAGCCCCGCCTTCAGCACGACATAACGTCCCCACTCGGTCTCCCAGAGATCGCGAACTGCGCGCAGTTGCAGCACACTCGATACGACGCCACTGGTGGTGAGCAGTGCCGCTCCACTCAGCGCAATTGGTGGCACGAGCGGAACCAGCTGACGCAGTCGCGCGTCGGCCAGCGCCGCTGCTCTCGGTTGCACGATTCCATCGGCGTTCGGTATCGCCACGCCAAGCCACCCGATCACGCTGATCCCGCCAATCCAGAGGCCCGCGCCCAAGACGTGGGCGATGTCGGCCGTAAGCGCGATGGTCGTGAACATCTCATTGCCGATCGCATGCCCTTGTAACGCAGGCGTGGCACAGAGGCCCGCGGCGCCACCTGTTGCCAGCAGCCATGGCCATGCCCGGTGCGATGCGCGCGTGCATGCCCAGAGCCCGACAAAGGCAACGACGAGCGCAAGGCACTGCCAGAGGAAACCGGTGCCCCACATGGTCGAGCGCAACAGCGGACCGGCGCCGATGAACAAAGGATCGCCCGGCGACCGAAGCGCCAGAATCTGATCCGCGAGGCGCATCAACGACGCGGGGATCATTGCGCAGCAGGCAATGATCCCCGTTCGCGCCGCATCAGCTGCGATGGCGGCGCGCGTCTCTCCGTCCACCGCCAGGCGTGGCAGCAATGCCAGGCCGATGGCGCAGACACCAACGATCAGCACCGTGGCAACGTACGACAGCCATCTCGCGACGATCCATTCCACGGTCGCCCGAGGTTAACGTGCGGCCGGTGTGCTGACGTCGAACGGTATCACACCGTTCAGCACATGCCCATCGCGCGCCATCGTCCGCCAGACGATTTCATAGTGACCTGGTGCCAGCGCCGCCCCTACCGGAGCGCTGATCGGTGAGTTCGCGGCGGCTGCGCGCGCCAATGGTGCCAATGCGCGCTCCACTGCGCTGCCCCCCGCACCACTCCGGATCTTGATTGCCGTCACAGTCAGCTCGGGCCGCTGCGTGAACCAGAGCTTTACGCTCGTGGGCGACGACGTCAGCCGAGCGTTCGCCGTTGGTTCACTGCGCGACAGCTTGAGATGCAGCAGTGCTGCGCCTGCCATCAGTGGCAACGCGACGATCGCCGCCCCCAGCAGGATCCGCAGTGTCCACCCGCGCGCATTCACTGCCCGAGCACCAGGGCGAAGATCAACGGGGCCACAATCGAGGCGTCGCTCTCGATCATGAACTTCGGCGTGTTCACTCCGAGTTTCCCCCAGGTGATCTTCTCGTTTGGTACCGCGCCGGAGTACGAGCCGTAGCTGGTGGTGCTATCGCTGATCTGACAGAAATAGCCCCACAGCGGGACATCATCGCGCTGCAAATCCTGGTGCAGCATCGGGACCACGCAGATGGGGAAGTCGCCAGCGATGCCGCCGCCGATCTGGAAGAAACCGAGCGATGACTCCTTCGTGACGTGCGTGTACCACTCCGCCAGATACATCATGTACTCGATGCCCGTCTTGACGGTGTGTACGTTCTTCACGTCACCGCTGATGACGTGGCCCGCGAACATGTTCGCCAGCGTCGCATCTTCCCAGCCAGGTACGATGATGGGAAGGTTCTTCTCCGCCGCCGCCAGCAGCCACGAATGCTTCGGGTCGATCTGATAGCTGTCCTTCAGCTTGCCGGAGAGCAGGATCTTGTACATGAACTCGTGCGGGAAGTAGCGCGCGCCTACCTTGTCGGCCGCGACCCATTCCTCGAGCACCACGCTCTCGATCCGGCGCATCGCTTCCATCTCGGGGATGCACGTGTCGGTCACGCGGTTCATGTGCCGCTCGAGGAGGTCTTGTTCCTGCTCCGGTGTCAGATCGCGCCAGTTCGGAATGCGCTCGTAAAAATCGTGCGCGACGAGGTTGAAGACGTCTTCCTCGAGATTCGCTCCCGTGCAACTGATGCCGTGAATCTTGTCCTGCCGGATCATCTCGGCCAGCGACACGCCCAGCTCTGCCGTGCTCATGGCACCGGCCAGCGTGACGAACATCTTGCCACCGCTGCCGAGATGCGCGGTATACCCGTCCGCGGCTTCGATCAGCGCGGCGGCGTTGAAGTGGCGGAAGTTGTGTCGGAGAAACGCCGAAACCGGCGCAGCAGTCGGAGAGGTCATTGGTGGGGCTGACGGCGCCGCGAACGGCGCGAAGAGATCATTGAGGCGGAGGGAGTGCAGTCGGCAAAGATAGCCGGTCCGCCTCGCCTCCCGGCGACCCCACCGGTGTCAGTTCGCTCGATCCGAGACGTCCCTGCAGCCAGACAGCTGAGAGCGTCAGCCAGTGTCGCGGCAGATTCGCCGCCACCGACGTCGGCCCCATCTCGAGCCGGTCAGGCGACCGGGATAACCTGACTGATCACGGCGATGAAGTGGCAGGCGCTCCCTGCCAGCACGAAGAGATGCCAGACCGCATGCGAATAGCGCAGCCGTTCATTGTGGTAGAAGAGCGTGCCAGCGGTGTACGCAATGCCCCCCGCCAGCAGCCAGATCAATGCCGCCAGCGGGATTTTTACCAGCATGGGCTTGATCGCGAACAGTGCCATCCAGCCCATGCCGATATACACCAGGGTCGAGAAAAGCTTGAAGCGCCCCGTGAAGAACAGCTTGAACACGATGCCGATGGTGGCAAGCCCCCACGACACGCCGAACAACCACCAGCCGACGGCGCCGCGCAGCCCGATCAGCGCAAACGGCGTATACGTCCCTGCGATGAGCATGTAGATCGCGCAGTGATCGAACACCTTCAACCTCCGCTTCGCCGCCGCCGAGGGAATGGCGTGATACAACGTCGATGCGGTGTAGAGCATCACCAGTGACGAGCCAAAGATCAATGCACTGATCATCTGCATGCGCGTGCCGTACAATTGCGCGAGCGTCACCAGCACCGCCCCCGCCGCGGCACTGGCCAATGCGCCAACGCCATGTGTGACCGCATTCGCGATCTCTTCCCGATGCACCGTCTCCGCCGTCACGGCCATGCGGCTGCCCGTCCTGAGGTTGAACACAGAAAGTACGCTACTGCACGACGTAGGTGATCGTCTTGCTGGCGGCGTGAGCCGAACAGAAGCCGGCAAAGACACCCGGAAGCACCCGATAGTTACGGACTGAGCGGGCTGGAGCGCTGAATAGCCCGAGGTTCTGGAAGGTGGTGTCGCGGTTGTCGAGCCGAATCTTCGTGGCTCGGCCGGTGGCGCTGACATAGACCGTTTCGGGCAGGGGCGTCGTGTTGCCCCAGCTGTCCACGACCACGCCACGGCCGCCAGGCTCGACCCGCAGGTGGAGCGCTGGCCTCGGCCACGCCCACCAGCTTGCGATGGCGGTCAGGACGACCACGCCGGTCGCCGCCGCACCCCGCCGCAGCGGGTTACTCACGGACTGGAATCCGCAGGGTGTCCACGCGCGAGGACCTGAATCGTAGCCGCGCGACGACCGTGTCCCCGACCCGGAGCGCGGTGTGCAGATCAGACGCCATGATGTGGAGCCCACGCTCGGCAAATGCCACGGAATCGTTCGGCGCCACCACCAGCGAGTCGACCTGGGACATGCTGCTCATGCCATCGCGGTCGACGGAACGGTGGAGTGAAGCCGAGCCGGCCACATCGATCTCGACGCCATCGAGCACCAGCGTGTCGGCGGTCGGGTTCCTGAGCATGAAGTACACCGCCGATGAGGCGCCTTGTTCGGCCGGCCGCATGTGAGGCGCGCCGGAAAGGTCCACCGGCTCCTTGCCGCCTCGGCAGGCTGCCGAGACCAGCAGCAGAACGGCAAGCATGACGCGCGTCTTCACAGCAGCGCCCTGACGTCGGCCGCAATCTGGGTTGGCGTCAACCCGGCGCGATGCATGAGCCGCAACTGTCCCTCACGGTCTACCACGAACACCTGCGACGGATGACTCACTGTATATGCCGCATCCGATGCGCCCGGCACGCCGTCACGGAAGGAGGCCAGCTTCCACGCGGCCAGTGTGGCGTCGATATCCGCTCGGGATCCGGTGACACCGATGAACTCTGGAGCAAAGCGCGCCGCATAGCGCTGAACGACGGCTGGCGTATCGCGCTCGGGGTCCACACTCACGAAGACGAACTTCACTTCTGACGCCTGCGATCCCAGCGAGTCGGCGGCGTGTCGCCAGTCCACCAGCGTGGTCGGGCAGATATCCGGGCAGTGCGTATAGCCGAAGAAAATCAGGACGACTTTGCCTTTCTCGCTACCAAGATCGAACTGTCCCCCAGCTGAATCGGCCAGATGGAGCGGGGGCGCCAGCTCGGGGGGATCGAGGACGACGCCATTGAAGACCGGAGTCGCACAGGCTGTGGCGAGGACAGTGAGGCAGGTTGCCAGCAGGGCGCGCATTCCGAGAAGATAGCAGTGAGCGAAAGACGGTTGCCGCCGACCCTGGATTCTCGTTATCATATCATTCTCAATAGCGCAGTATTGGTGTCGATGTTCCGGGTTGCGAGCGACGCTGGCCTCTCTGGCCCAGCGATTGGCGAGGCATGAGTACCACTGAACGATCGGCTTTGCGTGCGGGCTGCGCGATCAACACCGGACCGCCTCGTGCGGAGGACTGATGGAACGGAATACGCGGCAGCGCGGGGCCATTCGGCGTGTTTTCAGCAGCCTCCATCGCCCGCTCTCGCCCGCAGAAGTGCTCGACTATGCAAAGTCTGAAGTGCCGTCGATGGGCATCGCGACCGTGTACCGGACGATCAAGACACTGGTCGACGAAGGCGAGCTGAAGAGCATTGATGTGCCAGGTGAGGCGCCACGCTACGAGGTCGCGCATCTGGGGCACCATCATCACTTTCACTGTCGAGCCTGCGACAAGGTGTTCGAGGTGGAAGGCTGCCCTGCCGACATCCAGAAGTTGGCACCGACGGGATTCGTCACCGAGGGACACGAGGTGATGCTTTTCGGACGGTGTACCTCCTGCAAGGCCGCCTGAGCGCAGGAACCGGACGCGACCATCGCTCCCGCCTAGGACTGCGGCCCGGAGCGTTCGCGATGTTGGACCCAGCCCAGTTTTGATCGCTCGTGCCATTGAACCGGAGCACAGCGAACCCCGGCTGCTGATTCCGTGTGACGTCCGTCTGATTTCACCGGCCGGAACCCCTCCGTTCGCAGCGGATTTCCGTCGGTTCGTCTCATTCTCGTTGTGACCAGACGAAGTGACTTCTACGCTCCGGCTCCGCCCCGCACTCGGCGGGCGGCGACGCAGTGGCAGCGCAGCCTCCGTCGGGCGTGAGGAAGTCGGAGTCACTTCTCTCGAGCCCAAGGGAACGTCGTAATGCGCAATACACTTGCCGTCGCAGCCGCAGCGGTGGCACTCAGCCTGTCCATTTCGCCGCCGGTTCGCGCGCAAGTCAGCATCGGTTACACCGATGTTGGCGGTGTTGTCGGACTTGGCAACATTGGTGATGCATCAATCGCGTTCGGCGGCCGTTTTGAACGGGTCTTCAAGAAACTGCCCAGTCTGGGCGACGGTCTGCTCGGCATTGGTTTGAGTGCCGATGTGTACAGCTACGACTTCGGGCCAGGCACACTGCGGTATCTCCCGTTCGGCGCAACGGCGAACTACCACTTCAAGCTTGATCCGGCGAAGAAGTTCGATGCATTTCTTGGCGCTGGACTCGGGTTTCTCACGCTCAGCTGCTCCGGTCTCGGGTCGAGCAGCTGCGGTGGATTCAATGACGGCATCTATTTCATCGGCCGAGCTGGCGGTCGGTACTTCCTGAAGCCGAATCTCGCGCTCTACGCCGACGCCGGCGCCGGCGCGGCCACGATCAACGTCGGGTTGACCGTCAAGCTGAAGTGAGCCACGGCAGGCGGACTGGCATTCCCTCGGAACAGGGGACGCAGTGACAGAGATGACCTGGAGGTCGGCGCGGAGACGCGTCGACCTCCGAAGAGCATCGCGGCATTTTGCCGCAGCACTCGGAGAACCGATGCGTCGCTTTGACGGTGTATCCCTGAAACCGTGCCCGTTGCCGTGCGTAGGCGCCTCTGCGGAATCGTACGGTTCCCGTTGTCGCCTCTCCGAAGCAGCTGGGATTTGATCCATCGCGGCGGGGGGACCGCGGCGCTGTCGCGCGACCAGCTGACGGTCCATTGCGTGTTTTCGCGTAATGGGAATCAAGCCGGGATGGTGTCGAGAGGCTTTCGTGTCTGATGTATGCCCAGAGGTGTCACAGGACTTCCCTTGAGTTCGAGGAACGTGGATATGCGGAGAGCACTGGCTGGTACGATTGGGGTCGCAGTCCTGCTTTTGGCGCCGACGCGCGAGGCACGCGCCCAGGTTGCCCTCGGTTATACCGATGTGGGAGGCGTGATCGGCCTTGGCAATATCGGCGACGCGTCCATCGCCTTCGGCGGCCGCTTCGAGAAGGTTTTCAAGAAGCTGCCTGATCTCGGGGATGGGCTGCTCGGAATTGGCGTCAGCGCTGACGTCTACAGCTACGACTTCCGCGGGGCCGGTTCGCTTCGCTACATCCCCTTCGGAGCGACGGCGAACTACCACTTCAAGCTCGATCCCAAGACGAAATTCGATGCATTTCTGGGAGCGGGGCTCGGGTTCCTGACCGTCAGCTGTTCCGGTTTCGGGGCCACAGGCTGTGGCGGGTTCAACAGCGGAGTGTATTTCATCGGCCGCGCCGGCGGCCGCTACTTCCTGAAGCCGAACGTCGCGCTGTATGCTGACGCAGGCGCGGGCGCAGCCTCGATCAATTTTGGGGTGACCTTCAAGCTGAAGTAGTCCAGCGCGGTGCCGCGATAACTCGCTCTCCCAGCGGGCCACTTCGCGCGCGATTGTCCCGCCGGAACGACGAACGGGCGGCACCTGAGGGTGCCGCCCGTTCGTCGTTCCGGGGCGGCCAGCGCGTCTGCCGATACATCGGCCCCGGACTCTGTCGGCACCGTTCCTGCTGTATTGTACAGCGGCAGTGAAGAGCCTGCCTGAACAGTTGCACCATTCTCACGAACCAGGATCGCGCGCCATGCACAGAAAATTGATCGTTTTTTTCGGAGCACTTGCTCTTGCTTGCTTGCAGCCGACAGCGGCCCAAGGGCAGGTACGCAAAGGGTACTCCGATGTTGGATTTGTCGTCGGAATCGGCAATCTCGGTGATGCCAACCTCTCCTTTGGCGGCCGCTACGAGAACATCTTCAAGAAGCTGCCGGATCTCGGCAATGGGCTGCTCGGTTTTGAAGTCAGCGCCGACGTCTACACCTTCGGTCGTGGCAATCGGGCCAGCGTGAGCTACATCCCGATCGGCGCGACGATGAACTATCATTTTCCGATCGACCCGTCGAACAAGGTCGATCTGTTTCTGGGCGCAGGCCTGGGCTTCCAGACCGTGCGCTGCTCGAATTTCGGCAACGACAGTTGTGGCTACAACAGCGGGTTGTACGTCATCGGCCGAGCCGGTGGCCGATACTTCTTTACGCCGAAGGTGGCGCTCTACGGCGACCTTGGTTCGGGTGCGGCGACGTTGAACCTTGGTCTCACCTTCAAGCTGAAGTAGCCGCTACCGGCGCGGCGGCGGCGGCGATGAAAAAAGAGCGGCCGGTGCATCGATGCACCGGCCGCTCTCGTCGTTCATTCACCGCCGAAACGCACACCTCAGCGCGCGTAGCGCTTCTTGAAGCGGTCGACACGACCCTGAGTGTCGATCATGCGCTGCTGGCCCGTATAGAACGGATGTGAATGGCTGGTGATTTCCATCGTGATGACCGGATAGGACTTTCCATCCGTCCACTCCATCATCTGATCGCTCGACTGGGTCGAGCGGGTCACAAACGCGAAACCCGACGAGGCGTCCTTGAAGCTCACCGGGTGGTACGCGGGATGAATGCCGTCCTTCATAGCTGCTATCTCGTCTTGAGGTCACGCGCCGGGGTGCACTTGTTCCCGGCAAGCCTCGAAATGTAGCTGAGCCGGTTGCCGGAAGCGAGTCCCTTAGCTGCGTGCTGGCCAAATGAGAACCGTGCCGTTGCCGACGGCTGGCATCCGGCCCCTTGACTGCGAGGCGGCCGACGCCCATTATTGATAGACGCATATCAGTTGTTGGTATCATTACGATATAGGAGTCGCGCCCCGAAGCCTGATCTCGCGGCGCGCCGCTCGACCTCCACATTCTTCAGAACGCAGCCGATGGGAATCTCCGCGCAAACCACTTCGCACATTCGACCGTCGCTCGACATGGTCGGTGCGTCGGCGTCGTTCGCCTGTGCGGTGCATTGTGTGGTTGTTGCTCTCCTTCTCGGCGTGGCGCCGGCGGCGTCGTTGCTGGCCTCGCCGTGGATCGACTGGGCCTTCCTTGGCGCCTCGATGGTGGTCGGGCTGATCGCGCTCGTTCCGGGGTATCACCGGCACCAGTTGCGAGGTCCCTTGGTGCTGTTCGTGAGCGGAATCGCGATGTTGATCACGCTCCGCTCGATGCACGTCGGTCCGTCGGTGTTCGAAGTGCTGGTCGTGATTGTCGCCGCGACCTTTCTCGTCCTGGCGCACTGGAAGAATCGAGGCGCGTTACATCGCTGCGCCTGTGGTCCCGCGCATCACTGAGCCCACTGGCGCGCAGCGCCTACTCCGCCGCCGCACCCGCAAGCCGAATGCTGCCGACATCCTCGTTGAGCATCACGCAGTAATGCACGGGTAGCCCAGGGTCGAGCGAGTCACGCACGCTGCAGTATTTCGAAATCGCCAGCTCGACGGCACGCTCGGCGTGTGATCGTTCGATCCCCTCGCCATGCAGATGATAGGTGAGGGACACCGAGACCACTCTGCGTGGCACTGTATCGGCGCGTTCTCCCACGGCATCGATCGTGAGCGTCGCCAGAGGTGTCCGACGTTTCGCCAAAATATCGACCACATCGACGGCCGTGCACGCCGCCAGCGCGCTCAGCAACGCGTCCACCGGACTCTGGCCGGTGATCCCGTCACCATCCAGTCGTATCGTCGGCCCGTCGGGGCGCCCGGTATCGAACCGTCGATCGCCCTGCCATTCGAGATGAATTCTGGACGGAGGCTTGGTGCCGCTCATGAAGTCGTTCGCTGCGCGGAAGGCGTTGATCCGGTCACGATCGGCGTCCGGACGGCATTTCCATATTCCGTCCAGCTGCCGTCGTAGTTTCTGACGTGACGATATCCAAGCAGATAGGTCAGCGCAAACCATGTGTGCGATGACCGTTCACCAATCCGACAATACGTGATGGTCGGCTGATCGGCGCTGAGCGCGTGCTCACCTTCGTAGATGGCACGCAGTTCATCGGCGGACTTGAAGGTGCCGTCGGCGTTCGCAGCACGAGCCCATGGGACGCTGCGCGCACCGGGAATGTGTCCGCCACGCATCGCGCCCTCCTGCGGGTATTCGGGCATGTGCAGCTTTTCACCGGTGTACTCCTGCGGCGAACGAACGTCCACCAACTGACCGGACGCCTTGGAGTGCAGGAGCACATCCGGAAGAAAGGCGCGGATGGCGGCGTCGTCGCGCTCCTTCGCCACGAAGGACGTCTCGGAATACGTGGAGCGACCTGTCACCAGCGGACGCCCTTCCATCTCCCACTTCAGCCGGCCGCCGTCGAGCAGACGGGTGTTTCGGAAGCCGAAGAGATGGAAGACCCAGAATGCGTATGCCGCCCACCAGTTGTTCTTGTCGCCGTAGAAGACCACCAGTGTCTCGTCGCTGATGCCGAGTTTTCGGAGCAACCGCTGAAACTGTTCACGCGTGACATAGTCGCGCATGACCGGATCGTTCAGATCGGTATGCCAGTCGATCTTCTGGGCATTCGGGATATGCCCAAAATCGAAGAGCAGGACATCCTCGTCGCACTCGAGCAGTCGCAGGTTGGCGTCATTCAGATGCTCCGCCAGCCATCCGGTGCTGACCAGGACTTCAGGTGCGTCGTAGCCCCGTCCGAGAATTGCCGGGTCGGGGAGCTGCAGCGGAGAGGTCATGAGACCGTGAAGCAAAGGACAGAATAGTTGCCGGGGGCGGCGGCGTCCGCACGTCGCCCGCACGAGATCATATCGTCGCCCGCGGGAGCCGTTCACGCCAGTGCAGAGTCGCAACCGGGCTGAAACTGGAGAACGCACAGGTGACCCTGGGTGTGCCGGACTGCGCCGAGGCCAAGGCGAGGCCCATCGGCAGAATCGGAGTAACTTCAGCCCATGCCACACGACTCGTCCCCCGTCCGGCCGCTGACCGAGGGGCAGATCGTGTCCGCCGATGACCTTCGAGTCGAGGCCGACGCCGTCGTGTACCGTCTCTTCGATGTCGGGTATGAAATCGCGCTCGATCGTGTCCTCGAGTTGTTGGCCACACAGGCGCCTGCTCGCGTCCGGCCGGTCCGTGGCGAGGCGCAGGCACTCCAGATCCCCAATCCTCCGATCACCGTCATTCTCGGGACGGAGGAGGTCGTCCTCGGCGGTGACAGGCTCACAGTAGAGGTCAGCGCTCGCATCTTTGATTTCGGCGTGATCAGCCTCCGCGCACGTGTGCCGGCGCCGCCAGGGATCACGTGGCATGGTTTCGTCGATTTCGGTGAATCGCTTGACGCCGCGGCCGTCGTCCCGGCACTCCTCGACGGACACCTCGCCTCGCTTGTGGAGCGCATCCGGAGTTGCATCGAGCGTCCGGCGATTGCGCAGCAGACCGAGGACTACATCGTCTATCGCGTGGCACGCTTGACCGACCTGCAGGGTGAGGCGGTGCTGCCGGCGGTACTTCATGACGCGCTGCTCTCGCCGCTGCTGCTCAACGAGCGGAGGGCGCTGAGTGCCGGGGCGATGCGGGAACTCCTGCCGCACCGTTTCAGCTATACCGCTGAAGATCTTGCCGTCCTGA
The DNA here is from genome assembly GCA_038215035.1 of Gemmatimonadales bacterium. GTDB lineage: Bacteria > Gemmatimonadota > Gemmatimonadetes > Gemmatimonadales > Gemmatimonadaceae > JACMLX01. The sequence goes on along the minus strand of JBBQRH010000026.1, from coordinate 7,122 downwards.
CGTGGGACAACGCGCTCATCGTTGACGCGTCGCTGGTGGACACCGATGTCCAGTTCATTCTCGAGTTCGCCAATGCACAGTTGCTCGAACTGCGATTCTATGACGCGACGCTGGATGCCGAGTTGCCGCGGATGTATGACCGGATCGAGGCGGCGCGTCCCGGCTCACGCCAGCTGGCGATTTTCAGCCGGCGATACGCTCCACTCCTGGCGGAGCTGCAGCGGACGGTGGCTGACAGTACCGAGCTGGTGGAGCGGGTGGAGAATGCGCTGAAAGTGACCGACGACGTGTACCTCGCGCGTATCTATGCTGCAGCGCTGGAGCTGTTCCGCGGTCGGGCCTGGCGGGCGGGCATCGACCGCAAGCTGGCGATCATCCGCGAGACGTATTCGATGCTCAACGACGAACAACAGTCCGCGCGCAGCGAGGCGCTGGAGGTGGCTATCGTGCTCCTGATCGTGCTGGAGATTCTGCTCGCAATTTTTCGACACTGAGACACATGCTTCCTCAGATGGACCCGTACTCCCGGCATGTGATCGTGTGCACCGGCTCGTATTGTTCGCCAGACCGCCGCGGACGCCACATTTATGTGGAACTCGCTCGCCTGCTACAGCGAGAGGACCTGTTGTTCGGCCCAAGCCGGGTGAAGCGCGGCGAGACGCCCTGTCTCGGTGTGTGCGCCGCGGGGCCCATCGTCGCGGTCTACCCGGAGGGCGTGTGGTATGCGAACGTGACACCGGCGCTCCTCGAGCGCATCGTGGTCGAACATCTCAAGCAGGGGGCTGTCGTGGAAGAGGCCGTTTTCCATCGCCTCGGTCACCCCTGATGTCCTCCCCCACGCCCGCGTCGACGTTGCTCGGCTCTGAGTGCCTCGTCCAGCGAACGAAGGTGCCGCGGCCAGACGTGCAGGGCATGGCGCCTGAACATCGCCAGGGTCTCCGGCTCGTCGGTCAGGAATTCGGCCAGCCGCCGGTGTCCCTTGCGCAAATTGCAGGGGGCGCAGGCGGTCACTACGTTGCCGCCAGACCGGTCGCCCCCGCGCAGCTGTGGTTGGACGTGGTCGATGGTCAGTGCCGCGGGCGGGAACTGCTCTCCGCAGTACACGCACCGCCACTCGTCTCTGGCAAAGATCTCTTCGCGCTTCACGATGGTTGAATTCCCCGACCCACGACGCGCACTCTTTTCGGCGGCGCGCAGATTCATCTATGACCCCGACGGTCCCGCGTCGTCCTTTCAGGACGAACGGGATGTTCCCCGACTGACCCCCCACACATTGGACGCCGCCCGCATGGCACGTACCCGCGATCGCATTCTGAGCAATCTGGAAGAGATGTACAAGGAGGCCTTCGATCGGGCGAGGGCGTCAGAAGATCCGTCACAGATGGTTGCGCTCGATTTCGCGTACCGTCGCGAGCAGCTTTACTTCGAGATTCTGCTCGACCTGCGTGACTCGATGGATCGTCGGCAGGGATAACATGAGTGCAATCGCGCTGGCCTTCGTGAATGGGCGTATCCGCACCAACGACGTGCGAAGGCCAGTGGCGGATGCACTGGCGATCACCGGCAAGGAACTCGCGCTCGTTGGTTCGAGTGCTGAAGTGCGAAAACTCGCAGGATCGGCAGCCCGCGTCGTCGATCTCCGTGGCGCCAGTGTGCGCGGCATTCCTCAGGACGTGGTGCTGCGACGTGGCGGTCCCGCCTCGTTTGTCGTGATTGCGGCAGGTGACGGCGGCGCTGAACTGATTCGTGTGGTCGACGGCGCGATCGTGGCTGTTTCCTCGACGAAGTGAGCCGCAGCAGCGCGCGCGACGTGCGACGCCTGCCTCGTCTGCTCCGCTCCGTTGTGCTCGGTGCACTGTGTATTCCATTCGCATCGACCTTCGCACAACCACCTGCCGCGCGTACGCAGGCCTGGCTGTTCACGTACTCGGTGACCCCGAGTTCGGACGGAAGGCCATTGCCAGGTGGAGACTTGTTGCTCGAGGTCGCGATCTGGGCCGGAAGCGCGCGAATCACGGTGCGTCAGGGAGCACTGAAAGCGATGACCGGCGAAGGTGGCACCATCCTCATCCGCACCGACGACAGTACGATGGCGATTGTCAATTCGGTGAAGCGCGAAGTGTTGAAGGTTGCGACAGGTGAGTTCGCGGCGTTGATGGGAGGTCCGTTTGGCGCGGCAACACTCGAGGTCAGCGATGTGACGAGCGTGACCCGTGATCGCGGTCTGGATGCTCGGCTGCTGGGCTATTCCACGCGACGCGTCGAGCTGACACAGGGCTACACATTGCGACTGAACACGCCGGTCGCACAGCGATCGCTGAGAACGGATCAGCAACTCCAGCTCAATGTCAGTCGCGACATTGGGCGGCTCGACTCGGGGTTTCGTGCATTCGCCGAGCAGTTCGGGCGGTCCCTTGCCTTGCCTGAGTCCGTGCGCAGAGAGCTGCACGAATCGGAGCGTGCCGTGCCGGCGGGCTTCCCGATCCGTTCGGTCACGACTGCGGTGACGGTGTCCGGCAGTGACACGCTGCGGACCACCACTCGGGCGGAGATGACGGCGCTGCACCGGGAGACGGTCGATACGACGACCTTTGCCATTCCAGCGGGCTTTCGGATCACCGAGATGAGTCGCTTGATGCAGCGGCCGCGGCGGCCATAGGCTCGCGGTCCTGACTGGAACAGGCGTACGAACGTGGACGGCCGGCATCGATCAGATGCCGGCCGTTCACGTTCGTGCAACACCGCGAGACGGCTGCGTCAGTACGCGACGATCTTCCGGTATGCCTGCCGGAATGTTTCCTGCTGTGGCAATGTTGCATCTTCGAGCTGTGGAGCGTAGCCCACGAACGTGTCCGTACTCGCCACCCGCATCACTGGTGCGTCGAGGTAAGCGAAGCACTCATCGGCGATTGCCGCTGCTATCTCGGCGCCATAGCCCCACGACATCGAGTCTTCATAGCCGACGATCACGCGATTGGTTTTCCGGATGCTGGCAAAGACCGTCTCCTTGTCCCACGGAGACAGCGTGCGCAAGTCGATCACTTCGGCACTGACACCCTCGTCGGCCATCTGATTCGCGGCCGCCAAGGCGCGCTGCACTGTTGCACCATACGTCACTACAGTCACGTCCGTACCTGCACGCGCGACGCGAGCTTTGCCGAACGGAATCATGAAGTTCGGCCCCGGATTCATCGCCTTGTTGTACGTCTGGCGATAGAGGTGCTTGTGCTCCAGAAAGATGACAGGATCTTCGCAGCGGATTGAAGTCCGCAGCAGGCCGCTGGCATCCAGCGCGTTGCTTGGGCAGACCACGCGAAGTCCGGGCGTGTGCGTAAACAGTGATGCGCCAGTCTGCGAGTGGTACACACCACCGCGGATGTAGCCGCCGTACGTGGTACGAATCACCACCGGCGCGGCAAAGGCGTTGTTCGAACGCCAGCGCATCGTGGCCAGTTCATCGCGGATCTGCATGAACGCGGGCCAGATGTAATCGAAGAACTGGATTTCGACCACGGGCTTGAAGCCTCGCAGTGCCAGTCCAATCGCGCGACCGACGATGTTGGCCTCGGCCAGCGGCGAGTTGTACACCCGCGTGCTGCCGAATTCCTTCTGCAGCCCATGAGTGACCTTGAAGACGCCTCCCTTGCCCTTGACCCGGTCGAGCACGTCGGAACGGCTGGCATCCGCCACATCTTCGCCGAACATCAGAATCTTGGGGTTCCGGCGCATCTCGTCCTTCATGCACTGGTTCAGCAGGTCGACCATCGTCGTTTCGCTGCCGCTGAAATGCGGATCGTCCTCGGTGTCAAACTGTTCGCCCGTCGGATCGACATCCGGTGAATAGACGCCGTGATACACCGTGCTGGCGTCCGGCTGTGCTGCCGCGAGCGCGTCGTCGGTGGCAAGCAACAGCTCCGCTTCGACGCCATCGGCAATCACCGCTAGCTCTTCTTCGCTGGCCAGACCGTGCTGCAGCAGCCAGGCGGGAAAGGTCGTGAGTGGATCGCGCGCGGCGTCCGCTTCACGCTCCTCGGCCGGACGATACATCGTCTCGTCGTCGGAGAGCGAGTGCGAATAGGGTCGAATCACCTTGGCATGGACGAACGCCGGCCCGTTACGCTCACGCGCGTAGCGTACCGCGCGCTGCATCACCTCGTAGCTGGCGATCAGGTCGCAGCCGTCGACTTCCTGGATATAGAGGCCAGGGAAGCCGCGGACCAGCCGGGAGATCGACCCGCCAGCGGTCCCTACCTCCACCGGTACGCTGATCGCGTAGCCGTTGTCCTCGACCAGATAGACCATCGGCAGACTGAGATTGCACGCGGTGTTGAGCGACTCCCAGAACTCCCCCTCCGAGGTCGTGCCGTCTCCGGTCGTGACGAGCGTCACTTCGTCGGTCTGTGTTCCGTCGAGCATCCGTTCGCGCATCGACGCTTCGGCGCTACCGGCGGCTTGCAGGAACTGCGTGCCGGTCGGGGACGACGTGCTCACGATGTTCATCGCCGAACTGCCCCAATGGCTGGGCATCTGTCGCCCGCCCGAGTTCGGATCACGGGCTGCACCAACCGCCGAGTAAAGCATGTCGACGGCACTCATGCCGAGTTGCAGGCAAAGCGCTCGGTCGCGGTAATACAGGTAGAACCAGTCGTGGGCGGGGCGCAGGACCATGCCGGCGGCGGTCAGGACGGCCTCGTGGCCCGCACCTGAGATCTGGAAGAAGATCTTGTTCTGGCGCTTGAGCTGCACCTCCTTATCGTCGATTCGACGGGAGAGGAGCATCGTGCGATAGGCGCCAAGCAACTGCTCGCGGGACAGCCCCGCGGTGTATGGCTCGGACGTGGCGGTGTAGGTCATCCCGCGGCTCGGTCTGAAGGATAAGGACAGCAGCGCACCCGAGGCGCGCAATCATTCATGGCGAACTGGTCAGGATTCCGTCACGATCCAACCAGAACGAGGTGAAGTTAAGCGGCGCCCGAATTCCGACATCCTTCCTCGTGATGTCTGAGGCGGCTGCCCCGAGCGTTCCCTGAGCGCACCGCTGCGGGAGACCGTCCCCATGGGAGCGGCCCGGGCGCTGCCCGGGGGCAGAAGTCGGATGCGAGACGGCTGGTCAAGCCGTGGTTGCGGCTGTCAGTTTGGAGAGCGCCCCATGCCGTCGCGTGACCTCGATCCCGGACTATCGTGTATCCGATGATGCGTCGCGCGCCAGTCGCCACTCTCCCACGATCACACCGGAACCACCATCGTGCCTGCACACTGCGTCTTTTGTGACCTGATTCAGGGAGCCGGCGAGGTGTCCATCTGCTATGAGGACGCCGACGCCGTCGCGTTCATGGATATCCAGCCGGTCAACCGAGGTCACGCGCTGGTTGTCCCACGCGAGCATTACGCCTCGCTCGAGGACATCCCGGGCCCTCTCGGGAAGCACCTCTTCGATGTGGCCTGGCGACTCGGTGAAGTGATCCGGGACGTCACTCGATGCGATGGCATGAATCTGCTCGTGAGCAGTGGCAGCGCTGCCGGTCAGGATGTGTTCCACTACCACGTCCACGTCATTCCGCGGATGCACGGCGATGGATGGGACGTGCCGCTGCCGTTCACCGGTGGTGAACCATCGTCGCGGCAGCGGCTCGACGCGACGGCGGTGCAGATCCTGACGGCACTGCACGACCCGATGCGGGTACGTGAAGCAACGACGCGGTATGCACGCCGCAGTACGGACGCGGGGTGAGCGATCCGTCGCGGTACGGCAATGCGGAGGGTGTCGGGGGATGAGCGCTGATGGCCTGACCACGGAGCAGTGACAGTGTTGGTGCGGGGGAGGGCTTGCGCAAATCCCCTGCGGGATTGAATGTGTTGCTCAGAGGCACGTGCACGCACCAGGGACGTCATTCGGCCAACGAGGGCTGTAGATGATTCGCTCAGGACTGCGGTACCGGTATTGTCTGGCAGGAGCGGCATGACCGCTTTCTGGCACCACCACAACCTTCGGCGTCCCATTGGACGCGCCCCGCGCGGGGCCGACCGGTTCGAGCGGCGGGACAGCCTCGCCCCCTCAGCGAGACGGGCACTCAAGACAGCCGCATATCGCGATTGCGATCATCGCTGCGTCTACTGCGGATGGATCATGCTATTCACCGAGGCGACGCTCGATCATGTGCAACCGATTGCACGGGGCGGCCGCTCGCAACCGGGCAACCTCGTGGTCGCCTGCGGACCCTGCAATCGCCTGAAGGCCGATCAGCCCCCGCAGGATTTTTTCGCGCGCTGGCCGAGTGCCGGCGAAAACTTCATGCGGTATGCGCGCGCCGTGCATCGCCAGCTGAAGCGGTCAGCGCGTCGCGCCGTGAGTCTGGCCTGGGCTGAGGCGGCGTAGGCAGCTCTGGTGGCGTTGCGGCGCGAGCCGAGGCGCCATCTGGAGCGATCGCATCGGTATCGCGAGGTGTCGCAGCGAAGACTGCGCAATGGCAACTGCGTAAGGGCAACTGCTCAACGCAAAGATGCAAGGGCGCCAAGGCGCAAAGAACTTCAGAGAGATGGGAACAGCAGAAAGAGAGTGCTGCTGTGGATGCTGTTACAAAACATCCGTGCTGATGTTGTTGCGGACCGTCATGCCGCGCTGCGGTGTCTGGCTCAAGCAGACGGCCCTTGCGTCATTGCGCCCTTTGCGACTTTGCGTCAAGCAGGTTGCTCGTCGTTTGCTCGAGGAAGGCGGTAGATGTTGTGAGGCGTTGCGGCGCCGACTCGCATCACAAGCCGCGCCCGACTGCGACGAACGTCTGCGACAAAACCCTAGTTCGGTCGACGGATCCTCGGTGCCACCCGATCGAGCTGTCCGGCAAGATCGCGGAGCAGTGCGCCAAAGCGCAGCGTCGGGCGGCCCCATTGCTCACCGTCGACTTCGATCACGGCGCCGTTCCGTACCGCGCGCATGTCCCGCCACCCGGGGGTCGTACGCAGCCGCTCGAGCTGCGACATGCCGCGTGCGCCACGCCCGATGATCACGACGTCCGGGTCGCGCGCGATGAATGATTCCAGCGAGAGGGTCGGGAACTCGCCCGGCACATCACGAAACGGGTTGTCGCCACCCGCCACACTGATCAATTCTGCCATGTAGCTCTT
>JBBQRH010000025.1:0-49655 GCA_038215035.1 Gemmatimonadales bacterium | reverse complement strand
CTTCAGGCCGAGGCTGATGCGCTTGTTCTCGGCATCGATGTTGAGGATCACGACGTCCACCGAATCACCCTTCTTCACCACTTCCGACGGGTGCTGGACGCGCTTGGTCCAGGACATGTCGGAGATGTGGATCAGGCCATCGATGCCCGGCTCGATTTCCACGAAAGCGCCGAAGCTGGTCAGGTTGCGCACCTTGCCCGAGATCCGGGTGCCGACCGGGTACTTGAGCGGCAGCACAGCCCACGGATCCTGCTCCGTCTGCTTCATGCCGAGCGAGATCTTCTCCTCGTCCGGGTCCACCTTGAGCACCACAGCCTCGATCGCCTCGCCGATGCTGACCAGCTTCGATGGGTGACGGACGTTGCGCGTCCAGCTCATCTCGGAGATGTGCACCAGCCCTTCGATGCCCGGCTCCAGCTCGATGAAGGCGCCGTAGTTGGTGATCGAGACCACCTTGCCGTTGACGCGGGTACCGACCGGGTACTTGGCGGCAACGTCCTTCCACGGATACGCCTGCAGCTGCTTGAGGCCGAGCGAGATGCGCTCACGCTGCCAATCGATGTCGAGAACCTTGACGTCCAGTTCCTGACCGATGTGCACCATTTCGGTGGGGTGCGAAATGCGGCCCCATGACATGTCGGTGATGTGCAGCAGGCCGTCCACGCCACCGAGATCGATGAATGCACCGAAATCCGTGATGTTCTTGACGACGCCCTTCCGCACCTGATCCTTCTCCAGCTCCTTCATCAACTTCTCGCGCTTGCCGGCGCGCTCGTTCTCGAGGATCACTCGACGCGAGACGACGATGTTGCGGCGACGCTTGTTGAGCTTGATGATCTTGAAATCATACGTCTGGCCAAGCAGCTCGTCGATGTTCGGCACGCGACGGAGCGCGATCTGCGAACCCGGGAGGAACGCATCGACGCCCATGAGGTCGACGACCACGCCACCCTTGATCTTCTTGACGAGCGTACCCGTGACCGGCTGATCGCTTTCGTAGGCAACGCGGATGCGTTCCCAGACGCGCATGAAGTCGGCCTTCTTCTTCGACAGCACGACCGAACCTTCCTGATCCTCGAGATGCTCGAGGAGCACTTCCACAATGTCGCCGGCCTTGAGGTCGGGCAGGTCCTTGAACTCTTCGAGCGGAATCGAGCCTTCCGACTTGAATCCGATGTCGAGGATGACGAGATTCTCGCGGATTTCCATGACCGTGGCCTTGACGATCTCACCTTCTTCGATCGAGGCCATCGTGCCCTGGTACATCGCGATCATCCGCTCGTAATCTTCCGAGGTGTATTCGTCTTCCTCGTAGAGTTCTGGGCGGCGGTTGGCAAGCGGCCGGAGCTGCGAGCGCTGCAAATCGCGCTTCTCGCGGGCGGTCAGGGCCGTGCCGGTTGTGGTGTCGTCGAGCAGGGTCTCGACTTCAGGTTCGGACATGAAGGTGTGTGACTCGAAACTGCGCAGAATGGTGAGCTCGCTGCGCCGAGGCTTATGGGAGATCGCGCGGCAATTGGAAGCCGGCGAAATGAGAACCGTGAAAGGTAGACGAGGCCAGTGTGCAGGTCAACGTGCCCCCCCGACGATCAGGCCCGGCCTGCACACGCGGGAGAGCCGCCCACCTGTGTCGCCAACCCACCCGTCCCTCTCGGGTTATCTGACTCGGCCTCGTCAGCGAACTCAGCCTTCCGTGGGGGCATTCCGCTGTGGCCGAGTGCAACTCTGCGTTGCTCGGGCGTCGAGCCTCTACTCGGCGGCGCTGTCCGACTCGCGTTCCATCGCCGCTCTCGCCAGCGCGACAATTCGCGCGACCTGATCGGACTGCGTGAGATACGTCGTATCCAGCAAGACCGCATCGCGCGCCTGAACCGTCTGCGTCTGATCCGCCGCGTCCCGTCGGACCAGCAACTCGGTCTCCTCGGCGATTTCGTCGTCAGCGGGAGCCCGGCCGAGCCGCTGCTGCAGACGGCGTCTCGCTCGCTCCCACGAATCGGCCACGAGGAAGATCTTCAGCGTTGCCGTCGGGAAGACGACGGTTCCGATGTCGCGACCATCAACGACCACCGCATGTGCCGCCGCCGCTGCTCTCACCTGCGCATTGACCCACTGGCGCGCCTCGGGGATCGCCGCGACGATCGAGACGCCAGCGGTCACATCGGCACCGCGCAGCCGCTCGTCATCGCGCGCACCGTCAATCAGCGCCACGAACGTGCGCTCTCCGGGGACCATCGCTACGCGTCGACCGCCGTCGAGCACCTGCGGCGCTGTCCATCGCGCCATGTCCGGCTCCTGCTCGATCGCAACCGCCGTCAGCGCGCGATAGATGGCGCCACTATCGACGTGATGGATGCCCAGTTGCTTGGCCACCCACTGTGCGGTACTCGACTTCCCCGACGCGGCGGGGCCGTCGATCGCGATCACCAGCGGTCGCAGGCTCATGCTCCCGTCCCGAGCTCACTGAGCATCGCCCAGAACCCAGGAAATGAGACGGACACGCATTCCGGGTCATCGATCGTAATCGCGTTGCCAGGCAGGGCGCCGAGCACGCCGAATGCCATCGCGATTCGATGATCCGCACGGGTGATGATTGGACCCATCAGCTGCACGGCTGAACCGCGAATCACCATGCCATCCGGCAGTTCCTCGGCGCTGGCGCCGATTGCGCGGAGGTTCGTCACCACGGCGCTGATCCGATCACTCTCTTTGACCCGAAGCTCCGCAGCATCCGCGATGCGTGTCTCGCCCTCCGCCCGTGCCGCAAGACAGGCCAGAATCGGAATCTCGTCAATCAGCGACGGAATCTCCGCGCCGCCGATGTCGACACCGCGCAAGCCCGCGCAGGGCGCGACGTGCACATCGGCCACCGGCTCGCCGCCAGACTCCCGTTCGTTCGCGAAGGTGAGCACGACTCCCATGCGCTCCAGTACCGCGAAGGCACCGATCCGCGTTTCGTTGACACCCACGTTCCGGATTTCCAACGGTTCACCACGGAGAACGGCAACGGCGATCAGAAAGAGCGCCGACGACGGGTCGCCCGGCACGTCGAAATCCAACGGCGCGAGCACGTCCACGGGGTCGAGGAGCACCGCATCCTCGGTCACGATTACCGGGGCGCCAAGGGCGCCGAGCATTCGCTCGGTATGGTCGCGTGACCGCGTCGGCTCCTGCACGCGTGCCGAGCAGCCGGCCACCAGCGCTGCGAGGAGAATGGCGCTCTTCACCTGAGCGCTGGCGGTTGGGCTGATCCAGTCGATATCCCGAAGTGCGCCACCCTGAATCGTCATCGGCAGTCCATCATCCGAGACGAACGAAAAAGCAGCGCCCATCTGCGTCAGCGGACGCGCAATGCGGCGCATCGGACGGCGACTGAGGCTGACGTCACCCACCAACGTGGCGCGCATGGGATGACCCGCGATCACACCGGCCATCAATCGCGTCGTAGTACCACTGTTGCCGCAGTCCAGGTCAACGTCAGCCTGGAGCAACCCCCGTCGCCCGCGACCGACGATCTCCAGTGTTGCATCGGCACTCCACATGGTGGGAACATCCACCCCGAGCCGCTGCAGCACTCCGGCCGTATGCATCACATCGGCCGACGGCAGAACACCGCGCAACACGCTCCGTCCGGTCGCGAGGGCAGCAAACATCAACGCCCGATGCGACACGGATTTGTCACCGGGGACGGAAACAGAGCGCACGACGCTCACCGCAACCACGCCTCGAGCGTCGTGGCGAGGTCGGTCTTGTCGTCCCGGTACTTCACAATCACTGGCGTCTGAAGACTGAGCCCCTCCGCCTCGGCGTATGCCCCGTGCACACGACGCGCGCCGGGCACGACAACGGCATCAGCGGGGATCACCAGCGGTGCGTGCGCCGAACCGCGATACACCCGTTCGTGGACGAGATCGAACACCGGTGTTCCGCGCGTGAGCACGACGCCGGCACCGAGGACCGCGCCACGTCGCACGACAGTGCCCTCGTACACACCACAGTTGCCGCCGACGATGACGTCATCCTCGATCACCACCGGTGATGCGTTGATCGGCTCGAGTACCCCGCCGATCTGGGCCGCCGCGCTGAGGTGCACTCGAGCGCCGATCTGCGCGCAGCTTCCAACCAGCGCGTGCGAATCGATCATCGTACCGGCACCGACCCAGCTACCGACGTTGACGTACATCGGCGGCATGCAGACCACGCCCGGCGACAGATACGCACCGCGCCGCACCGTGCTGCCACCAGGAACGATGCGCACGCCGTCTGCCAGCGCGAAGTGACGCGGCGGCATGGTGTCCTTGTCGATGAAGCTGAAGTCGCCGGGCGACGCGCCAGGTGACAGATCGACCATCTGCCCGAGGCGGAATGCCAGCAGAATGCCCTGCTTCACCCACGGTATCGCACGCCACTCGCCATCGTCGCCCAGTTCCGCCGCGCGGAGCTCACCACGCTCGAGCGCGTCGAGCAACGTGGTCACCACGTCGCGCGCAGACACAGGCAGCGCGGTTCCGGCGGGCGTCGCGGCCAGTTCGCGAACAGCGTCACCAAGGGACGGCACAGTCATCGAACGAGGGCTCCTGCGGAGACGAGTGCATCGTGTACCGCGTTCAGGTGTTCATCGGCTAACGGCACCAGTGGCAGGCGCAGCACATTCGCGGCACGCCCGAGCAGGTGCATCGCCGCCTTGATCGGAATCGGATTGGATTCGACGCCAGAGGCGCGATAGAGGGACTTGAGTGTCCCATCGATCTGATGGGCCGTGTTCGCATCGCCAGCGAGCATGGCGCGCGTGACCGCACTCATGGCGCGCGGCACGGCGTTCGCGACGACAGAGATCAGCCCGTTGGCACCACGCGACATGAGCTGGACGGTGAGCGCATCGTCACCGGAGAGGACGGAGAAACCGTCCGGGCGGTTGCGCAGGATCTCCTCGATCTGCGGCAGGTTGCCGCTTGCCTCCTTCATCGCCACGATGTTCGGGTGCGCGGCCAGCGTGAGCGTCGTGATCGCATCCATGTTGCTCGCCGTGCGTGCCGGCACGTTGTACAGCACCACCGGACGGGTGACCGCCTCGGCAATGGACTTGAAATGCTGGACGATTCCGCGCTGCGGCGGACGACTGTACATGGGAGACGCGTGCAGTAAATACGTCGCACCGGCGTCGATGACCGCTTTCGACAACGCGATGGCCTTCCTGGTGTCGTTGGATGCCGCCCCGCCGATCACCGGCACGCGACCCGCCGCAACTTCGGCGGTGATGGCGACCACGCGCAGGTGCTCCTGCGTGTCCAGCGTTGCCGCTTCCCCGGTGGAGCCGCAGGGGACCAGAAAGTCGATTCCCTCGCTGATCTGCCACTCGACAAGTGCACGCAGCGCGGCCTCATCGACGTCACCGTCTTTCGTGAAAGGGGTCACGAGCGCCGTGCCACAGCCACGAAGCGGTGTCAGATGAAAATCCCCCATCAGAGCTCTCCCGTGAGATCACGCACGACATCGACCATAGTGAAGATCCCTTTCCGCCCGAGCATCCACCGCGCCGCGAGCAGCGCGCCATCGGCGAACACCCGTCGGTCGCGCGCCTCGTGCGTCAGCGTCACCTGTTCGAACGCCGCGTCAAGGACCAACGAATGTGTACCGGGCACCTGTCCAACGCGAACGCTCGAGACGGGGACCGTCGCGCCACGACTTCGCAGCGCGAGAGCAGCCAGCGTGCGCGCCGTTCCGGACGGAGCGTCCCGTTTCATCGCGTGGTGCGTCTCGACAATGGCAGCATCGAAGCCGAGCGCCGAAGAAAATCGTCGCGCAGCGTCCGCGACGGCGACGGCAAAGAGGGTGGCCCCGACACTGAAGTTCGGTGCGATCAGCGCGCCCCCCTCCGCTTCCGTCACCCGTCGCACGAGCGTGTCGTAACCGTCATCCCAACCCGTCACACCGATGACGACGGGCAGGTTCGCTGCCAGGCAGATCGCGGCATTGTGGGCCACCGCCTCGGCCACGCTGACATCGATCACGACGTCGGCCGAACACGCGAGCAGGTCCGCGGAGGATGCCGGGTCATCGCGACCAAAGGTGGCAACCACCATGGCATCACGATCGGCCGCCAGCGCGACGATCTCGCGCCCGAGACGCCCGACGCCAAACAGCGCGATCCGCATCGTCACGCCACCGCCTGCTCAAAGAGGGCCGAATGCAAGGCACGCATCGCGTCGGGTACGTCGTCATCGTCAAGCAAAATCGTCAGATTGATGGCGCTGGCACTCAATGACAGCATGTGGATGCGGCGGTGTCCGAGGGCGCGCAACACGGCGCCGATTGCAGCTGCATCGTCTGCGATGCCCGATCCGACCACACTGACGATGGCGCGGCGCCGTTCGACGGAGACGTCACCGATCTGCCGCAGGGCACCCACCAGCACATCCAACGGTGCCGCATCATCGACGGTGACCGACACCGACACCTCACTGGTCGCCACGACGTCGACGGACACGGCATGCGCATCGAACAGTTCGAAGACGCGGCGGAGGAAGCCATGCTGGAAGAGCATCTTACCGGTTGCGACACGGAGAATCGTCGTCTCGCGCTTCGCCGCGATCGCCGTCACCGACCGGCGGGGGGCGTCGAAGGTGATGCGCGTGCCGTGACCGCCGGGATTGTGCGAGTTATAGATCCAGACGGGAATTCCGAGGCGAACCGCCGGGGCGATGGTCGCGGGGTGCAGCACCTTGGCGCCGAAGCTGGCGAGCTCACTGGCTTCGTCGAATCGGATCTGCTCGATCGGGCGGGCCGCGGGCACGACGCGAGGGTCGGCGGTCAGCATGCCGTCCACATCGGTCCAGATCTCGATCGATTCGGCTTGCAGCCCAGCGCCGATCAGGGACGCACTGTAGTCCGACCCGCCGCGCCCCAGCGTGGTGGTGATACCATCGGTGCTGGAGCCGATGTAGCCACCCATGACGGGAACCTTGCCTTCTTGGACGAGCGGTGCGACGAGGCTCCGCGCTGCGAGGGAAATCGCTTCGGGTTGTGGCTCAGCGCGACCGTAGTTGGCATCGGTGATCATGACCCTGCGCGCATCGACGTGAACCGCGTGGATACCGCGAGCCCGGAACGCGGCAGCGACCAGCATGGACGAGGCGCGCTCACCCATCCCCGCAATCGCATCCAGACTGCGTGGGGTGATGAATCCGAGCACAGAGAGCGCCTCACACAACGACGCGAGTTCGTCAAATATCACGCTGATCTCGGCGCCGATCTCGGAGTGCTCTGCAGACTCTGCCAGCAGCACATCCACCTCCTGCAGATGGCGCTCACGGAGGGCCTGCACGCTCGACACCGCCGAAATGAAATTGCCTTCACTCGCTTGGCGTGCGATACCCAGCAGCGCATTCGTGACACCGGCCAGTGCGGACACAACCACGATCGGCCTACGCGCCAGCCTGCCGCGCACGATCTCAGCGGTGCGGACAATGGCGGCCGCGTCGGCCACCGAGGTGCCGCCAAACTTGCTGACTATCATGCGGGGCGGATGATGCCGCGGGCGGCGAGCAATTCGGCGTTCTGAATCGATGCGCCGGCGGCGCCACGGATCACGTTGTGCCCCATGGCAACGAGGCGCAGATGAAACTGCGGGTCCGGTCGGACGCGGCCCACGTGCACGCTCATGCCGCCATCGCGCTGCACGTCACGTCGCGGCTGCGGACGGTCGAGCGCCGTGTGCACCACCAGTGGGATCGGCGGTGACGAAGGCAGGCCGTGTGCGGCGGGATCGCCGCGCCAGTTTCTGAGTACGTCAGTCGCGGCTTCCGGCGCGACAGGTGCGTCGAACTCGACCGACACACACACCGTGTGTCCGTGCTCGACGGGTACACGATTGGTATGTGCACTGATGATGAACGGCGCTGCCTGCACCGCATCGCCGGACAATACACCAAGAATCTTCTGCCCTTCCGACTCGAGTTTCGGCTCCTCGTCACCGATGTACGGGATCACGTTCCCGAGGATGTCGAGTGCTGACACACCTGGGTACCCGGCGCCGGAGATGGCTTGCATCGTCGCGACGAAGAGGCGACGCGCACCAAAGGCAGCGTGCAGTGGGGCCAGCGCCATCGCGAGCACGATCGTTGCGCAGTTGGCGTTGGTGACGATTGCACCATTCCAGCCGCGCAGCCGTCGCTGCGAGTCGATCAGCGCGATGTGCGATGCGTTGATCTCCGGAATCAGGAGCGGCACATCCGCTGCCATGCGATAGCTCTTGGCATTCGAGAGCACAATCGCACCGCGACGGGCGAATGCCGGCTCGAGCTCATGGGCCGGTCCGCTATCCAGCGCCGAGAAGACAACCGACTCGGCGATGACACTCGGATCGCAGGGCTGGACGATCAGGTCGCGAACGGCGGCGGGCATCTCGCCTTCCAGCCACTTCGTTGCGTCCACGAACGTCTTTCCCGCGGACCGTTCAGACGCGGCCACCGTCGTGACACGAAACCACGGGTGATCCGCAAGCAGGCGAATGAATGTCTGCCCTACCATTCCGGTGGCGCCGAGAATCGCGACCGGGAGTCGTTCGCCGTTGAATGGATGTGGCGCCGTCACCTACGAACCCAGCAGCGTGCGCGTGAGGCTCATGTAGGTCTCGACGCTGGCCCGCAGTTCGGTGGCTGAAACGAACTCGTGATCCGTGTGAGCCACGTGGATCGATCCTGGCCCGAAGAGCAAGGGTGTGCCCCAGCGAGGCAGCAGTGGGATATCCGACGTGTACGAGACCGGCCGGGCATCGAAGCCCGGGACCGTGTGAAAGTGCTGCGCGGGGATGAACGAGCCCCACTCGAGCGACGCAACGCCATCGGCCCACTGTTCAAGCGCGGCGCGCAGCGGCGCCGGATCGCTGACCAGGCGAAACATCAGTTCTGCCTCGCAGTGCCCTGGGATGATGTTCGCTTCCGTCCCACCTCTGATGACGCCGATGTTCACGGTGGTTGCACCGAGGACGGGATCGGCAGGCAGCGGCAGCGCGTGCACTGTCGGCAGCAGGGCGAGCATTGGCTCGATCGCTGACACGCCCAGCTGCGGATATGCGGAGTGGGCTTCGCGTCCTCGCGTGCGAACGAGCACACGCATTGATCCCTTGCAGCCAGACGCCAGGATGCTTTCGGTCGGCTCGCCGTTGATCAAGAAACGACTGGTCGCGGGCAGATGATTGGCCGCGCGCGCACCGTCCGAACCCTTCTCCTCACCAACCACGAAGAGCAGATCAACCCGCTCCTCGCCCTCGGCCGCGAGACGTTCGGCGGCGACCATCATGGCGGCGGCTATCCCCTTGGCATCACATGAGCCGCGCCCGAAGAGATTGTCGCCATCGAGTCGCGGTGGGATGTAGGGTGGCACCACGTCGAGATGCGTGGACAGTGTCACCCCGCCGCCGCGTCGCGACGCCCAGACATTCCCTCGCCCGGCCGAGACTTCCTGGATGTGAACGTTCCAGCCTTTGGCGAGCAACCAACGGCTGACGAAATCGATGGCCGGGCCTTCTCCGCCGGACGGCGAATGAATGGCGAGGAGTTCGGAAGCGAGTGCGAGGACGTCGGTCATGCGGTCAAAGTAGTCGAGGCAGCGACCAGATACCCGGGGTGGGAATCGAACCCACATGACCTTGCGGTCAGGGGATTTTAAGTCCCCCGCGTCTCACCATTTCGCCACCCGGGCCACCCGACGTTCCGAAAGCGCACGCGCGGTGCAACGTATGGGCGAAGTTGTTGTGATGCAATGTCTTACGGTGGCGTATCGGTACCGAGCCCCCCGCGCACCACTCGCGCCACGATCCTCGATGCCCCAACGGATCGAGGCCTCGGATCGAGGCACGAACGCGATGGCGATGGCGATGGCGATCCGGAAAATGCGAACGGCGCCCGCGGATCGAACCGCGCGCGCCGCCCGCAAAGCAAAGCGGGAAACGGGACTCGAACCCGCGACCCCAACCTTGGCAAGGTTGTGCTCTACCAACTGAGCTATTCCCGCACAACCGTGAGTATAGGCGGATCAGTGAATCACGACAAGCGCTCGTAGCTCACGCGCCGCCGGGCGTCACCGGTCGCGTCAACCAGCAGACGGTGGCCGCGAGCAGTCCGGCGAGTGCGGCGTCGCCTCCATTGGCAATCGCCCGGCCATCGGCGTCCACGAATTCTGCCGCCAATCCGCCGTCGAGCGGCGCTCGACGCAGCCACTCGAGCACGGATACGCTATCGGGGCCGCAGAGCCGCGCCAGCACGGTTGCGAGCGACGTCGTTGGCGTTGCCAGCGCGCGCGCGGCACGCTTGAACACGGCATCGTCGGCGTCGATCGCGCCGTACATCGGCAACCAGAGCAACGATCCGACTACATCGTCCTCGCGCGATGCCGCGCCCGCGAGATCGATCGCAGTGCACAATGACTTCTTCCCGCCCTCCGTCCGTTCAAAACTGCGCTGCAGTGCGGCGCGCACCGCTTCGCCGTCAGGCACATCGCGCGCGGTGTCTTCATCCAGTGTACGCCGCAGGATATCGAGTGCCACTGCCGCCACGCCGTTGGCATGCGCCGTGTAGGCGAATGGCGGCACGGCACCGGAGGGAGCAATTTCCGTCGAGTACAGCGCGATCTCGCCGTGGCGACGCTCCGCCAGTTCGTCATTCACCAGATAGAGCGTGTCAGCCAGCACCGGATCGTCCACGATCTGTTCGTCCTTCGCCTCGGCGGCGTATCGATCCACGGCCAGCACATAGGCCGCGGCCCCCTCGAGGGAAAACGCCGGCTCGAACATCGTGCCATCGAAGTAGTGCGTGCCGCGCCCCGGTGCATAGCCATGCAACTCGCACATGCGCAGCAGCAGCTCCCGCGCCAGGCCAGGGTCTGCGAGTTGCACGGCGGGCAGGGTCATCATCAGGGCGTCCCATTCACGCATCGTCACGCCCGCCGCGTGCCACGGCACACGGGTCCGCATCAGATAGAAGTGCGCATCGTCGAGTGCGCGACCGACGGCATAGAAGTATGCGAACAGCAGATTCTGATTCACCAGCCGATCGAGCGACTCGCTGCCGGTTGATTGCTGCAACGCCGTGAGCGCGTCACGGGTGGAGGACAGGAGCCACTGCCACCCGCGTCGGCGCATGGCGGCCGATGTGGCGATCGCTCCGTCTCGCTCGGGCCCTGCCGCCAGATAGAACGCCAGTTCGTCTCGCGCACCGGGCGCAATGGTCACCGTGCGCGCGAGACGTGACGCACCGTCGGCGTTGGCGCTCACCTCGCCGTCACCGTCTGCCGCCAACGCAAACGCCGCCAGCCCGGGCGTCACTCCCGGGTCGAGCACCACCACACCATCGGCGACAGCCCCCTGCAAGCGCCCCGCGGCCACACGCGCCTGACGAACCCTGGGGACCAACGCACCGCCATTGCCTTCGAGCGCGAGGGTGACCCTCCGCGGCTTCGTGCCCCGGTTTTCGATCGCGAACGTGTACACCGCTCCGGCCATGTCGGCATCACGTCCGAACGGGCAGAACACCATTCCTCGAACGAGGAGCGACCCGACCGTACAGGTGAAGGTTGGCAGCCAGCCGAGCGCGCGTTCCCACGCCATGCCACTGGCACCGAGCGCGACGGGTTCGTCGTCGACAACCAGTGTCGGCCTGAGCAGTGGCGCATCGCTCTCCGTCCCAGTCCCGGCCGCGACGAATTCCAGCGCCGCGCGGGCGCCCCGATGCAGAACGCTCA
Source organism: Gemmatimonadales bacterium (assembly GCA_038215035.1). Taxonomy (GTDB): domain Bacteria; phylum Gemmatimonadota; class Gemmatimonadetes; order Gemmatimonadales; family Gemmatimonadaceae; genus JACMLX01. Next base: position 37,922 of record JBBQRH010000025.1, on the reverse strand, counting down.
TCCGATGAATCGCCCCGGTGGCGGGGTGGATGCACGGGAGCGCCAACCAGTGATTACCGGTCAACTGCCAAGGAATGTCAGGAAGCGGAATGCGGTCCATGCGGTGGACGAGAGTAAATTGGGCGTTGTGCGTTCGACGGGCTGGCTGGCCACACCGGTGGCACCTCGTTCGAGCGGATCGATCCCCTGGACCGAACCATTGCCCGAGACACGTCAACATATGCGACTGGGTGCATACGTGTGCACGCAGTTGACCGCGATCGTCCTCAACGTGGCAGCCCTGTCGGCGCAGTCGGTCCGCGGTCTCGGTGACGACGCGCTGACCGCGCCGCGTGGTTCGATTCGCATTCAGTTCAGCACGGCCATCACTGATATCAGCCAACGCTACGGCAAAGGCTCACCCGGACGTGCCGACGGATCACTGGAGCCGCTGTTCGCGGACTTCTCAGTCGACACGCTGGGCGTCAGGCAATTCCCTGGTCTGACGCCGGTCCAGAACGCGATTCGCGCGCTCACGGGCAACTCGGCATTCACGCTCAGCCTCGGCAAGACCGTCCTGACCTCGAGTGTGCGCGTCCAGACGACGCCAATCGCGCTCGAGGCCGGACTTACGAATCGCCTGTCGATCGGGGTCATGGTCCCGATCGTCTCCGCACGCCATGAGGTGCAGTTCAACGTGAATCCCGGGACTTCACGGGGCACGGTCAGCTTCAATCCCGGCCGGGACTTCGACACGTCGGCGTCGAGGAATGCCCTGCTCGTCAGCCAGCTGACCACGGCACGCACACAGCTTGCCTCGCTGCTCGCGGCGTGCGGGGTGAATCCAGCCTCGAGTGCATCCTGTCCGACCGTGATCGCGAATGGCCCCGCACTCGTGTCGAATGCACAGTCCTTCACCGACGGGATCGTTGCCGTATATGGAACGCGGCGCACTGACGGGTCGCTGTTCGTACCGATTGCCGGCAGCGCTGCAGACTCCGCAATCGTGACGCGTGTCACGGCGCTCCGCACACAGTTCCAGCAGTATGGCATCACGGCGTTGGCGGCGACGACGACGGGACCTGCCAGCCCCAGTGCGGCCATTACGCCGGATGGACTCCAGAGTGTCATCCAGGATTCGCTGCCAGGGCTCTCAGCCGCACGACTCGGCACGATCACGAGACAGGGCCTCGGCGACATCGAGGTGGCGGTGAAGTTACGGCTGTTCGACTCGTTCGGTGCGCGCAGTGACACCATGCGGTTCCTGCCCCGTGGCCTCAACATCCGGCAAAGCTTCGCTGGCGCGTACCGCTTCGGCACGGGTACGATCGATCAGCCTGACGACTTTCTGGATGTCGGCACTGGTGATGGCCAGAATGACATCGAAGTGCGATCGTTCACCGACGTCGTGTACGGCCGAAAGTTCTTTGCCTCCGTCATCGCCCGCTACACCGTTCAGCTCGCGGATCAACAGTTGCGCAGGATCACCGATCGCCCCGATGAGGTGTTCGCACCGGCGTATCGGGAACGGTTGGTCTCCCGAGACCTTGGTGATCAGCTCGAGCTCGAATTCACGCCGCGCTGGATTCTGAGCGACTTCTTCTCCGTCGGTGCGCAGTATCTCATTCGACGAAAAGCAGAGGACACCTTTGTCGGAACCTTCACTGTGCCGCCGACCGAGTCTGGGCTTGCCGCACCATTGTCGCTCGACGCCAGGACGATGCGGTTCGAAACCGCAGCCACCGAGCAACGCGTCGGCTTTGGGCTGACCTTTTCGAGTCTGGCGGCGCACGCACGCGGCAAGGCATCGCTGCCGATCGAGGTGCAGTACTTCAATTCGCGCACGATCGCAGGGAGCGGCGGTGCCGTGCCGCGCCTTTCAATTCATCAGCTGCAAGTCCGACTGTATCCGAGACGCTGAAGCGCTCATGCCGCTCATCGTCGCCTGACGGAGCGAACCGGCGGCGGCGAAGCGGGCGTGTTGCCGCGGAGAAGCTCTTCGGCGTGTGCGACGCCAACCGTGCTGGTCGGATCGCCGCCGAGCATACGCGCGACCTCCATCGCGCGCTCGTCACCCGTCACGACGCGAACATCGGCCGATGTGACGCCGTCGGCGGTTCCCTTCTCTACCACAATGTGGTGATGCGCACGGGCCGCCAACTGCGGCAAATGCGTGATTGCAAACACCTGATGCCGCGCCGCAAGCTGCCGGAGCGCGTCCCCGACCTGCTGACCAACGCGACCGCCGATACCGGCGTCAATCTCATCGAAGACGAGCGTCGGGACACTCACGTGAGCGGCTTGGGTGCTCGCCAGCGCAAGCATGACGCGGGAGAGCTCACCACCGCTGGCGACACGCGCCAGCGGTCTGGCATCGTGCCCGGCGTTCAACGCGACCCGAAACTCGACGTCCTCGTTCCCGGACGGTCCTGGCTCATCCCGCGGCGGCAGCGCAACCAGAAAGCGACCCTCGGGCAATCCGAGTGCCGGAAGCTGCAACGACACCGTCTCTGCCATCCGCGCCGCATTCAGCCGCCGCAGTCGGGTGAGCTCTGACGCGGCCGTACTGAACGCTGCCTGCGCCGACTGCAGCTCATCGTGCAGACGCCGGAGGTCGCTCTCCGCCTCGTCCACCAGACGCAGCGCATCGCGCGCAGCGGCGGCCTCGGCCAGTACCTCAGTCAGCGTCGGCCCGTACTTCTTGAGGAGGCGAAAGACCACGTCGCGGCGCCGCTGCGCGTCGGCCAGACGTTCCGGATCCAACTCGACGCCTGCCGCGTAGGTCGCAGCGTCACGCGACAGTTCATCGAGCGCATAGGCGGCTTCGTCAGCCAGCTGCGCGAGCCGATCCGCGCTACCATCGATGCGGCGCAATTGCGCCAATACACGCTGCACCGTCCCAACCTGCTGCACCAGACCGCTCGCGTCGTCGTCGCTGCCATCGAGGCGCCGAACCACCTGTTCGGCGAGCGCACGCAGTTCATCCGCATGCTCGAGTCGCTGCAGTTCCTCCTGCAGACGATCATCCTCGCCAGCGACCAGTCGAGCGCCCTCGATCTCGTCTGCGACGTGGCGAAGAAAATCGGCGCGCAACTCTGCCTCGCGCTGTCGGGCACGGCGTTCGGTGATGGCTGCGCGCGCCGCCAACACGGCGGCGTGCCGCACGGCAACGTCACGGGCGAGTGGCACTGCGCCCGCCGTCACGTCAAGCCACCGTCGCTGCGAAGCCCCATCCAGCAGCGTGTGCGCCTCGTGCTGGCCGTGTACGGTGACGAGCATGCGTCCGATTTCACCGAGGATGGTCGCGGTCACTGGCGTCCCATTGATCCAGGCGCGCGCGCGACCGGGCGCGATCTCGCGCTTGAGCACCAACGTACCGTGTTCGTGCTCGAGCCCGCGATCGTCAAGCGCGTCGAGCACGTCCCTGCGGTCGGAAACATCGAACACGCCTTCAACCGTTGCGCGATCGGCCCCGGTGCGCACCAGATCCGCACTCGCTCGGTCGCCAAGCAACACCGTCAATGCCCCGACGACGATCGACTTACCGGCACCCGTCTCGCCACTGAGCACGTTGAACGCGGGTGCCAGCGGCAGCGTCACTTGCCGAATGATCACCAGGTCGCGGATTCGCAGTTCGATCAGCATGTGAAGCGCTAGTCGCGATCCGCGAGACCGCCCCACCCGAGCTTCTCGCGGAGCTTCGCGAAGAAACCATCCTCTCCGTCGTCGAGCCGTGCCACGAGAATGGGGTCCGGCGCACGCCGGACATGCAACGTCTGGCCGGCGCCAAACGTCGCACCGACCTGCCCATCGACCGTGATCAGCAGTTCGGTGGCTTCGCGCATCACTTCAAGCGTCAGCAGCGCGGTTGGTGGCAAGACCAATGGTCGCATCGCAAGCGTGTGCGGCGACACTGGCGTGAGCAGAATGGATTCGACCGTGGGCACGATCACCGGCCCGCCGGCGGACAGCGAGTACGCGGTCGAACCCGTCGGCGTCGCGGCGATCACTCCATCGGCAGAGTACCGCGCGACTTCTCTCCCATCGACTGTCGCGCGCAGCTGAATGACGCGCGCAAATCCACCTTTGTGCAGCACCACATCGTTCACGGCGCGCGACCGGTACTGTTCCCGACCGCTCTCGTCGGTGACGTAGGCCTCGAGCACCATGCGTGGTTCAACGGAATAGTCTCCCTTCGCGATCGCATGCAGACTGTGCGCCAAGTGATCCCGAGTGCCGGACGTCAGGAAGCCAAGCCGGCCGAGATTGAGTCCCGCGATCGGGGTCTGGCGCCCACGAAGAAAGCGAGCGCCGCGCAGAAACGTGCCATCGCCGCCAAGCGTCAGCAGCACGTCGAGCGGGCCTTCTTCGGTGAGTGGCTGTGCATCGCGCGCATCATCGAGCAAGCCACGCTCGACAAACAACGACACGCCGAGCTGCGGCGCGAGGCGCTGCAACTCGGCGAGTACGTCCTGCAGTCCGTCGTAGCCGCGGTGTCCGAGGACGCCGAGTCTGATGGTCACCCTGCGAGCGCTTCGGTTTCGTGCAACGCGCGCACCTTATCCGCAATTCCCGCCGCGTCGAGGCCGCACATCGCCATCTGCCGTTGACGCGATGCGGCATAGATGAACTGATCCGGAATACCATGCGCGGTCACGCGAACGGCTGGATCGATCTTCGAGACGACCTGCGCCATATAGGCACCGAACCCGTTGACGACCGTACCTTCCTCGACCACCAGCAGCTGCTTGTGATCGGCCAGCAACGCGGCCAGCGTCAGTGTGTCATACGGCTTGAGATAGCGGCAGTTCACCACGGTCACGTTCAACCCTTCGGCCGCCAGCGCTTCGGCGGCAAGCATCGACTGCCGGACCATCGTGCCAACCGCAAGGATCGCGAATTCGGATCCCGTACGCAGCACTTCCCAGGTGCCGTGCGGCACCGCCGGAATGTCGGCCATCGGCGGTGCCGTGTCCGGCGACGCATCGCGCGGATAACGCAGCGAAAATGGTCCCGCATCCTGCTCCACCCCGGTACGCAGCAATCCCAGCATCTCGGTCGAATCCTTGGGGGCGGTGACCGTCATGTACGGAACGGTCAGCATGTAGGCGATGTCGTACAGCCCCATGTGCGTTTCACCGTCTTCGCCCACGAAGCCGGCCCGATCCATGGCAAACACCACCGGCAGATGCTGAATCGCGCAGTCATGAATGACGTTGTCATAGGCGCGCTGCAGGAAGGTCGAATAAATGGCCACCACCGGCTTGATGCCACGTGTCGCCAACCCCGCCGCAAACGTGACCGCGTGGCCTTCCGCAATCCCGACATCAAACGTGCGCCCCGGATGCGCCTTGGCGACGGTACCGATGCCCGTGCCACTCGGCATGGCGGCAGTGATTGCCGCCACCTCCGGCTTCTCCTTCATCAGATCGGCGAGCCCCTGCCCAAAGACCGCCGTGTACGCCGGATTTGCCGTCGAGCTCTTGAGCTGCTTGCCAGTGGCGGGATCGTGCCCCGGGGGCAGCGCGTGCCACTTCTCGGTGTGCTCACCCGCCGGAAAACCCTTGCCCTTCTGCGTGATGACATGCACCAGGCGCGGTGTCTTCAGGTCCCGCACCGCCGTCAGCGTGTCCATCAGCGCATCGATGTCGTGCCCATCGATCGGCCCGAAGTACCTGAAGCCGAGCTCTTCAAACAGCACCCCCGGAGTGAGGAACGTCTTCACGCTCTCTTCCCACTTCCGAACCAGCGAACCGATCGGTCCAGGGGCAGAATCGACGAGATCGCCGACCGCACTGCGGATGCGGTTGTACAGCGGATTACGCTGCACGCTGACGAGATACTTGTGCATCGCACCAACATTCGGCGCGATCGACATCTCGTTGTCGTTCAGGATGATGATGATGTCGCGATCGGAGCTGCCAGCGTTGTTCAGGCCTTCATACGCGAGGCCGCAGGAGAGGGCGCCATCACCGAGGATGGCCGCCACCTTGAAGTGTTCGCCTTGCAGATCGCGCCCGACCGCCATGCCGAACGCCGCCGACACGGCGGTCGCTGCATGCCCGGCACCAAAGGTGTCGTACTCGCTCTCACTGCGCTTCAGGAAACCGGAAAGGCCGTCCTCCTGCCGCAGGGTATCGAATCGCGGGCCACGGCCCGTCAGCAGCTTGTGCGGATACCCTTGGTGCCCCACATCCCAGACCAACTGATCTTTCGGCGTGTCGAGAACCGCATGCAGCGCAACGGTCAGCTCCACCACGCCGAGGCCCGCACCAATGTGGCCGCCGGTCCGCGAGCAGTTATCGATCAGGAACGCCCGCATGTCGGCGGACAACGCCCGCAGCTCGTCGCGCGACAACCCCTTCAGGTCGGCAGGAGACTTCACTCGGTCGAGGATGGACATTGCGCAACTCCGAAGATGGTGTTCATCGCAGTCGTCTGACCTGTCGGTCCGCGACGCGTTCCCGTGACAAACGTACAATGGCTAGGACTGCCGAGTAACGAAAAACCGTGCCAGATGTTCGAGCTGCGGCGTCAGCATTCCTGCGGCCTGCAGGGCCGCGCAGCCTTCTTCGACCAATGCTTCCGCCCGGGAAACCGCTCCCGCAATACCAAGCAGCGCCGGGTAGGTCGACTTCGCCAACGCGATGTCCCGCCCGGCCGTCTTGCCCAGCTGATCTGTCGTCGCGGTGACGTCCAGCACGTCGTCGGCGATCTGAAAGGCGAGGCCGATGGCATCGCCGTACTGTGTGAATGCCGCCATCTGTTTCGGCGATGCGGCCGCCGCCAATCCGCCGAGCCGGACCGACGACGTGATCAAGGCGCCAGTCTTGAGCCGATGAATCCGCTCGAGGTCGGCGAGTGCAAGCGGCCGTCCCTCACCCTCGAGATCCAGAAGTTGGCCGCCGATCATTCCGGCGCCACCCGCGGCGCCCATGAGTTCCCGGACGACCGCGCCGACGGCGCCTTCACCAAGGCCCAGCCCACGCGCGGCCGCCGCGGCGCTGCGGGCGGCGAGTGGGACCATCGCCAGACCGGCGGCGGTCGCCACCGGAACGCCGAACACGATGTGCGTGGTCGGACGCCCCCGGCGCATGTCATCGTCGTCCATGCACGGCAGATCGTCATGAACCAGCGAGTAGGCGTGGACCACCTCGACCGCCGCTGCCAGCGCACTCACATCGCCCAAGCCGCCCGCGGCGGCATACGCGGCGTTGACCAGCACTGCCCGGAGGCGCTTGCCTTCGCCAAGCAGGCTGTACCGGATGGCGGCGCCTACCGCTCCCGGGGCGTCGACCAGATACGCATCGCAAAAACCCGTCAGGGCAGCGGCAACGGCAGCCCGCTCGGCCCGAAAGGTCAGGTCGGGGGCTTCAGTTTCGCTGGTCAGCAACCGTCAAACTCCCATCGATGGATTCGACCAATTGCTGCACGCGGGTATCAGCATCCGACAAGGCCGCCGTTGCTTCGCGCAAGCGGGCAACCCCCTCCTCGAACAGGGCAAGCGCTTGCGCAAGCGGCAGCCGATCTCCCTCGAGCTCGCTGACGATCATCTGCAGACGCTGGACCGACTCTTCATACGTCATTCGCCTCCTCCTCCCGCAATGCTGTCACGGCATCCAGAGGCGCGCCAGAGCGACGCGCCGTGGTTGTGGCCCGCACGGCGCCATCGGCCAGCAGGACGTCGAACGCGGCGCCAGGCGAAAAATCCCCTACGCTGGCCATCGCCAGCCCATCCAGCGAGCGCGCCACGGCATAGCCTCGACCGAGCGTCGCCAGTGGACTCAGTGCATCGAGGCGTCCAGCGAGCGCGGCAAGGGCCGCGCTCCGCGGCGCGAGATTCGCGACCGGGAATGTCGTCAATCCGGGCCGGAGGCCGTCGAGCACGGTGTGTTTCCGGACGAGCGCGCGACGTGAGTGCATGGCCATGGCCTGGCCAAAGGCCCGAAGCCGTGCGCGTTCGAGTGCGGCCAGCCCTCGAGCTCCCGACGCGAACCGACCGCCGACGCCCGAGACGACCTGACGGCGACGCTGCAATGCGCGAAGCGTGGCCGACGTGAGCCGACCCCGCAGGGACACCACGTCACGGACCAGCGCGTCGCGATCCGGCACGGCCGCTTCTGCTGCCGCTGACGGCGTCGGGGCACGGAAGTCAGCGACCAGGTCAACCACCGATACGTCGACTTCATGGCCAACGGCCGAAATCACCGGCACGCGGCAGGCGGCGACTGCGCGCGCCACCCGCTCATCGTTGAACGCCCACAGATCCTCGCGCGCGCCACCGCCGCGCCCGATGATGACCACATCAGCTCCACCCCACCGATCGATCATCGCCAGCGCACGGACCAATTCATCCGCGGTACCGTCGCCCTGGACTTTCGCCGGCACCAATACGAGCTGCACGCCTGCGAATCGCCGCGCGGCAACGGCACGGATATCCTGCAGTGCGGCACCGTCGGGGCTCGTGACCACCGCGACCACTTTCGGCAAGCGCGGCAAGGCGCGCTTGCGCGCTTCCTCCAGCAAGCCGTCGTTCCGCAAACGCGTCAGTGTCTCTTCCAACGCCTTGCGCCACAGGCCGTCGCCTTCCGCACCAAGTCGTGTCACACGCAACTGGAGATCGCCGCCGGTGGTGTACACCGTCATCTGACCAAAGGCAGTCACGAGCATGCCATCGGACGGCCGCGTCGGCGCGCGCTGCACATCGCCGCGCCACATCACGCAGCGCACACGCGCCTCGGCGTCGCGCAGCGAGAAGTACCAGTGGCCATTCCGATGCGCCTTGAAGTCGCTGATCTCGCCGCGCACCCAGAGCGGAGAAAACGCCCCCTCGATCACGTCTTTGGCGGCACGCGTGAGAGTCGTGATCGCCAGCGCAGTCTCAGGCGATTCACCTGGATACGCTGCCGGTGACGGCTCGGCAAAGAGGTCGCCCCAAGCCTCCGTCACGCGTCTGGCACCCGAGACGCGGCAACGAGTGTGCTCTTGAGCAACATGGCAATCGTCAGCGGGCCTACCCCGCCAGGAACTGGCGTGATCCAGCCGGCAACCTCGCGCACCGCGGCGAAGTCCACATCACCCGCCAGGATGTAGCCATTCTTCGCTCGTGGTTCGTCAACGCGATTGATCCCCACGTCAATCACCGTCGCACCGGGCTTCACCATATCCTGCGTCACGAACTTCGGCCGACCGATCGCGGCGATCAGGATATCAGCACGACGCGTGTGTTCGGCGAGATTTCGAGTGCGACTGTGGCAGATCGTCACTGTGGCATCCGCGCCCGGCTGGATCAGCAGGCTGGCCATCGGCTTGCCGACGATGTTCGAGCGGCCCACGATCACCACCTCGGCGCCGGCGGTCGGCACCTGATAGCGGCGCAGGAGTTCCATCACGCCGGCCGGCGTGCACGGTGCAAATCCGTCGCGTTCACCGATGATCAACTTTCCGGCGTTGATCGGATGAAACCCGTCGACATCCTTGACGGGATCGATCCGTCGGATCACTTCGTCCGCGTTGCACTGCGCTGGCAACGGCATTTGTACCAGCATGCCATGAATTGCCGGATCAGCGTTCAGCTGATCGACGACCGCCAGCAACTCGGCCTGCGTCGTGCTCGCGGCAAGACGGATCGTGACCGAGTGCATCCCGGCCTCTTCGCAGGCACGACCCTTGTTGCGGACATAGACCGTGCTGGCGGGATCCTCGCCAACCAACACCACGGCCAGCCCGGGAACGACACCACGCGCCCGCTGCACGCGGACCTCCGCCGCCACCTCGTCACGGATGACACGTGCGACCGCAATGCCGTCGAGCAACTCAGCGGGCATAGTCCACCGTGCGGGTCTCGCGGATGGCAACGACGCGAATCTGCCCCGGATACTGCAGCTCCGCCTCGATCCGCCGTGCAATCTCCTCCGTCAGCGTCTGCATGCGGACATCGTCGATCTGATCGGGCGTGACGATGACGCGCACTTCACGACCCGCCTGAATGGCAAACACGCGCTCGACCCCGCGGTAGCTCGACGCGATCTTCTCGATGCCTTCCAGTCGCTTCACATACGTTTCGAACGCTTCCCGGCGTGCGCCAGGGCGCGAGCCACTGATGGCATCCGCCGCCTGCACGAGGACACTCATCTCCGTCTCGTGCGGCACGTCGTCGTGATGTGCCGCGATGGCGTTCACCACCATCGGGTTCTCGCCATACCGCGTCGCGACTTCGACGCCGAGCTGCACATGTGTGCCTTCGTGCTCGTGCGTCAACACCTTGCCGATGTCGTGCAGCAGCGCGGCACGCTTCGTCATGGTGACGTCGAGGCCGAGCTCAGCGGCCATGATTCCAGCCAGCCAGGCCACCTCGACCGAGTGCGAGAGAATGTTCTGCCCGTAGCTGGTCCGCCACTTCATCCGGCCGATCAGCTTGATGATTTCCGGGTGCAGCCCCGCGACCCCCGCTTCGTAGGCGGCCGTTTCGCCCGTCTCGACGATGGCGACTTCCACTTCCTTTCTCGACTTGGCCACGACCTCCTCGATCCGCCCAGGATGGATCCGGCCATCGGCCACCAGCTTTTCGAGGGCCAATCGACCAACCTCCCGGCGCACCGGATCGAAGCAACTCACGACGACCGTGTCAGGCGTGTCGTCGATGATGACATCCACGCCGGTCGCCAGTTCGAACGCCCGGATGTTCCGCCCTTCGCGACCGATGATCCGCCCCTTCATTTCATCGTTCGGCAACGACACCGCCGAGACCGTGGTCTCCGCAGTATGCTCCGCCGCAATCCGTTGGATGGCGAGCGCGACGATTTTCTTCGCTTCACGATCGGCGTTCCGGCGCGCTGACTCTCGAATTTCGCGCAGCCGGTTGGCGGCGTCCGCATGGGCTTCTTCCTCGAGCCGACGCGTCAGCTCGAGCTTGGCTTCCGCGGCCGTCAATCCGGCCAGCGTCTCGAGTCGCGACCGTTCGCTCGCCAGCAACTGATCGAGCTCAGTCTGACGATCGGCGACCTGCTTTTCACGACGCCCCATCTCGCTCGCACGCTTGCCGAGCTCCCTGTCGCGCGTCTCCACCGCCTCGGCGCGCCGCTCAAGGCCGGTCTCACGCTCGACGAGCTTCCGCTCTTCGCCAACCAATTCATCGCGGCGGCGGCGGGCTTCCGACTCCCACGCCTCGCGCTGCTTCATGATCTCTTCCTTGCCCGACAGCACCGATGCCTTGCGTAACGACTCGGCTTCGCGCTCACCCTCGCCAATCAGCCGACGACGCTCATCGTCCGCCGTACTCCTGGCGGCCGTCTGGCGGGCAACTTCAGCGCCGGTTCCCTGCCTGCGACCCAGCACGAACGACAAACCGGCCGCGACGAGCGCGATCGCGCCCAATGCGGCCGAGAGAAATGTCTGCGACACGATCTATATCTCCAGCGCGGACGAGCCGCGGTCTTTGGGAGCCCCATCAATGCCGCACAGCAGGAATGTCCCCGGTGGGTCTGCGGTGATGTGCCGTAGACCCGAAGGCGTACGGTGAACACGGCTAACCCAAGCAAGGACAGACACCTACGTGCGCATCGGGTGACAGCGGAAAGGTACCGGGCCGATGCACGGGTGGCAACGTGGGCCGGCCATCCGCCGCTGGCTCAGCGACCGATGGAGCGCTTGGCCGGGGGGAGCATTCGACGGATCTCTTCCATGGTCTGCTCGAGGCGCTCGGTGCCGTGCTCCGCATCCATCCGCGATCGGAAGAGCTCGTCAGCGATCTGCAACGCGGCCAGGATCGCCGCCTTGCCGGTCTCGACCATTGGCGCTTGCTCCTGGATGCGGCGGATCGACTCATCAACGTGCAGCGCGACGGCGCGAGAGTGCTCCGCCGGTTGTTCGGAACGGATCGTAACCTCCTCTCCGGCGACCGAGACCTTCACTGGCGTAATGTCCGTCATCGCGCGTCTCCCGCGCCTTCGGTCTGCTGACGCGTGAACCTGACCCGATCCAGCAACCCTTCCGTCCGCTCGGCAGCCGACTCGATGCGTACCAGCAAAGCCTGATTCTCCGACTCGAGTTCGACGATTCGACTCCGAAGATCGACCAGGTCGGCCCCCCCGGCTGCCTCCAGTTCCTTCACCCGAGCCTCCGCCTTGAGCGCGCGCTGACGGAACGTCGTCAGTTCCTCACCTAGCGCCTTGACGAGGACAGCGACCTCATCGGCCGCATCGACCACCAGACCACGGGATTCAGCCACGGACAGTAACCTCCAGTTCACGCTTCAGTGCGGCGACGAGTTTGCTCCGTCGGCCATCCAGTTCCTTGTCCCGCAGGGTGCGCTCAGGGTGCCTGAACTGCAGGCGCCACCCGACACTGCGCATGCCGGCCGGCAATCGATCACCCCGATATTCGTCGAACACCTGCAGCGATTCCAGCAAGTCTCCAGCTTCTTGCCGCAGAAGTTTCTCGACATCCGCTGCACGCACGCTCTCCGGAAGCACCAGCGCAAGGTCAAATCCAGATGCGGGTGTCGCTGGAATAGTACGATACACGACGTGTGGCACCGCCGCTGACTTTTCGCCGGCGAATGCATGAGCATGTTGGCCTGCGGGTGCCACATCCTCGGATGACATCACTCCGAGCGTCAGTTCGACGCCCAGTGCCTCACCGGCCCAGATCGGCTTATCGAGTGTCAGGCGACGCACACCGCCGACGTCCGTGCCATTGACCTGCACGCGCCACATGGCTGCGGTGTCGGACGGAATCAAGCCGACCAGCTGTCCCGGGAATGCCACGCGCGCCAGATCGAGCGCGAGCGACTTCGCGTCCCAGGCATCGAACAAGGCGGGGTCAGGATCGGTAAAGTGTGGCGGCCGGCACCTGCCGAGCAACAACGCACCGACACGCACCTCCTCCACCGGAAGCCGTCCGGTGGAGCGTTGGAACACGTGGCCGACTTCGAACAGGCGCACGTCACCTTCCATCCGATTCAGATTGTACTCGGCACGTCGCGCCAGAGAATCGAGGATCGACGCACGAAGATACGGTTCATCGTCGGCGAGCGGATTCATCACACGCACGCCGGACGCGCTGTCCGTCGTGAACGGCATCGGACGCGTCTCGTACAGTCCTCGACCGACGAGAAAGTTGCGCACCCGCAATTCAGTCCCATGCAGGGGATGATCAGGAACCGTCCCGGGTCGAAATGCACGGAGTTCGTCAGACACGGTGTCGAAACCGCGAACTCGCACGACCTCCTCGATGACATCGACCTCGAGCAGGAGATCGTGGCGCCACGTCGGAGGCGTCACCTTCAGCGCGTCGGTGCCTGATTCGGCGACCACGCACCCAAGCGCACGGAGGATGCGGATGATCTCATCGGTCGCGACCGGGTCGCCGAGCAGCCGCGAAACGCGCGAGGGACGCAGCGTCACGACGGGCCGCGGCGGCGGTGCCACACCAACGTCAAGCCGAGCCGTCACGCGACCACCGGCGACTTGCAGAATCAACGCGGCGCAGTGAGCCGCCGCCTCGCCTGACGACGCGTCATCGATGCCGCGCTCGTAGCGGTAGCTGGCGTCGGTGATCAACCCCACGGCACGTCGCACACGCCGCACGAAGCGCGGGGTGAAGTTCGCGACTTCGAGCAGAATCTCCGTCGTGTCGGAGGTCACTTCGCTTTCACGGCCACCCATCACACCCGCCAGTGCGACGGGTCGGGCACCGTCACAGATCACCGTTGTACCGGCAGCCAGTGAGCGCACGATACCGTCAAGTGTCACCAACTGTTCGCCGTCGCGGGTCGGCCGAACGACAATCGCATGACCGGCGAGCTTCGCCAGATCGAACGCGTGCACCGGTTGTCCGAGGCCGAGCAGGATGTAGTTCGTTGCGTCGACGATGTTGTTGATCGACCGCGCGCCAACTGCTTCGAGTCGCTCGCGGAGCCAGTCTGGACTTGGCCCCACCGAGACGCCGCGAATGACAATCGCGTTATAGCGCGGGCAACTCGCAGCGTCGTCGAGGCGCACCGATACACCATCGGCAGTGGCCTGACAGACATCATGAACGACTGGCACGACCGTCACCGCCTGCAGTGCCGCCTCAGATAGATCGCCGAGTGCCATCCGCACGTTCAGCAGTGCGCTGACCTCGCGCGCCATCCCCTGGTGGGACAACAGGTCGGGGCGATTTGGAAGCACATCGAGATTCAGCTGCGAGTCGCCGACTTCGCCCAGCACGTGCAGAATCGGCGTCCCGGGAGCCGCCGTCGTCGTGAGGGCAAGAATCCCGTCGTGCTCGTAGCCCAGCTTCAGTTCGCGCGCCGAACAGAGCATGCCGTTCGAGGTCTGGCCGCGAATCTTCCGCTTTTCAATTCTGAGGCCGTCGGGCATCGTGGTGCCGCTTCGCGCGAATGGATACTTCACGCCGGCCGCCACATTGGGCGCGCCGCAGACGACGTCCAGCAGCGTGCCGCTGCCGTCGTCCACCTTGGTGATCGACAGGTGATCAGAATCGGGGTGCGGAGCCTGTTCGACCACCAGTCCCACGACGATCGATGCGATGTCGCTGCGCAATGACTCGAGGCCATCCAGGGTGACGGTGTGGTCATTCAGCAGTTCGCCGATTTCCTCTGCGCTTTTGTCGTGCGGCGCGAAACTGCGCAACCAGGCGTGCGAAACGATCATCGGGCGAACTGCTCCAGGAAGCGAACGTCGGAATCGTACAGCAGGCGGATATCCGGCAGTTTGTGGCGCGACATGGCAATGCGTGCCGGGCCCATGCCGAACGCCCAGCCGCTGTACTTTTCGCTGTCGATACCGGCCCCGTCGAGCACGCGCGGATGGACCATCCCGCAGCCAAGAATTTCAACCCATCGCGGCCCCTTGCCGTCGCCGAGATCCACTTCGACATCCATCTCGGCCCCCGGTTCGACGAACGGAAAGAAGCTCGGGCGCAGCCGGACCTTGCTCGATCCGGAGTAGAAGCGTCGCGCGAACTCGCTCAGCGTTGCCTTCAGGTCCACGAAACTCACGCCTTCATCGATGCACAGCCCCTCAATTTGCATGAAGCTCGGTGCGTGCGTGGCATCGAAGAAGTCACGACGGTAGACGTTACCCGGGCAGAGAATCCTCACCGGCGGCGTGTACGTCTGCAACGTGCGCACCTGCACTGGCGACGTATGCGTCCGAAGAAGCGTGTCGTCGCTCAGGTACAGTGTGTCATGCGCTTCCATCGCCGGATGGTCGGGCGGGAAGTTGAGCGCACCGAAATTGTACCAGTCCGTCTCCGCTTCCGGGCCGAGTGCGATCGTGAAACCCAGCTCTCGGAAGATGGCTGAGATTTCGTCGATGACCAGCGACACCGGGTGCACCGCGCCGATCCATCGGTCGCGTCCCGGCATCGTCAGGTCGTGTGGACGCGAGGCATCGGGGGGCGGCGCGAGCCCGGCATCCGCCGATGTCAGCGTCAGCTCGAGTGTCTGCTTCGTCGCGTTCACGGCAGCACCGGCGGCGCGACGCTCATCCGCTGGCAGTGCGGTCAACTCCGACATCAGGGTCGTCAGCAGCCCCTGTTTGCGCCCGAGCAGCGCCACCCGGGCGGCGTCGAGCGCCTCTCGGTCGACGGCGGCGTGAATGAGCGCCGTACCATCGCGCGCAATCGCATCAGCGCGCGCAAGGAATTCAGCGAGAGTGGTCACCGGCGCACAGGTCGAAATGGTGGGGACGGGAAAACAAACGGCGGCAGCGGACGCGAGGTCGCACTGCCGCCGCACGAAGCAAGCGGATCAGGGTGCCGGGGGCAAACCCGGCGGACCGTCACGCCGCGGCGAGCGCGGTGCGAACCTGTTCGGCGATGGCAGCAAAGGCTGCCGGATCGTTCACCGCCAACTCCGCCAGAATCTTGCGATCGATCTCGATGCCGGACTTCTCGAGCCCGCTGATGAACACGCTGTACGACATGTCATGCTGACGGGCAGCGGCATTGATTCGCATGATCCAGAGGCGACGGAACTCGCGCTTCTTGTTCTTGCGATCGCGGTAGGCGTACCGCCATCCACGCTCCACCGTCTCCTTGGCGGCTTTCCAGGTCTTGCTGCGCGCGCCGAAAGCGCCGCGCGCGGCCTTCATGATCTGCTTCTTCCGCTTCAGGCGGACCGGATTACTGCGTACGCGAGGCATCTCGGTTCCTCCTTAGGCCTGGATGAGACGACGCATGCGCTTCGCCTCTCCAATGGTTTCAATGATCGTTCCCTTACGGAGATTGCGCTTCCGCTTCTGGGACTTCTTAGTCAGGATATGGCTCTTGTAGGCCTTCCGGCGCTTCACCTTCCCCGTCCCTGTGACGGAGAAGCGCTTCGCGGCGCCAGTGTGAGTCTTCATCTTCGGCATGGGTCTCCCTGCGTGCCTATCGTGGTGCCAGAATCATCGTCAGCGCCTTGCCTTCCAGCTTGGCATCCGTCTCGACCTTAGCGATATCAGTGAGCTGCTGGGCAACCCGGTCGACCACTGCCTTCCCCAACTCGGGATGCGCGATCTGACGGCCACGGAACATCAGCGTGACCTTCACCTTGTTGCCTTCCTCCAGGAACCGGCGAGCGTGACGAGTCTTCGTTTCGAAGTCGTGTTCCTCGATCCCCGGCCGGTACTTCACTTCCTTGAGCAGGATGATGTGCTGCTTCTTCTTTGCAACACGCGCCTGCTTGGCCATCTCGAACTTGTACTTGCCGTAGTCCATGATCCGGACGACGGGCGGTCGTGCGAGCGGAGCCACCTCGACCAGATCGAGGCCCTGTTCGACTGCAGAAGCCAGGGCGGCATCAACTTCCATGATGCCCAGCTGGGCGCCGTCTGGGGCGATGACGCGAACCGGGGAGATACGAATCTGCCGGTTGACGCGTACTCGCTTGGTCGGATCCTGAATAGGACGAGCTCCGTGTAGCGGGAAAACAAAAACGGCGGGATCTTCAGGGATGAAGACCACGCCGCGAGGCCCACCCGAGGGGGTGTGCCCGTTGCACTGGACTCCAGCAGCACACCTCACCAAAGCGAGGGCCGAAGGGTGGACCCCCACTGCCGCGAGGGTCACTTGCCGAGTTCTGACCTCGGCAACCTAGACGCATCGGGTGCCCGGGTCAATGGCACGGGCCTCCCGTGGCTGGACTATCGCCGCGCAAGGCGAATACACTCTGGCATGAAATTCACAGCGCGCCACTCCGGTCCGATGGTCGCGGCGATGCTTGCCGCCTGCCAGCCCGCTCCGGAGGCGATGGTTGGCTCCACCTTCGTGAACGTCCGTATCATCGACGGGTCGGGGTCTCCCGCCATGATGGGCAGTGTTCGTATCGCCGGAGACACGATCGTCGCGCTCGGAGACGTTGCGCCAGTGGCCGGCGACTCGATCATCGACGGCCGCGGCCTGGTTCTCGCCCCAGGCTTCATCGACACCCACAGCCACCATGCCTCCGGGCTAGCCGCCGAGCCTGACGCGCGTCCGGTCGTCAGTCAGGGAATCACGACGATCGTTGCCGGACAGGATGGATGGCACCCGATGCCGCTGGCCAGTTCGCTGGACTCGCTCTCCGCTGCGCCTGTCGCCGTCAACGTCGCGTTCTACGCTGGCCACGGTGCACTTCGGAGCGCTGTGATGGGGACGGACTTCAAGCGAGTCGCTACCGCACCTGAAGTGGATTCGATGGCCTCTCTGCTGCGCACGGAGCTTTCGGCCGGCGCGCTTGGCCTCTCGAGTGGGCTGGAATACGACCCCGGCATTTACTCCAGCCGCGCGGAGGTGCTGGCTTTAGCGCGCGTCGCCGCGTCGGTCGGCGGACGCTACATCAGTCACATCCGGAGCGAAGACCGATTTTTCTGGGACGCCATCGATGAAATCATCACGATTGGTCGCGATGCCAAATTGCCCGTCCAGATCAGCCATCTCAAACTGGGCATGCTGCCGCTGTGGGGACGGACCGACCGTCTGTTCACCGTACTCAATGCCGCGCGCGCCAGTGGCGTCGACATCACCGCCGACGTGTATCCATATCCCTACTGGCAATCGACGCTGACGGTGCTCTTCCCCAAGCGTGACTTCAGCAATCGCAGCGAAGCGCAGAAGATCCTGACGGAGATCGCGACGCCGGACGGCTTGCTCATCGGTGCCTTCGCGGCCAACCCGGCTTACCGAGGCAAGACCGTCGCCGAACTCTCGGCGCTGCGCCACGAAGATCCCGCGTCCACACTGATGGGATTGATCGCGGAGGCGCAGGCGTGGGAGAAAACGAATCCCGGCAGCGATGACAACAGCGAGAGTGTCGTCGCAACGAGCATGTCGGAGGCCGACATCGAAGCACTCTTCAGCTGGCCGCACACCAACGTCAGTTCGGATGGATCGATGCAAGGCGCCCACCCTCGAGGGTACGGCGCATTCCCGCGCGTGCTGTCGAAGTATGTGCGCGACGGAAAGCTCATGACGCTCGAAGCAGCCGTTCACCGCATGACCGCGTTGTCGGCAGCTCACATGGGCATTCTCCGACGCGGCACGATTGCGCCCGGCGCATTCGCGGATCTGGTGCTGTTCGATCCCACAACCGTCATGGACCACGCGACACCGGCATCGCCACATCTGGTGTCGACCGGCATTGCGGGCGTGTGGGTGAACGGCCGCGCCGTCTGGCGGAACGAGCGGTCCACCGGCGTGCACCCTGGTCGTGTCCTCCGCCGCGGTGCGACGCCATCCTCGTCAGGCCGATAGCTTCGCATCGTCCAGCGTCACGCCCAGAGACACCAAGGAGCAGCATGCAGGCGGCAATTGATTTCGGCATCAGCAACACCGATGCAGTCGCGAGAATCGACGGCAGCTTCCACTACTGGACTCGCCGGTCGCAGGGGACACCTGATCATGCATCAGTGCGTGACATTCTCGCCGAAGGTGGCGTGCCATTGGCCGCGCTGCCGTCGATTGCGGTGACGGGTGGCCAGCACAAGGTCTTGCCGTCGTGGCTCGGCGACTGTGCCGTCGTCGGAGTCCCAGAGGTGATCGCGATCGGTCGCGGCGGTCAGGCGCTCGCGCTCGGCACGGACGACGATCCATCGACGCCCTTACTGGTCGTGAGTGCGGGTTCGGGAACTGCAGTCGTCTCCGCCCGCGGGTCAGCGTACGCGCACGTGACCGGGACCGGGGTGGGCGGCGGCACGCTCCTCGGGTTGGGGCGGCTGCTGCTCGCCACCACGGATGTCGGCGTGATCGATGAGATGGCACTTCGCGGAGATGCCAACGGTGCCGACCTCGCACTCCGGGATGTGGTCAGTGGCCCGATCGGCGCGCTGCCACCCGATGCGACCGCGGTCAATTTTGGGCGGCTGGCGCGGCTGGACACCATGCCACACGCCGATGACCTGGCGGCCGCGATCATGACGCTCGTGGCACAGGTGATTGCGATCACTGCAATCAATGCTGCCCGGGCCGAGCGCGTCGATCGGATCGTGATCATCGGCCACATGGCGGACCTGCCGAGCTTCAGGCACGTCATCGACCAGGTAGGCGCGTACTATGGGCAGACACTGACCGTGCCGGATCGCGCCGGTTTTGGCACTGCGCTGGGCGCGCTGCTTCACGGTACCGCCGAACGACCGTAGTACCCGATTCGCTGCCGCCGGAGGAGTTACCGGCAGGTCGACTGGTCGTCTCTTCTCTCGGATCGCGTCGCCATGTGGCTGACGCCGAGTTCGCACCTCGCACGGCCTGCCGTACGTCTGGCATCCGGGCAATCAGCGCACCTACCCCGACGAAGGAGTGGCAAGTTGAGATACCGTTTCGCGCTGCCAACGCTCACGCTCACCGCCCTGGCCCTCACGGTCGCGACGGCGGCGCACGGCCAGCAGAAGAAGCCAGCGACGACCGGGTCGGCCAGCCGTCCCGCCTCCGCCCCTGCCGTTACGAATCCCGCCCCGGCGCCACAGCCAGCCCCGGTGCAGGCGGCGCCGACGCCCACGCCAGCAGCGGAGAAGCCAGTGGCCGCGGAACCGAAGCGCCCAAAGGCCGCGCCACGCGGTGAACATGTCCAGTTCGGACTGGTGGGTGCCCTCGCAGCTCCAATGAGCTCGCTCGGAAAGGCATTTACCGCGGGCTACAACGCGGGTGCATTCCTCGAAGGCAAGCCTGCCAGCCTGCCGGTCGGGCTGCGCGCGGACCTGCAGTACACGCGGTTCCCGGGAAAGACGACCGGAATCGATACGGCGTACTCGGCGATCCAGTTTACCGGCGCGGCGGTCTATGACTTCCCGTCGGCAAACGGTGGCAAGTCTCCGTTCTTTGCCACTGGCGGACTCGGTTTGTATCGCTGGTCGCTGAATGGCTCGGGCCAGACGGACTTCGGCCAGAATCTTGGTCTTGGCGTCAATCTGAAGACACGCTTTCACCCGTCAATTGAAGGCCGATTCCACTTCTTCAACGACGTGCAGTACTTCACGATGGCCTTCGGATTCAGGCGCTGACCGCCATCTGACGCCCCGAGACCCGCACTGTCCCGCGGGTCTCGATCACGCGCGTTTCACAGGGGCCGTCCTGCGCCACCATGCGTACGCCGGCCAACCAGCGGCGAGTAAGGCTGCGCCCTTGATTGCATTGTTCGGGTTCGACACGACCGAGCCGAGAATCACGTAGCAGGCGGCGACTAAAAACAGCACCGTCGTGAAAGGGTGACCGTAGCCCGTGAGCTTCTGATCGCCTCGCGCGGCATCGTGCGACTCGCGGGCACGATACACGAACAGCGTGGCACCCGTGGCCGCGAAGAATAGCCAGTCGGCGAACACGACGTAGTCGAGCAGTTGACCATAACTCCCGGAAAACAAGAGCACGATCGCCCAGATCGCCTGCCCAACGAGTGCAGCGACCGGTGTTTGCGTGCGTGGATGCACCCGCGCCATGCCGGCAAAGAAGACGCCGTCGGCCGCCATCGCCTGATACACGCGAGGGGTGACGAGGATGACGAGATTCAGGAATCCAAAGGTGGACGCCGCGATCCCTGCGCCAATGATCGCGCGGCCACGTTCACCCAGCAGAGCGCCGACCGTCTCGGCCGCCGGTGCGCGACTGGACGCGAGTCCCGATACGCCCAGCGTTCGCAGATACGCCAGGTTGACGAGCAGGTAGCAGGCCACGACGATGAGCACTCCGAGGATCAGTGCTCGCGGCAAATCGCGCCGCGCATCGCGAAGCTCCTCCGCGACGAAGTTCGTCTGTTGCCAGCCGCCGAACGCAAACAGCACCGGGACGAGCGCCGCGCCAACGGCAAGCAGCCAGGCGCTGGCGCCGACGGGAACAATCAGCGGACGGACGCCGATCCCTGCCGGCGCCGCTGAAAGATCCGGCGCCGCAAACGCCACCACCACCAGGAATGCGATTGCTGCCAGTTTGAGCACCGTCGCGACGTTCTGCGTGATCGCACCGGGCGTCACGCCGGCACTGTTCACGCCGGTCAGCATCACGATGGCAAACACCGCGACGGGCGTGCTCCAGACGGCCGGAAGCCCGAGGACCGTGATGAAGTAGTTGGCAAAGGTCATCGCCACTGCTGCGATCGCGCCCGTCGAGATCATCAGGAACAGCGCCCAGCCGTACAGGAACGCCGGGAAAGGCCCGAACGCATCTCGCAGGTACACGTACCCGCCGCCGGCCTTTGGCGCACGAACGCCGAGCTCCGCGAAGACCAACGCGCCGACAATTGCGATCAGTGCGCCGAGCCCCCACGTGGCCATGGTCGCGGTGCCCGTGCCAACCCGCTGGGCGACGATGGCAGGATTGAGAAATATGCCGGCACCAATGATTCCTCCGACGACCAACATGGTCGCGGAGAAAAGCCCGAGCCGAGGGGCGTATCCGGTCGAGTTGGGCGCCGGGTCGCCCGCCCGCGGGTCCGTTGGTCGTGACATAGAGGCAGCCTAGTCACACGCCCAACGACCAGCGAGGGTGGTGGGAGCCGCGTATGGCGGGTGGCTGGACAGCGCGCGATCCGCAGGCGTCCTTCTCGTTCATCCCTCCCGTCCCCATTCCACGCGCACGATGCAACTTCTCGCCCGCTCGCTCGCCTTGCCCGCACTTGGCCTGGCACTCTTCCTGACGCCGCGGCCTGCGGGATCGCAGACAGTTTCCGGCGATCCCTTCGGCGCGTTGCGCCTGCGATCGATCGGGCCGGCGAATATGAGTGGCCGCTTCACCGATATCGCCGTCAACGAGTCGAACCCATACGAGTTCTATGCCGCGGCGGCCAATGCGGGTCTCTGGAAGACCAGCGACAATGGGGTGACATGGAAAGTCGTCTTCGACAACCAGGCCACGAACTCCATCGGTACCGTCACCGTCGATCAACGCAATCCAGCCACGATCTGGATTGGAACCGGCGAAGCGACCAATCGGCAGAGTTCGGGGTGGGGCGACGGTGTCTACAAGTCGACGGACGGCGGAGCCACGTGGGCGAATGTCGGATTGCGCAGCACGGCGCGAATCGCGCGTATCGTGGTGGATCCGAACAACTCCGACGTCGTCTACGTCGCATCCCCGGGACATCTCTGGGGTCCCAATCCGGAGCGTGGACTGTTCAAGACGGTTGACGGTGGACGCACCTGGCAATCGATCTTGTCATTCGACGAGAATACGGGCGCCGTCGATGTAGCCGTCGATCCCACGGATTCACGTGTGGTCTACGCCGCGCTGTACCAGCATCGCCGCACGCCCTATGGCTACGTTGGTGGCGGGTCCGGCAGTGGTCTCTACAAGTCGGTCGACGCCGGCGTGACATGGGCGCGCCTCTCGGCCGGCCTGCCGCAAGGCACCGTGGGCCGGATCTCGATTTCGATCCATCGGAAGGATCCACGCGTCGTCTACGTGAGCGTCGAACAGGGACAGCGCTATACGTCGAGCGTCTCGTACGCCAAGCGCCTCGGTGGCGTCTATCGTTCGGAAGACAAAGGCGAAACGTGGCGGTTCATGAGTGACTGGAATCCACGGCCCGCGTACTCAAGCCAGCTGCGCGTGGATCCGAATGATCAGAGCCGACTGTATGCCATGCAGTGGTCAGTCAGCGATGACAGTGGCAAGACGTGGCGCGAACCACGGCAGTCGCTGCATGGCGATGATCGCATGGTGTGGATCGACCCGCGCGATTCACGCCATCTGATCAAGGCTGATGATGGTGGCGTCGGCATATCATACGATCGCGGGGTGAAGTGGCTATACGTGGCATCACTGCCAATGTCACAGCCGTACCACGTCAGCGTCAGCACCACCTCGCCGTACTTCATCTGTGCAGGCCTGCAGGACAACGGCAGCTGGTGCGGCCCCAGCGCGACGTACTCCACCAACGGTCTGTTGAATGATGATTGGTACCGCGTTGGCGGCGGCGACGGCTTCCATAACGTGGTTGACACCAGCGATAACCGCACGGTGTACTCGAGCTCACAATACCTTGGACTGACACGTGTCGATCTCCGCACGCTGCAGAGCGTGAGCATCCGTCCGGTCGGGAAAGAAGGTGAGGGCCCAAAACTCGGGAACTGGGGCGCGCCGGAGCCACGGGTTGGCAAGAAGATCATGCCCGCCGGCTGGAACTCACCGGTCGTCATCTCCGCCCACGATTCGCGCACGATCTATGTCGGCATGCGCGAGGTGTGGAAGTCGGTCGATCGCGGTGATACGTGGACATCCCTGGGCGACCTGACCACCGGGGTCGATCGGCGCAGCCTGGCGATCATGGGACAGATGCCGACGGACACGACACTCTCGCTCGATGACGGCGTTTCGTATTTTCCGAGTACGACGAGCATCAGCGAATCACCAGTGCGTGCCGGTGTGCTCTACGTCGGTACGGATGACGGCAATCTGCAGGTCTCGCAGAATGGCGGACGGTCGTGGACCAATGTCCGCGGCAACGTACCAGGTGTCCCCGCCGGCACGTGGGTCTCCCACGTCGAGGCATCACGAACGGCCGCTGGAACCGTGTACGCGGCCTTCGATGGTCACCAGAACGACGACTTTGCGAACTATCTCTTTCGCAGCACGGATTTTGGTGCAACCTGGACGGCGGTCGCGGCCACCCTGCCGCCCAATCGGGTCATCCATGTGCTGCGCGAGGATCTGCGGAACCCGCGCGTGCTCTATCTGGGCACGGAGCAGGGACTGTTTGTGACGACGGACGCCGGCACGACATGGCGTGAGTACCGCGGTCTGCCGCGACTGCCGGTATACGACCTCGCGCTGCAAACCCGCGACAACGCGCTGGTGGTCGCCACCCATGCCCGCGGGATCTTCATTCTGGACAACCTGAATGCCCTTCAGGAGTTTGGACCGGCCATCGAGCAGGCGCGCGCCCACCTGTTCAGCATTCAGCCAGCAGAAATGCGACGCCTCGGTGGGACGAAGGCGCACGCGGGCGACATGATTTTTCGTGGTGAGAATCCGCCGAACGGCGCGATCATCGACTACTGGCTGCGCGACGTGACGTCAGATTCGGCGCTGATCACCATCCACGATCAGCGCGGTGGCGAGATTTCGCGCGTCCGCGCCGCGCAGGCCGCCGGCGTCAACCGAATCATCTGGAATCTTCGACTGCCACCGCTGCCGGGCACCGCATCACCCGGTGAGGACGATGCCGATGCGCCACGCGGCGGGCCGGCAGGCCGCTACGTCGCGCCGGGGCGGTACCGCGTCCGTCTCACCGTTGGCGGCGTGACGCACGAGCAGGCCGTCACCGTGCGTGAGGACGCGCGCATCGCGATGTCGGTGGTGCAGCGCGCGCAGTGGCACACTGCCGTCGATTCGATCGCGAGTGTCTATCGGCAAATCGTGCAGCTGGGCACGGACGCGGCGAAGAGCGCCGACGCCGAGCTTCCGAAGACCGTCCGCGAACTGCAGGATCGCGTCGGCACCCTGTACGGCAATGTGCTGCGCGGCAACGGTCCCCCGACGGCCGATCAACGCCGACAGATGGCGTACTTTCCGTCGGTGCTGCGGGACCTGCGGACCAGGAGCCGCCGCTGAACTGGCTGCGGCTGCACGGCGCTGCGCGCGCCGTGCAGCGGATGATGGTGTGCGCTTCCAGATTCCCGCAGTCCATCGCGGGTACAGACAGCGCTCCCCTCCCGTGTCCGCCAGTTACCGGTCCGCGTACGCGTATCCCTTCGCATCGGGGGTGACACTGCCCCATGCATGAAACGCATCGTGCTCGAAGATCAGCAGCCAGTCGTCCGCCGCCGCCTCACGCAGCAGGGCGCGTTTGCTCTCGAGCGTGCGAAGGGGTTCGACGTCGTAGCCCATGATCCACGCCAGTGGCACATGGTTCATCGTCGGCATCACGTCACCGAGAAAGCACGCCCGCTGGCCACCGCTCTCCAGCACCAGACTCTGATGAAACGGCACGTGGCCAGGGGTCACACGCGCCGTGATCCCCCGGACGATCTCGACGTCGCCGTCGATCAGCTGCAGCTGCCCCGACGCCTGCAATGGCGAAAAGTTCGGTGGGAAATAGCTGGCCGCCGTCCGTTCATTCGTATGCGTCGCCCACGCATATTCCCCAGCCTGCACGACGTAGGTCGCATTGGTGAAGGTCGGCACGATTGCGCCCGCGGCATCGCGCCGCGTATTCCCGCCAGCATGATCGAAGTGGAGATGCGTGTTGATGACGACCTTCACGTCCTCCGGCTCGAACCCGGCGGCACGGATACCCGTCTCGAGCGCCGTCTCGTCCTGTCGCTGTTCCGGCACGTCGGCCTTCAACTCCATGCCGTAGATATCGATGAACTTCTGATCCTCCTTGTTGCCAGCACCGGTGTCGATGAGCACCAATCCATCCGGATGCTCAACGAGCAAGCAGCGCATTCCCATCTGGATGCGATTGCGCTCGTCGGCCTCGATCTTCCGCTGCCAGAGCACCTTGGGAACCACGCCGAACATGGCTCCACCGTCGAGGCGTTGGCCACCAGCCTGAATGGCGTGAATGCGCAACGAACCGAGTTGACGCGTCTGTAACAGCGGAGTCGGGAAAGTCATGTTTCGAGGAAACGAGAGTCAGGCACCATCGGCCGCATCCCGCACCGGAGCGGGCCAAGCCGGTTTCTTCCGCCGCTTGGCTGCGGCAGTACCGGTGCGCTGGAACGCGTCGAGTGCGCCCCACGTGGTAATGTCGCGTCCGGCGGCGTCCTTCAGGAGCGCGAGGAGTATTTTCGCTGTCGCAATGGCGTCACCGGCGGCGCGGTGGCGCGCCTCAGCGGGAATCTCCACCGCGTAGTGGTTGGCAACCGAATCGAGATTCCGACGCGGCAACTGCGGCAGAATCTTGCGCGCGAGCCGCACCGTGCAGAGCGTGGTACCGTCGAGCGCCTGTCCCGTGCCCCGGAAGACCTCGTGACTCACGAATCGCCAGTCGAATGAGGCATTGTGCGCGACAAAGATGTGGCCGGCCAATCGCTCCGCGACCTCGTGCGCAATCGAGGCGAACACCGGCTTGTTTCGGACCATTTCGGATGTGATCCGCGTGATCTGTGTGATCATCGGCGGAATCGGACATTCCGGATTGACGAGTGTCTCGAACACATCCACGATCTGGCCATCGTGCACGCGTACGATCGCAATTTCGGTGATGCGGTCACCGTAACCCGGGCGCCCTCCCGTCGTTTCGACGTCCACCACCGCAAACCGAAGTGCGGTCAGTGGGAGCGCTGCCGCACCTTCGCCCGCGGCCACGGTCGCGATAAGCGCACCCGATGGCATCAATCGCATGCCTGCCTCGGGTTCGCCTGCAGGTCGAGGCTGAGCGATTGCGCCTGACGACACCCGCCATCGACCGTCTGGTCCCTGGCGGACGTCGGGACGGTGTCCGAGAATCGCACGCGCCAGACTTTCCGCCAGCGCGCGCCGTACGCCGATCGCCTGACACACCGCGGCGACCAGTTCGGGCGAGCCGATTGGACCTCGTGCGATCAAGGCAACGGCCGCATCCGTCACACTCGACTCAGCAGGCTTCAGCCGGGCACCGAGGGACGCAATCAGCGACTCAGCGTCCATCAGATCGCTGCCGTGGGGTCGCCACTCGGACCAGGAATCCAGCGTCGTGTCGTACACGGCTGCGACCATCGAACGCGGCGCACGCATCGTCAGTCGAACGGGCGGAGAACGGTTCTCCGCGACACCAGAGCGCGACGCGACGACACACGGCGGCAGAATCGAGCGGCGCGGCGCCGGCCGAGAGGCGGCTTCGCCCGCCATGAACCGCTGATGCCGCCAAGCCGTTCTGAGGGGTGACGATAACGTGCATCCGGACAAGGTAGCCAGCCGCCATTCACGACGTAGTCCCCGGATCCGCCGCCGCGTTCGACGGCGCGACCTGCGGCTGGACTGGCCTTCCGGGGCCTTTCTTGTGAAATTCTTCACAAGTATGACTTCCCCAAAAGCAGTCCCAGACCCCGAGAAGCACATTGCCGAGTCGACCGTTCGGCGGCTGTCACTGTACCTGCGGGTGCTGGAGCAGGCGGCGCAGCGGGGACAGGCGACGATTTCCAGTGATGCCCTGGCCGAAGATGGCGGCACGACATCGGCCCAGGTTCGGAAAGATCTCAGCTTTTTCGGATCGTTCGGAAAGCGCGGTCGCGGATATGATGTAGCTGAGCTCGTTACAAAGCTACGCGAGATTCTGGGGCTCAGCCGCGAGTGGAAGATCTACATCGTGGGCGCGGGAAAGATCGGCGCCGCCCTCGTCAGTTATCGTGGATTCTCCGAGCGTGGCTTCCGCGTGCTCGCGATTTACGACAACAATCCGCAGCTGGTTGGTCGCATGATTGACGGCATCGGCGTGCGGAGTATGGCCGAGCTCGCGCGTGATGCGTCGCGCGAAGCGCCGGAGATCGCGGTCATCACCGTGCCAGCCGAGTTCGCGCAGACGGTGGCCGACCTCGTGGTATCGAGCGGCATACGGGCGATCATGAACTTCGCGCCAGTGCCGCTTCATGTTCCTGCGACGGTCACCGTGAAATCGGTGAACATGGCGCGGGAGCTCGAAGGGCTTGCCTACGCCTTGGTCCATCGCGATCGCGCCTGAGCGTCCCGCCTCGCGCGACCCTGAGCGT
Organism: Gemmatimonadales bacterium; assembly: GCA_038215035.1. Taxonomy (GTDB): domain Bacteria; phylum Gemmatimonadota; class Gemmatimonadetes; order Gemmatimonadales; family Gemmatimonadaceae; genus JACMLX01. Next base: position 9,858 of record JBBQRH010000025.1, on the reverse strand, counting down.
TAGGGCAGGTCTGCAGACGCTGCGGGGAGCGCGCGCAACAGCGACGCGAACTGCGCGGCGGAGAGCGTCTCGGGGCGCGCTTCGGGATCGAGTCCCGCCGCCGACAACGCCAGATCCGCCTCTTCAGCTGTCAATCCTCGCACCGTCCTCACGACGCGGCGCAACTGTTTTCGCCGCAGGCCGAACGACGCGATGACAAGGCGGCGAAATGCGACCTCCTCGTCGGCCGTGATCACGGGATCGGGACGCGGCATGAGATGCAGGATCGCGGAATCAACCGACGGCGGAGGGTTGAATGCCGCGGGCTTCACCAAGCCACGCAGCGTGACGGTGGCCAGCGCCTGCAGGTTGACCGAGAGTGCGCCGTATTCCTTTGAACCTGGCAGCGCGACTGCGCGTTCGGCCACTTCTCGCTGCACCAGAAATACCGCACGCTCGGGACGCGGTCGCGTCATCGCGTGAAAAATGATCGGAGTCGTGATGTAATACGGTACGTTGCCCGCGAGAAGAAATGGCCCTCCCGCAACCTCACCGAGCGAGAGTTGGAGCACGTCGGACTGGATCACGCGGACGTGTGACTGATCACGGTACCGCTCCTGCAGGATGGGCACCAGCAGTCTGTCGACCTCGATCGTGATCAGCCGGCCGGCACGGGCGGCCAATCGGTCGGTCAGGGCACCGCGCCCGGGGCCGATTTCGATGACGGTGTCGCCGCGTGTGATCGCGAGGACGTCGGCAATTCGGTCAAGGACTCTGGTATCCGTCAGAAAGTGCTGACCGAGGCGCTTTCTGATCGGTGGCATTCGCGGTTCGCGTGACTCCATCATGGGTGTGCGCTCTGCAACGCCGCGATCGCGGCCGCGTGCACGATGTCGGACGATGTCGCACCGCGCGACAGGTCGAGGGATGGCTTGCGCAGCCCTTGCACGACGGGACCGATCGCCGTTGCGCCGCTGAGGTACTGCACCAATTTGTAGGCGATATTGCCTGCATCGAGAGAAGGGAAAATCAGGATGTTCGCCCGGCCGGCCACGGGGCTTCCCGCTGCCTTGCGTGCCGCGACCACCGTATCGAGCGCGGCATCGGCCTGCATTTCGCCGTCCACCCGCAGATCAGGCCGACGCGCACGAGTGAGCGCGGCCGCCTGCCGCACCCGCAATACAGTTGCCGCTTCTGCACTGCCTCGCGTACTGAAACTGAGGAACGCGATGGCCGGTTCGTCGCCAACGATTCGCACACGATCCGTGGCCGCCGCGATCGCGATATCGGAGAGCTGCTCGACGGTCGGTTCCGGAATCACGCCGCAGTCGCTGAACGTGAGCACCTCGTGTGGCCACGCGTGACCGGTGGATGGGGCGACGAGATAAAACGCACCGGAGACACTTTGACTCGCGCTCTGCGCGCCGATCAACCGTAACGCCCAGCGCAACACATCGGCGGTGGTATGCACTGCCCCCGCGATACACGCTTCCGCGTCGCCAAGCGCCACCAGCGCATTGGCAAACGCCAGTGGGTTCGTCGCCGCGCCCCGCGCCTCTGACTCATTGCGCGACCGTGCTCTGGCCCAACCCACGAGGCACGCTTCCACGTCTGGCAGCCGCGCACTCTCGGACGGAATCACCGGCGTGCCCCCCAGCGCGCGCACGGCGGCAGCGTGCGTCACATCTGGCACGATGACGAGTGCCCGCGCGATACCGGACGAGACGACCTGCCGGATCGCCTCGAGTGTGCGCTGATCATCTCCCTCGGCAAACACGATGCGGGGGCAGACCGCCGCCGCACGCTGATGGAGCGTGGCGAGGAAGCCGCTCACCGCTCGGTGGAGCGAAACTTCGCCTGCAACGCGGCAACGACGGACGGGTGCGTCAGGTCACTCACGTCACCGCCGAACCGGGCCACCTCGCGCACCATCGAGCTCGAGATGTATGTCGTATCGAGTGATGGGACCATGAACACCGTCTCCAGATCGGCCGCCAGATGCCGATTCATCAGCGCCATCTGAAACTCATACTCGAAATCGCTGACCGCACGCAGCCCACGAATCAGCATCGACGCACCGATTTCATGCGCCAGGTCGACCAGCAGTCCGTCGAATTCCCGGACGATGATTCTCGGCTCGTCGTCGGTTGCTCCGACGATGAATCGTACACGTTCGTCCGCGCTGAACAACGATGTCTTCTTCGGGTTGCTGGCGACCGCCACGCACAACGTGTCAACGAAGTGGAGACTGCGGCGCATCAGGTCGAGGTGCCCGCGGGTCACGGGATCGAAGCTGCCGGCGTAGAGCGCGATGCGACTCATGGTTGGAAGGGCTCGGAGCCGTTGGCGGAGGACTGGATGAAGAACATCAACCGCGGTAGAAGGTAATGGCCGTCTGCCCATAACGTCGCCGGTCGCCGCCGTCACCCAGGTCGACCGCTGACGGGTGCTCCACGCCAAAGACGGTGCAAAACGGCGTCGCCCGCCAGGCTGCACAGAGGCTTGCCGCGACGTTCAGTGCATAGGGCGGATCGGCAAACCCCAGCGAGAACGCGTGCGATGGCAGGCCGCGAACGAACTGCTCGGCATCACCCTTCTGCAGCGAGAAGCGGGACGGGTCGGCGCCGAGCGATACGAGATTGCGCTCGATCGTGGCGAGCGCCGATGGTGACGAGTCGACGAAGGTGACATGCGACGCACCACGACTCAGCGCTTCGATACCAAGCGCCCCGGACCCAGCGCAGAGATCCACCACGCGCGCATTGGGCACATCAAACTGGATGATGCTGAACCATGCCTCCCGGACGCGATCACCCGTCGGCCGCACACCGCCCGCCGATGGCACGCTGATCTGACGGCCACGCCAGCTTCCCCCGATGATTCGCATGGCTCAGCGCCGAACGTCGAGCAGTTGCAGTTGCAACCGGTCGGCGCCCTTGTAGTCGTCCCGGTCGAGCCGAAAGGCCAGATCCACCGGCGTCGCAGGATCGAGCAGCTTGGCCCGATCACCGAGACGCCAGCCGATCGCCGCAATCGAGGCCCGTTCGGTCGAGATTGAGGTGCGAACGCCATCGGTGCTGCCAATCCTTCGAGGCGCGGTCTCGATGCGCGCGGCTCGCAATGCCAGCGTCGGCATCGGATTGCCCAGCCCATGCGGTTCGAAGTACTGCAGCAGCCGTTCCAGCTCATCGGTGACATCGGATTCGCGGACCTCGAGATCGATCCGTTGTTCGGGGACCAGATCGTCAGCCGCCAGCTGCGCGCGCGCCACCGCATTGAACGCCTCCTGCAAAATAGGGATGCGCTCCGTTGCGACCGTAATGCCGGCCGCAGCCCGGTGGCCTCCGAACCGAATCAGATGCTCGCGGCAGGCCGTCAGCCCCCCGTGCAGATCGAATGCGCCAATCGAACGCCCACTACCCTTCCCGGTGTCTCCCTCGAGCGCCACCATCACCACCGGCCGAGAGACCTGTTCCACGATCCGCGATGCGACGATGCCGATTACGCCAGCGTGCCAACCCTGCTTCGCCAAAATGAGCCCGTACGTCTCATCGAGATCGATTGTGTCTACAATGCGCATGGCCTCATCCAGCGTCGACCTGTCAAGCGACTGGCGACGCTGATTGAGCTCCTCGAGTTCGCGCGCGATCTCATTGGCCTCGCCAGGGTCGTCGGTCAGCAGCAACTCGACGCCGCGCATCGCGTTGCCCAGTCGACCTGCCGCATTCAGGCGTGGCCCGAGGATGTAGCCGATCCGTCCGGCGGTCAGGGGTTTGCCCTCGAGGCCCGACGCACGGATCAGGGCGCGGAGGCCGACGTTCGTCGTCTCGCCCATCAGCTTCAATCCGTAACGCACGAACACCCGGTTTTCGCCTCGCAACGGCGCGAGATCGGCGACAGTCGCCAGCGCCACCAGATCGAGCAGACCGAATACGAAGCCATCGCTGCCACCCATGGCACGCGACAGTGCCAGCGCGAGCTTGAAGGCAATGCCCACAGCCGCGAAGTCCTTGTCCGGCGAGGTGCAGCCAGGCTGCCTGGGATTGAGCACCGCCACACACGCCGGCAGCGGTCCGCCCGGCAGGTGATGATCGCTGACGATCACATCGATTCCCGCCGCATTCAGCGCCTCGATCGCCGGTAGGGCGCTCGTTCCGCAGTCGGCCGTCAGCACCACACGTGCACCTGCCGCAATCGCGGCTCGTACGCCGGCGTCGGTGAGGTCGTAGCCGTCCGTCAGCCGATGCGGAATGAACGGGACGACGCGCGCACCGAGCTGTCGCAGTGCGCGCGTCAGCAGCGCGGTACTGCACATCCCGTCTACGTCGTAGTCGCCATGCACCAGGATCGTCTCGCCGGCACGAATGGCGCGCTCCAGTCGCTCCACCGCGGCCGTCATCCCCAGCAGGGTGTGCGGATCGCTGATCTGCTCGAGTCGCGGTCGCAGGAACCGCTTGGCCGCATCCACGTCACCGTAGCCGCGCTGCGCTAACAGCTGACAGAGCACCTCCGGCAGCGACAACTCGGCGGCGAGGCGCTGAACGACGCCCACGTCTACCGATGGCGGAGCCAGCCAGCGGGAAGGTGGACGAACGCGGGATGCGGTAGGTGGCATGAGTCGCAACGTACGAGTCGAAGTGGGCGCGAACAACACAAATTGGCGCAATGCCCCGCGCCAGCCTGGCGCGGATTGACTATGTCCGGAATCGTTCAGCCAGCAGGGTGCGACGTTCGACGCGAAGTGCCTCTCGCTCCACTTCCAGCGCGCGCCGCGCCTCAGGCACGCTCTCGCGGATCTGCGCATTGAGGCCGCCCAGCGTTCGATCGAGCTGCCTCACCCGGAACTGTCGCACCGCCCCCTCGAGCACCTGCGAACCGGCGGACGGCGCCAGTTCGTCCTTCCGCGCCACGACCTCGAGAAACACGTCCATGGCGAACGGGGCATCCGTCTCGAGCGCGAGCTCCACAGTGTCGAGAGGTTCATCGGCACCAAGCTTCAGCAGTGTGTCATAGATCGCACGAAGCCGATCATCCTCGAAGAGCGCCGCATCAATCTGCTCAGACGCATCACGCACCCAGTTGCGATCTGAAATCAGCAGCGCCACGACGGACAACTCGGGCCCAGCGACCAATCCGTTGCTGGCCGCGCGAGGCCGAGCCGAGTCCATCTTCCAACCGGTCTCCTGCCGCTTCCTCTGCCATTTGCCCCTTGGCGGGGCGTCGAGCGGAGGTGGCTGCACCTTCGGGACTTCGTGCACATCGTCACGATACTCAGCATCATAAATGTGCGGGTCGTCAGCTGCGGCACCTGGAGCGCGCATGCTGGCGCCAGACGACGTCCCTTGACGCGCTGGCGATGCCGACGGCGCGGCACCCGCGCGATAGCGCTGCGGTTTCGCCATCTCCAATTCGATCACGGCAACCGGCACATGCGTCACCTCGGCGAGGCGCGCCAGGTACAGCGCGCGTGTCACGACATCCGCGGTGGCAAGGATGGTCGGGATCACCTTGTCGATCGCCGAGCGCGCCTTCGTCAGGTCACGAAAGTATCCTCGCTGGTCCATCAGCTGCAGCTGACGCTCGAAGATGTCGGTACCGGCGTGTAATGCCTTGTCGAGACCAGCGCGACCATGTTTCACGATGAACGTGTCGGGGTCATCACCTTCTGGCAGCGACACTACCCGTACTGCGGCGCTCTGTTTCAGCAATTCCTTCCCGGCCTTGAACGTTGCGTTCTGGCCCGCCTTGTCGCTGTCGTACAGTAGAAACACGTTCTTCGTGTAGCGTGTCAGCAGCTGCGACTGCCCTTCGGTCAGCGCCGTGCCAAGACCGGCGACGGCCTGGGTCGCCCCGGCCAGATGGCACCGAATCACGTCCATGTACCCCTCGACCACCAGCGCCTGATCTTCCTTGCGGAGGGAATTCTTCGCCCAGTGCAGTCCGTACAGCAGCTGACCCTTGCTGAAGATCGGAGAATCGGACGAGTTGAGGTACTTCGGTTCACCGGGTCCGATCAGCCGTCCGCCGAATCCGACGGGATGCCCAGCGGGATCGTGGATGGGAAACATCACGCGGTTGCGGTACCGTGCGCGAACCCGCCCGTCCTCCTCGCGCTTGACGAGCAGGCCGGCATCGAGGAGCTGCAGTTCCGTATAGCCAAGCGCCCCAAGCTTGGCGCGCAGGAGATCGGCGTCGGCCGGTGCGTATCCAACCTCGAATCGGTCACAGGCGGCGTGATCGAGCCCGCGGGCGGCCAGGTACGCTTGTGCACCGGCACCCGCCGTCGACCAGAGCGACTCCCGGAAGTAGTCGCCGGCCGCGCCGAGCAACGCCCAGAGCGGCTCACGCGTGTCTCGTGCGTCCTCGCGCGAGCCACGCGTTTCAACGATCACGATCCCCGCGCGATCCGCCGCAGCACGCACCGACGTCGGCCAGTCCATCCCGCCATGCTTCTGCAGGAAGGTGAACACGTCACCGCTCTCACCACACTTGAAGCAGTGATACGTGTTGGTTTTCGTCGACACGCTGAAGTTCGGATTCTTGCCACCGTGGAACGGGCACGGACCGCGAAAGTCGTGCCCGACGCGACGCAGTTTGACCACCTCGCCGATGATAGCGACGAGGTCCGCTGCGTCGCGGATACGTTCGATGGTTTCCTGCGGAATCATGGCGACGGGTCCCTGAGCGAACGCCGGTCAGCGCAGTTCGGCGATGGTCACGCCAGCACCACCTTCGTTCCACAATCCCATCCGATGCGCCGACACGCGCGATTCGTTCCGCAGCATCTGCGTCACGCGCTCGCGGAGCGCACCCGTACCCTTGCCGTGGATGATGCGCAGTTCCTTCAGGTCGGCCCGGACCGCCGTGTCAATCGCACGCGAGACGAAGTCGTCGATCTCGCTGACACGCATGCCACGAAGGTCGACTTCGCTGGCACCCATTGGAGGACCGACGTCGTCGTCCGGGTTACTGATGGCGATGGTGACTGACGCACGGTCCGGCTTCTTGCCGGTGGTGCGAAGTGTGGCGATGGGGAAACTCATCTTCAGCGCACCGATCGCCACGGTACCCAGCCCGTTCCGCACATCGATCAGGGTACCGACGCGATTGCCGAAAGCGCTCGCCTCGACCAGCTCACCAACCTCAGGCAGGCGCTCGAGTCCACCGCGACGCTCCCGCGCCACTTCTGCAGCCCGCTCGCGTTGTTCGTCCAGCAGACGCTCGAGTGCCTGCCCCTGTGTTTGCGCTTCCTGTTCGATGACGCGCCGCGCGACCCGGGCGGCACTCTCGATTCCATCGGCGCCCTTTGCCTTCAGCTCGGCGATGACCGCCTCGATCGTCTGCCGCGCCTCGAGCAGATGTGCGCGCGCCGATTTGCGAGACTCGCGTTCCAGCTCCCGCTCCTTCTCGCGCAGCGTGCGTTCACGCGCCGTCAGTGCCCCCGTCTGCAGTTCGGCGTCCGTCAGAAGCCGATCAAGCTGTGCCTCGCGCTGCGCCAGCGCCTCGTCGCGCGTTTCAAGGTCCGCCAACAGCCGGTGCACATCGCGCTCCACCTGTGGCACGCGCTGCTCGGCACGATCGAGCACATCGTCGGGCAGGCCAAGCCGCCGCGCAATGCTCAAGCCATACGATCGCCCTGGAATCCCCTTGAGGAGTCGATATGTCGGCGCCAGTAACACGGCGTCGAACTGCAGCGATGCATTCACCACCCCTGGGACTTCCGCTGCGAGTTCCTTCAGCGCACCGAGGTGCGTCGTTGCAACCGTCAGCGTTCCCCGACGCGTCAGGGCTTCGAGAATCGCGCCACCCAGGGCAGCCCCCTCGAGCGGATCGGTCCCCGAGCCCAGCTCGTCGATCAGAACCAGGGACCGGTCGGTCGCACCGCGCAGAATCTCGCGCTGATGCACCAGGTGTGCGCTGAAGGTGGACAGGTTCGCTTCGAGTGACTGTTCGTCACCGACGTCCGCGAAGCAGTCATCCACAATCGGGAGTCGACTCTCCGGACCGACCGGTGCCGGAATTCCGCTCTGCAGCATCGCGCAGAAGAGGCCGAGTGCCTTGAGCAGGACCGTCTTGCCACCGGTGTTCGGGCCCGAGATCAACAACGTGTGCTCGTCGGGCAGCAGCAGCAGATCGAACGGCACCACGGACGCGTTCCTGGCCAGCAACAACGGATGCCGGCCGAAGCGAACCTGGAGACCATCGGACGGCTCGCCCAGTTCTGCGGGCTCGCACCCGAACTCATTGGCATACCGTGCGCGGGCATACAATACGTCCAGCTCGACCAGCGCCGCAAATGCTTCCAGCATCGCCGGTTGAAGCGGGCGAACGTTGTCACTCAGCTCGCGCAGAATCCGCTCGACCTCGCGCTGCTCCTCCGACTCGAGTTCGCGGATCCGGTTCCCGAACTCGACCGCCGCCGGCGGCTCGATGAAGACGGTGGCACCGGTCCCGGACGAGTCGTGGACGATGCCACCGAGTGCGGCCCGTGCGTGCGACTTGACAGGGATCACATAGCGACCGTTCCGCACGGTGACCGACATGTCCGTCACCTGATGATTCGGTTCGAGCTGGGCCATGATGCGTTCCAGCAGTCGGACCAACTCGCCCTGGGCGCCCATCAACTCGCGTCGCAGTCGGCGCAGTGCCGGCGAAGCATCGTCACGGACGGATCCATCGCCGTCGATGGCACGGTCGATGGCGTCCTCATCGCGCTGCGCCGCAATCAGGCGCGCGGCGAACGACAGCAGATACGCTGTTGCCATGGCCGGTCGCCGTGGATCACGAAGCGCGGCTTGCGTGCGACGACTTGACCGGAGGAGTATCGCAATCGCCGTCAGCTGCGCACCATCGAGTGCCGCCCCCTCGAGCCGCAGCCGCGCCAGCCCCTGTCGAACATCCGGAATCGGCTCGGGCGACCATCCGCCCTCCGCACTCAGCACTGCGCGCATCGCCTGCACGCGTGCCAGCTCGAGCGCCAGCCACTCGCGGTCAGTGCGTGGCCGCAGTTGACGTACGGCGACCGCGCCCAGCACCGACGATGCGCGATCGGCGACGACGTCGAGGACTCGTGGAAACTCGAGAACAGCGAGAGCGTGTGGATTCACAATCTGAAAGATGGAGCACGGAGAGACGCACGGCAGTGGCACCCTCGAGGGAACCGCAACCATGCCACCACACACGCAAACCGGCCCGACTGCTCTGAATTCGGAGCGATCGGGCCGGCGCAACCTGTGGGAAGCAGCAGTACGACTAGACGAGCTTCGCCAATTCCTCTCGAACAATCGCGTTGATCACACTCCCCTCGACCTGCCCCTTGAAGCGCGGAAGCACCTGGCCCATGACCTGGCCCATCTGGGTCACGCCACTGGCGATGACCTCGATGACCGCGCTTCGAATCAGCGCCGGGTCCACTGCAGCCGGGAGATACCGCTCGAGGAGCACAATTTCGTCGGACTCCTTCTGCGCCAGCTCCAGACGGTTCGCGGTCGTGTACTGCTCGACCGAATCCCGTCGCTTCTTGATGCCCTTGCGAAGCACATCGATGACATCCGAATCCTGCACGTCGCGCTTCTCTTCGTTCTCGATTACGCGAACCCGCTCCTTCACCTCGGCAATGACGGTGCTGAGCAGCAACAGCATCGGTTTGTCCTGCGCCTTGCGAGCGGTGACCAGGTCACCGTTCAGTCGGGTGTGCGTCTCGGTCGGCAAACTTAGAACGACCGGGTGCGACGATTCTTGCGGGTGGCCGCATTCATCTTGCGCTTGCGCTTCTCAGACGGCTTCTCATAGTGACGATGTTTGCGGAGATCTGAAAGGATCCCTGCCTTCTCGCACTTCTTTTTGAACCGCTTGAGCGCGCGCTCGAAGTTCTCGTCT
>JBBQRH010000024.1:0-49712 GCA_038215035.1 Gemmatimonadales bacterium | reverse complement strand
GATGCGATGTTGAAGCCGCGACGACGCAGCAACGTGACGGTGCGATGCAGAACGCCAGCGCGGTCCTGCAACAGAGCGATCAGGGTGTGCTGTGCCATCGGGGTCAGACCTTGGTGGAGGATGAAGAAGGAACAACCGATGCCGCGGGCGCGGACATCATCATGTCGCCGATCGCGCGACCGGCTGGGACAATCGGGAATACATTCGCTTCGCGTTCGACGCGGAAATCGATCACGACACAGCCGTTGTGTTTCCAGGCGGCGGTGATGGCGGCATCAGCGTCGGCGGCGTGCTCGACCCGAATGCCGCGCAGCCCGTGTGCCTCCGCCAGCAAGGTGAAGTCAGGGCCGGTGAGGGGAGTGCCGCTGTACCGCTGCCCTTCGAACAACTGCTGCCACTGTCGCACCATGCCGAGGTAGCCGTTGTTGACTACCGCAACCTTGAGGTTGGTGAGTCCTTCCTGTGCAATGGTGGCCAGTTCGCAATTGGTCATCTGAAAGCCGCCATCACCCACCACCACCCACACCGTCTTCTCCGGATCGGCGATTGCGGCTCCCATGGCGGCGGGGAGCGAGAAGCCCATAGTGCCCGCGCCACCGCTGGTGATGTGGGTGCGCGGCCGGCTCCAATCGAGGAGCTGGGCGGCCCACATCTGGTGCTGGCCGACATCCGTGACCACGCGCCAATCGCTGCGGTCACGGAACGCGCGGTTCATGGCATCGAAGACATCGTGCGGCATCAACGGCGCCGTCCGCTCACGGCGCGTGTAGCCCTGGCGGGGCAGATGCTCGTCGCGCATCGCGATGATCTCATGCATCCACGCCTGTCGCGCCACGCTGCTGCCCTGCGCCATCGCCACCGTGATGGAACGCAACGCCGGCTTGCAGTCGGAGACGATCGCGACATCGGTCCGCACCAGCTTGCCGATCTCCGCCGGATCGATGTCGATGTGGATGATCTTGGCGTGGGGTGCGAAGGTGCTCGCCTTGCCAGTCACGCGATCATCGAAGCGGCTGCCAACGTTGAGCAGCACGTCGCAGGCCTGAATGGCGCGGTTCACGTGCACCCATCCGTGCATGCCCGGCATGCCGAGCGCCAGCGGATGATCATGCGGCATCGCGCCAAGACCATGCAGTGTGGTGATGACCGGAATGCCCGCCTGCTCGGCCAGCGCGCGCAATTCACGGGTCGCACCAGACTGAATCACTCCGTTGCCGGCCAGGATCACCGGCCGGGATGCGGAGCGCAGCAACTCCGCCGCGGCGCGGATGGCGCGCTGGTCCACGTCCTGACGCGTCGACATCGGCAGGTAACCTGGCAGATCCATCGGGATGTCCCATTCAGGAACGATCCGCGCCAGTTGGGCATCCTTCGTGATGTCGATCAGCACCGGCCCCGGACGTCCCGTGCGGGCGATGTGGAACGCCTCGCGAAAGACCCGCGGCAGGTCGCGGGCGTCGGTCACGAGATAGTTGTGTTTCGTGATCGGGACCGTGATGCCGGTGATGTCCGTTTCCTGGAACGCATCGGTGCCCAGCAAGGCACTCGGCACCTGACCCGTGATGGCCACCAGCGGCGTCCCATCCATCCAGGCATCGGCGATCGGCGTCACGAGATTCGTTGCCCCTGGTCCGCTGGTGCCGATGCACACACCCACCTGCCCGGTGGCGCGCGCATAGCCCTCGGCGGCGTGTCCGGCACCCTGCTCGTGTCGGCAGAGCACATGCCGCAACCGTGCGCGATACTCCCACATGGCGTGATAGAACGGCATGATGCAGCCGCCCGGAATCCCGAACATCGTCGAGACGTTCTCGCGAATCAGCGCCTCGCACATCACCTGCGCACCGGTACGCGTGGCCGGGGAGGCGTCGCGCGCGGTCGTCGAGGCGTGTGCCGTGGTTCGTTTGGGGGCGCTGCGTGCGGTGTGCGTCATTGGGTGGGCTCGGAAATACGAAAAGGCCCCCTTCCGCGTGCGGAGGGAGCCTTGTGTGTTCCTGCCCAAGGGTGCCCCTCCGATGAACTCGGGAGGGGCGTCGGGTTCGCAGTTACATCGCGATCCTCAAGCCCTGCTCCCGTCCGCTAAGAAGTACGCGTACGACAAGCAATACCGCGAGCGTAAGGCTCGCGGCGAGGCTAATAAGGAGGAGTTGCGACTGCTTCAGCGAAGCGTGCATGAACGGGGCGTGGAGACGTATCGTCGCAGGGCCGAGCGGGCGTCCGCGAGCACTACCGACTGCAGATCGCACCACGAGAACGGCGTGATCTGATTTCAAGCATCGGCATAGCAGTGCGTTTCCGCAAGCCCCCCGGGGTGAACCACGGCACCATACCGCGCCTGGCTGACCGTCTGTGCATAGCGCCAGATGGCCCCGGACTGGTAGTCATGTCTCTGTGGTGCCCACGCGGCCCTCCGCTGGTCGAGTTCGCCGTCTGAGAGACGCACCGACAACGTCCCCGCGTCCGCGTCGATGTCGATGATGTCGCCATTACGCAGCAGGCCGATCGGACCGCCGATTGCGGCCTCCGGACCGACGTGGCCGATGCACAGTCCACGCGTGGCACCGCTGAACCGTCCATCGGTGATGAGCGCCACTTTGTCGCCCATGCCCTGCCCGTAGATGGCCGAGGTGGTCGACAACATCTCGCGCATGCCCGGTCCACCACGCGGTCCTTCGTAGCGAATCACGATCACGTCGCCGGCGGTGTAGCGACGCTCCATCACGGCCGCCATGGCGTCCTCTTCCGACTCGAACACGAGCGCCGGACCGCTGAAGACGCGGGTGTGCAAGCCCGCCACCTTCACCACCGCACCGTCGGGCGCGAGGTTGCCGCGCATGCCGACCAGTCCCCCGGTCGGCGAGATCGCCTTGTTCACAGGGCGCACGACGTCCTGGTGGTCGGGCACGACAACACCCGCCAAGTCTTCGGCAATCGTCCGGCCCGTGACGGTGATGCAGTCGCCGTGCAGAAAGCCACCGTCGAGCAGCGCCTTGAGCACCACCGACGCACCACCGATGTCATGCACATCCTTCGCCAGATACTTCCCGCCGGGCTTGAGGTCGGCGATCAATGGCGTGCGTGCGAAGACGGCCGCCACATCAAACAGATCAAATGAAATCCCGGCTTCATGCGCCATTGCGGGCAGATGCAATGCGGCGTTGGTGGATCCGCCAGTTGCGGCGACAACCGCGGCGGCATTCTCGAGTGCATTGCGTGTCACGACGTCGCGCGGGCGCGGACCATGTTGCATCAGACGCATCACCGCGGCACCGGCGGCTTCAGCGTAGCTGTCCCGCGATTCCCACGCTGCCGGTGGGCTGGCTGAACCGGGTAGCGCGAGGCCGATCGCCTCCGACACATACGCCATGCTGTTGGCGGTGTACTGCCCGCCGCAGGAGCCCGCGCCTGGGCAGGCCACCTTCTCCAGTGCGGTCAACTCCTCCAACGACATCGTTCCGGCTGCATGCTTGCCCACACCCTCAAACACATCGAGCACCGTGACATCGCGATCGAGATACCGACCGGGGAGAATCGAACCGCCATAGAGGAACACCGAGGGCACGTTGAGACGCAGCATCGCCATCATCAGGCCGGGCAACGTCTTGTCGCAGCCGGCAATTCCGACCAATCCGTCGTAGCAGTGACCGCGCACGGTGAGCTCGACCGAGTCCGCGATCGTCTCACGACTCACCAGCGATGCTTTCATTCCGGCGTGCCCCATCGCGATGCCGTCGGTGACGGTGATCGTCGTAAACTCGCGCGGCGTACCGCCCGCCGCCGACACACCACGCTTGGCTGCGCCGGCCTGTCGCTTGAGCGCGATGTTGCACGGCGCCGCCTCGTTCCAGCTCGACACGACCCCGACGATCGGCTGCTGAATCTCTTCCGCCGTCAGGCCCATGGCGTAGTAAAACGCCCGGTGCGGCGCCCGCTCGGGGCCGACCGTGGCGTGGCGGCTGGGGAGTTTCGACTTGTCCATGGCGCGTGGGATTTGAGGGAGCGCAATCGCTTCCTGTCATCCTCGCGGCTAGGACTCGGTGACGCAAGTCGTCCGCTCGTGCAGAAATGGTTCAGTGTGCGCTGGTACGCGCCAATCGTATGAGGCAGTGAGGCCAAGTTGGTGTGTCGACCAGTACGTGCAACTGACCGACGCAAAGGCGCAAAGTTCGCAAAGGCGCAAAACGGTCGCGCCGAGGAGCAAGGCTCCAGAGGCATCATTGACTCTTGAAGGAACACACTAGTGACTGAAAATGAGGTCAGCCGAGTCATCATCATCGCCGCCATCGAAGTACACCGTGTTCTCGGTGGCCCAGGGCTGCTCGAATCTGTCTACGAGGAAGCACTCGTACAGGAGCTCAGCCTGCGGGGCTATCGAGTAGATCGACAAGTACAGGTGCCGATCATCTACAAGGGGATTGTGCTGTCGCAGCCACTACGTTTGGATCTGATTGTTGAGAATCTCGTGATCGTCGAATGCAAGGCGATCCCCGTCTACTCGAAACGGTACGAGGCGCAAACGCTGACCTACCTCCGACTGCGTAGACTGCGACTAGGGCTCGTCATCAACTTTGGCGAGCCGCTTCTAAAAACTGGTATCCACCGCGTCGTCAACAACCTGCGATGATCACCATTCCGAACAGGTGTCTTGATTGCGCCTTTGCGATCCTTGCGCCCTTGCGTCAAGCAGTATTCGGGGCAACGGCGACGGTACCAACGAGCGAGTCCGCGTCGCGTACGCGCCGGCAAAACGAAACTCCCGATACTGCATCTGCGGCGTTGTCCCCTTCGAACACATTGATGATAGACGGACCTGAAGCCTTCTCACGACGAACTGCAACCCATGACGAACTGCCGCCGGATCATCAGCCTGCTCGCGGTGCTCGCATTGACGTCCGGCTGCGCTTCGTGGAGCGGTCTCCACAGCAAAACATCGATTGATGCCGGGCAGGCGTTCCTGCTCGGAGGTGCCCAAGCCGGCCGCTTCAGAGCGACGGTGAAGAACATTGGAGCTGTGCCGGTGTCCGTGTTGGTCGAGTCCGGCGGTCTCAGGCGCCCGGTCATCGTCCTGGCGCCAGACTCCACCGTCGAGGCTGAATTCCAGATCCGCGAAATGGCGGTCTTCTCCAATTCGTCGAACATCCGCGCACTCATCAGAGTCGACATACGTGGAGGCGACTCGCGTAACCTTGGCATGCGGTACGACACACCAGCGCCCGCGCGCTGACATCAGCGCGCGGGCGCTCGCCGCAGGGCGCCGCCACACCGCCGGGTTCCGAGTGGCGCGGATCGGAGGGCGCGGTGCGTGAGTGTCAGAGGCCGATGACCGGGAATTGCGCTTCGGAGCGCGACAGCGGAGGTTCCGGCATGCACACTTCCTCGAAAATTCCTGATCGCGTCCTTCGTGCCGTGTGCGTCTCCGGCGCCATGCTCATCGCTGCCGCACAGACCATGGCTCAGTCCCCCGCACCGCCGGCCGGATGGACCACCCGTGTCGACGGCGGGGGCAGCGCCTCGGAGGTGAAGACCGAAGCCATGAAGCCCGGATTCCACGTCACCACCGGCCCCGCCGCCATCCTGTTCGACAGCACCATGCGTGGTACTGGCGACTGGCGACTCGAAGCGACCATTCACCTCTTTGACCCGGGCGCGCGGGCCGAAGGCTTCGGCGTGTTTTTCGGCGGACGAGACCTGAACTCTGCGGCCCCCACCTACGGGTATGCGCTGCTTCGCCGGGACGGCAAGGCGATCCTGAAGGCGCGCAACGGTGCCGCGGCTCGTACGGTCCGCGACTGGACGGCGAACGCGGCGATTCCCGTCTTCAAGGCCGGGCCCGCCGGAACCAGCGTGAAGTATCAGCTGGTCGTCGAAGCCAAGGGCGACCGGGTTTCGCTGTGGGTTGGTCCGACACAGGTGCTGGACGCGCCGCGCAGCGAGATGCCTGCCGATGGCATCGTCGGCCTCCGGATCAACCATGCGCTCAACGTGCACGTCGAGCGCCTGACCGTGTCACCGCTGGCGCGGCGCTAGCACGGTGTCGCCGTAGACGTCGGCGGGAGTGAGTATCGTTCACGCCGTTGCGTGAACCCTGACACTCCCGCCGACCAGACGTGACTGCACACCCCGACGAGGCGCTCCACCACGACATCCGGCTGCTGGGGCGCCTCCTCGGCGACCTGATTGCCGAACAGGCCGGACCGGACGTCTTCGCACGCGTCGAAGCGCTGCGCCATCAGGCAGTCGAAGGGCGAAAGCAGGGCGCCGCGGCCACGGCGGCGATCGACGCGCTGCTGGTCGATGTCGATCATGACATGGCGATCACCCTGATCCGCGCGTTCAGCTGGTTCTCGCTGCTGGCGAACATTGCCGAAGACGTGCACCACGCGCGGCGGCAGCGTCACCATCGCACGTCAGGGTCGCCGGCCCGGGCAGGCACGCTGGAGCACACGGTCGGGGTCCTGCGCGCCGACGGGTTGAGCGCGGAGCAGATCGTAGCCACGCTCTCGCGCGTGCAGGTCAGCCCCGTGCTGACTGCGCATCCGACCGAAGTGCGGCGCAAGACGATCCTCGATACGCAGCGGCGGATCGCCGAACTGCTCGTGGATCGGGATCGGATGCGTCTCGATACCATCGAGTTGGCCGAGTGGGAAGCTTCGCTGCGGTTGCAGGTGCTGACGCTGTGGCAGACGTCGCTGCTTCGGCTCGCCAAGTTGCGGGCACGCGACGAGATCGTGGAGGCGCTGCGCTACTACGAGCTGACGCTCTTTCACGAACTCCCCGCACTGCAGATCGCCGTGCAGACCGAGGTCGATCGGCTGGCACCGGGTACGTCACCGCGCGTCCCTCCGGTGGTGCGCATGGGCTCGTGGATCGGCGGCGATCGTGACGGCAATCCCTTCGTCACCGCCGACGTGCTCAACACGGCCGTCGAACATCAGGCGCTGACCGCCTTCACGCATCACCTGCACGGCCTGCACCACCTCGCACTCGAGCTGTCCATGTCAGAGCGCCTGGTTACGCCAACCGCTGACCTGCTGGCGCTGGCCGATGCATCGGGCGACGAGTCACCATTTCGGGCGGATGAGCCGTACCGTCGCGCATTGCGCGGCATGCATGCGCGCCTCGCCGCCACGGCGCAGCAGTCGCTCGGGTCGGTACCGGGCGTCGCGCCGCACGGCGTGCGCGCGCCATACCTCACCCCTGACGAACTCGTTCGCGATCTGACCGTCGTCGAAGCCTCACTGCACTCGCACGGCGCCGGGACGCTGGCCGACGCGCGAGTCGAACCGTTGCGCACTGCGGTGGAGCTTTTCGGCTTCCATCTCTGCACGCTCGATCTGCGGCAGAACAGCGATGTGCATGTGATCGTGGTCGACGAACTGTTGCGGTGCGCGGGTGTGGTGGACAACTACGCCACACTGTCCGATGCCGAGCAGGCGGTGGTGCTGCTGCGCGAACTGCGCACGCCGCGCCCGTTGGTCAGCGCGCAGGTGGCATACAGCGAACTGGCGCGCACCGAACTGGCGGTGGTTGCCCAGGCAGCCACCGCGATCACTCGGTTCGGCGAGCGCGTGGTGGGGCACTACGTGATCTCGAAGTGCCAGTCGGTGAGCGACCTGCTCGAAGTGACGATCCTGCTGCGCGAGGCGGGGTTGTTCTGTCCGGGCGAGACGCCGCGACTGGCGGTCGACATCGTCCCGCTCTTCGAGACGATTCAGGATCTGGAGGGCGCCGCCAGCACACTGCGCGCACTGCTGGCCATCCCGGAGTATCGGTCCTGGATTCGCGCCGCGCGCGGCGACGAACAGGAAGTGATGCTTGGGTACTCGGACAGTAACAAGGACGGTGGATATCTCACCGCCAACTGGGCCATCTATCGCGCGCAGGCGGAACTGGTTGCCGTCGCGGAAGAGGCGGGCGTTCACCTGCGCTTCTTTCACGGGCGCGGAGGCACGGTGGGACGCGGTGGCGGGCCGAGTTACGACGCGGTGCTGGCGCAGCCGCCGGGTGCGGTGAATGGCGCGTTGCGGCTGACCGAACAAGGGGAAGTGATCGCCGCACGCTACGCAGACCGCGACCAAGCCAGGCGGAGTCTCGAAGCACTGGTATCCGCCACCGCCATCGCGTCGGCGGAAGGCGGGGCGACCGCACCGCCGGATCCCGCATTTTCGGAAGCGATGGATGCGTTGGCGGTGGCATCGCTGCGCGCCTATCGCAATCTGGTGTACGAGACGCCCGGCTTCGTGTCACTCTTTCGTGCCATCACGCCGATCCGGGAAATCAGCACGCTGAACATCGGCAGCCGACCGGCCTCTCGCACCGCCAGTGATCGCATCGAAGACCTGCGCGCCATTCCGTGGGTGTTCAGCTGGAGCCAGTGCCGGATTCTGCTGCCGGGCTGGTACGGGGCGGGCAGTGCGTTCGACTCGTGGGCGAGCGATCCAGCGCGGACCGCGCTGTTGCAGCGCATGTATCGCGAGTGGCCATTCTTCCGCACCGTGATGTCGAACATGGGCATGGTGCTGGCCAAGAGTGACCTCGACATCGCCGCACGATACCTGACGCTGGCGCCTGACGAAGCCTTCGCTGCGACGGCGTTTGCGCGGATCACGGCGGAGCACGAACGCACCGTGACCTGGGTGCAGCGCATTACCGGTGCTCCCCTCCTCGGCGATAATCCATCGTTGGCGCGCAGCATCAGAAATCGCTTCCCGTATCTCGACCCGCTGCATTCGCTGCAGGTGCGCCTGCTCAGACAATTGCGTCGCGGGGACGATGATGACCGTCTGGTGCGCATCATCCAGCTGACGCTGAACGGCGTGGCGGCGGGCCTGCGGAACAGTGGGTAATGGGGGCTGGGAACGAATTTCGGGGTCGCGGATATTCGATGGACCGATCGTTCGGTACATTCAATCACCTGCCTTTCCAGGAGCCCGACCATGCCCCGCATTCAGCCCATCGATCCGACCTCTGCCACCGGCGCCGTCGCCGCCCAGCTCGAGGGCACGCGCAAGCTGCTCGGCAGCACCCCGAACATGTTCACGACCGCGGCCCAGTCGCCGGCCGCACTGACGGCGCTCAATGCGTTCTTCGGTGCCTTCGGCAAGAGTCAGCTCGGCGGCAAGGCCGGTGAACAGATCGCCATCGCCATCGCGCAGGAGAACCACTGCGAGTACTGCCTCTCGGCCCACACGGCGCTCGGGACGATGCATGGCGTGACCGCGAGCGAGCTCGACGCCGCCCGCTCCGGTCGCGCCAGCGATCCGAAGACCGCCGCTGCCATCACCCTCGCACTCGCCATCGTTGAAACGCGCGGACAGGTGGCCGACAGCGCCCTGGTCGCCGCTCGCGCGGCAGGCCTGTCGGAGGGGGAACTCGTCGAAGTCGTGGCGCATGTCGCCATCAACGTGTTCACGAACTATCTCAACAACGTCGCTGGAACGACGGTGGATTTCCCGTTGGTCGCCATCGACGCCGTCGCGGCGTAAGCTCGCGAGCCTCACACTGCGCCGGAGACGCGCCATGGCACTGACAATTGCAGGGTTGTGGCGCTATCCGGTGAAGTCGCTGGCCGGGGAGGCCATCGTCGAAGCGGCGCTGACGCCGGACGGAATTCCGGGTGACCGCATCGTGTACGTCCGCGGTCCGGAAGGGTTGCGGACATCACGCCGGCAGTATCGCTTGCTTGGGCTCCGCGGCACACTCGACGCCTCTGGAGATGCCAGAATCGAGGGAGCACATTGGAGCAGCGCAGAAGCGCTGGCAGCCGTGCAGGCAGCGGCCGGCGAGGACGCGCAGCTGGTATCAAATGGTGACGCCGGGCTGTTCGACATTCTGCCACTGCTGGTCGCCACTGACGGCGCCGTGGCCAGCTTCGGTCGCGACGTGCGTCGGCTGCGACCGAACATCCTCATCGGCGGCGTTGACGGCATGGGCGAGCGGGAGTGGGAGGGCAAGGAGCTCCACATCGGTGCGGCAGTAATCGGCCTGCACTCGTTGCGTGGTCGGTGCCCGATGACGACGGTTGACCCTGATCTCATCACGCGTGATCCGGCAGTGCTGCGCGACATCGGGGCGCGGTTTGGTGGCAAGCTGGCGCTGAACGCCTGGATCATCACCCCGGGTGTAATCCGACTCGGCGACCCCGTGCAACTGGTCGCGCCAACACGGTGAACCGCGGCGAGGCATGCCCGTCCGCGAGCCGAGGATGAGGCGGACGATCCGGCAGCGTGCCGGTCACCGGCGGTGAGTCACTCGGGCGGTGAGGGGAGTGCCCGGGAACATCCGGCGGGCTGGCGGCGTCATCCTTGCAGACGGACGTAGGGGTACCCCAAACGTGTGCGGGTCTCATGTTTGGTATGACCCTGCGCCTTTCGCGACAGACCTCGCCGTGGCCGCCGGTGCTTCCCTCTCTCCCTCTCCGTGATGACGGTCGCGCGGTCCACACCCAGTCAGACGCAGTCGCGTGCTCCGCTGCCACTTCGCCGCCTGGCGAGGCATCTCACCGGTGCGGCGTTCCTCGCCGCGCTGACAGCTTGCGGCGGAGGATCGGACGACCCCAAGCCCACCCCGCGACCCGCTACCGTCGCGTCGGTACGGATCTCGCCCGCCTCGGGTTCGCTCGAGGTGGGGAAGACGGTGCAGTTGTCGGCGAATACGCTGGATGCCATCGGCGCAACGCTGACCGGACGCACCATCACCTGGAACTCGCTGCAGCCCGCCATCGCCACGATCAGCACGACGGGGCTGGTCACCGGCGTGACCGCCGGAAACGTGACCATCACCGCCAGCGCCGACGGCATCACCGGCAACGCCTCGCTCGCCGTACTGGTGCCGGTCGCCGCCCGGTGTGATGTGACGACGCCGATCACCGTGGCGCAGACCGTGAACGGCGCCCTGATCAGCACCGATTGCAAACTCGCCGACGACACGTACGCCGACAAGTTCGAACTCACGCTGACGGAGTCCACGCCACTCCGCGTGCAGATGAACAGCAGTGGTGTGGACGCCTACCTCATCGTGCAGGACGCGGTGAGCGGATTCATCGTCGCCGAAAATGACGACGGCGCGGGCGACACCAATGCGCGCATCGAACAGGTCTTCCCTGCCGGCCGGTACGTCATCGTGGCCAACACGTTCGAGGCGAATCAGGTCGGTGACTATTCGCTCAGCGTCACGCGCGCCAACGCCGCCTGCCTCACCTCGACGCCGATCACCACGCCGTCGACGGTAAACGGAAACCTGACCGCCGCCACCTGCGTGCTGGCCGACAGCAGTTATACCGATCGGTACTCGCTGACCGTCGCCAGCGCCACGGTGCTGACCGCCACCATGCGCAGTGATTCCGTCGACTCGTATCTCTTCATCGAAAGCGACGCTGGCGTCTCATCAGGGCGCAATGATAATGGCGGCGGCGGTACCGATGCCCGCGTGATCACGAATCTCGCGCCCGGCAATTACGTCATCTACGCGAACAGCGCCGGTCCACGTGACACCGGACCGTATTCACTCTCCCTCTCATCAATCATCGATCCGTGCGGTGCCGCGCGCGCCGTGACCGTCGGGCAGAGCTTTACCGATACACTGACGAGCACCGGCTGCCGACTGGCCGACGGCAGCTATGTGCGGCGCTACGCGTTCGCGGTGGCAGCGGCAGGAGCCATCCGGATTGATCTCACCAGCACCCAGTTCGACCCGTACCTCATCCTCCAGCAAGCTGGCGCTGCGCCAACGCTGGCCGAAGATGACGATGGCGGGCCTGGGCTCAACGCGCAGATCCTTCGGGTGTTTGAACCTGGCAACTACGTGATCACGGTCACGAGCGCGACGTCGGGTGAGTTGGGGCTGTTCCAGTTCTCACTCTCCGGCGCGGCACCCGGTCCCGTGGCCGTCGCCATCGCACCAGCCGCCGTCACGCTGACGCCTGGCCTGACACAACAGCTGAGCGCGACGATTACCGGGAGCACCAACACCGATGTCGCCTGGAAGAGCAGTGCTCCAGGCATCGCCGTCGTCTCTTCGACGGGTGAAGTGCGCGCGATCACGGCTGGCGCGGCGATCGTCACGGCAACGTCCGCGGCCGATCCGTCGAAGACCGGCACCGCCGACGTCACCGTGACCGCCGGCACCGACGTCAACCTCGATGTGCCGCTGGTGTATCTGACGCAGTCGGTGCAGATGCCGGACGGCCGGATACCGCTGGTGGCGGAGCGACCGACGATTGCGCGTGTGTTCGTGCGCGGGAATCGAAGCGGGCTTGGGACCGCAGCGGTCCGCCTTCGCATCTTCAACGGCGCGACGCTGGTTGGCACACTGGCCGGGCCCGCCGTGATTGGTACCACGCTGGATGAGGGCTGCTGTTCCGCCGACATTGCGATTCCAGCGGCACTGATCCGTGACGGACACACGTTCATCGCGGATGTCGATCCGGCCAACGTGATCGCCGAGTCGAATGAAGGGGACAATGCGTTCCCGCTGAGCGGCGCGTCCAAGCCGATGCGTGTGATCACGGTACCCCCGATCAACATCCAGCTGGTGCCGATCAAGCATCAAACGACGGGCAATGTCGGGCCGGCTTCAACGGCGCTCACCCGCTTGATCAAGGAGATGTATCCGCTGGGGAGGGTGAACGTCACGGTCCATCCCGAGTACACCACCGACACCCCACCGCTCACCGACGGTGCATCCTGGATTGGCATGCTGCGTGAAATCGAAGCGCTGCGTGCACTCGAGAACAGCCGTGAGTTCTACTACGGCGTGCTGCATCAGCAGGTCGCCAGCGGAATCATCGGCATTGCCAATCTGAGTGGCTTCGTCGGCCTGGGGATCAGTGGTCCTGACGGCATCGCCAACGAAACATTGACACACGAATTCGGGCACAGCTTCGGCCGGCGCCACGCCCCGTCGCCAAACTGCGGCGCACCGGCCAACGTCGACCAGAGCTTTCCGCGCGCCGACGGTACCATCGGATCGTACGGATACAATGTCTCGAACGGAGCGATCTTCCCCTCGTCGCGCTTCGATATCATGGGCTACTGCAGCAACACATGGGCGAGCGAGTACACCTACCTCGGCGTCCTGGGCTACGTGCGCAGCGGCGTGATTCCGATCTCTGCGTCGATTAGCGGGGCAGCACCAGTCCTGCTCATCACCGGATCGTCGCTCGGCGGCGCGGTCGAGGTCGACCCGGTCTTCTCACACACCATGACTCCAACACCGCAACGGACGTCGGGTCGCTTCGTGGTGGAAGGCAGGTCCAGCGAGGGCCGCCTCCTGTTCCGGCATCGGTTCGACGGGAGTGCCGTTTCGGACGTCGATTCGTCGGCGCGCATCTTCACAGTCGCCGTGCCGTACGACGCAACGGTCACGGGTGCCGTCGCCAGTATCACGGTCCGCGATGATGCTGTCGCCAGCCGGCCGACGCTGCGCACACGGGCCGGCACGTACAGCGGCCTCCCTGGCGGTGTGAGTCTGCGTGTCGATGCGGACCCGCAACTCACCGTCAGAGCGGCAGGCGCAGGCCGATTCGACATCGGCTGGAACACCTCGCGATACCCTTCCCTGGTGGTGCGCGACCGTCGATCGGGTCGGGTGCTTGGCATTGGGCGACGCGGTGGCATGCGCATCGATGCGACCTCACTGGCCGACCTCGAGGCGTTACTCAGCGACGGGGTCGCCAGTACGGCGCGGGCGCTCAAGCTGAGCGAGGCGCCGTGATGCGCGCGCGATGGCGGCTCCGCGCGTTCTCCCTCGCGCTCAGCGCGGCCAGTTGCGCGTCACCGCGTGCGCAGAGTCAGCCTGCCGATACGACCATCGGCACGGGCGCTGATTCACTGGAGAGCGTCAGTCTCGAACGTGGATCGTGCCGCGGCAGTTGCCCGTCGTACATCGTGTCGCTCACGAGTGATGGCCTGGTGCGATTCACCGGGCTTCGAGCGGTGCGGCCAGTCGGGCGCGACTCGGCCCGCGTTTCGCCCGCTGCCGTCGCCGTATTGCGGGATGCATTCGCGAGACGGCAGTTCGCACGAATCCCATCGACCATCGAGTACGACGCGCCGGCCTGCGGCGCCTACGTCGCCGACCTTCCGACGCATACCCTGGCATTGCGCAGCGTATCCGGCGAGCACCGCGTGACGTTCGACGAGGGCTGTCGCAATCACCCGATGCTGCTCGACACGCTGGCGCGAATGGTCGACTCGATCAGCGGGGCTGCTCGCTGGACCCAGTCTCCAGGCCGCTGACATGCGCGAACTTTCTGCTGAGAAGCCCATGACCCGAAATCACCTCGTGCGCCTTGTCCCAGCCGGCGCACTGCTCATGCTGTTCCTCGGTCTCCCTGGCCGCGCGACGGCGCAGGTCGCACCGCGAACCGTTGCGGATGCGCCATCGCGGAACCCAGAGACACTGGTGCAGCACGATTCGCTCGCCGTGCACTTTCTCCGGTCGCCCAAGGTAAAACCGGCGGCCCGACCGGTGGCGAGTGTCGCCAGTCCATCGTCCGCAAAGTTCCGCGGGCGACGTGAGCCACTCGATTTGCCTGCGCCCACCGCCACACCGCTGCCGACCAAGAAAGCCGCTGCAAAGCGCTGACGGCCCGCGTTCAGTCAGCTCGCGGTGAGTGGGTCGATCGCCGGTGCGTCCTCAGTCGGTTGGGCGCTCTTCTCGGATCCCCGTTCTTCCGGAACCGGCGATCGGAACGCCCACGCACCGATGCCACGACAGACATCTGCCCGAGACCAGATCGCGATACTCTGATTTGCGTAGCCGACGTAGATCTCCGCTCCACGCACCGCAATCCTGGAGACCTCAGGCGTCGTCACGGGCTCCGTCCATCGCCCGCTGACCACATCGAGGACCCGAAGCCGCGTTTGCGTCTCCCCCTTGTGCTCGATTGCGTCGAGCACGAGCAACCAGCCCGGTCCAATCCATCGCACTTGTCGAGCCAGTTCAACCGAATGATGCGACCTGATGCGGCCCGTCTGCGCGTCGACGACGACAATGCCATCATCCCCCAGCACGGCAAGCACGGGCACACGTGACCACTCATCGACATCCAGCCCGCTGACAACATCGAACGACATCTCGCCGATGAGTTCTGTCGTCCACTGGTCTGTCACGCGCAACCTGCCGGGGCCGTCATCAGTCAGCGTCGCGCCGAAGAGCGTAGTGCCGACCAGTCCGATCGCGCGTCGACCCGTTGCGACCAGATGCGAGAATCGACCGGTGACCGAGGCCAGGCGACGACGCGCACCGAGTGAGGTCGCCATGTCGAACGGAACCACTCGCCCATCGTGCAGTCCGATCAGGAAGCCGCGTTCGCCCCATGGGGTGACCGCAGTGATGGCATCCGATTTCACGGGCCGCCAACTGCCGTCTGCACCTGACACGAAGCCCTGCAGCAGCAGCGACCGCGCAAAACAGGTGACACCGTCGTTGGCGAGCCAGACATCCGTCAACCGAGAGTAATCCCACTCACTCCGGTGTCCAGGTAGCGTGGTGATCGGAATCAACGCGGCGGTTTCGCAACTGACGGCGTACAGCACGTTGTCGCTTTCGCAGAGGCCACCGCTCGGCTGCAGGCTGCAGAACACACCTCGCGGGCTCTCGACCGCGGGCCAATCGTGGGTGGGATGATCACGCAGCGGAATGCGGGGCGTCGAGCGCGAGATGGAGAGCGCCGCGCGGCGCACCCACTCTTCGGTCGTCAGCAGTGTTGCATCCATTTCGAACGCATGGAGTGCGGCAACGTCCCACGAGAACGCGCTGACGAACTCGCGGACAGCGTCGGCTGACACGGCATCACCGAGATACAGTTCCGCTTCGAGTCCAGGATCGCCATCACCGAACCGGACGATACGCAGATTCTTGGTAAGGCTGCCGGCCGCCCAATGGTGCAGGACAGCTGCATCGGCGTCGCCGATCCGCGAGAGACTCGCGTCACCGCGATGCCAGTACACCTGAGCGGTGATACGATCCGACCAGATCTCGATCATGAACGGGGGGCACGACGGTGCAGCATCGGCGTCGCCGAGAGTGAGACCGGCAACACGGTACGCCATTGTCATTCCACGGTAGCCGACGGCGTCTCGCAACTGCGCGGCATCGCTGTCCATCCAGCTGAAGTCGACGCGTGTCCAGAGATCGACGGCCGACAGCTCACCACCGAGTTGCAGAAACACCGCCGCCGACGCGTCGTGCAGCGAGTCACTCTGGCGTTCGTCAGGATTCGGCATTCGGAAACCGGGGTCCGGGAGACGAGCATCGACGGGGAGCACGGCCAACCGCGCCGGGCAGCGCGGATGAGCTTGGAGGTTGAGATCCTCTCATCAAGCTTAACCGTGATCATCGGATTTGGGTGCCTTAAGCGCGACGGACTCGAGAATCGTTTCATGGCCGGGAACGCACAGAGGCGGTGACCATGGTCAGACGCCGGCTCGTGCCTCCCCGACGCGCAATCAGCGGGACCAGACAGCCACTCGGTTGGCGCTTCACCGGCGGCCGTGAGCCAGATTCGCGCGGAGGGGGCGTACAGGGCCATCAGCCTGGCACTGCCTCGACCCAGGGCTGGCCCTTCGGGAGCCACTCAAGGAGCCGACAGAAGGATTGGGGCGGTTTCGCCCGGCTACCGATAGCCGGCTGCCTGGAGCTCGAACAGCTCCGCATAGCGCCCCCGCGCGGCCAATAGCTCCGCATGCGTCCCCGACGCCTCCACGCGTCCGTCCTCGAGCACCAGGATCCGGTCCGCCATCCGCACACTCGAGAAGCGATGCGAGATCAGCACGCCAGTCTTCCCGTCGCTCAGCTCCTTGAAGCGTTCGAACACTTCGTACTCCGCACGTGCATCGAGTGCGGCGGTCGGCTCATCGAGAATCAGCAGCTGCGCATCACGCATGTATGCCCGAGCAATCGCGACTTTCTGCCACTCGCCACCCGACAGCTCGACACCCTTGCGAAACCGCTTGCCGAGCGGCTGATCGTACCCTTTCGGCAGCTTCGTGATGACATCGCTCGCCAGACTGCGGTCAGCGGCGGCGGCGATGCGCGCCTGATCATTCCGGGCGTCGATGCGCCCGACCGCAATGTTGTCAGCGGCGGTCATGTTGTAGCGCACGAAGTCCTGAAAAATCACGCCGACGTTTGCGCGCAGCTCGTCGAGAGCATACTCGCGCATGTCGTGCCCATCAATCAGGATGCGACCCTCATCGGGATCGTAAAGCCGAGCCAACAGCTTCACGATCGTCGTCTTGCCCGCACCGTTTTCTCCGACGAGCGCCAGGACCTCACCCGCGCGCAACGTGAAGCTCAGATTCCTGACGGCCCAGCGATCGGCGCCCGGATATCGAAAGCCGACACCTTCGAACTCGATTCCCTGTTGCAGTGCCGCGGGAAACGGCCTTGGATTCGGCGGCGACTGGATTTCAGGCTGGACCTCGAAGAAGGAGAAGAGATCGTCCAGATACAGGGCCTGACTGGCCGTCTGTGTAAAGCCAATCAGCAATCCTTCCAGCAGTGTGCGCAGCCGACGGAACGACCCCGCCAGAAACGTCAGATCCCCGATCGAGAACTGCCCCGTCAGCGTTCGGAAGACGATCAGCGCGTAGGCGACGTAGTACCCGATCGTGCCAAGTGCCGTCAGCGCTCCACCCCATCCGGCACGCCGAATCGCCAGCCGTCGGTTGGCCAGGTAGAAGTCGGCGGCAAGCTTCCGGTATCGCTCGATCAGAAAGCCGTTGAGGCCGAAGATCTTCACTTCCTTCGCCGTCTCCACACTGGCGCCGGTCTGACGGATGTAGTCCAGTTCGCGGCGATCGGCAGTACGCGAGTACGCCAGCGAGTAGCTGCGCTCGTTGAAGTACGCCTCGCCAAGGAACGCCGGAATCAGCGCCACGAACAGCAGCAGAATGAGCCACGGCGCATACGCCACCATGCCGATGCCGAAGGTGACGATGGTGATCATGTCCTGCACCTGCCCGAACAGCTGATTCATCAGTGACATGCGACCCGAGGCCTGCCGGCGCGCCCGCTCGAGCTTGTCCTGCTGTTCGCTATCCTCGAAGTCCTCGAGGTCGAGTGTCGCGGCGTGCTCCATCAACCGAATACTGGTGCTATTCGAGAACTGTTCGGCCAGCAGAGAGTCGAACAGCGAGACCAGGCGGCCAAGGACGTCGGAGCCGACGGCAAGCGCCAGTTCGGCTGCCAGCAGCCAGAGCAGCCGGTGCGATGCCACGCCGCGCACCCACTCGACGATGCTCACGGCAGCCCCCCCGACCGACGCGCGTGCCATGACCTCGTCGATGATCAGCTTGCCCACATACAGCGTCATCACTGGCAGGACCGCACGGACGAGGCGCAGCAGCACCGTCCACGTCGTCAGTGTCTTGCTGGTCGCCCAGATCAGTGCCAGGAACGGCGGGATGTTCCGGATCGCGCCCAGCCGTTCCCGAAACGTGCGGGTGGGAGGGGTTGAGCCGCGAAGCGGCGGCTCGGCAACGACGGTTGGTTGGCGGGGCGGCATGATGCAGCATACCGGGGCCGGCAGCGCAGTGATACTGGCCGGACGGAAGGCCGTCGGGCGCTGCTACACGGTGTGGCTCAGGCACCAGGGAAGAGAGATCGCCCGTGCCCCCGTCGCGACTCGCGCCCAGGCGCCAAGATCGAGAAGCGCCTCCGGCGCGTCGAGGCCAAGCATCCGCACTGTTGGGGCGCAGGACAACAACCTGGCTCCGAAACGTTGCTTGTCTATCGATGCCGCAGTGCACCGCTCGGTGGCCACCAGCCAGACGTGGAGTGCCTGCATCAGCTACGCAGGCGTCGCCCGGCCGGTGACGATCGTTCGGGCTCGACCTGCTCCGCTGCACAGAGCGTATGAGACGCTGTGAGTCGCGTGCAACAGCGTCGTCATACCCGAGTTGATCTACCCCCCCGATTGGCGGTCGAGAGCGTTCCACCGGACTGCCGAGCGACGCCGCGTGTAGATGACCCGAGCCACCAAGGCATCGTGACCGTGATCCTCGCGATATCGCCCTGCACTTTCAGAATACCACCAAACCGTTCGCGCTCGTCGGCATGCCACCAGCGACGCCGAGTGGCCTCAGCGAACCTGTGTTGGTGATGTAGAAGATGCTGATCTGGCCACCGACACGGTCAAGGCTGTAGAGGAAGTCCAGTCCATCGCGCGTGGCGAGGTCGATCGGTCCGGCGCCGGTCGTAGCGGTGACACCGTCCGCGTTCAGCAGCTCGAGCGACCCATCACGATCCAGCGCAAAGCCCGAGATGGTGTTGCTTGCGGTATTCGATGTATAGACGAACTTCTCGTCGCCGGACAACGCGATCCAACATGCAGCGCTTTCGGTCGTAGGTGCCGATGCCGTGATCGCCCGTGGGATTCCGCGACGGAGCTCGTACGACGATACCGCGGATGCGTCAGCTGCACCACCGAACGCCTCGGAGACGATCAGGTTGCCGCGGCGCTCACTGACGTAGAATCCGAATGGTGTCGCACCGCTGGACGCCGTGACGATCGACGCTTCCGGACGATCCTCGCGATCCAGCCGAAACGTCACGATGTTATTAGTGGCCTTCTCAGTAACAATCAGGCGCCGTTCGCTCCGATTGAAGCCGATTTGCGCAGCATCCGGTACCGCGATGGTGAGCGGGCGTGTCGAATTCTCGATGGCGCCAAGGGTGCCATTCCGACGAATGCGGAAACCAGAGATATTGGCGACCCCGCCATCGTTCAGGACATACAGCAGTTCGTCGCTGATGGCGAGACTGATTGGCTGGGTGCCACCGGACGAAATCGTCTGCTGAAGCACCAGTCCGGAACTCTCCACACTGAACACCGAGATTGTGTTGCTGCCGGCATTCACGGCGTACAGGTGCATGGCGTACGCATCCAGCGCGATGCCAGACTGATTGCCAAGGCCGCCGCCGGAACCGGTACCACCGGTAGGGAACGCACGTGGCTCGCCAAGGGAGCCGTCCGAATTGCGGGCCATGAACAGGATGGCGTTGCCGGCGACGGCATTCGTCGCCGTGGCGACGAAACGTGGTGCGCGACGAGGGGCTGGAAAGCGGCCGAACGTCAGCTGCGGAAGCTCGCTGGGGGCAATCTCGGTCGGCCGATCCGTACTGCATGCCGCGAGAGAAAGAATCGCAAGGCACGTTTGTGCGACAGCGCGAGTGTTCATGGTTGTCTCATGGTAAGGGTGGAATACTGCGGTGGGTGGATCCGAAAACGACGATGTGCTGCACCTAGAGCGGAGGCTTACTCCGGCACCGTCTGGCCTCGCCCGCCGAGGCCACGGCGCAGCGCTGCGAAGAGCAGCCCGCTTCCGACCCTCGAGAGCACGAACACACTGGCATCGCCGCGAGATGCGCGCTCGGGGCGCCAGAGCAACGATGCAAACGACGCAATGGCGAGACTGCCGACGCGAGCGACATCGGGTCGCGGTGCACCGTCACGATCATGTGCGACCAGCGTCTGAGTGACCGCGCACCAGCTGCGACCAGCGAGCCCGGTTGGGCAGGGCGCAGTGCTCGAGGTCCATTGGATTGCGCGGCTCAGTCCACGGTGCGATACCGCTCGCAGTGTCACGAATCCAGCCTGATCCGCCAGCCGGCGGGCAGCGCCCTCCGCGGTACGCGGCCAGGCCGCCGGTGAGTTGCTGACCTGCGCCACTGCGGCCGCAAGCGCGATACCAGCACTCGTGCGTAACACCACTGCGCCTGTCCCGACCACCGCCGTATCAGCAGGCAGCGCTGACTGGGCCGTAGCGACGTGTACACAAGTGACACTCAGGATGGCAGCGGCAACGCGTGGGATCGTCGATGACAGTGGCACGCACGCACTCCAGAACGGTTGCAGTGGAGAATTCCTACTCTTCTCCCTTCAACACCCAGAACTCTGGGAAACCGGCTCAGCGCGGCGTGTTTGCCGCCGGTATTCGACACCGCCGGTGCGACTGCTGTACGACGAACGTACGCTCTCGGTCGTGGAGTCGAGACTGGACAAGTTCGAGCAGCAGATGCGGGCAGTTGCGCGAGCCGCGTATCAGAATGTGGACTGGGTCGCGTGTCGGCCGACGCTGACGGCGCCGCGCCCTAGCGCGATGCGCGCCATGAGGAGACTGGCTGCCGTCATGATCGCCGCGGCATCGACCGGAGAGATGCTGATTGCGCTGCGTGCGATACGCTCACCGTATCGCACGACGTGGCACAGGGGTCACTCAGCCGCGATCAACCGCGCCGCTGTTGCCACGTTTCGCCACATTCGGATGTCGAGTGGATTGGCGGGTGCCTGAAGGCCCAGCGTCGCGAGCTCACGCGACACGCGATCGAAGCGTTCGCGCAGATGCACCGTCCGTTCTGCCGCAGCCAGTGCTTTCGCATTCGCTTCGAACCATGCGGCCAGCGCCTGCAGTACACACGCGAGGGTCGCCTGGCCCGTGGGATTGAGGGGACCAACGACGTTCCACAGCGCCGCCGGAAGGGCTGGCCCCAGCGTCAACTCACACAGGAAGAGTGTGAGGCGAATGTCGCGGTGCCGACCGGCATCAGCCAACCCTGCAGATAACACCGGCATTTTCACCAGCTCGCTCCACGCGGCCATCCATTCGCGTGCCGCCGAAAGTGACTCAGGCGCCGGTCGCACGTCGGCAGGCCAGCCACGATCGCAGAGGACGATCCATGCGAGCGATTCCGCTTCGAGCTGCTCCTGCGCCACGGCCAGATCGTGCTCGCTATCCGCGCAACAGAACTCGAGCGTCGAGGCGACACGACCGGCGATTTCTGCGCGATCCGACACCTCGCGCAGTCGCTCGAGTCGGGGGCCCTGTGACCGGGAGTGAGTGATGGCGGCGTTCGCCAGGGGCGTTCTCATCGTGCCAAGCTGTCGTGACCAGTGACCCGCAGCGGTGGCTCCGGGGCGACGGCGGGCCGACCACCACGGTGCGGCCGCTCTCCATCCCAGTCTTTCGACGCACGGACGCCACACAGGTCACGGCGCTGCGTTCACGCTATGTTCCCCGGCGGACATTTCGACAGGAGCGCACGACGTGGTTCAGGCCAGTCCCAAGTCGCAGACGGAATACGATGTGATCGTCGTCGGATCAGGCGCCGGCGGTGGCATGGCAGCGTACCAGTTGGCGGTCGCCGGCCTCAAGGTGTGTGTACTGGAGGCGGGCCGCAGCTATGACCCGGTGCGAGAGACACCGATGTTCAAGCTGCCTCGTCAGGCTCCACTGCTCGGCGCCGGAACGAAGCACAAGCCCTTCGGCTTCTACGACGCCACGGTGGACGGCGGCTGGGACGTTCCCGGAGAACCGTACACCAATGCCCCCGGAACGGACTTCAAGTGGTGGCGAGCGCGCATGCTGGGTGGCCGCACGAACCATTGGGGCCGGATTTCGCTGCGCATGGGCGAGTATGATTTCAAGCCGAAAACGCGCGACGGGCTTGGCGCCGACTGGCCGATGACGTATGACGAGCTGGCCCCGTACTACGATCGTACCGAGATGCTGATCGGCGTGTACGGCGGTGACGACAATCTCGAGAATACCCCCGGGTCTCCGGCAGGCGTGCTGCAGCCAGCGCCGGCACCGCGCGCTCCCGAGTTGCTGACGAAGAAACATGCGGCGCCGCTCGGCATCCCGGTCATTCCGGCGCATCTCGCCATCATGACACAGCGGCAGGATGCCGATGTGCTGCCCAGGAAGATCCATCCGAACAACCCGCTGGCACAGAAGGTCCTTGCCCAGTCGATGCGCCAGCGTGCCGCCTGCCTGTGGGCAACACCCTGTGGCTGGGGATGTTCGGTGAAGGCGAATTTCCAGTCGACCACCGTGCTGCTCCCACCGGCGATGATGACCGGCAACGTCGATATCGTGCCGGACGCGATGGTGCGTGAGCTGATCCTCGATGCGAGCGGCAAGGCGACCGGTGTGCGCTACATCGACAAGACGACGCGCACCGACCGCCAGGTGAAGGCCCGCATCGTGGTCCTCGCTGCGAGTGCGTGCGAAAGCGCGCGCATCATGCTGAACTCGAAGAGCGCGCTCTTTCCGGATGGTGTCGGCAACAGCAGCGGTCTGGTAGGCAAGTACCTGATGGACACCGTCGGCGCCGGCATCGGCGGACAGATCCCGGCACTCGAGAACCTGCCGCCGCACAATCAGGACGGTGCCAGCGGCATGCACATGTACGTGCCGTGGTGGGAGTACAAGAATCAGCTGGCGGGCAAACTGGGGTTTGCACGCGGCTATCACATCGAGTTCGGGGGCGGGCGCGACATGCCGGGCCCCGGCATCTTCGGTGGCCTCGAGAGCTACACCAACGGCGCGTACGGCCGGCGCTTCAAGGAAGAGGCACGCCGCTACTACGGCAGCTTCATGTACTTCTCGGGTCGCGGCGAGATGATCCCGAATGAAGACTCCTACTGCGAGATCGACCCGAACGTGGTGGACCAGTGGGGCATTCCGGTGCTGCGCTTCCACTGGAAGTGGTCGGAGCATGAAACGAAGCAGGCCGCCCACATGGTCAAGACGTTTGCCGAGATGATCACTGCGATGGGCGGCAAGGTTCAGGGCACGGTACAGACCGATGGCGCAAAGGCCATTGCCAACGGCGGGGAGATCATCCACGAAGTCGGCACCTGTCGCATGGGCACCGACGCGAAGACCTCGGTGCTGAACCAGTATGGCCAGTCGTGGGACGTGAAGAATCTGTTCGTCGCCGACGGTTCGGTCTTTGTCTCGAACGCCGACAAGAATCCGACGCTGTCGATCCTTGCGCTGGCATGGCGCACCTGTGATCACATCATGGCCGAAATGCAGCGGGGGAACATCTGATGCTGGATGATGCGCGCGACGAAACACGCGATACGACACACGACCTCCCGACGCCGCCGATGGATCGCCGCGAGGCGTTGAAGGTCATCGCCACCGCTGCGGCAGGCGCAACGCTTGTCGAAGGCCTCGCGCCCTTGGCCGCCGAGGCACAGCAGCGCGCACCCGGTGCACTCGGGCGGCGTGCCCTGCCCAACGCACCAGCGCCGCCGAAAGCTGGCCCCCGCGGTACGGCCACGGACCCTGACCTGATCACGCCGACGGCGAACTGGCCGCGCCTGCTCTCGGCGGTAGAGATGATGACGCTGGCCGCGCTCTGCGACATGATCATTCCGGCCGACGACAAGAGCCCGAGTGCCTCTGCCGTTGGCGCACATCGCTACATCAACGAGTACGTCAGCGCGCCGTACGACTGGGCCGAACGGGCATTGGTACGCGTCCGCGGTGGCCTGGTCTGGCTCGATGTGGAAAGTCAGCGGCGTTTCACGCAGCGATTCGTCGCGCTGACGCTGGCGCAGCGAACGCAGATCTGCGACGACATCTGCTTTCTGCCGAAGGCGAAGCCTGAGTTTCAGGCGGCGGCACGGTTCTTCGATCAGATCCGTGATCTCACCGCCAGTGGCTTCTACACCACTGATGCCGGGATGAAAGATCTGCAGTACATCGGCAATGTTCCGCTGGCGAAATTCGTGGGGCCACCCCCCGAAGTCCTGCGGCACCTCGGGTTGTAGCGGGCGACGTTCTTCGGCGGCCCTTCGCCCGTGATGTCAGCGGGGGCGAAGGGGCGTAAGCTGTACTTTGCGAATCTCGACGGCCGAACCTTCCGACTGGATGGCGATCTGTCCGCGATCAGCGGTAGCGTTCGTGCCGCGGTTGACGAGGGTTCCGTTCACCCACACGGCGATCGTTCGCCCACGCGCCTCGACCACGATTCGGTTCCATTCGCCAGCCGGCTTCTCGCGCCCATCGAGCAGATGCCTGATGCGACGTCCCTTCCCTTCCGTGATTCCCCACAGCTCTCGTGGACCGCGGCGGCGCAGCATGTCGGGAACGCGGATGTCTTCGACGATGCACCAGAAGTCACCCGCGTTTCCTGATTCCATCTGGACCTCGATCGACTTGGGAAACATTGCATAGAGCGCGCGCGGCGTCGAGGCGTGGATCAGCAGCCCCGCGTTGCCCGGCTTTCCGGGGAAGCGGTACTCGACCTCAATGCGGTAATTGCGAAACGACGAATCGGAGATGAGGTGCCCGTTCGGTTCGCCCGCAATCACCAGCAACCCGTCCTTGACCGCGAACGGCGAGGCGAGGCTCGGTGTCGTATCGAGTGCAGGGACGTCGACGTGCCATCCAGCGAGGTTCGTCCCGTTGAGGAGGGAGCGCGCCTGCGCCCCGAGCGTCGTGGTGAGCGCCGCGACGGCAATGACGGTTTGGCGCAGATGGCGCATCGACGACATGAGCACTCCGGAGAATTGATAACGACACAGGCCGGTGGCGAGTTGGCGGAACGGAACACCGCCTCGATCAATATGGGTCAGTGGCACTTCGGCTGGCGACGGTTCACGGGAAGCGGCCGAAAACAGCGATCGACTGCGGGCGAAGGACAAGCGTCTGCGCTCCGCTCGCGTCGACGATGAGCGGCTCCCAGCTCGACGGATACAGTGCGTCGTAGCTGGCGCCCGGCACCAGTCCGCCGACGCGCAGCGTCGCAGCATCCCGCCCCACGTTGATGGCAATCACCGTTTCATCGTTGCCGACGCGTCGCACAAAACTCAGCGTCGACCCATCCACGACGACATCCGCATAGCTGCCCTGCGCAATCGACGGGCGAGTGTTGCGAAGGCTGATCATCGCCTTGTAGAAATGAAAGATGGAGTCGGGGTCGGCGCGCAGTGACGAGTAGTTGTTCGCCTCGGCGTTTGGAGAGCGCGCGCGAAAGGCCTCTCCCGTGGTGAAGGCAGGGCGACCGTCGCCATGGGTCCAGCTCATCGGAGTACGCAGACTTTCATCCGCACTCATCCCACGGCCCGACGCCATGCCAAGTTCCTCGCCGTAATAAATGAATGGCACGCCAGGCTGTAACAGATACATCGCGGCTGCGAGCTTCATCATCTCGAGGTTCCCGCCGAGCTGGTCCCAGACCCGCGCGCCGGCAAAGGCGTCGTGGTTGGAGAGAAGGGTCGCGATGGTCGGTGGCGCGATCGGTGGAAACCCTGCCACCAGCTCGAGTGATCGCACGTCGCCCCGGGCGGCTTCGATCAGGTCGCGCTGATGCCCGAATGCGAATGCGCTGCCCCCGGGATGGGTGTTGGCAAAACCGATCGGGTCAGCGGGCGCCTCACAGACCATGTACCGATTCTCGTACGAATCGATGAGCCGTTCCAGGTCGGCGACGATGGCATAACTCTCGCGCTGGTTGACGTACTCGCACTTGCTCGTCTCGATCAGGTTGCCAACGGCATCGAATCGAAAGCCGTCGATGCCACGATTGAGCCAGAAGCGCAGGTTGTCATGGTGCCACGCGATGACATCGGGATTGCGCAGATTCCAGTCGGGCATCTGGTCCCAGAATGCACCGAAGTAGAATCCGGTGAGGTCACGGTGCCATGGATCACCACCGTAGATGCTCCACCCCTCGGGCTTAGCCGTCTCCCACAAGTACCAGTTCCGGAACTCGCTCTCTGTGTTCAGCCGTGCGTTGGCGAAGGCCGGGTGCTGCGCGGCGCAGTGATTCATCACGTAGTCGAGGATCACGCCGATGCCGCGCGCGTGGGCGGCGGCGATGAGGACATCCAGATCGTCCATCGTGCCGTATTGCGGCTCGATGCTGCGATAGTCGGTGACGGCATACCCGTGATCGCGATCCTGACTCGGTATGATCGGCATCAGCCAGAGGCCAGTGACACCAAGCCCCTTGAGGTAATCCAGCCGGGCAATCAGGCCCGGCAGGTCACCGATGCCATCGCCGTTGGAATCCTGAAAAGCGCGCACGAAGACTTCGTACATCGCTCCAAACTGCCAGCCGGGCGGGAGCGTGGTTCCAGGGTCGGCGTTCGGGACGTGGGCATATGCAGCGTCGAGCGTCACGTGGAGTCCGGGTGGCGAAGGGTGGCGGCGCGCGCTGGGCGCGACAGGCAGTTGCTGAGTTCGGCGAATGCCAATGGAGGCCATTCCTGGCGGGCACACTTGCGCCCAGTCCGACCAAGTGAGAAGAATTCATGGTTGCTGACGGTTATCCAGTGCAGGCTTCGCTGAATTCCACGCCCCCGCTGCAGGAGCTCACCATGCGTACCCCACTGATTTGTCTTGCCGTTGGACTTGTGCTGCTCGCCGGGTGCGACAAGAAGAAGTCATTCCCGACGGAAAGAACAGGGTCGATCTTCGAACTCCGTTCGGCGCCCACCGCACCAGCCGTGTTGCCCGCGACCTCCGCTGCGACACGCCTCGGCTGACATGGCGGTGCGGGAGATCCGGCGGGCATCGTGACCGATGCCCGCCGGATCACCGCGCGCCACCGAGTGAGAAGGCCACCAGTTCCGCGGTCTCACCGCCGCCGCTGGCAACGACGATGTACTGCACACCATTGGCCCCGCGATACGACACGGGGTTCGCATACCCACGGCCGGCGGGCAGCTCGAATTGCCAGAGCACGCGTCCGTCGCTGACGTCGAGTGCATACAGCACGTTGCCGCCACCCGTGGCAAAGAGCAGGCCGCCTTTTGTGACGGTACCGCCAGGTGCGCCGGCGACGCCCACCGGTGGCAGTGTCAGGTGCTTGAGCAGGGGATGCTGATGGATGGAAGGCGTATCGCCGAACGTGACCTGCCAGCGTGTCACTCCGGTGTTGAGATCGATGGCCGTCATCGTGCCGTACGGTGGCTTGATCAGCGGCAACTGCTCCGGTGGGGCGTGATCGCTGCGGCCTGAATCGGGATCGGCGGTGACACCGATCCCACTGCGAGGCAGGTCGGCGGTGTACTCGAAGCCGATCGTGTCATTGGGGGTTCCGCGCTGAATGCGATACAGCGCCGGGCTGTTGGTTGCCTTGACGAACAGAGTGTGCGACCCCGGATCGTACGAGGTACTGCCCCACCCTGCACCGCCAATTGCACCGGGCATCGTGATCGTGCCCTGCAGTGACGGTGGCGTGAAGAGCGGGCCGCTGCGGTACTTCCTGAACTCGGCCAGCGCACGCTGCTTCAGTTCCGGTGTGAAGTCGATCAGGTCGGCCTCGGCGACCGATTGCCGAGCGAATGGCGCCGGCAACGTTGGCATCGGCTGCGTCGGCGCGGCGCGTTCTCCTGGAACATCGCTGGCCGGCACGGGGCGTTCCGGGATTGGCCAGATGGGCCGACCCGTCATGCGATCGAGCACGTAGATCCAGGCCGTCTTCGATGGCACGGCCACGACATCACGCGGCCGGCCACGCCAGGTGATCGTCGCCAGCACCGGTGGCGCTGGCAGATCGTAGTCCCACAACCCGTGGTGCACGACTTGATAGTGCCAGACACGTTTGCCGGTGCGTGCGTTGAGCGCCACCACCGATTCGGCAAAGAGATTGTCGCCCTTCCGGTCGCCGCCGTACCAGTCGTTGGTTGGGGTGGACACCGGTAAAAAGAGCAGACCACGTGCCGCATCGAGGCTCATCGGCGCCCACACATTCGTGTGCCCCATGTAGGCGTAAGCGCCGTCCTCCCACGTCTTCCACCCGAACTCGCCTGAATCGGGCACGGTGTGAAAGCTCCAGACTCGCTTGCCGGTGCGAACATCGAAGGCCTGCACATCACCCGGCGGGTCGTTGCGATAGCGAAGGCGATCGCCGACACCATTGCCGACGATGACCAGATCGCCAAAGACCACCGGTGGCGAGGTGTTGGTGTAGTGCGCGCGGTTAGTGCGCCGACGCAGCTTCGCGGTGAGATCCACGGCACCGCTGTCACCGAACGATGGAATCGGCTTGCCGGTGGCAGCATCGATTGCGACGAGCTTCCAGCGTGCGTTGATGAAGATGCGGCGTTCGCGCGGCGAGGACCACGTCGCCACGCCACGATGCACGAATCCGGTGCCGTTTGATGGCTGCCCCATCCGCCAGACTTCCGGGTCGTATCGCCAGAATTCCCGACCAGTGCGGGCGTCGAGCGCAGCGACGGCGGCGTACGGCGTGGAGACGAAGAGCGTATCCCCGATGATCACCGGTGAGGCCTGAAAGAGGCCGGGCCGCGAGGGTTTCTGAGTCGCGCTCGCCGGCACGTCACGTTCGCCGGTTCGCCAGCGCCACGCGACCGCCAGCCGACTGACGTTCGAGCGATCGACATCAGCAATCGGCGCGTAGCGCATCGCCCCTGGGTCGCCGCTCGGCGTTGGCCAGTCCACGCGCTGGGCGTTGGTGGATGGTGCCACGCTGCAGAAGAGCAGCATGGCCAATGGAAGCGTGCTCGAAAAACGAGGCGGCAGTTGGCGAGAGGTCATGGTGGTGAGAACATCGCATGCTGGACACGACCGCTCCATCCCCGACGCAATTTCATGGCAAGCGAGTTCATCCATTGGGAGTGCCTCCATGCCGATCTGTGGCAGTCGCGCTGTGCCGGTTCCGGTCGTGAGGCACAGGTCACGGCCGCGGCGCTGGGTGCACTGCTTCGTCGCATCGGTTGCGGACGGTCCACAGGGGTGACAGCGGCACATCGTTGCGCGGCACTACCCGACGTAGATTATTTGTTTCTCAGTGCACACCAGTGCCGGTCCGTCATTCCCGAGCCGCAACGAGACCGCGGTCGCCCGTTTCCCTCTCCCATGCCCTCTCGCTCCAAGCAACTGCCCGCATCAGCCAATGCGGTGATGAAAAAATCGTCCGCTACATCGAAAAGGCCACGGCGCGGCCGCGGGCAGGGTGAATCGACACTCTCTTCGATGCCAACCGGACGGGCCGCCTACACTGACACGAGAGAATGGCTGGTATCGCAGCACGGACTGATTTGTGCGTACTGCGCCAAGCGTGTTCCGGCCCGTGATCTGACCCTCGATCACGTCGCACCCAGGCGCGGCATGACCGCTTACGATCGGCGCGACAATCTGGTGCTCTGCTGTTTGGCGTGCAACATCGCGAAGGCAGACAAAACGACCATGGCCTGGCTACTGGCAAAGCGCGGTCGCGCGGTGCATCTGGTGCGATTCGGCAGTCATCTGAGTCAGCTGCTGGTCGAGATGGCCCACGATCTGGCCGGACCGGAAGGGGTGGCATTGGCGGCCCGCTTGTCGGATCCCGACTACCCGTACTCAGACTGACATCACGGCGCAGCTGTCTCGGGTCGCCCCAGCGGGTGCCGTGGTGGCCGTGGCAGGAAGAACTGGCACACAGCAGTGACGAATGCACCCGCTGTACCGTGACCGTCGCCACGAAGCGAGC
Source organism: Gemmatimonadales bacterium (assembly GCA_038215035.1). GTDB lineage: Bacteria > Gemmatimonadota > Gemmatimonadetes > Gemmatimonadales > Gemmatimonadaceae > JACMLX01. Next base: position 19,469 of record JBBQRH010000024.1, on the reverse strand, counting down.
ACTCGGCAAATTGCCCTTCTCAATGGGCCGGCGTCCGCTTGGCGGACATCCGGCCGGGCCACCATTGATGCTGGTGCATCGCGCATGTCAACGACGCATGTCAACGACGCGCGGTGATCAGCACAGATCGTTGCGTCGCTCGTAGGCAACGATTTCGCCCAGCACACAGTACCGGGCGAGCAGGCGGAGGTACGCGGCCCAGCAGAACGACGAGATCCGCATATGCTGCGTTGCTTCGTTCCATCCGCGGTGATAGAAGTGCAGGCGCGTCGAGGCACCCTCGTCAGCAAGCCGTGCGCCAACGCGAGTTCCCGCCCAGTCAGACATCGGGGCGGTGTTCGTCATCTCCCACTCGATCGCGACCGGCGGCAGCAACACGCGAACGATCCCGGACCACTGGTGAGTCGAATCGAACCCGAACGAGTAGTGACTACCCGGCGTCGCATCGGCAGCGGCGGTACTCGTCCACCAGGCGTTCAAGCCCTCGGCTGTCGCGAAACACGCCCAGACGTTCTCTATCGGTGCGGCAATGACCAGCTCGTGCTCGATATCCATGGGCCCTCCGTGAGATGGTCAGGACCGTCGCGCTATTCGCGGCGCTGTCGTCTTGCTGGGCAGTCGTCTGTGTGACGGACAGTGGGGAGAAATCGCGTGACCCACGTCCACTCAGCGATCAATCATGGCGTGAGATCGGACCGATAGCTGATCGCAAATTCGATGAAACGCGAGATATCGACGATGCTCGCCGCGCCAAACCGGATCGTGTGCGCATCCACCCGCTCCGTACCCGGCAGATAGGACATCATCTCGGCCGGTGTATAGCTCTTGTAGGTGAGCTCCAGCTGGAACGGGCCTCGGGCCGGCGTGGGGCGGAACTCTTTCAGCCGAAGCACCGCCGCTTTCGCCTTGGCGCGGATGAGGGCCTGCGAGGCCTCCGGCGTCATGACGGCTGCCGCGTGAAAGCTGATCGCTTTCTTGACGATCGCGCCTTCGACATTGCCGATCATCTTCTGCACTTCGCCCACCGCCTGCTCATCACCCGAGACCATCACCACCGGAACGCCGAAGAATCCGGCGATCGTCGCGTTGATACCCGATTCCGACATTGGCTGGCCATTCAGTCGCACTGCCGCGAATGTCGCGCTCGAGATGGTGTGTGCCCGCACGCCCTGCGTGTTGGTCGTGGCCGAGTGGTAGCCGATGAACATCGCCGCACTGAATGAGGAGTCGATCCCCTCCATCATCATCAGCGGGCGCGGTGCGCCGCGAACGATCGTGACACCAGCCGGGAACCGATCGATGAGCAGATTCTGCATGTTGCCGTGAGCGTCCGCCACCACGAATTCGGTGGCGCCGGCCTCACGCGCCCCGGCTATCGCCGCCAGCGCCTCGGCAGTCATGTACTCACGGAATTTGGCGTACTCGAATCCGGTTGGGCCAAGCTGTTCGGAGCTGACGACACCGCCGATGCCTTCCATGTCGACCGAGATGAACACCTTGATCGGGCGCTGGGCGGCGAGTGGTGCGGCGCAACCGGCGGCGAGGCCCAGCGCGATCAGATTCACGATTCGATTCGAGCGGCGCATCGAGGGCTCCGTTGGTCTTGGCGTGCATATCGGCCTACCCCGGGGGCAGGCCGGCACCGCGTGAGGCGACCTGGCCAGCAAGGCGTGCCAACCCTGACCCCGCAATCTTACCGGACCGTGCTCCGCTTGCGATAGTCGCACGGAACGCGTCGTTCGGATCAAGCGCGGCGGCCGAAGTACGACGCGGACACCGCCGGCGCCCCACGTATCATTCGGTCAGCTGCCGGAGTTGAAGAGATCGACAGTGAGTTCGATTGCCTGACCGCGGATGGACGGGAGACGCTGGGCGTACCGCAGGTCGATCTGCGTGCCGCCACGCTGAAGTCACGAACGGTGACTGAGCGGCGATTCTTCACCGGAACCTGCACCGCTCTCACCGCCTACGAATCCTCGAAGGAGCGCACGCAGGGGGTTGCCGCGACGCCCCCACATTGACATCTGAGTGCGAGCGCCGCCGCCGAAACGACTCACTCGCCGTACCACAGCCCCCGCAGAAACCGGCTCGCAATCGTCACTCGGTGTGCCTGTTTCTCCACGAAGCGCAGCAGCGCTTGGCGTTCGGTCGCACCGAACCATCGCCCATCGGCAAGCACACCGTTGATCCGCGTCGTGTTTCGGATGTCGAGCAACGGATTCGCGTCAAGCAATACCAGGTCGGCGCGCTGACCTGCTGCGATCAAACTGCCGCCACCGGCCGCTCCAATGAATCGCGCCGGCACTGTCGTTGCGGTCGCCAACGCCTGCGCCGGCGACAGGCCCGCACGCACCATGTACTGCAACTCTTCATGCAGACTGAAGCCATGCACGACTTCCGGATCAATGGCATCACTGCCGGCCATGATGGTCACGCCGGCATCGTGCGCTCGCTTGGTCAGCCGCAGAGAAGCGGCGTGATACTCACGCAGCACACGCTGTTCACTCTCGCTGACCTTGCCTGCCGCGCGCACGATGCTCCAGGCCAGCCGCTGCGGTGCGACGATGTACCGGGCCGTGTTCGCAGACGCTGGCGGCCCGATGGAGAACGCCACATCCTGCCCTGTGGATGCCACATGCGTCGGGACATAGGCGGTACCACGCGTGCGAAGCGATGTGAGCAACGAGTCGCAGCGAGCGTTGTCCCACGCTGCCAACAAGCCGATTTTGGAGCCGGTCCTGTCATCGAACGATGCGCGTGCACGTGAGCACTGCGGCAGCAGTGTCCAGTCGTGCTCGACGCTCACGAACGGCACCCGGGTGGCCAACAGATCGAGCGTAAACGGCAGATGACCACCCACGCGCAGGCCAACTGAGTCGGCAACACGCAGCACTTCCGCGGCGACGTCGGAGGGTACCATCGGGTCGAGCTGCAGCTTGACGAAGGGTTCGCCACGCGTGCGGAGCGCGAGGAGCAGCGCGCGAAGCTCCAGACTATCCGATGGCACATCCTCCAGATGGAACGAAATTGCCTGCGGCACGCGCGGGCCAACCATCAGGCCGTTCGCGATTGCCTGCTGGAACCCTCGACGCGGCGACGAGCACGCGAGGTCCGTGCTCCATGAACAGGTGTCTCCCATATCCCGGACGCTGGTGACGCCATTCGCAATCAGCAGCGGAAACTGCAGTTGCGGCGCGAGGCGCAGCGTGTGCACATGCGCGTCCCAGAGGCCAGGGATCAGGAATTTCCCGCGACCATCAATGCGCCGCCCAGGCACCCGCGTCGTACCGTCGCGTGCCGGTCCGACATAGGTGATACGATCCTTCTCCACCTCGACCGTCTGCGCAACGGAGACTCGTCCGCCACTGTCAGGATCAACAATCGCCACCGCATCGATGATGAGCAGCGGCGACTGCGCCGGTGCCGAGACCAGCGGCGGCACGGCGAGCGCCAGGATGTTGACACCTGCGAACAGCATCGCTCCGACGGCGAGGGCAATCGTCAGCGCGCGTTTCAGCACGAATGTGATTCTGGGACTTCCTGATAACCTCACGGCGGTCATGCGGTGAAGATACACCGCTCGTGCAGGTTGCAATCAGCCGTTCACGGTCAACGGTTCATGTGAATCCATTCGCGTGCTGCGCGCCGCCTTTCATCCACACTCACCAGCACCTCACGGCTTCCGTGCCAGCGACTTGAAGTACTCGTTGACCATCTCCCGGTACTGCGCCGGCACGTGCTCACTGCCACCAAGCGCCGGCCCACCGGCTTCCGAGGCACCGAGTTTCCGCCGCAGCGCGAACTCGAACGACTTCAGATCCTCCACGACGCCATCACGCAGTTGTTTCAATGCCTCCGCGTTGCCCAGCACCTTCGCGCCATCGAGCGCACCGAGTCGAGCGATCGCGCGATCGAGCTCCTTCGTGTCGACGCCCTCGCCTTGCAGCGCGCGCCGCAGTTGCTGCGCCGCATCCCGTCGAGCGCGCAATTCACGCGAAAGTTGTCGCGCCTCTTCGGCGGTGAATGTCGCGCTGCCGCCAGCACCACCGGGTCTGCCCTGCCCCGACCCGCCGCCGACACCATCGGCGGAAGTTGTGCCGTCGGCGCCGGGCTGACCCTGGCCCTGCCCTTGGCCTTGGCCCGGTCCTTGGCCTTGGCCTTGACCTTGGCCCTGTCCTTGGCCTTGGCCCTGTCCTTGGCCTTGGCCCTGACCCTTCCCCTGCTGCTCACCCGACCCCTGCTGGCCGGTCGACGGCCGACCCTGTCCCGCGCCCTGTTGTCCCGCGCCCTGTTGTCCCGCGCCAGCCCCTGCCGGCCCAGCGCGACTCGGCGACCCACGCTGCTCGCGCTCGCGCAGCCGATCGTCGAGCGAACTCAGGCCGCGCACCAGATCGCGTGCCTGCGCCAACGCCCGCGATGTCCGCTGCGACGAATCACGCCCCGCCACCGCCGCACCCGCGGCACCGGCCACGCGCTGCGCGAGACTGTCGAGATCCTGCTGGATCGACCGTTCGAGATTTCGTGCGTAGTCACTCGAACTCCCTGAACGAAGCACATCGCGCGAGTAACGGATCTTGTCACCCAATCGTGCCTCACGCATGGAAGCCGCCGCATCCTGTGCTTCGCGCGCGGCGCGTGGATTCGTTTGACGGTTCTCGCGAGCCAGTCGATCCAGATCACTCGCCAGTGCCTTGACGCCTGCTTCCATGCCCGCCTTCCGCTCATCGAGTCGGCGCTGTCGCTCCGCCCGATCCGCACTCGGCTTCGCCAACTTCTCAACGTCGCTCTGCACACCACGCTGTTCCTCAGCCAGAGCGCGTGCCCGCGTCGTTGCATCACTGAGGCCGGCGCCCGCAGACTGATCGCGCGCCGTCTCGAGCGCGCGCCGCGCGGATTGAAGTCGCTCTGCGGCAGCTTGCGCTGCGCCTGCCCCGCCCGATGCCGCAGATCGCCGCATCGATTCCGCGGCCTTCCGCATCTCCTGCGCCGTCTGCTCCAGCTCCGGTGACTGCTGCTCACGCGCCAATCGTTCGAGCTGACGCGCGGCAGCCTCGGTCTCTTCAGCCAGCTGTCGCTGCGACGCGCCGCCGGTACCACCGCCCGACTGCTGCGCGCGCTGGCGTGCCAGTTCCTGCTGCTGACGCGCCGCCAGTTGCTTCAAGCGTTCGAGGGTTTCGTCGGTCTTCTGAGCGCCGCTCTCCTCGCGACTCCGCTGCACCTGATCGTACTGGTTCCGCATCTTGTCGGTCTCGAGCTCCAGCAGATCAGCCAGATCCGATGCGCTCGCGCCTCCACCGCCACCGCCGCCGCCACCCTGCTGCTGCATGCTCACCTGCACTTCGCGGAATGCCGCTTCCGCCTTCTCGAGCCACTGCAGCGCGCGCTGTTCAGGCACCAGCGCCTCGCCGGTCTTGCCCTGCACCAGCAGCTCCTCGGCCGCTTTCATCTCGATTCCCGCTTTCGGAAGCACATCGGCGAGAATCCTGAAGCTCGTGTCAGCGGCCTGCGCTGCCGGACGTTCGACTCGCTTCTGCAGCGACGCGAGCTCCTCGCGCAGACGCCCCTGTGCGAGATGCAGCGTACTCACGTCGCCGCGCAACGTCGCGGGCGGAGTCTTCGCGCGATCGCGTTCCGTCTTGAACGTGCCGGCGACGATGTCTCGCTGGCGCTGCACGAGAGAACCGGGATTCATCTCCTGCGGTCCGCCGCCTTCACCACCGCCGCCCTGCTGATTCTGCTTGTACTCGCGGCTGAAGGGCCGGATGGTGAGGAACTGGATATCACTCGCACCAGACTTTGGCGACGGCCGCTGATCATTGTCCAGCGCGCGTGCGTAGTAGCTCACCACGTCGCCGGCTGAGAGCCCCATTTCCTCGAGAAACAGGGTGTGGGATGCGATGACTTCGCGCGGGCGCGCACCAGCGCCCTCGGACAGTGTCACCGCCTTTTCCTCACCACCGTTCACGCGGTAGACGATCTCCAGCTTCCCGACCCCGTAGTCATCCGTCGCCTCAGCCTCGATCAGTACCTCGTCGACGCTCGTCGGGCGCAGATCGCGACCTGGCTGCTTGATGCGCACCGTTGGCGCGGCATCATCCAGTGCATCCACTGCGTACTCGACCGTGCCACGCACCACTGTGCCGTCGGTGGACGTCAACTCGACGCGATAGAATCCGTCACGCCGGACCGTCAGCTTCGCCGTCACCGTCGAGTCGTCGAGGCGCTCCAGTGGGATGATCGTGTTTCCGTCGAAGAACAGTTTGCCCCCCGATACTGGCCGCGTGGTGTGCACACGCAGAACCGCCGTCGTGCCGCCTGGTGCCGCGATGTCGCCTCCATCCTCGGTCACCTCCGCCGCCATGTTCATGTACGCGGGATAGCGGAGCTCGACACCGATTCGCTGCACGCCCGGCAAATCCTTCACCGTCAACTTTCCGTTCAGCGATCGCACGCCGTTCGCCTCAGCGTAGAACTCGGCATCGTCGGTCACGTCGAACAGCCGCACGACGAACGCACCGGGCGCTGCGCCAACTCCCATCGGGATTCGTTCCCACTCCGCACTCGTGCCGCGACGGACCATCAGGTCCACAACCTCACTCTCGAAACCGGCCAGCGTTGCCGCGAGCTGCACGTCGCTGCCGCGTGCAACGACGAGCGACTGCGGCTCGAGCGCGATGGCATAGACAGCCGCTGCCGCCGCATCCTGCCACGGTGCCAACAGCCGAAGCGCACCAGTGCGCAGGAACGCGGGTCCAAATTGGAACGCGAGCCCCGATACCACCGAGACCGCCAGCGCAATCGACAGCGCACGAATCGTCGTCGGTCGCTCGAGCACGGGCACCGCGGCTGTGGTGCCAAGCCGACGTGTCGCATCGGCAACCAGTCCGCGCTCCAGCATGGCCGAGTGGCCGGTATCCGCCTGACGCCGCAAGGTGACAGCGGTCAGCACCGCGCCGTCGAGCTGCGGCACGCGCTCTTCGAGATAGAGTGCCAGCCGGTCGTCAGGAAGCCGACGTACCAGTGGCCACGCAATCCAGCGGCCGACCACCGCCGCCGTCACGATGCCGAGCACTATGCGCGCAGCAGTGATCGCGACCGCACTGAAACGCGCCGCTTCAAGAGCAAGCGATCCTGCCGCAATGACCAGCATCACCGCGGCCACGGTGACAGCCATTCCGACCGCCAGATGACGCAGGCGCCAGCGCCGCCTCGCGCGGTGCAGCAATGTCGAGAGTGAGGCAGGGGCGTGCGCGCGCGGTGCAGTCATGGGCGACGCATCCGGTTCGTGTTCGGGTTGGTTGACGCCATATGCTACTCCAATACCGGTGTTCGGGTGACGGATCGCCGCGCCACGATACTTTCGGCCACCAGCAGCAGCGTGGCAGCCAAAAGCAGGTACCACCAGGTGGACTGCCTCGCCTCGCGGTCGGCGAGGGTTTCCGCCTCTGCCCCTGGCGCTCCGGATGTACCCGCTGTGCCCGCGATGCTCGCCAACGCATTCGTCAGCCGCAGCACGTCGAACGGTGCAAAATCGAGCTCTGCCGGCGCAATGTTGGCCGCCACCAGAAGCGGTCGCGCTCCAGGTGATCCACCGGGACGAAGCTCGTGCACGCCGGCCTCGGTCAGCTCGAGGGCGGCGGGTGCTCCGTTACCGCCGAAGGTGGTGCGTGCTCCTGATGGGGCGTTGGCGATCCACCGCGCATCATCCGGCTCCGCATCGCGCGCGAGGTCTGACGGGCGCACACTGGTGCCGATTTCCCGCGCACGTGGTGCATCGCGCCAGCTGGCCGCATAACGAGAAAGCTGTTGCACCAGCGGGAGAAACGCGGGCTGCCGCGGCAGATCGTTCCAGAGGCCATCGAACGTCGAACCGAACGTCAGCACACGCCCCCTGCCGACGGCGTGCTCGGTGAGTGCCGCAGCGCCATCATCGAAGCGCGCGAGAACACCGGCCGTAGTGTCGATGGCTCGATACTTGTAGAACCTCGCGGCCGAGAGGTCACCGGCACGAGGTCCGGAAAGAAGTGCAAGTGCCGGGTGCTGCTGGTCGAGCGAGCCAAGCACGGCGCCGTTGGCACCGATGCGATCGACGGCTGGGCGAATCTGACCGGGGATCAACAGGCGCGCGGCGGCCGGCCAGGAGCGAGCGCTGGCCTGATCACCAAGAGCGACGATCAGCCCACCGCCATCCTCCACGAATCGCACCAGTCGTGCGGCGCCGATGCCCGACGGAAACGCGCCGTCAGCCAGTATCACCAGCCGACGTCCAGCGAGATCGACGGCCGTCGCGCGCGACGGAGTGCGTGTCGTGACATCAAAACCGGGCGCGTCGCCGATCGCCAGCGCTCGCGTCAGGAACGGGCTCTCACGCCCCTCGAGCACGAGCACCGAGAGCACCGGCGCCTGGTTGAACAGGAAGTGAAATGCGTCGTCACCAATCAAGGAATCAGCCGCCAGCACGACTCGCGCCGGTACCGGATCGGGTGGAGCCGGCACTGCCGCGAAGCTGACAGACGCCCCGCCGTCACGCGGAAGGTCCACCGAGCGCTCCTCGATCACGCGCCCAGCCACTTCGAGACGAACCGCGACACCACGTGCTGCTGGTCCGGCGTTTGTCAGTCGAGCGCTAACCAGCAACTGCGACGGGCCCGGTCGTCGGTCGCGGCGCACCTCCACCGCGCGTACCGCACGATCGGCCACTGGTGCGACGCCGCCAACATCGATGGCGCCGATTTCGGTGCCGACAGGCATGCGCGCCTCATCGGTGAGATCCCAGCCACTCCGCTGAAAGTCCGAGATCACTACCAGCGTCTTTCGCGGTGCATCGCCGGCAGCAAGACGTTGCTGGGCAATCGAAAGTGCCGGTGCAAGCCTCGTCGATTCGTCGGTCAGTGACAGTGAGTCGACCGCCGCGCGCAGCGCGGCAGCGTCACTGGTCGCCGCCGTGACCGCACGTGCCCGTCGGTCGAAGGCCACCAGCGTCATCCGGTCACCCTGTGCGAGGGACTTGATGACGCTATCCACCGCCGCTCTTGCACGCGGCCACCGATCACCAGCACGCATCGAGAACGACCGGTCGAGCAGCACCACCACATCGCGACGCCGCACATCCACACCGGCCAGGTTCGGGCGCGGCCCGAAAACCGGGCGCGCAAAGGCCAGCGCCAGTGCGATCACCGCCAGCGCGCGTAGCAGAAACAGCAGCGGATCACGAAGATTCCGCCGCGACGTGAACGGTGCCGGCGTCCGCTCGAGGAACATCAGCGACGGGAACGCAATCGGGTCACGCCGCTCGCGCTGCACGAGGTGGACCAGCAGCGGGATGGCGACGGCGGCCAGGCCAAGTAGAAAGAGTGGCGCGAGCAATGGCATCAGACCGCGGTGCGCAGAAACTCGCGCCGGAGCAGGACGTCGAACAACACGCGGTCGAGCGGCTGGGATGTGTCCACCAGACTGTAGTCCACGCGCCCACCGCCAAGCTTGGCGCGCATCGCAGTCACATGCGCATCCATCGCCGCCACGTAACGCGCCCGCACCTTGGCTGGGCTCACCGGCAGGCGCTCGCCACTTTCGAGATCTCGAAAGGTCGTGGAGTCCTCGAACGGGAACGTTCTCTCCGCCGCATCGAGCAGCTGAATCACGATCACGTCGTGGCCGGCCCCCGTGAGCGGTCCAAGCGCTCGCAAGACGTCGGCGGCCGGCTCATATAGATCTGAGAGCAACAGAAAGATTCCTCGCCGCGGCTGCGATTGCGCAATCTTTGCGATCGGTCGCGCGAGCGACCCGGTGCCACTGGCCGTCGCTCTCTCGAGCGCATGCATCACGTTGGGCAAATGCCGCGCCGATGGCGGTACGATGTCGCGAACATCGTCAGCAAAGGTCACCAGCCCGACCCGATCACGCTGCCGGCGGGAGAACCACGTGAGCGTGGCAGCCAGCAGCTTGGCATACGCAAGCTTGGTGATCCCGCCATGCGCGTAGCCCATCGAGGCCGACACGTCGAGCAGGACCGTGAAGTTGGTGTTGGTATCGGCTTCGTACGTCTTGAGGTAGGTGCGTTCGGTGCGCGCGAACACGCGCCAGTCCACGTGCCGGATATCGTCCCCTGGCACGTACGGCCGATGCTCGGCAAAGTCGGTCGAGAAGCCAAGGTGCGGCGACCGGTGCAGTCCGGAGATGAACCCCTCCACCACCCAGCGTGCCACCAGCTCCAGATTGCCGATGCGCGCGAGTGCCGCCGGGTCGAGGGTGAGCCGCTCGCTCACGCCCGCCCCCGAAGAAGACGCCACAGGACTCTGACGTTCACCGGAGACCTGCGCTCGGACGCGGTACCGCCGCCAGCAGCACTTCCACCAGCTGATCGGTGGTCACCTTGTCGGCCTGGGCGTGGAAGTTGAGCAACACGCGGTGTCGCATAACTGGCGCTGCCAGCGCCGCGATATCGTCGAAGCTGACATGATAGCGCCCATGCATCAGCGCACGCGCCTTGCCGCCCAGAACCAGGAACTGCGCTGCGCGTACCGACGCACCGTAGCTCACCCACTCCCTCACCTGCTTTGGTGCCATCGGCGAGTCGGGTCGCGACGCTCGAACGAGGTGAACGGCATATCGCGCCACCGCATCAGCCACCGGTACTCGGCGCACCAGCTGCTGATAAGCCACGATGTCGGCCGCCGTCATCACACGCCGGAACTCGTGGCGCTGGATGGCCGTCGTCTGCTGCACCACCTGCAGCTCCTCGTCCTCGGCCAGGTAGCCCATCACCACCTGAAACATGAACCGGTCGAGCTGCGCTTCCGGCAGCGGGTAGGTTCCTTCGAGCTCGATCGGGTTCTGCGTCGCGAACACGAAGAACGGGGCGTCGAGCGGATAGGTGCGCCCTTGCACCGTCACGCGGCGCTCCTGCATTGCCTCGAGCAGCGCGGCCTGCGTCTTCGGCGGCGTACGATTCACCTCGTCCGCCAGCAAGATGTTGGTGAACACCGGCCCGGGCACGAACGTCATCCGACGGCGCCCGGTCTCGGCATCCTCCTGAATGATGTCGGTGCCGGTGATATCGCTGGGCATCAGGTCGGGCGTGAACTGCACGCGCGAAAACTTGAGGTCGAGCACCTGCGCCATCGTGTGCACGAGCAGCGTCTTGGCGAGCCCTGGCACGCCGACGATCAGGCAGTTGCCGCCCGCGAAGAGTGCAATCAGCGCCTGCTCGACCACCGCCTCCTGCCCGACAATCAGCTTGCGCAGCTCGGACAAGATGGCAGTACGACCGTCGCGGAGGAGATCGGCAAGTGCGACGTCGTCCAGCGCCGTCAGCGAGGTGTTGGTGAGATCAGCTGGCATGGTCAGTGAGTGAGCGCGTAGACGACGTAGTTCACCGCGAGCTTGTACGCTTCGTTGGTGAGCGAGATTGGGAGAAGACCCTGATCGGAGAACTCCATGTAGTCGCCGATGTCATTGTTGAAGTTGGCGATCATCACCAGCCGCTTCGTTGGATCGTTGTCCTCGTACGCCCCCCAGAACTCCGACTTGATGCCGAAGTTCGGGTGCGTCATCTCGAGACTCTCAATCCTGAAGAACGAATCGAAGATGGGGTGCGATTTGTCGATCTGCACGGGCACGAGATTCGGGAACGCGGTGCGCCACTGCTCCTCGAAGTTCACCCAGTGCCGCCCGGCAAAATCGTCGAAGATGATGAACCCGCCCTTGTTCACGTAGGCCTGCACGCCGGCCAGTTCCTCCGGGCTCATCGTCCAGAAACCAGGTTCCGAGACGTAGGCCACCGGGTACTCGAACAGTTCCTTGTCGGCGAAGGACAGGATGTTGCTCCCATCGAGTCGCGGCCTCATGGTCGACACTTCGTCCAGAATCTTCATCAGGTGCGTCTCGGACGTTGGGTAGTCGTGGTCCCATTTCAGGTCACGGCCGCCACCCAGCGGTTCGAACTTCACGCGCAGGAACGTGAAACGACCATCGTACCGGACGTTCGGGTTAGGCATCTCGCCAGGCGACGATCGCCGGAACCGCTGTGCCGACAGCGTCAGCAGTGGCAGCGAGAGCAGCGCACAGAACCACCAGCGGGTGCGACGCGTCATGGAGTCTTCCCGGAAGCACGGAGAGAGAGCAGCAGATCCTGCGCGGCCTCGAAGTTGGGGGCCAGGTCGAGCGCACGCAGCACTTCGCGCCGCGCTGCCGTCCGGTCGCCTGACGCAGCCAACGTCTGTGCCAAGCGATACAACGCGTCGGCGCGATCCGTTGGTCCCAGCGCGACGACCGTTCGGCGGGCGCGGATCGCCGCTGGCCAGTCGCGCCGGGCGAAGGTCAGCTCCGCCAACCGCGCCTGCACCTTGGCGTCGAACGGGTCAGCAAGTGCCGCGCGCCCAAGCGCCGCGATGGCGCCTGCCGAATCGCGCGACGCTTCGAGCAGGCCTGCGAGGGTGATGTTTTCGTCCACCGCGTCTCCGTTGCGGGCGGTGATGGCCGCCAGCGCGCCACGTGCACCGGTGGTGTTTCTAAGGGCAGTATGCGCAGCCACCAGAAAGTGGTATCCGCTGCCAGGTTCCGCCCACTCGGGGAAGAGCGTCACGGCGCGCTGTGCGGCAGCGACCACCTGCGGCCACTGTTTCTGTTGCATTGCGGTGGCTGCGGCAGTTAGCGCATCGCGCAGCGGTCCGGCCAGTTCCGTGATCGGCTCACCGTCAGCGCCGGTGCGAACCTCGCCGCGAACGGCGGCAAACTCCCGCGCGAACTTGGTCCTGAACCAGCGATCAAACGTCCTGTCCAGCGCCGCCGAATCGAGTCCGTAGACCTGCTGCATCAGCTGAGGCGTCCGCTGTCCCACGCGGTACCCATTCAGCAACGCGCGGATACCAGCCATCCCTTTCTGCTCCTCGAGCATCTCGAAGACATACGCCGCCAGCCCGTACGACAGAATGACCTCCTGGCCGTACCGCGGATGCACGAAGCCGTCGTTCAATCGACTCACCGGCTGCAACCGATTCGCGCTGTAGGCGGCAATCAGCATGGGGGTGACGCCCCCGCCCCACTCTCGCCGCGCGCGCCGTTCTTCATGAACTGACAGCCCTTCCGATACCCATCGCGGCACACGGTTGTCGGTGGCGCCAAGCGTGATCGTGTGCGCAAACTCATGCCACAGCACGGAGCCCCAGTTGAATTCACCGCGATCGCGGGCGGGCGGTTCATCAACCACCAGGACATTACCAAATGCCACGCCGAGCGCCCCAAGCCCTGCCAGTCCTACCGCGCGCACGCTGAAGTCAGCGTGGCTGCGATAGAACTCGACCCGCACCCTCTCCGACGGCTTGAATCCATACCGCGTCGTCAGCGCTGCATACGCCTCCTCGGCCAACGGACCAGCGTAGAGTGACATCACGTCCGCATCACCGGGTTCGACCACCAGATCGAAGTGATCGGTGGGCATCGTCCGCGCCTTGGCGTACGCGTCGAGCAGGTCGAGGGTGTTCTTGACCCACACATCAAATGGATCGAGGGCAAAGGCACGCTCGAGCGTCGACCGTGCGGTGGTGACCTGACCGATGCGGAGCAGATTGATACCGAGCAACGCCTGCGCCCGGGCATCACGCGCGTCGCGTGCCACACCGGCGCGGGCGAACTTCACCGCGTCGCCATACAAGCGATTGCGCGCCGACACCTCAGCCAATTCGACCTCCGCCGACGCCGATCCGATCAGTCGCCGGTGCGCGCGCTCCAGTGCCGCGCGATGGCCGGCGGTGTCGAGCGCCAGCCAGCGTGCAGCGGCAATCGCCACCCATGGACCAGGCGCGGTGCTGTCGGTGACCAAGCCTTTCCGCGCCTCGACCACGGCCGCGTCGTACTGCTCGGCGTCGATCAGGCGCCGAGCGGCGAGCGCGTGCGCGTCAGCGCCGGCGGGGTTCACGCTCAACAACTGCAACAGTGGGTCCCGAGGCGTACGCTGACCATCCAGCGCGTTGAGCCGCACCAGTGCCGCGAGTGCCCGTGGCTGACGTGGGTTCACTGCCAGAATCTGCTGCAGCGTTGTGCGGGCATCGGCGAAGTTGAACTTCTCGAGAAACATTTCGCCCAACTCGACCCGTGCATCGAGCCGTGTTGCGTCCAGTACCAACGCACGGTCGTACCATCGCAAGGCATCCTTGTAGCGCTGCGCGTCGAGACGACCGAGCAGCCGCGATGCCGCGGCCATGGCGTGGAACTCGCTCGCGGTTCGGGCACCGCCACGGGCATCGACTGCGACGAGCAGTCGGTTCATCCGGACCAGCGCACTGTCAGCGCCACCCCGGTCGCGTTGCAGCCGCAGCCGCTCGACGCGCGCATACAGTGAGTCGATACCGCGCGCTGCGGCGCTCCACGCCTCGTCGGCGTCGTCGAGTTTCCCCAGCATTTCGAATGCTCGCGCAAACGCCGGGGAAACCTCGGGGTGGCCGCGCCACTTCGCCGCGCGCTGCAAGGCCTCGGCCGGCTTTCCCACGTCCACCAGCGCCCGCACCAGCACCACCGCGTTGGCCGGCGTTGCCGCAGCGCCGTTGAGCGCCTGCTCGGCGGCGGCAATCGCCTGGTCATACATCCCACGTTGATAGAGCGCCGCCGGCGAACCCGAGCCAGGCGTGCTCGCTATGGCTGGTCGCGCCGCTTGCGCCAGCAGTGCGGGCGCAAGCACCGACAGTGCCGCGCCACCACACACCAGCGACAGCAGCTGACGCACTCGACACCGGCGCGCGCTCACGGCTTCACCACCGGAGGCGTCGCGCGGAGTGCGCGGGTACGCTCGGCCAGTTCCACGATCAATGGCTCAAGCGCTTGCAGATAGGCATCTTCGCTGAGCGTACTCCGCCGGGCGCGCAACGCATCGATGCGCGCCTGCACCTCGGCCCGCGCTGTCAGCGCCGCGGCTGTGGCGGGGCTCGAGGCAGCCGCAGCCAAGCTCGCGGTCGAGGCGAGATGGAATGTTCGCGCGCGGCCGCCCTCGGCGCCGTCGACCAGCAGTGGATGTTCCGTCGGCAGCAGGCTGCCCTTGGTGAACACCTGCTCAACCTCGTGCTGCGCATACGTGAACGCTTCGAGCAGCGAGACGCGACCGTCCTTGTCGGTGTCGCCCGCGTCGGTGGTCAGCGCGCGCACGAATGGGCCGGGGAAGAGTGTTTCATTCTGCTCGCGCGCACTCTTGGTGGCCGTGATGACAATGCGGCGAGGGCCGGCCAACGCTGTTGCAAACTCGCCGCTGGCGCTGCCCGTCTGGATGAACGCAATCGTCGGTGCGGTAGCCGGCGCCAGGACACGCGCGAAGTCTGCTGGTGTCATGTCAGGACCAGGCAGGTTCACCCGTGTTTCGCCAGTCAGCGACGACCCGTGCGCCAGGACGATCACCACCAGTCGGTCGGCCACCGTGAGGGTGCGCGCAATTCCGCCCAGCACGCGCTCGATGGTGACTTTGCTCGATCGGCCCTGCACGCGACCCGCATCGCGCGTGGAGTCCTGCTCGAGAACGATCACCCGCGCTGATGGAATGCCGAATCGCTGGGTGGCCGCCGTCGCGAGGGCCATCGCCATTCCGTGCCATTCGGTGCCGATCCGTGGCTCGCCGCTGACTCCCGCGATGACGACCAGATACGTGGCACCGGCATCCTGCGCGCGCAGCGGTCGCGCGGCCACCGCGAGCAGCGTGAGTGCCACCAGTCCGATTGCGCGCGTCATACGTCGCCCCGCATTTCGCACTTTGCTCATGTCAGGCCCCGGCGACGGCGGAGTACCCACTCGCCACCCAGCAGTGTCAGCAACACGATCAGCACCAGCGGCGCGTCCCAGAGATCGAGACGTCGGATTTCGGTCGCACCGCTGGAACTGTATTTGAGATCACGTGCGACCTCTGCCGCACGATCTGGCGTGTACGTTCGTCCACCCGTCTCTCGCGCCAGTTGCTGGAGCAGACCATCACGGCGCTCGGCGCCGAAGTATTCCTCCACCGGCTCCGCCACGCGTATGTATGCGGCCTGCGACAGCGTCGTGTCAGTGCCAGACACCGCGCGCACGCGCACCTCCTGCACACCATCGCCGGTAGGCACGAACGAGGCGGCGTATTCGCCATCACGATCAATTGCCCAGTCGAATGGTATTTCCTGGCTCGCGCCTCCCGGTGCGCCAACCGTCGCGCTCACGGTCACGCCGTTGCTCCGCAGGTAGCCGCTATCACGCACGATGGCGCGTACTGGCACCGCGTCGCCCGATCCGCTGAATTCATCCGTCACCGCCTCCACGCGATCAGGCACATCGTTTACCAGCCACCGCAACATCTGCCGCCAGAGCAGCTCATGCGTTGAGTCATCGACTGCGATGTCGGCGTGCATCTGCCAGAGCCAGTCGTCCTGTGCACCCAGCGCCATCACACGGCCACGTCCGTAACGCTGTGTCACCAGCAACGGGCGCGTCAGTCCACGTTCACCAATGCGACCCTGCAACAGAACCGTCGCCCCGGGTTTCGCACGCGTCAACAGGTTGACGGTGGTGAGCGGCGGCAACGTGCGCCAGCGTAGCGCAACCAACGAGTCCGACCCGGCGACTTGCAGTGCCGGATGCCGCAGACCGTCGGGCGTCGGAACCGCAGTGACCGCCACCAGCCGCTCCTCCTCGCCGCGCGTACTCACCTCCATCTCCACCGGCACCAGATCGGCCAGCGCGGTGCCGACGTAGCCCCCTTCTGCGAACGACTCGCGTCCACCTAGCAGCAACAATCCGCCGCCACGTTCGGACACGAAATCACCGATCATCTTCAGCTGATCGCCGGTGAAGAATGATGCCTCGATCGAGCCGAGCACGATCGCGCGGTAGCCGAACAGCTCCGCACGCGACGTCGGGAAGCCGTTCACCAATTCGAGTGAGTCACTCACTCCGAGTCGCAGATACTTGTCCTTGGCCGAACGAAGGAGCGCGACCAGTTGGAGCTGACGATCGCCATCGACTGCGCGTCGCGCGAACTTGAGTTCGGGGCGTGGCTCGCCCTCCAGATACAGCACTTTCTCGCGCCGGTCACGCACCGTGAGCAACGCGCGCCGCACGTTGTTCTCCGCAATCAGCTCGCC
This sequence comes from Gemmatimonadales bacterium, assembly GCA_038215035.1. GTDB lineage: Bacteria > Gemmatimonadota > Gemmatimonadetes > Gemmatimonadales > Gemmatimonadaceae > JACMLX01. The sequence continues at coordinate 2,379 of JBBQRH010000024.1, read as the reverse complement.
CTTCTGGACGGGCACACGCACCGTGAGCAGTCGCGCTCCAGGCTCCGATGTGGGGACACGAAGGCGGACCGGCGTGGACTCGGCATCGCGCGAGAGTCGGACCGTCGTACTGGCGACGATGCGCCCCGAGTCTTCGACAACGATGGGCAGTGACACATCGCCGAAACCGCGATGTGTGACGACGACGTCGAGCAGTACCGTCGCGTTGCGCAACGCCAGCCGCGGTCCGCCGAGTTCGGAGATCTCGATATCGCGGGCAAAGCGCGTGCTGCCGATGCCGATGGTGTAGACCGGCACCCCACGTGCGCGCAGCGTGGCCAGTTGGTCGCTGACGGAGGGAGTGCCGTCGCCACCGCTGCCGTTCTCGGCGCCGTCCGACAGTACCACGACGCCGCTGAGCGGTGTGCCGGCGAGTTCGTCTTCGACGCGTGTGATGGCGCTGAGCAGCCGAGTCCGACCACCGTCAAAGCCGAGTGCCGCCACGCTGGGTACACGCCCGGTGGCGCTGGTTTTGTAGACGCGCACCTGATAGCGCGCCGCAAGCTCGCGCAGCAGGATGCTGTCAGGGCTGCCGGCGAGCGCGCGGGTCGTCGCTGCGCGTGGCGCGCCATTGACGTCGGCGATCCGCATCGAGCGCGAGTCATCCACCAGCACTGCGACCACGTTCCGCTGGCGCAGCGACTCAGCGACGACCAGCACCGGGCGGCACAGGCACCACGCCAGCAGGGCCACCGTACCGAGCCGGAGCGTGGCGATGGCTGCAGCGGCCAGCCGGGAAAGTGCTCGGCCCGGTCGGGCCAGCGACCAGAGCGCGACGGCGACGCCGATGGCTGCCAGCGCGATGACCACCCAGACCGGAATCACCGGGTCGTAGGCGAGGATCCCGCGGGCGAAGGCGGACGGCCGGTACTTGAGGAGGAACTCGACGACCGCATCCACGGGGGTGGGGTGACCTCGGAGTGAATGGGTGGCGTACGCTGAGTCATAACGCAGCGACCCGTGCGGTTGTTCGGGCCACGGCGTTAGACACGCGGTCCGACGGGATGTTGCCGTTGGCTGGCGGTCCGGCCGGCGACCTGATTCCCCGCGATGCAGCACCCATCACTCAGCCGCGCAGAGGTACCACCGTCAGTACGCGTACCCGAAGATGATGTCCATCTCGTTGGTGCTCGCCAGCCCGAACGTCACCGTCCGCGCGGTAGTGTTGTTCCAGGTCACCACCGACACCAGGCCGTCGCCGGGTTCAAGAACGATTGGTGTCGTGAAGTTCACAAAGCCCGGGTGCTCCCAGTCGGTGTTCGTATAGACGCTGGTCTCGCTGCCATTGCCGCGCCGAACCCGGATCTCGAACTTCTCGCCCAGCGAGTGCATGTGGGACGTCACCCCGAGTACGGTCGTACGCACGGCAACGGGGAAGAACTTCGTCAGGGTCGTCCGCACGCCCGGCGGCAGCTGAATGTTCTGGTTGGCGTAGTTGAGGGTCCGTGCCACCGTCTGGACGTCGGCACGATCCGCCGTGTACAGGTTGGCGTACGCTTCGCCCGGCAGGCGTGCCGGCGAGCGATTCACGTAGTGGACGTTCAGATCCAGTGCCGCGTTGGCCGGCAGTCGGAGCGCGACCCCAGGCGGAAAGCTGTAGTCGAAGTCCGGGGTCATGGCGCCCGCGAAGAACACATGGCACGCCATCGGCAGCATGTTGAACAGGTTGAAACTGCCATCCTGATTCTTGATGTCGCGCACCGCGTTCGGCGCGGGGCGGCTGTCACATGGGAAGCTGGTGTTGGTCTCGTCGAACGTGTACAGCAGCAGATGGTGACTGCCGGGCCGCATCCGCGACTGGATGCGCGTGACGTACAGCTCGGAGGCGTTGCCGAGCGTTCGGTACACGAACAGCTCGCGTTCGCTGGCTGGCGTCACGGCAAAGCTGTCGACCTTGAGCTGGAGGCCGCGTGTGGCAGGCGCAGCGAGCGGTGCAAAGGTCGCCGACTGCACACGGGTGTCCGCCAGCACCATCGTATCGACCACGTTGCCCGTGCGAGGCGCACCGGCGTCGATCCAGCGTCGGATGTACTCGAGCTGACCCGCCGACACCCCTTGCGTGGTCCCCATTGGCATCAGGTTGCCATAGTCGACGCTGTGGTGGCCAGGAATCCAGGCGAGCTTGTGATAGAGCAGCGAGCTGTCACTCTTGAACGCCCTGATGCGCGGCATGCCGATGCTTTTCGCCAACGCCTGCACCGACGCCACGCCCACCAACTGCTGATACGATGAATCCGCCGTCAACACGAGCCCAGACTGCCGGGCGTTGGTGTTGCCCGATTTGTGACAGGCGGCACACTGCGGATCGAGGATGTCGCGCTGGATCCGCGTGAACGACGC
>JBBQRH010000023.1:0-50116 GCA_038215035.1 Gemmatimonadales bacterium | reverse complement strand
GGTCGGCCGCGTTGAGCAGCGCACGGCGCTTGACCGCATCGTCCCCCGCCACTTCCATCCGCTGCTGCAGCGTCGCGACCGCTGCCACCACGCCACTCTCGGCCGCGTAACGGGCAATGGTTCGCGCACGCGCGTTCGCGGTGACGTCGCTGGTCGTGCGTGAGCCAGCCGTGACGGCCGCCGCCACTCCTCCCAGGATCACGATGATCCAGAGGACGAGGATGAGGGCTACGCCGCGTCGGTGGTTGGTCATGCTCAGAGCCCGCTGACCGGTGCCGTACGCGCGACGAGCGTCGCCATCGATTCGCGGCCTGCCGCATCGAGGAACCGCAATTCGACGGCTGAAGGCAGGCGTGTCGGGTCATTCCAGTCGCCGCGCCAGGCACCGTCGTCGTGTGCCAGAAATCGCACCGCGAATGCACGCGAGCCGCGCGCTGTGAACCGAAGCGGCGTGCTGAGGGAGTCGAGCGGTGTGGCCGACAGAGTGACGCCTGCCGTATCAGCCGACAGGCCTACGCGCCACTGTGCGCTGCCACCAAGCGGTGCCATGATACCGCGCGACACGAAAGCCAACACGACGATGGCCCCATTGGCATCCGCGTCGGTGTGCAGCCCGCGCATGTCGCGCGCGTCACCCGTCACTGCATGCCGAAGTGCATCACTGAGCATGGCGCGCATGGCCGTCGCCGTTTGGTCCGCTTCCCGCGACGCGGTGACCCGCTCCTGCACGTCGAGCCCTGCCCGCAGTGTGGCGTACGCGAGCAGCACGACCACGCTCCCGATCAGGAGCGCAATCATGACTTCGATCAGCGTAAAGCCGCGGCGCGCCTTCACCGCGCAGTCACCAGGCGATGCAGCACGACGCTCGCACCCAGTGGGGGTGGTACCTCGACGGTCACGACGATCTCACGCAGCCCGTGCTTCCACGGTCGGAGTTCGACACGACGGCGCATGCCGCCGATTGAATCCGTCGACGCGTCAGCGGAGAGTACGGCACGCTCCATGGTCAGTTCAGCCACCGCGACCGCGTGCGACCACGAAGCGGTATCACGCGTGCTGACGCTGACCCGCTGGAAGAGCTCCAGAAAGCCGACGGCGGCAAGGCCGAGGATCACGAGGGCAACGATGGATTCGAGTAGCGTCATCTGTTTCGGACGATCTAGGGACGAGCCTCGGCACAGCGCGTGGGATCCCACGCACTGCCGCCGACTGCCGCGTTGCCCTCAGGGAGACAGGTCCCCAGGGCAGAGATCAAGAACGATTGAGCGATACCGGCATCGGGTGCCGCCGGATTGGCGACGCCCGCGAGCAGGATCGTTGCTGTAGTGTCGGCAGTTGCGCGGACGCTCCACGCGCCCGCTGCGTCGAACTGGAGACGGACGGATTCACCGCGGCGGACCGCCAGGGCCCGTGCGCGCTCGAGGACGGAAAGCTGGTCGGCGGACGCGATCGGCCGACGGAGCACCGGGATGACAAACGCAGCGGCCAGCCCAAGCAGCACGAGCACCACGAGGAGCTCGAGCAGCGTAAAGGCGCGCCGGCGCCTGGGTGGAGGAAGCCGTAGCATAGGGGCCAATCAAAGGGTCCTGCGCACCACGCAATCGGGTGGGATCGCGCAGCAGTCGGAGCGAACTGGGCACCAGCAATGGCTGAGGCAAGGGTCACGCCGCCGCGCGCGCCGGGTCCGGTTTCTCCACGCCAACGACGACTGAGTGCTCCATTCGTCTCAGGCGTTTATGGCGATGACTGGCGAAACCGCCCTCGACCGACCACCGTATGCAGACCATGCAACAACCCCCAGTAGCGGACGCGCCGCCGCCCGCATCATTGCCACCGCTTCCCGGCCAGTCGGCGGAACCGATGGCGGTCGCCGTCCCGGCGCGGCCGATCTCGCCGGAGCAGGCAGAGTTTCTCCGCGCCAAGCGTACCGCGCTGAGCAATCAGCTCGAGTCGGTGCAGGATCGCCGCAATGATGTTGCGGAGCAGTTGCGCGACCAAGAAACCTCCGCCAGTGAGCGGCCTGGGCTCGAGAATCGGCTTCGGGTGCTCGACGAGCGTCTGGTCCAGATCGAGAAGGAAATGGCGGTGAACTCGGCTCAACTGGCCAATGCCCCGGCACGGCGCTCGTCGGAGCAATCGACCACGGTGGCCGGCGGCCGCGACCGAGGCGTACGCGGATTCAATCCGAACCTGGTCACCGTACTCAGCTTTGCGCTGCTGATGCCATTCGCGGTCCAGGTCGCGCGGCGGTGGTTCGCACCGAACAGCGCGAGATCCGATCGCCAGCAGTCGGCCGAGGCGGCTGCGCTGCGCGACCGCATGGACAAGATGGAAAGTGCGGTGGAAGCGGTCGCGATCGAGGTCGAGCGTATCGGTGAAGGCCAGCGCTTCCTGACTCAGGCAATGAGCGAACCCCTCGCCCGTGCGCGGAGCGCGATCGCGGCGGCGCCGCTCGAGGCACCGAATCGCGGCACCCTCCGCGAGCACGATTCGGCCGAGCGCCACTGACCTCTCTGTTCCCCGTCGCGCCGACGTGCTCGGCTCGGCCGACTGGTGACGCAGCAGGGCGCGCGCAGCAGCTATTTATGAGTCAGTCGCTGAGGTAGGCGCCGGCGGGCATGAAACGCCTCGGCTGGATAGACTGTCCAGCGATGACTCCGCCGAATACGAACTCCGCCGCAGGACGACCGGGCCTGGCGCGCGAGATGGGGCTGGTGGCCCTCACCGCGACGGGGATCGCCTCTATGGTCGGGGCCGGTATCAATGTGATCCCGTTCATGATCCAGCGGAACGTGCCGGGGATCGGTGCGTGGGTGCTTCCGGCCTTTCTCTTCGCAGCGGTCCCCGCATTTTTTGCCGGCCTTGCCTACGCGATCCTCGCCTCGGCCATGCCCCGCGCAGGCGGCAGCTATGTCTACGCCAGCCGGGGGCTGAACCCGTACATCGGCTTCATCGCCAGCTTTTCCCAGTGGTTCGCACTCTGCGTGGCCATCGGGGTCGTCTCATATGTACTCGTCCCTTTTCTGCGAGATATCGCCGTCGCCGCTTCGTGGGCCGGCGGCGCGGAATTCCTCGAGACTGGTCCCGCACGCCTGGGGATTCCGCTGCTCGTGCTCTGGTTCTTCACGCTGGTAAACATCCTCGGCATCAAGTCATACGAGCGTATCCTCGTTCCGTTGCTTGGTTTGACGTTCGTGCTGGGCGGCGTCGTGATCGTCGCCGGATTCCTCTTCGATCATGCGGACTTCTCCCGCGCCGTGATGGCGCGCGAAGGGCGACCACTTCCTGTGGCGAGCACCGCACCGATCACTGCGCGCGTGTTCCTGACTGCCGCAACGGTGCTCTTCAGCGGCTTCATCGGATTCGACTCGATAGCGCAGGCCGGTGGTGAGGCGAAGAATCCCAACCGGACCCTGCCGCTCGCCATCGGGCTGGCGGTGGTCGGTGTGAGCATCTTCTACATGCTCTTCACCGCGGCGGTTTACCACGCAGTGCCATGGGAATACGTCGCCGAGCAGTCCGCGCGGCGCGACGTCAACGCTCCGGGCCTGCTTGGGTATGTGCTTCCAACGCGATGGACAGTGGCGATCGTTGCCGGCGGAGCGGTGGCACTGGCCAAGGACGTGCCGGCCATGCTGCTGTCGGTCTCGCGATTGATGTTCGCGTGGGCCGAGGATGGGATCTTTCCGCGACGCGTCGCGGCACTGCATCGCCGATTCCGCACGCCACACATCGCGATCGTGGCCAGCGCATCGATGGCGACGCTGTCGATTCTCGGGTGCCATCTGGCAGGCGATGTCTTTCTTGGCGTCGACATTCTGGTGACCGCGATGCTCGTCAACTACATCGCGATGAGTGTGTCAGTGCTAACGCTGCCGGCGAGGAATCCTGCGATTGCGCGCGACGTCCGCGTGCTCCCCGGGCGACGCGCACAGGTCGCCGTCTCCACAATCGGCATTCTGGTGCTGGGCGGATTTCTCGCCGTACATACATGGAAGGACCTGTCGGCGCCGGTGGCGGCGTGGTACTTCCGCTCAACGCCGGTGTGGATGCTGGTCATGTGTCTGGCCACAGTGATCTATCGGCGCGAAGTCGCCGCAATGCGCCGTCGCGGCGTCGATGTGAATGCCATTTTCGCGACTCTGCCACGGGAGTGAATGCCGAATGACCATCCCAGTCGAACGCTGCCAGCTGGCGCCTGACCTCTCGATCGCCCGCGTCATCACGGGCCTGTGGCAGATCGCGGACATGGAGCGCGACGCGCGCGTGCTCGATCTCGATGCGACTGCCGCTGCAATGCGCCCATACGTGGAGGCCGGCTTCACCACGTTCGACATGGCGGACCACTACGGTTCCGCCGAATTGATCGCCGGGCGCTATCGCGCAGCGCATGCGGACATTCCTGTGCAGCTCTTCACCAAGTGGGTGCCCAAGCCCGGGCCCATCGCCAAGGCGGACGTCCGGGCAGCGGTTGAGCGCGCCGCAGATCGCTTGCAGGGGCGCCCGATTGATCTGATGCAGTTTCACGCCTGGACGTTTGCCGATGCACACTGGCTGGACGCGCTCGGGTTTCTCGGCGAACTGAAATCGGAGGGGCTGATCCGGCAGCTCGGGGTAACGAACTTCGATGCGGCGCATCTGCGAATCGCGGTGGCGAGCGGAATACCAATCGTGACGAACCAGGTCTCGTTCTCGCTGCTCGATCAGCGGGCGGCGGGCCGGATGTCAGCGGTCTGCGCGCAATACGGCGTGAAGTTGCTGGCATACGGCACGGTGGCAGGCGGACTGCTCAGCGCCCGGTGGCAAGCGCGGCCGGCCCCACCGAAGGATGACCTGAAAACCTGGTCACTGATGAAGTATGGACGGTTCATGCAAGCCGCCGGTGGCTGGGATGCGCTGCAGCGCGTGCTGGCGGTCACGTCGGAGATTGCCAGGAAGCACTCCGTGTCGATGGCCAACGTGGCCTGCCGTCACATTCTGGATTTTCCGGCGGTGGCCGGCGTGATCATCGGCGCACGGCTTGGCGAGCGCGCGCACAACGAGGATAACGCGCGTCTCGCCTCACTCCGGTTTGACGACGCCGACCAAGCCGCATTGCGCGATGTGCTGGCCACGCTGACGCCGATTCCCGGCGATTGTGGCGACGAGTATCGCAAACCACCATACCTGACCGCATCAGGCGACCTGAGCCACCATGTCGACGCCTTTCCGGCGCCCTACGCGGTAACACGGATCGACGATTCGCGATCGATCTGTCTCAGCGGCACCACGTGGGAACCGCTGGCGGGCTACAGTCGGGCCACACGGATCGGCAACCGGATTCTCGTGTCGGGAACGACGGCAACACACGGCACGCAGCAGATCGGTGGCAGCGACGCTGCCGCGCAGACCCACTTCGTCATCGACAAACTCGAAGGTGCGCTGATCTCGCTCGGTGGCACGCTGGAAGGGGTCGTGCGCACGCGAGTCTTCGTCGATGACATCACGATGTGGGAACCGATCGCTCGTGCACTCGGCGAACGCTTCGGACACATTCTCCCGGCCAACACGATGGTGCAGGCCAAACTGATCGGCGAAGGCTACCTGGTCGAGATCGAGGCCGACGCGGAGGTGTGAGCCGGAGTGCGCCGCGAATGCGCGGTAATGCAGAACACTCCCGCGTGCGTCACAACGGCGGCGTTCCGTGGCGCTGCCGGCCTACGAACTGCAGGACAACATCGAGCACCCCGCTTTGTTGCGCGCCCACTCAGGTCGACGCGCAGCGAGTACCGCGTGCTCGGGTTGTTCATCGTACGGCTTGCGCAGCACGTCGAGCAGCGTGTGCAGCATCGACGTGTCTCCGGCCTCAGCCAGATCGATCGCCTGCTGCGCCAGATAGTTCCGGAAAATGAATCGCGGATTCACCGCGTGCATTCTTTGCCGACGCGCCGTGTGCGTGTCGGTGGTCGTGTCAAGCGAGGCATGCCAGCGTCGGATCCAGGCATCCAGCGCATCACGGTATACATCGAGCTTGACCTCGTCGTAGCACACGTCACCGAGCAGCGGAATGACGGAGATGTCATCCGGCAATTCATCCGGCAGATCGCCAAGTGCACGGAAGAAGAGCGTGTAGTCGAGCTCGCACTGTTCGAGCAGGGCATATGCCTCGCCCATGATGTCCTGTGCGTCGTCGGTACTGGCGAGGAATCCGAACTTGGCACAAGTCATCGTCTCGAACTCGCGCCGATAGACTTCCACATATCGGTTCAGGCCATCCTGGAGTGGGGCGTTCTCAGGAAACAGAGGCGCGATCGCCGTCGCCAACTGCACCAGATTCCACTGTGCCACTGATGGCTGCTGGCCATAGCGGTACCGGCGCCCGCTGGCATCGGTGGTGTTTGGTGTCCAGTCGGGATCGTAATTGTCCAGCCAGCCATAGGGGCCGTAGTCGATCGTGAGCCCCAGAATCGACATGTTGTCGGTGTTCATCACGCCGTGCACGAAGCCGGTGCGCATCCAGTGGACGATCATGACCGCGGTGCGCTCACACACTTCGTGGAACCATTGCGTACGGCGTTCCAGCGTGTTGCCAGCAATCTGCGGAAAATCGCGCGCGATGGTGAAATCGACCAACCGTTCGAGCAGCGCGGTGTCGCCACGCGCGGTGAGCAGCTCGAAGTTTCCGAACCGGACGAAGCTGGGCGACACCCGACAGACGATCGCGCCTGGCTCCAGCTTGGCGTCACCGTTGTAGAACATGTCACGCAGCACCTGATCACCGGTCGCTACGAGGCACAATGCGCGTGTCGTCGGCACGCCGAGGTGATGCATCGACTCGCTGCACAGGAATTCGCGAAGTGACGAGCGCAGGACAGCGCGACCATCTGCCGTGCGGGAATACGGCGTCGGTCCCGCGCCTTTCAGCTGGAGTTCCCAGCGCTCCCCTGCACCGTTCACGGTTTCGCCGAGCGAAATTGCGCGACCGTCGCCCAATTGCCCGGCCCAGTGGCCGAATTGATGCCCGCCATAACACGCGGCATACGGCTGCATACCGTCGAGGACGACGTTCCCGGCGAAGGTCGCCGCAAACGCCGGTGTGTGGACGTCCGCCTCGTCGAGTCCAAGCAGCCCGGCAACTTCGCGTGCATGCGCGAGCAGCCGGGGTGCCGAGACCGGCGATGGTGCAGCGGTGCTCCAGCACGCATGAAGGACCTGGCGCCGAGTGTCCGACGTGTCGGGATCGCCGGGAAGCTCGCGGACAAATCGATTGTCGAAAGTCAGGTGGGTGTGCATGGGGAGAAAGCTACCCAACACAAAAACCACGCCAGCCTGTCACAACTTTCGATGCCGCAACGCGGGAAGTCGCTCGCGCACACTGTTGAGACGGTCGCGATCGAACCGCGCGATGGCGATTCCTTCGCCCTCTCCGACAGCGGCGAGCACCTCGCCCCATGGATCGACGATCATGGTGTGCCCCCAGGTCCGCTGGCCGTTCCGGTGCGTCCCTCCCTGGGCCGACGCCATCACGTAACACTGATTTTCGACCGCGCGGGCCCGCAGCAGCAGCTCCCAGTGCTTCGCCCCGGTGGTATGGGTGAACGCGGATGGCGCGCAGATCAGATCGAGCGGTGTCTCGTCTGGCGGAGCGGCAAGACGACGGAACAGCTCGGGGAATCGCAGGTCGTAGCAGATGCTCAATCCAACGCGGAGTCCGTCTGCGGTGACGGCAACGGGGGTCGAGCCGGCTTCGAGCACCGTCGCTTCGTCGTATGCTTCGCGACCGTTGTCGAATGCAAAGAGGTGGATCTTGTCGTACCGCGCCGCGAGAACGCCGGACGGTGAAAACAGGCAACTCGCATTGCGCACTCGCGTCCCGCTGCGGGTCCGGATTGGCACGGTTCCGCCCAGCAGCCACACGCCGTGCTGACGGGCTGTGTCAGCGAGGAACTGTTGAATGGGCCCAGACGTGGCGTCCTCACCGATCCGCAGCCGATCGGCGTCGCTTTCACCCATCAGGCAGAAGTACTCCGGCAGCGTAACAAACGATGCCCCCGCCGCGGCTGCCTCGGCCACCAGGCGTCCGGCCGTCACGAGGTTCTCCGCCACATCGGGTGTGGAGACCATCTGGATTGCGGCGAGCGTCGTCATTGGCGAAGGCTACTCCGTTCCCCCGTGCGCACGCCAGTGATCGTGCCGCGCTTGACTGGCGGGCTGCGACCGATGTTCATACAGAATGAATCAAATTCGCTTTGGCGCCGGTGTCGCCACGCTGGTGCTCCTGGCTGCCTGCGGCGGCGGCTCCGAACCCACTGGTGGCGGACCGCCCGTCGTCCAGCCGCCTGTGATACAGCCGCCCGTACTGGGTCAAACCTACGCCTCGAGCGGTCGCGCCGCGGCGGGTGACGTGTTTGTGCATCTCTTCGAGTGGCGCTGGACGGACATTGCACGCGAGTGCGAAGTGTTTCTCGGCCCTCGTGGCTACAAGGGTGTGCAGATCTCGCCGCCGTCCGAACACGCCATCATCCGCAGCGCCAGCCAGTTCTTCCCGTGGTGGCAACGTTACCAGACGGTGAGCTACAAGCTGGATCAGTCGCGCTCAGGCACCGGGGCCGAACTGGCTGACATGGTGAATCGATGCAAGGCAGTCGGGGTGGACATCTACGCTGACGTCGTGATCAATCACATGACCGCCGGCAGCGGCACGGGCAGCGCCGGGAGTGTGTATACGAAGTACAACTATCCCGCGGTGCCGTTCACTCAGATCGACTTCCATTCGCCGTGCGGCATCGACTCGTACGCGGTGCAGTCGCAGGTGCAGAACTGCGAACTGGTCGGCCTCTCGGATCTGGAGACTGCATCGGAACAGGTGAGGACGAAGATTGCCGACTATCTCATCGCCCTCAACGCACTCGGCATCGCGGGGTATCGTGTGGATGCCGCCAAGCATGTGCCTGCGGCTGATCTCGAGGCGATCATGATCCGCGTCAACAATGCTGCGACGGCGGCCGGTCGACCGAAGCCCTACGTGTTCCTCGAGATCATCGCGGGTGGCGGAGACGCCGTGACGCCGCAACAGTATTACGGCGTGGGGTTTTCATCGGGGGGCGCGACGGACATCACTGACTTCACGTACGGCCGCCGGATCTCCGACTCGTTTCTCGGCCGGAACGGTCTCACGCTCTGGAGCGCGCTGAATTCGTTCGCCAGCGAATTGCTGCCGTCGGACAAGAGCGTGGTGTTCATCGACAACCACGACACGCAGCGTGGCGATGCCCTGATCTACTCCGACTCGACGTACGAACTGGCTGCCATCATGATGCTCGGGCACAGCCAGGGATACGCAAGCGTGATGTCGAGCTACGGATTCGCCCGGTCCACGGAGGCTGCCCGCGACGCAGGCCCTTCGTCGGACGGCACTGGCACGACGTTTTCGTCGTTCGACGCAAACGGCTCGTCGAAGTGTGCCGCCTCGACGGGCTTGCCATTCTTCGGGCAGTGGGTCTGCGAACACCGCGTGCCGGCAATCGCAAACATGGTCGCGTTCCGGAAGGCGGCCGCTGGAACGCCGACCACCGATTGCGGACGCGGCAACTGGCGGATTGCGGACGACCCGAACCGGGTGGCGTTCTGCCGCGATGGTGCTGGCTTCGTTGCCATCAGCGTCAGCAGCGCTGCGATCACGACGACGCTGGCAACACGGCTCCCGGCGGGCAGCTACTGTAACGTTGCGCAGTTCACGTTCACCGCCGCGTCAGGCACCTCGCCGGCCACCTGCTCCGGCACGCCGATCGTCGTCGCGTCGGACGGCTCGGCCAGCATTTCACTCACGAGGCGATCCGCCGTCGCGCTGCATACGCGGGCGAAACTGAGTTAGTCTGCCAACCGACAACGGGAGTGCCAGCGGCTCCTTGAGCGTCGGCGTCGGGTCAGCCGGGCTTGTTGACCATGTTCCAGAGTGACCAGATCAACGGCACCGTCGCCAGCCAGCCGGCCGCATTCCACCGTCTATAGACCTGCCGGAGTTCCAGGTCCGAATCGGGACCAAGCTGCAGCATCCGGCCCTGCGCCGGCACCAGCACGAGCAACCAGAGCGCAGTGGCGAGCCCAAGCCCGATCATCGCATCTCGAATCCAGCGCGTCTCCCAGACTGGATATCCACGCCCGATCGCCAGCAGGATACCGCTCACCACGAGCAGTGCCGCTCCACCGAACGTGAAGATCCAATCCGTGACGACGATTGCACGGGCGGCAATCCGGAAGTCGGAACGTTCTCGTTGCCGGAACATGATGGCGCTCCAGACACCAGTGACGATCACATTTCCGACAAAGACGATGGCGGCCAGCACGTGGAGCCATTTGAGCACACCAAGTGCCGAGGCACTGATCGTCATGACGTTGCGGTACGGACGCCCGACGGAACGAAACCGACCGAGTGCAGTGAGAGCAACGGTGGAAAGAGGGGCGACGGCAGTGCATCCCAGGGAAACCACTGCCATCCATCACACTTTCCGGGCTCGCAGTTCTGCACCTCACCCTCGACATCGAGTGCCTCGACGAACAGCGTGACGTAGTGCTTCTGCTCCGCCGGGAAATGATCGACGGTATACTGCGCCTGTTGAATGGACGCAGCCGTGAGCGCGGTCTCCTCGAACAGTTCGCGCCGGGCGCAGTCGGCGGCACTCTCGCCAAACTCGAGATTGCCCCCGGGAAGCGCCCAAGTTCCCGCACCGTGGCTGCCACGGCGCAGGCCAAGCAGCACGCGATCTGCGCGACAGACAATCACACCCACACCGACACGCGTGTGTAAACCCTCCATCACGTCCTCCGAGCCAGCCAGGGGTGAACTGCAGCGAAGTGGCGTGCGAAACCTTCGAGGGTGTTCAACGTTCTGACGCGCTGCAGTAACTTGGCCATCATCGTTCACGGCCGCGATCCACCGATACTTCTCCATGCGACGTCGTCTGTCCCGCCGTACGGTCTTCTTCGTGACACACGCCCTGCTGTTGATGTGTGCGGCCGTGGTCCCCCAAGCATACGCGCAGACTGGTGCGCCAAGAATCCCCACGCCGGCCCCCCGGAGCACCGAGCGACCGACGGTGACTGCGGCTTGGGTCAGAACAGCGCCGGTGATCGACGGAAGGCTTGACGAAGCATTCTGGCACACCGCGGCACCGGCAGGCGGTTTCGTACAGCGCTCTCCCCGCGGCGGCGCGCCGGGTTCGCAACGATCCGAGGTGCGAGTGGCCTACGATCAGCATGCGATGTACGTCGGCGTCCGGAATTTTGACACCGCTCCGGACTCGATCGCGCAGCAACTCGGCCGGCGCGATGCCGACGAAATCTACTCGGACTGGTTTTCGGTTGGCTTTGACAGCTACGGCGACCGGCGTACGGCGTTTGTCTTTGCAGTCAATCCGCGTGGCGTCCTCCGCGACACGTACCTCTTCAATGACGACGCTAACGATCCGTTGTGGGACGCGGTGTGGAACGTCGCCGCGAGGATCGACAGCGCAGGATGGACCGCAGAGTTCCGGATTCCGCTCTCTCAGCTGCGGTACGACGTGAAGGGAACGGTGGGTGCGGTACGGCCGTGGGGGATCAACTTCTCTCGGGAGATTGCGCGGTACGGTGAAGAGTCGTTCTGGGTTCCGACACCAGCCAACGCGCCTGGCATCGTCTCCCGTTTCGGTGACCTGGTCGGACTGGATTCGCTGCGGCCGGCCTCGCGGATCGAACTCATCCCGTACGTCCGAAGCCAACTTGAAACGCAGCCGGTCGAGGCACGGAACCGGTTTGTCCCGGCGCGCGATGTGGCGTTAGCCGCGGGCGGGGATGTACGACTGAAGCTGCCACAGTCACTCACGCTGACTGCGTCCGTGAACCCGGACTTCGGACAGGTGGAGGCCGACCCCGCGGTGGTGAACCTCTCGGCGTTCGAGATCTTCTTCCCGGAGCGACGGCCATTCTTCCTCGAGAATGCCGACGGATTTGCATTTGGTGGTACGCGAACATTCAATGGCAACGACAGCCCACGCTTCTTCTACACCCGCCGCATCGGGCGGCCACCACAGCGCAGGCCTTCGGGCGGCGACATCCGCGCCGTCGGCCTCGGGTCACAGACGCCGATCCTGGGTGCCCTCAAGCTTTCTGGCACCACCCCGTCAGGCTGGCAGATCGGCGCACTGAATGCAGTCACGATTCGCGAAAATGCAGAAGTGCTGGACACGCTCGGTCGTACGCGTCGCGAAGCAGCCGAACCGCTGTCCAACTATCACGTCACGCGCGTACGCAAGCTGCTCCGTGGCGGAAACGCCGGCGTCGGTGGGTTCGTCTCCGACGTGCGACGCGACCTGACCGATTCTGCACTCAGCACCCGTCTGCCAGCGTCTGCAAGCATCGTCGGCCTCGATTGGGAATCGGCGTGGCAGCGCCGGACCTGGACGGTCAGTGGTGTGCTTGCCAGCAGTGCCGTCCGAGGGAGCGCCGCCGCCATCGACCGGCTGCAGCGGGCGAACTACCGCAGTCTGCAGCGCCCTGACGCGAGTCACCTGACCTACGATCCATCCCGGCGGCTGCTCGGCGGTCACTACGCCGCGCTGACCGTCGCCAAGAGTGCTGGCGAGCGTGTGCTCGGTTCGGTGACCTACGAAGAAACCAGTCCGGGCTTCGAGGTCAACGACGTCGGCTTTCAGTTCCGTTCCGACTTCCGTACCGTGTCGACGTCGCTCACGTACCGGAATCCGCTGCAATCCAGCTTCGCACGCGAGTACGAGCTCGGAATTTTCACAACGCACAGCGACAACTTTGGCGGTGAACGCATCGAGGAACGCGTGAGCTGGAACGCGAGTACCGAGTTGCTGAACTTCTGGAACGTGACCGTCTTCGGATCGTTCTCGCCGCAGACCCTGAACGACCGACTGTTGCGCGGGGGACCGATCGCGCGCCGGCCAGCGTCACTGGTTCAACGCGTCGAGATCACGAGTGACAGTCGCCGGACGTTCATTGCCAATGCGAAACTGACCCGATCGACGGATGTGTCCGGGCTGACGATCAACAACGCCCAGTTGGGGCTCGACTGGCGACCGGCCCCACAGGCGCGGATACGCCTCGGTCCATCGTACGAAACACAACGGACGACTGGGCAATACGTGCAAGCGGTCCCTGCGTCGCGATCCTCATTCGCATGGCCGGCGCGTTACGTATTCGCCAACGTTCGGCAGAATGAGGTGCGCCTCGACACCCGACTCGACTGGACGTTTTCTCCGTGGCTCTCATTCCAGGTGTTCCTGCAACCGTTTGCATCAAGCGGCAGGTTCTCCCGCTTCAAGGAGTTCACCACAGCGCGACGGTTCGAATTCGCCGAGTATGGTGTAGACATCGGCACGGTCACGCCGCTGGGCGGAGGCGATTTACGAATCGATCCGGATGGGATGGGCACCGCAGGTCCATTCACGATTCCGAACCAGGACTTCACGGTGCGCGCACTGCGCGGCAACGCGGTGCTCCGATGGGAGTACCAGCCGGGGTCCGCGCTTTTCCTCGTCTGGTCGCAACAGCGTGAGCAGGAGTTCGACGATGTGCGCTCGAACGTGATCGGGCAGGCCGGTCGGACATTTGCCGATCCGGGCCGCCACGTCTTTCTGATCAAGTTCAGCCGCTGGATAGGTCGGTGATCGCCATCCAATGACTATGGAATCGGCGGCTGCGCGACGGCCGTGATGCCATCACCGAAGGTCACCGCCAGCAGCAGCACCAGCTTCGTGGCAGGCAGGGCACTTGGCCCGTCCGCCCACTCGGCGAGCGTATGCTGGTTGCCTCCCTTCGACCGTCCGATCGCAATGCTCGGCACCCCACGGACCACGCCGATGTTGCCATCGGTACTTCCGGTGGCAATCGCCTCGGGAGCGCCCGGCAGTACGGTCAGGCCGAGCTGATTCTGGATGTCGATTGCCGTCTGCACGAGTGGGTGACGTCGTGCGCCTTCCAGTTGGGCCGTGGTGCCGCCGGCCTGGTTCTTCTGCTCGACTTCCACGCGAAGGCCGACCTTTTCTTTCGTCGCCGCGTCCTGAACGATGCGACCAATGGTGCGATCGAGGGAATCGAGCAGGATCGGGTCTGGCGACCGCAGATCGATGGTGAAGAACAACTCCTGCGGAATTCCGTTGAAGATGACGCCACCGTGCACCTGGCCCACGTTGACCACGGCACCCTCAGGTAACGCTGGATAACGCAATTCGTAAATGCGTGCGATTGCGTCAGCCAGCGCCTTCACCGGTGTCGGCTTGCCGCGGGAGGTCACCGTGTGCGATCCGGCGCTGGTGAACACATACTTCGTCCAGTAGATGCCGAGGGCGCCGTAGTTGATCGGCCCAAGTCCGCCATCCATCGAAATCAGGAGATCCGGCTTCGGATTGTGTTCGAACCAGTAGTTCATGCCGCGCAGGCCAAGCTCCTCCTGCACCGTGGCGATGAAGATCAGATCACCTTTGGTCCGTATCCTGGCCGCGTTCAATGCACGGATCGTGGCGAGCATGTTCGCGACTGACGCGCTGTTGTCGAAGATGCCTGGCCCATGCAGCGTGTCACCCGCCCGCCTGACCGTGAGATTCGTCTCCAGTGCGTGCACGATGTCCATGTGCGCAGCAAAGACGATGCTCGGGCCGCCGCCCGTGCCCGCGCGCACGCCGATCACGTTGCCGATTGAATCGACGCGTACGCGCAGTCCCTCGGTTTCCATGGCGCGTTTCACGTAGGCACCACGCTGCGCCTCGCTACGCGACTTGCCGGGCATCTCAGCGATCCGAATCCAC
Organism: Gemmatimonadales bacterium; assembly: GCA_038215035.1. GTDB lineage: Bacteria > Gemmatimonadota > Gemmatimonadetes > Gemmatimonadales > Gemmatimonadaceae > JACMLX01. The sequence continues at coordinate 35,327 of JBBQRH010000023.1, read as the reverse complement.
TCTTCGATGTGCGAGGGCATGCCCTGCTCCACGTGCGCGAGCGCAGCGCGGACGTCGGCGCGTTGGAGGACCGCCGCATCCCAGGCCGTCGGGTAAACCGCTTGTGCGTGGAGCGCAGCTGCGGGCAGCGACACCTGCAGCACGAGAATCGAGGCGAACAGAAAGGGAGCAGGAAATCGCATGAGTGTGTGGTGAGGCTCGAGGGTGATGAACCGCTATCTGACCGGTACTGCACGACCGTTGCAGCCCGGCAGCCGGAATGCTCCGATCCGCGTGGAGTACGACGTAGCGCTGGCCTGCAGATAGTCCCCGACATACCAGATCGTGCAATCGTCGCGCGGATCGATCGCCGTCTGCGTGTAGTCCTCCCACCGCAGCGTGGTTGTCTGCGAGGCTCGGCCATCAGCCAGGACCACTTCCTGAAGTGTGAGCGTGCCATTCGGATCGTTCGCACGGCGCCCGGCAAACCGCTGGCCGGCGAAAAACGGCGTGCCGCCGAACGAGTAGCCGATACCGATGTTGCCGAACCGGTCGATTGCCGGGCTCGCCATCCATCGGTAGCTGCTGTCTGGCGCATAGGTTCCCTGCTGCACCACGCGCAGTGCCCGATCCTTGCCCGGCTGGAGTTCATACCAGCGCACACCACCCTTGCCGGCGGCCGTGTTGATCGAGTGGACCGCGACGATCGACTCTCGCCTCCCGCGCCGGCGATAGACGACACGCGCCATCAGTTTGTCGCCCTGTGAGTCGAGACCGCGCTCCGTACCGGGTTGCGGCACGCAGTTGGTGAGCTGCCCACCGCACAGGTATTGATATGGCGCCACGGGGAGGTACACCGGCCCCTCGACGCGGGTCTTGGCGATGTCGGTCCAGTCGACGTGAAATGTCCACGCCAGCAGCACGCTGTCGGCAAGTCTGCCGCGCAGCTGTGTGCCACCGGCCGCCAGCATGATGTTCGGCGCGCCATCCGGCGGCAGCGTAGTGCCGTCGAGGTCGACGTTGTTGAGGAAATTCACGTCGGCGATCACGACACACTGCTCAGTCGCTTCCTCACCGCGCAGCATGCGCGCGCGATCCACGACGCAGGCATGCTTCTCGATCACATCGTCGCCCGTGCTGGTTGGCACGTAGTAGCCATCGGGCCAGACAGCTGGTCGCGGATAGTCGGGAAAGAGTGGCCGAATGAATTCGTAGCGGTACCACGCGCCCAGCGGATCATCCGTCGCACTGACGGCGTAACAGATTGCGTACGCACCGGAATCGCGCGATGCCGGCGGTCGCGGAATGATCGAGTCGCGGGCCGGCGCGGGCACGAAGAGCGGCACGGCGGGTCCCGGTTGTCCCCGTCGGAATGGGCGACTGGCTACCGGCGGCTCGCCCGGCCTTGGTGCCTTCGGATCATCGGCGTGCCAGACGCTGCGCTGAAAGACCGGAATGACGATCAGCCAGCGATCCGCGAGCTGGTCGTAGCGCACCACGGCGTCGCCGCTGTTACGCGCCTCACAGGCGCCGCCCGCTCCCCGGAAAACCACGTTGCTCTGCACAGGCCCATACAGCGGACGACCCGTGCTGTCGAACTTCGCTCCACTCCGACTGAAGATCGCCAGGCGAGTGTTCACGATCTGCACGATGTGATCTCGCCCGACGGCCACGGTGTTATCTGAAGGATTCCGGAGGGTGGCGCGTCCCTGTGGCCCCGAGAACTCGGCCCCGATGCCGTCAAAGGACGCAACCATGACCGGCGCCACGCCTTGTCCCATGGTGGTTTGTTCGACACTCGCGGCGGAGCGCGCCGTCACGAGCGGGTGGCGCACGCACGACGCCGCGAACAGTGCGGCGCTGACGCACGCAAGCGCCCGCGCCACACGCCATCCCCTCACGATCGAATACCGCGCATCGCACGCAATCCTCACATCGTGATCCCCATCCGACCGAGGACGCGCGTCACGTTGTCGAGGGCCGCCTTCAACTCGGCGGCCAACTGCGTCGACAGCGATTTCTGCGGCGAGGTCGGTGGGGCGTTCACGCCGTCGACGGTCCGCAGCAGTGCGCCGACCCGGTCGGAAATACGCGGACCGTCACTGTAAAATGGAATCGTGGTCGGCTTCACCAGTACCAGCAACAACTCATTGACTTCGGCCAGTTCTTCGGCGGCCTTCTTCGCAGCGGCGGCTCCTGATCCATCCTGAATCGCCTCGGCCGAACGCTTCTTTGCGTCCAGCTCACCCTTTCGGCCGTCGAGTGCGCGAAGGGTGTCGTTCACCACCGACTGCAGCTCACGGAGCTGCATCGCCAGCGTGAACTGTTCCCGAAGCGCTGCCATCGTCACCTGCACCGTTGGGTCGATCCGGACGTTGAGCGGTTGCTCCACCTGCTGATCACCAACGACCAAGCGAACGCTATATCGGCCCGGGAGCACGCGTGGTCCTGCCGGCACGCCGAAGAACGCGAACGCAGGGTCATTCGGGTCAATCGGTTTCCGCACGCGCGGCGCATCGTAGGCCAGGTTCCACGACGTGGTGTTGATGCCGGCCAGTCTCGGAATGTTGTCCAGTACCCGAACGACCGCACCGCTGCTGTCACGGACTTCGATCTTCACCGGCGTGCCGGAGTCGGGTTTGGTGGCGAGGTGATATCGGATGATGGCCCCGTACGGCGGATTCGTGCCGCGGTAGATCGCATCGCCCAGGCTTGGCGTTTTGGTGGTCTTGGTGGCGAACCGGGTCGCGGTGCGCATCGCAAACAGGTGCAGCCGTGGCGCTGCGGCCGCCGTCGCCCTCGCCAGTTCCTGGATGACGGTGGCGTCGTCCAGAATCCAGATTCCCCGCGCATGCGTGGCGACGATCAGGTCGTTCTCTCGACCATGCACCAGCACGTCATGCACCGGCACCGCGGGAAGATTGCCACCAAGGCGGAACCAGTTCGTTCCGCCGGTCACGGTCACATACAAGCCCGCCTCGGTGCCGGCGTAGAGCACGCGTGGATTCTTTGGATCCTCGCGCAGCACCTGAAGATAGGACCCGTCGGGAAGGTTGCCGGTGATGTTCGTCCAGCTGGTGCCGCAATCGGTGGTCAGGAAGACATACGGCTTGTAGTCGTCCATGAAGTGACGCTCGAACGTGGCATACGCGGTACACGCCGCTGTCCGCGATGCTTCGATGTGGGAGACCACCGCATCCGGGCCAACACCGGGCACATTGCGATCAACGCGTGTCCAGGTCTTGCCGTCGTCTCGTGTGATCTGCAGGTTGCCGTCATCAGCACCGGCCCAGATGACCCCGCGCTGTACCGGTGATTCCGTCACGCTGTAGAGCGAGTTGTAATACTCCGCCGTCGTCGCCTCCTTCAGCACTGGACCACCGGCGAACCCCTGCCGCGTCGAGTCGTTCTTCGTCAGATCCGGTGAGATGATATCCCAGGTGCTGCCGAAATCCTTGGAGCGGAACAGGACCTGCGCGCCAAAGTAGAGCACCTTCCCATCATGCGGCGATGACACCATCGGTGCGTTCCAGTTGAAGCGATACTGCAAGCCGTTCACTGGACCACCGTCGTTCCGTCGCGGCTGCGGCGAGATGTCCTGCTGCTCGAGCGTCTTCATATCCGTGCGGAAGATCCAGCCGCCCTGCGACTCCGACACGATCAGGTCCGGGTTGTCGGGATGCGACGTCTGGTAGTAGCCATCCCCGTAACTGACCAACCGCCAATCGTCGGTCAGGATACCCTGTGGCTCGCGAGTGCGGCTGGGGCCAAGCCAGTTGCCGTTGTCCTGAAGGCCACCGCCGAGGAAGTAGAACGGCTCACGATTGTCCGCGTGCACCTGATAAAACTGTGACAACGCGAACGATTGCGGAAAGCGCCAGGTGACACCCATGTCCTGCGTGACGGCAATGCCGCCGTCATTCGTCTGCCACATGCGCTTCGGGTCACGCGGATCGATCCAGAGACTGTGATGATCGCCATGGATGGTGCGCGAGAACGCGGTGAACGTCTTGCCGCCGTCGATCGAGAAGGAGAACTGGCAGGCAATCGAATACAGCCGTTCGGCGTTCGTCGGATCGACACGCAGATCGGCGTAATAGAAGCCGCGGCAGAGCGTGTTGGCATCGTTGCTGGTCATTCTCCAGGTGCTGCCGAAATCATCGCTGCGCCAGACATACCCCTCGCGCGCTTCGGCAATGGCGTAGACCGTGTTCGGACTCGAGGCCGCGACCTTCACGCCAACGCGGCCGAGCAACGTGGGCAGCCCACCTTTCAACTTGTTCCAGCTGCGGCCACCGTCGACCGATTTGAAGATGCCGCTCTGGTCGGAGCCGCTGGTGAACGTCCACTGCTTGCGATCGAAGTGCCACATCGTGGCATAGACGATGTTCGGATTCTTCGGGTCGATGTCCATGTCGCCGCAGCCGTGGCGCTCGTCTACAAACAGCGACTTGGTCCACGAATCTCCACCATCGCGCGTCACGAAGACCCCGCGGTCCGCGTTCGGACCACCGATGTGGCCCACCGCGCAGACGTACACCGTGCGCGGATCCACCGGGCTGACCATCACGCGCGCGATGTGCCGCGTGTCGCCGAGCCCGAGGAAACGCCAGGTGGCACCGCCGTCCGTCGACTTGTACATGCCGCGGCCGAACGAGACCGAGTTGCGAACATTCGCTTCGCCCGTACCGGCGTAGATCACATCGGGATTGCCCGGCTCGAGGGCCAGATCGCCGATGGAAAGTGTCGGTTGTGATTCGAACAGCGGCTTCCACGTCGTGCCGCCGTTGGTCGTTTTCCAGATCCCGCTCGACGCCGTGCCGACGTAGACCACATTCGGATCGCCGGGCACCCCTTCCACATCGGTTGCGCGCCCCATCATGTTCGCCGGCCCGATCCCGCGGAATGCCAGCCTCGACAGCACGGTGGTGTCGAGCGACTGCGATGCGTTCGCCGGGACGGCGCGACGTGACTGGGCGGGGAGCTGGGACGTCAGCGCGAGGAGCAGCATGAGAGGACGGAGCCGGCGAGAGGCACCGTGTGCTGCAATCGATCGAGCCACAGACGGCCCGTGGGTGGGTTCGGCCATGCAGGGTGTTTCCGAGAAAGATGAGTCCGACTGGAGTGGAGCCAAGTTGAGACGCGGTGCAGCACCGTGCCAGTGGACGCCTGTGCCGTGCTGGCACGATTCCGACATCTATTCCTGCCGTGCGCATTGACGCGGCGCGCCCCTGAGAGCAATGTCAGCCATAACAATTTGATGTTCAGCGTCACCTGCCAGGAGGCACCCGATGATCTCCGCTGCGCGCACCGCCTTGGTTGGCCTGCTTGTCGTACTCTCCGCTGCACCGCTTTCCGCTCAGGCGACGAGTACCGTTGACCGGCCACAGTTCATTCGGGTGATCGCGAAAGACTATGTCTACGACGCGCCGGCGACCGTCCAGTCGGGAATCGCGACGATCCATCTCATCAACCAGGGCGTCGACATCCATCACGTGACCGTGCAGGAACTGCCGGGCACCAAGACGCCCAAGGACTTCTTCGATGCGGCCCGCACCACAGGGCGTCCGCCGGCATGGAGTCGCACCGTCGCGCAGACAGCGGTCGTACCGGCCGGCGGCGAGGCGTTTCTCGCGTTCCGCATGCCTCCGGGTCGCTACATCCTCTCCTGCCTGCTGCCGGCTGCCGATGGCCGCTCGCACACGGCGAAGGGGATGTATCAGCTGATCACGGCGACGGTGGGAACGACGGCACCGGCGGCGAGGCGGTAAGCGCCCGCCACGGCGATCCGATTGGAAGGGAACGCCGTTCAGAGTGCGGCAGCGATGGCGAGCGCTTCGCGCGTGATCCGGACATCGTGCGTGCGAACGATGCGGGCGCCGCTCGCCACCGCAAAAACGTGCGCGACGGCGCTGCCGATCGCGCGCCGCTCGGGAATCGCCACGCCGGTGACTTCGCCGATGAATCGCTTCCGCGAGGCGCCAACGAGCACCGGGTACCCCAGCGACACCAATCGGTGCAGTTCCCGAAGCACCATCAGCGAATGCGCGGACGTCTTCGAAAATCCAACCCCAGGATCGAGCACCAGCGCGTCGCTGGCTATTCCGGCGGCGCGCGCGAGCGTGACCTGTGCGATCAATGCGTCGCAGACCTCCTGCATCACATCCTCACCGTACGCCGCCAATTCATAGGACGCCATCTCGGCGACTGACCCGCGTGAGTGCATCAGGATCATGCCCGCACCCCCCGCGGCGACCACGCCAAACATCGCGGCATCGAGGCGCCCCGCCGACACATCGTTCACGGCATGCGCTCCAGCCTCGAGGGCATGCCGTGCGACGACGGCCTTGACCGTATCGACCGTGACCAGCAAGTCGGGGAGTCGATCTCGCACCGCCTCGACCACCGGAATCACCCTGGCGAGCTCCACGTCCGCCGGCACCGGCAGCGCCCCCGGTCGCGTCGATTCACCACCGATGTCGAGCAGCACGGCTCCATCACGCAATGCTTCTTCAGCGTACTGCAGCGCAAGGCTGACTGAGTAGTGCTCGCCACCATCGCTGAAGGAGTCCGGCGTCACATTGCAGATCGCCATGATTCTCGGCTGTGACAGGTCAAGGCTCCCCTCGCGCAAACGCCACCGCGCCGCAGTGGCGGCCGGTGGCGTCTGACTCATCGTTCCGTCATCGCGGTCGATCATGCTCTGCGATGCGTCATTCCCGTGCGATCACGCCGGCTGGATACCGGGTCCGCCGAGCAGCGGCGGAGCAACCCGCTTCGGTTCCGGAACGGCAGCGACGACTTGCGGCGTCACCACCGGCGGGGTCAGACTCGACGGCGGATCGATCCGGGGCGGCAGGATCTGACCGGCGACGAGCAGGCCGATATCCTCGCGCGTGAGCGTCTCACGCTCCAGCAGATTCTTCGCCAACGTGTGCAGCAGATCGATATTCTCCTCGAGAGCCGTCTTCGCGCGCTGGTAGGCATCCTTGATCACGCGGCTCACTTCAGCATCCACCAGCTGTGCCGTCTTCTCGCTGACTTCGCGTCGGCTGGTCAACTCGCGGCCAAGAAACATCTCCTGCTCGTTGTCGCCCACCAGGATTGGCCCCACCGCGTCACTCAGCCCCCACTGCGACACATAGCGACGTGCAATTCCGGTGGCCTGCTGGATGTCGCTGCTGGCGCCCGTCGTCACATGGTCTCGACCGAAGATCAGCTCTTCGGCCGTGCGTCCGCCGTACGCCATCACCAGACGTGCTTCGATCTGCTCGCGAGTGACGCTGACGCGATCATCTTCAGGCAGCGTGAATGCCACGCCGAGGGCGCGGCCGCGCGGCACGATCGTGACCTTATGTAGCGGATCGTTGCCCTTGATCTTGATCGCACACACGGCGTGGCCGGCCTCATGGTAAGCGGTCAGCCGGCGCTCTTCTTCGCGCATCACCAGCGACTTCCGCTCGGCACCAAGCTGCACCTTGTCCTTCGCTTCCTCGAGATCGACCATGTAGATCTTGTCGTGCCCGCGACGTGCCGCCAGCAGTGCGCCTTCGTTCACCAGGTTCGCCAGATCGGCGCCGGCCATGCCAGGCGTCCCCTTCGCCAACACCCGCAAGTCGACGTCATCGGCGATCGGCTTGTTGCGCACGTGCACGCGCAGGATGCCTTCACGACCACGAAGGTCCGGCGCATCGACCACGATCTGGCGATCGAAGCGCCCCGGGCGCAGAAGCGCCGGATCCAGCACGTCAGGCCGGTTGGTAGCCGCGATGAGAATCACGCCTTCGTTCGACTCGAACCCGTCCATCTCGACCAGCAACTGGTTCAGTGTCTGCTCGCGCTCGTCGTGGCCACCGCCCATGCCGGACCCGCGATGACGTCCCACCGCATCGATTTCGTCGATGAAGATGATGCAGGGTGCGCTGGCCTTGCCCTGCTCGAAGAGATCGCGGACGCGACTGGCGCCAACACCGACGAACATTTCGACGAAGTCCGAGCCGGACATGCTGAAGAACGGACGCCCCGCCTCGCCGGCGACCGCGCGCGCCAGCAGCGTCTTGCCCGTACCCGGCGGGCCGACGAGCAACGCGCCCTTGGGCAGCCGGCCACCAAGCTTGGTGAACTTCTGGGGATCCTTCAGGAACTCGATGATCTCCTGCAGCTCGACCTTCGCTTCATCGGCACCCGCCACGTCAGCGAACGTCACCTTGGGCGTGTCGCCGGTCAGCAGCTTCGCCTTGCTCTTGCCGAACGAGAATGCCTTGGCGCCACCGGCCTGCATCTGCCGGAAAAGGAAGAGCCAGAACCCGAACAGCAGGAGATACGGCAGAATGTTGATGAGCACCGACGCGATCGAGGTCCGCGCCTGCTTGGCGCTGACATCGACGCCAGCGTTGCGCAGCGCCTTCTTGTCCTCATCGGTGATGTCGCCAACCAGCGCCGCTGAGAAGCGCGTGATGCTCTTGTCGTCGACCGTGATGGGCATCTTGGTCTCCACCTGAACCTCGCGCCCTTCGACGACGACGACCTTCTTCAGGTTGCCTCTCGTCAATTCCCGGTCGTACTGCGTCCAGGTCAGCACCGGCATATCGGCATTGCCACGCGACGTCAGCGTGACGAATGTCACCGGGATGAGGATGATCAGTACCCAGAAGGCAAGTGTCTTGGAGAACTTGCCCCAATTGAATCCGCCGCCCTTGTTCGGGCTCGGGTTGTTTGGCATGACGGGCATTACAGCAGACTCGCAATGTAAGGAACGTGACGGAAGCGCTCGGCGTGATCCAGACCGTACCCGACCAGGAACTCGTGAGGCGCATCAAAACCAACGAACCGCACTGGGTGCGACAACTCAGTCGCGATGTGCTTGTGCAGCAAAGCGCAAATCTCGAGCGACGCCGGTTTCCGCTCTCTCAACAGATTGACGAGGCGCTCCAGCGTGCGCCCCGAGTCGACGATATCCTCGACCAGCAGGATGTGCTTCCCTTCCAGCGTGGTCTCCGGGTCGTACAACAAGCGCACGACACCACTCGAGACCGTCGCGTCGCCGTAGCTCGAGGCAACGAGGAAATCGACTGCGAGCGGCCGGTGCACCTGACGCACAAGATCACTCACGAAGATGAAGCTGCCCTTCAAAAGACCAAGCACAAGGAGATCGCCATCCGGATACGCAGCGGTGATCTGCTCACCGAGTTCCTTGCACTTCGCCGACAATGCTGCTTCATCAAAAACCACGCGCTTCACAGCGCGTCCTTCCAACCGTGGGTCTGCCGTCGACACGTCGCTCACCGCTCCAGTCGTCTCCCGATGACACAAGGTCATCGTGTTGCGCGTCGTTACGTCACTCCCCCGTACCCAGACGATCACTTCGCTGATTCTGCGACAACCGTACCCCGCTCACCCGCGGGCCCCGGTGGCCGATCTTCCCTTAAGCTAAGGCTCAATCATTCGTCGTGTGGTGCCGGCCGTTTGGGGGGGCTCGTCTGCCCAGCCTGCTGCCCCCCCGCCGGTTCCAGACGCCATCCCGCACGGCTGCTCGCCACCTTCGCACCACCCGAGAGTGGCATCCACAACGCTCCAGCATGTTTCGTAGTAAACACTGCCAGCCGGTCGGTTCCTCTCCGATCGAGGGCAACGCCCACGCGCCCCGCCACTTCGGGCCAGAACAACGAGGCCTCCTCAGCCGACGGCATCCGTCCTTTTTCCCGCCGCACAACAATGGAACCATCAGCCTGCATGATGGGTGCCCAGAAATGATCCGCGGCCTGAGACACCCCTGCTCGCCAAGTCGCAGCCGCCTGACCGAGTTCCAGCAGCCACGCCCTGAAGCCCGGCGTCTGCCGCTCGATCGCTGGCAGGAGGTCGAGTCGGACACGATTACGAAGGTGTCGACGATCCAGATTCGAGGGGTCGTCCAGATACGGCACGGCGTGCTCGGCGACGAAGTCGCGAACCATTTCGCGGCGCACGCCAATCATCGGACGGAGTATCGGTCCCGGTGCCAGCAGCCCTGCCAGGCCGCGCACGCCCGAGTGGCGCAACAGGCGCATGAACACCGTCTCGGCCTGATCGTCCTCGGTGTGTGCCGTCGCGACCGGAACGCCGTATCCCGCTGCTACCGAATTCAGAAACGCCCATCGCGCCTGGCGCCAGGCCGACTCGCGGCGTGGAAGCCCCTCGCCGCGACCCACGTGCACCTCGATGCCGCGAAACGTCGCCCACTCGCGCACCAGGTCGGCGGCGTCACGGGCGGCGGGCCCGGTTCCATGATCAAACGTGGCGATCGCCGCCAAAAGTTCAGGCCGGTCGTCGAACAGCTGCGACGCCAGTGCCATCGAGTCAGCACCACCGGAGACGGCAAGCACGGCCCGGCCTGGGCAGGTGGCGTTCAGCCCCCTCTCGCGTGGCCGCCCGGTGGTCATTAGCATTCCAAACTGACCCTCAACGGTGGAGTTGGTGTGGAAACGAACGGCATTCTTGGGACTCTCTGGATGGGAATCGGCCTCGGCGCCTACTTCCTGGCTCTCACCTGGATCAACGTGCTGCTCGGTTCATTCCTGAGCCCTCTGTTCATCATTCCGATGACCTGGCTGCAGGACAAGATCGTCGCCAAGCCGAACCAGCGCAGCTAAAGGCGCTTCGTCGCTGGGCCGCACGCGCACAGAGCCAGACCGTGGCGGTCTGAACATCCAGATCACCTGCTCGTACAGACCGCGGGGCGCTCCTCAGCCGAGGAGCGCCCCGCGTCGACGTGCGCGCCAGCGTCCGACGCTCAGTCGCCGCCTGAGAGGGCCTGCCCGTACACCTCATGCGCGGGCAACACCACGCGCTGCCCAAGCGTGATCGCCTGACCGGCAAACTCGGCCAGTCCTCCGCCGTGATACCCCTCTTCGCGGTGCTCCGTCGTATCGACACCCGCGAGTTCGTCGGCAAGTGAAATCCGGATCTTCGTGACGGCATTCACCGCCAGAACCACAACCGGTGTCATCACCGCCACAAAGGCAATGGTCGCCAGTACCGCGATCAATTGAATGCCCAACAGCCTGACATTCCCGGTGATCAAGCCGTCAGCGCCGGCGCCGTTGATCACCTTCGTCGCAAAGACTCCTGTCGCCAGTGCGCCGACAATGCCGGACACGCCGTGACATGCGAAGACATCGAGGGCATCGTCGATGGCAGTCTTCGCGCGGAGCTGAATCGCTGCGTACGCGCAGCACGACCCAACGGCACCGACGGCGATTGCAGAGAGCGGCGATACGAAACCTGCCGCCGGCGTAATGGCAACCAGCCCCGCCACTGCACCTGTGGCTGCGCCGACCGCCGTGGCGTGACGTGTTCGAATCAGTTCGACCGTAATCCACGAAAGCAAACCCGCCGCCGCCGCGGTATGCGTTGTCAGGAGGGCGTTGGCTGCGATACCATCTGCCGCAAGTGCCGATCCGGCATTGAACCCGAACCATCCGAACCAGAGCAGTCCAGCGCCGAGCAAGGTGAGTGGCACGTTGTGCGGAAGAATCGCGGTGCGACCGGCGTCATGACGTCTGCCGAGCATCCGCGCCAGCACCACCGCGGCCACACCAGCACTGATGTGCACGACGGTGCCACCGGCAAAGTCGAGCGCACCGAGGGAGCGCAGCCAACCGCCGTCGGCCCACACCCAATGCGCCAGCGGCACATAAACCAGCGCGCCCCACAGCAATGCGAACAGCAAGAATGCCGTGAACCGCATCCGCTCGACGACGGCGCCGCTGATCAAGGCCACCGTGATGCCGGCGAACATCATCTGGAATGCGGAAAACAATACGTGCGGAATTCCGGCGCTGTAGGTGGGGTTCGGCGTTACGCCGACGCCGTGCATGCCGGCCCACGACAGATTGCCAAGCCACGATGTTCCGGCAGAAAAGGCAAGCGAGTAACCGGCCACGACCCAGAACACCGACATGACCGCGAGCGCACCGAGGCTCATCAGCATCGTGTTGAGCACAGCGCGATTGCGCGACAGGCCGCCGTAAAAACAGGCGAGACCCGGCACCATCACCAGCACCAGCGCCGTTGACATCAGGACCCAGGCGGTGTCGCCCGCAACGAGTGTCGATGCGGGCGTCACGACGCCGCCTGGCGCTGCGCCTGCCGCTGGACCGCGTCCGCCGTCACCGGCGTCAGTGCTGCGGTGTCTTCCTCACCCGTGCGGATGCGCACGACGCGATCAAGATGCTGCACGAAAATCTTGCCGTCGCCCACGTTGCCAGTGCGCGCAGAGGAAAGGATCGCGGCAATCGTCGCTTCGACGTAGTGCTCGGACACCGCCATCTCGACTTTCACCTTTTCGTGAAACTCGAGGATCACCGTTTCGGCCCGATACTGCTGGACGACTTCACGCTCCCCGCCATGCCCTGACACGCGCGAGAACGTGACGCCGGTGACACCAGCACGAAAAAGCGCGGCCTTCACGTCGGCAAGGCACTCGGGTCGAATGATCGCGGTAATCAGCTTCATGGTCGGCGCATTCCCCTGGCAATAGTGAAAGGGTGATATGGGTCGGCCGGCAGCGGCAACGACTATCTGCCGCATGATGGCGATATCCTGGTCCAAATGCTATGAGACGCAGATGAAGCCCTGATGAAGCAGATCGCAGGCGGCCCTCGGCTCCTGGGCCCGCGGACGCCCGTGCTATCTTCGCCCCAGCCCGATCCGGGCCACACTGGCTTCATCCACCCCCTCACAATGCGCCCCCCCAGACACTGCGGTGGCAGCCGGCTGTTCCGCCGTCTGGTGCTCCTACTTCTCGGCCCGCTGCTCAGCGCCACGGGCGTTCCGGCACAGGATGTCATCCGCAGCAGCATGGACTGGCGTACGATTCGCACCGAGTGGTTCGACGTGCATTACCCTCGAGATGCCGAGTCGTGGGCGGTGGACCTCGCACCTCGTCTCGACGCGATGCGTGACGCTGTCGCCGCCCTCGTCGGATTCGCTCCGAAGGGACGGACGACGATCCTGATCGACGACCCCTACAATCAGGCCAATGGGAAGGCGGTGCCGCTGCTTGGTGCCCCGGTGGTGCATCTCTGGGTCACGCCGCCCGGTCCTACCGACCAGATCGCCAATCATCGTGGCTGGGGCCTCAAGCTGGCGGCGCACGAGTTTGGCCATATCGCGCATCTCACACGCCCGGCGCGACGGTCACAGTGGTACTGGCATCTGCTTCCCGCCCAGGTGAGCCCGCTGTCAGTCGGAACGCCCCGCTGGGCCACAGAGGGGTACGCCACCTGGATCGAGGGCAAAATCACCGGGAGCGGTCGGCCGCACGGCGCCTGGCGACCGGCGTTGCTCCGCGAACTCGCTCTCGAAGGGCGGCTGCCCAGTTATGGCGCGATGAGTGCAGGCGGCGGCTACAAGGGCGGCAGCCTGGCATATCTGGCCGGATCAGCGTTCTGGGAGTGGCTGGCAGTCCAGCGCAGCGACACGTCCATGACACTGGTCTTCCGGCGCCAGTCAGCACGTGTCGCCCGGTCGTTCGACGAGGCGTTCCGCGGCGTCTACGGCGACGCGCCCGCCGTCCTCTACGGACGATTCAGCGCCGAGCTGACCGCCAAGGCGTTCGTTGCGGACACCGCCCTGAAACGAATCGGTCTCGTGACCGGAACCCGATTGGCGCGATTCGGATCGAGCGTTGGCGGACCGGCCAGCAGCGCCGACGGCAAACGGATGGCGCTCGTCCTCCCGGGCCTTGGCGGTGGACCGACGCGCGTGGTCGTCAGCGCGCCCGACTCCATGCCGACTGGCGCCCGCGACAGCACAGCCGTGGCACAGCTGCTCAAGCGCGATCCGCAGGACGTCGCGGCCGTGCGCGTCTATCCGCGACTCGCGAAGGCGATCGCCACGCTCACGCCGCGTCGCGGCCGCTCGTTTCTCAATCCGCGGTTCATCGATCGCGCCGGCACACAGGTCCTGCTCGAGTCGTGGAGCTTCCGACCTGACGGCTCGCTTCGTCCCGATCTGGCGACCTGGAATCTCGACACTCGCGCCGTCCGATACGTCACCGACGGTGCCGCGGTGCAGGATGCCGATCCCTCACCCGATGGCACCCGCGCCGCTGCGATCAGGTGCACCGGAGGCAGCTGCGATCTCGTCCTGGTTGCACTCGGTGATGGGCGTGTCACCACACTGTCGGCGGGCTCTCCAACGAAGGTGTTCACTCATCCGCGATGGTCGGCCGATGGTCAGCGCATCGTCAGCAGCGTGCAGGATCGCGATGGGCTCTGGCGCCTGGCCCTGATCGATCCCGGCACCGGTGCGACGACGCTCGTCACACCGGACGACGATGTGAATCGCCACTCCGCGAGTTTCGATGCGACGGGACGCGAGCTCGTATACGTCAGTGAGGCAGGCGGCATTCCGAACATCGAGACGCTTCGGCTCAGCGATGGTACGCGCACGACACGCACACGCGTAACGGGCAGCGTGTACGAACCAGCCCCGCAGCCGGACGGAAGCATCGTGTTCCTGAGCGAGTACGCTGGCGGAATGGACTTGCGGCGGATCAGCAGCGGGAGCGTGGCCGCCGTCGATCCGCTGATCGATGTTGCTGCGCAACTGGTTCCGGCGTTGCCGAGATCGCGCGAGCCCGGTGTGCCGTTGGCCGTTGGTCCGGTATCACCCCCGCGCGTGTATCGCTCGGGGCCGCGCAGTTATCGATGGCTGGCACAAACCGCGCTGGCCCGCGACGGCATGATGCACAGCGCCGCGCTGGGGAGTGCCGATCCGGCCAATCGGCTGGTCTGGACACTCAGCGGCATGCTCGGCACGCGACCAGCATGGCGCGGCGGTGTCGCGAGTCTCGCCTGGTACGGTTCGCGGCCTTCAGTGCGCGCCGAATCATTCTGGCTGGAGCAACGCGCCACCGCGCAGCGCAATGCGGCCAGTGTGGACGCCGCCGATCTCCGCATCGCGGGTGGTTCATTGGCACTGGAACTCGTCCGCGCCGGGTCGTCAGTGACGCACCGCCTGTCGGTGAGCGGATTCGCCGGAGCCGCGCAACGCTCCGGATTCGCCAGCGATCGACGCCTGCTGGCAAGCGCACAGTATGCGCTCGGCGGTGTGGTCGGGTGGCGCAAGTCAGCCGGACTCTCGCTGCGTGCTGCCGCCGGCCGGCTCGGCGACAGCACCACGCTTCGCGCGACGCTCGGTGCATCGGCCACGGCGTACCGCACCCGTCTCGACGCGCGAGTGCACAAGGCGCACGGCCGGACGCCGTTCTTCGAACAATTCAGCGCCGGAGGATTTGCTCCACCGCTGAGCGACAATGCCACGCTCGCCCAGCGCATCGCCATTCCGTCACTCCCGGTCGGCATCGCCCAGGGGCGCGAACTGTTCGAGCTGCGCATCGAACGACCTGCCCCCCTGCTCCCGGCGACTGTCTACGCGCACTCGGTCGGCGACACGTGGAAGCTCGACCGGCACTCAGCCGTGGTGGGCATCGAGCGTGGATTCGAGTTGGACTACCTCGGGCTGGTGGGCCTGCCGAGACTGCGCGCATTGGCTGGCGTCGCGCGCATCGTGCGCGGGCCGCTGCAGGAGAAGGGTTCCGCATACCTCATGATTGGATGGCGTCCATGACGAAGCGCGTTGCGTGTCTGGTGGGACCGGAGTACGAAGACCTCGAAGTCTGGTATCCGAAGTTGCGCCTCGAAGAAGCGGGATACGAGGTACCGCTCATCGGCATCGGTGACGCGGTGTATCTCGGCAAACACGGATATCCAGCCACCGTCGATGCACACATCGACGCGATTGACGCTGCCACTCTGGACGGCATCATCGCGCCGGGGGGATGGGCGCCCGACAAGCTGCGGCGCATTCCCGCCGTGCTCGACGCCGTGCGCGCGGTGTACGCTCGCGGCAAGATGGTGGCGACGGTGTGTCACGGTCCCTGGATTCTCATCTCTGCCGGCATCGTCCGAGGCCGGATGATGACTGGCAGCGTCGGCGTGCGCGATGACGTCGTGAATGCGGGCGGTCTCTGGCTCGACCAGCCATCGGTGATCGATGGCAACATCGTCAGCGCGCGTGTGCCGAAGGACCTGCCAGCCTTCGGCGTGGCGATGCTCGAGGTGCTGCGGCGACAGGACTGAGGCGGCAATGCGCCGATCGGCACGCTCGGCTGCGTCGTCGCGCACCGACTGGGCGATGCGACGAAGGGCCGTGCACCGGGGAGAGTGCACGGCCCATCAGATGGCGCAGGGCTGGAACGTCTACTTGCTCACGTGGGTCTTGAATGAACGCACGATGGCGGTGACGGTGTCGAACCAGACCTTGACGTTGTCGTCGGTCACGCCGCCTTCGAGATCGTAGTCCAGCTCGACGCACGGGTCACCGTCGCCGTCGATGTATGCGCGACCAAAACGCTTCGTCTTGTTCCACTCGTTGATCGACGTCACGTTGGCTTTGGTGCCGGTAAGGCCGAAGTATGCCTGCAAGGTCTGACCCGAGATGAAGAACACGATCTTGGTGCCGTTCGTCTCGACGATCACGTTTCCACGCTCGTTGACCTTGCCTTCCATTCCCTTGTCTCGCAGCAGCCCTGTGAGCTGCTCGGCGGTGATGCGTTCGCGCATCTGCTGAGCGGAGACGGGACCTGCGAGCACCAGCGCGATGGCAGCTACGGCGAGCCATCGAAGGGAGCGCATGACGGACATGACGACCTCTGGGTGAGAAGGTGCAAAGCGAAATAGACTGTACGAGTCACAACGCACTCTACAGCACGCTCAGGAGGACGACCATCACCCGCACGGGTGACAGGCCGGACGCCGGCTCTCGGATGCCCCTAGACGCGCTCGCGCGCGGCGCCGATGCCGGCGGCGCGCCCAGTGCACCACGCCCAGAGGAAGTTATATCCGCCGATCGGCCCGAAGGCGTCGAGTACCTCGCCCGAGAGAAACAGCCCCGGGTGCTTTCGACTTTCCATCGTCCGGTGGTCGATTTCACTGAGGCTCACGCCGCCGCCCATCACCTCGGCCTTCTTGTACCCTTCGTCGCCCGCCCAGGGCAGCTCTCCACGCACCAACGTCTCGATCAGCCGAAGCCGTTCATCGCGACGGAGCTCACTCAGGACACGCAGCGGGTCGACGTTGGCACGCTCGATGAGCACCGTGGCAAGTCGTTCGGGCAGTTCTGCTCGAACCGCGCCCGCGACCGTCCGGGAGCCATGCGGCGCGAGACGTGTCTGCCACGCCTCGTCGTCGTGCGCCGTCCATCGAACTGCGATGGTGGCCCTGTCGGCATGAATCGTCCGCGAACGCACGGCCACATGCGACACATTCAGCACCGATGGACCGCTGTACCCGCGGTGAGTGAACAGGAAGCCGCCGGTCGCCTTCGCCGACTCGTCACCGGCTTTCGCCGACAGTGTGACGGGAAGCGAGATACCCGCCAACTCGGTAAACGCATTCGGTTCGACCGTCAGCGGCGTCAGCGCCGCGTATGTCGGGTGGATCGTATGCCCGAGCTTCCGGAGCACGGAGAGTCCGCGTCCATCACTGCCGGTGGCCGGTACTGACAGGCCGCCGGTGGCCACCACCACCGAGTCCGCGCCGAACTCGCGGCCATCCTCACAGGCGACATTCCAGCGATGCTCTTTCGGCACCACGTCGGTGACGCTGATCTCCGTCACGAACTCCACGCCCGCCCGAATTGCGGCGGAGATCAGGCCGTCGCGCACATCTCGCGCCTTGTGTGACGCGGGGAAGAGCTTGAGCGACTCTTCCTCGTGCTGCAGTGGAATGCCGAGGTCCTGCTCGAAGAACTGGATCTGCTCCGACAGCGGCCACGAGCGGATGATGCGTCGCAGAACGTTGGGTGACGAGTCGGTGACGAACCGCGCTTCGTCGACCCGTGACGGCAGCACATTGCAGCGGCCACCGCCACTGATGAGAATCTTGCGCCCTCCGTCTTTGGTGCGCTCGAGCAGTGTGACCCGTGCACCGGCGCGCGCCGCGAAGATGGCAGCCATCGTCCCCGCCGCTCCTGCGCCGATGACCACGACGTGGGTCATGATCGCGCGGCCCGATTGGGCTGCGGGAGCGGCGTGTACGCCACGCCTTCACGAGTGGGTACAGAAACTGGCTGAGGATACGGCACGAGGCGCTTAGTCGAAGATCAGGGTAGAGACGTCGCAAGATAGCCCCGAGCGCCCATCGCCCGGCCCGCCGCGTGCATTACCCAAAGTGGTGCCGAGCGTCTGATGAGGGTAGACGCCCCGCCTCGCAGGCACCGGAAGGTCCGGACTCAAGCCGATCCGACCGCGACCGATACTTGCGCGGAGCGGGCAGCAAAACACGCCAAACTGTCTGCTTGCCAAACTCACAGCGTCAGAGGCTTCGAATGAGTGCAGTGCTCCTGCTGGTCACGGGGCTCGTCCCCGCACTGCTGGCGATGTCGTGGCGCCGGCCCACGCCGGCCCGCGTTGGCTTTCCGCGCACGTCGAACCGTCGGGGACGTGATGCTCGGTGATGAAGCGACTGACGACGACGATGTCACGGACTGCGCTGACGAGGGCGTGGTGCTCGATGGACCGGCGACGCTGTTCCGCGCACTGATCGACATCGAACCGTCACTGCCCGCCTTCAAGTCAGCGCTGTGGCGCGGCATTGCGGAGAGCGGAGCGCTCAACCATCGCGCCGATTCCCTGTCCGGGCTCACGCCAGAGTCGAGCTGACACGACCGTCGTGCGACCAGCGCGCACGACCACGTTCGGCAGACTCAATTGGCGCGTGCCGGCGGCGTCCACGAGCAGTTCGTGCGTACCGGCGGCCAGGCGCATGCGCAACACCGATACGCTGCCGGGAAGCAGCGTCCAGGCCCGCGTGTCGGCACGCTCCAGCGCCGTCGTGGCGACATTGACGAGCAGCCTGGCGAACATACCAGCGGCCTCTTTGGAATCGTCGTCCTTCTTCTTTTTCTTCTTGCCGTCCGAGTCTTTCCCCTTCTTTGAGGCCTCGACTGCCGCTTCCACGGCCCGCGCCGCCGCGTACTTCGCCACCGCGCGAGAGACTGTCCTCGCCATGATCGCGCCGCGGTCGCGACGATAGTCCGCCGCAATCGCATCGCTCAGACTGACATCGGGCATCGCGCCCTCGGCTCGACGCCCATCGGCCTCGATTTGCACCGCGCCGAAACCGAGTGGACGAGCGCGGCGAAGCACGGGCCAGCTCATGTCGAGGAGATAGCTCGCGCGCACGCCACGCCAGGCGCCGAACCGGCTGTCAGTAAAGCGCCACGACGGGGTATCGTCCCACCAGAGTCCTCCATTCCGGAGCGCGCCAAAGTCCGCCAGCATCCGCTGCGCCGCGCTGCTGCCATCGTTCGCCTGCGGATTCTCGCCGCTGAAGATCGGGATGGTCAGACCAACCGCGACCTTGTGCGCCACGTCGCCACGTTCGACGACAACCAGCACGTCACCAAGCGAATCGCCCGGCGGTATCCACGCGCTGTCGAGCGTGGCACCGAGCCGGATCGCGTTGCGCCGCGCGACGTCTGCATCACTCCAATCCCGCGCCTGTTCAAACGCCGCGGCAGCAACCGTGTGCAGCATCGCACGCATTGGACGTTCGTCGTCATCCGGGTCGCCGACACTGGCGAGCAACGCAACCAGCCGCCGCGCCTCTACCGCCGCTGCGTCCGCGTCGCCTGCGGCACTCCAGGCGAGGAGCGCGTTGTAGTGCAGCAGCAATCGTTCGTTCTTGCCGGCGGTGTACGGCAGGGCGTAGTCGTTCGACAACATCGCGGCCGCGGTCCGGCTGATGCTCTTCGTGTAGCGGTCTTCACTGATGGCAAACGCCTGATCAAACAGCGCACCCGCGTCCCGGGACCGGCCGGCGTACCGCGCCGAGGTACCCTGATACAGCAGTCGGAGCAGTCGATCGTCAGGGCTCAACGATGACTTCCGGTTGCCCACTGCCCGCAGTGCCGAGTCGGCCCGCCCCTCCTGGAGCAGCTTTCGAACCTGATCATCATCGACCTGCAACCCGTTCGGCGCCGTGAGGTAGCTGCGCGCCGTGTTTGACAGCGTAGTGCACGCGGTCAACGAGGCGATTGCGACAACCAACGGGAATGAGCGCCACATGACGGGGAGTCTCAGCGGTCGAGCGAGGAAGAACGGAGCACGAACCCACGCGAGGTCAAGCCGGAGCGACGATGGCGTTGCCAGCCAGGCCGCCCCGGATCCATCTGAATCAGTCGAGCTGGAGCGAATCGGACGGCGGCGGCGTGACGGCCGTTGGTTCCCGTGGCGGTATGGCCGCTGGCGCCGGCGCCTGGCGTTCGAGGATGATCAGCCGCTGCTGTGCACGGGCGATGGCGTCGGCGAGTTGCGCGTTGGCGTCACCACGGGCGCGGATCTGTTCAATTTCCAGCGACTGCAGGAACCGCTTGTACCGGATCTGCGCCTCGACCGGTCGCAGCTGCAGGTCGAGCATCGTCGCCACCTTGTACTCAAGCATCGCATCCGCGCGCTTCATCGCGAGGGCACGATCGTAGCGGTCGAGTGCGCGCGCCCGATCACCGGCAGCGTTGAACTGGTCACCCTCGCGGATCAGTGCATCGGCCATCGCGGTGGCGCGGCCGTCGGTCGTGGTGTCAGCGGCCGAACTGACCACGCGGATGCCCTGTGTTTCACGGTAACTGACGGCATTCACCCGCTCATCGTCGAACTGCACCATCACCACTTCACCCGTCGCATCGCGGGGCGAGTTACCGAGCACGCGCGGCACCATCACGGTTGCGGCGCCGCTCTCGCGCACTGTCCAGGCGGCAGGCGCAGTTCGTGTGGCAGCCATCGCCTGGGCCAGTGTCATGCCGAGCGAGATCTCGCCCTTCACCACCGACGCGCAGATCGTGCCGCGACAGGTGGCGACGGCCTTGGCGTACACACTGTCGCGTGACTGCGTCAGCATTGCGTTGTCGGAATATCCTTCGGCGGCGGCGCCGGCGATGATCCGCTCCTGCGACGGCGTGCGATCACCATTCGTCATGATCGGTCGCTCGCGCACGCGGCGTGGGCCGTTGCAGGCGGCGAGCAACACCGCGGCACCGAGCAGTACGCTGGCTTTCAATGGGGTCGTCATGGTCATGGCTCCTGGTTACCAACCGATGCGGCGACGATCGATGTACTTCTTGATCTTGTGCTGGCCGATCCAGACCTTCTGATTGCTTTCGAGGTCGACGAGGAACGCGTCGATCTGGTAGAACACGATCTTCTCGCGACCTTCCGCGTCCTCGATTGCCTGGACGTCGCCCTGCAGCATGTAGTTCGCGCCACTCTCCTTGCCGATGCGGGCGCGTGACTCGGCGCTGGCATTCGTCTGCTGGTCCTCGCGCTCGTCGCGCACCTCGCTGCGTTCGTCGCGGCTGGCGACCAGACGCACCCGGCCGCTGTTCACGTAGGCGCGCTCGAGATCCTTCACGAAGGTGCCGATCGGGACATGCTCGAGCGTGCGATTGCGGAAGGAGCCGATGATGACCGTCGGCGGTGTGCCGCCGTGTGCCGAGGTGTACTGGCCGTTCCACTGGCCGGCAAAGCTCTGGTCGATCAACGCATTCGCGACGAGTTTCGAATCGACGTCGTTCCAGCGGCCGGACAGATCGGTGACGCTGCTCGGATCGACTCGGCTCACGCGCTTGTTGTTGCAGGCAGCGAGCGTGACGGCCGCCAGTCCGAGCACTGCGGCGCGACGGAGGGCAACTGTCGTGGGGAAGGTCATGGCGTGCTCCAGATGGGGCGAACGGTCGGGGTCGAGGCCACGCGGGAGTGCGTGTGTCTGCGCCTCGGGCTGTAGTCATTGCACGGCTCGCGCCGGTGCGTCAGTTTGTATAACGAATTGAAAGGCAACGAGTTACAACCTCACCCACGGCAGACATGTCCTCTCCCGGTGACACCCGCGTGTCTGCTTCGATCGCCCGGCGGCTCACGCCGCTCATTCTTGGAGGGCTGATGCTTGGCTGTTCTGGTACCCGTCCGGCTGACCTTGGCGTGAGGGACGGCCAGCTTCGTCCTTGCCCAAAATCCCCGAACTGCGTCAGCTCCGAAGCGGGCACGTCGCCGGACAAGCTGGTGCAGGCATTCCCGGCGGCGGGCGGCCTGGGCGAGATGACCCGGCTCCGAGCGATCCTCGAGGCGTGGCCTCGGACGGCCATCATCACCAACACCGACGGTTATCTCCACGCAGAGTCGACGAGCCTGATTCTGCGCTTCGTCGATGACGTCGAGTTCCGATACGACGCTGCGGCGAGAGTCATCCACGTCCGGTCAGCATCGCGACTGGGCGAGAGCGATCTGGGGGTCAATCGGAAGCGCGTGGACGGCCTTCGCGCGAAGTGGGACGCGCGCTGACGGTTACCGGCACGCCACACGCCACCAGACATCGCGCGCGACCCCGCCCAAGTCCGCAGTGGTTCCCTGGGTGCGTGAGGCGCGGAGCGCTCGCCCCACGGCGTGACACGCCCAACCGTCAGCCAGGCAGGTAGGCGACCACGCTCACCTCGATGAGGATCCCCCGGAGCCGGGCCCCGACGGTCGTCCGCGAGGGGTACGGGGCCGTGAACGCGGCCTTCCAGATGTCATTCACCGCCGGCCAATCCTGCTCGTTCTCCAGATAGATCGTCGCCGACACCACGTCGGCGAGCGACGCCCCACCCGCCGCGAGCACTTCGCGCACATTGGCGAGCACCTGCTGCGCCTGTTCCTCGACCGTCGTGCCAACGAGGCTCCCGGTGTGAAAATCGCGTGGCACCTGGCCCGAGGCGTAGAGGAAATCGCCGGCGCGGACGGCTGGGCTGTACGCACCCACCGGGAGTGGGACATCGGCGGCGAGGAAGACTGGCGACCAGGAACGTTCGGACATGGGGTTCGGCGGCGAGGGGAAGAAATTGGCTGCACGAAGGGATAGCGCGATCGGCAATTGGGCGCTAATCCTTCTGCTGCCACCGCTGCGTGCGGTGTGCAGCGTCGCCCACTGTTCAACATTTCTTGAGGAGGTGATCCCATGGCCAGTCGCAGTCCTTCCGCCGGCTCGACCTGGGCAAACGGTCACCAGACCGTCGCCTGACGAAGTAGTTGTCCAGGTCGTCGGCTCGTGAACGTGTCGAGCTGGCGTCGAAGGCAGACGGACCGTCACTGCATTTTGCGGTGACGGTCCGTCGTGCTTTGTGCCGTGCGGTACGAGCGACGGCTACGACGTGGGGCCGAGGGCGTTCTCCGCATCGAGAATGAAACGCGGGATGTCGGAGGCGAAACGAGACTTGTCGGCGCGGCGGAAGAAGTATTGCCCTTCCATGAAACCGGTTGGCGACTTCAGTACGCAAAAGCTCTGATACTCGTGGATGTGGCCCGGGGCGATGATCGGTAGCTCGCCGACGACCCCTTCTCCCTCCACCTCCGTATCCTCGCCGTCACCGACCGAGTCGTGGATCAGCCATTTACGCGACAGCAGCTGCGCCGACTGATCACCGACGTTCTCCAGTCGGACGAAATACGCGAACACGAACTGTGCGTGCGCCGGCTGCGATTGGGCCGGCAGATACACCGGGCGAACCGTGACGCGAATCCCGTGGGATTCGCGATAGAAGAATGGAGAGCGCTTCACACCCACATACTATCCCATGCATCACACGGCTCAACAGGGCGAGCCGCCAGCTGCTCCCGCTCCGCCCAGATATCACTAGATTTCCATGTGATGCGCCAGACTGGCTACCGAACTCAACCATACCCCATGCGCCTCGTCCGCTCCTCTGCAATCGCCACCGCCGCGCTGATCCTGGCGCTGCCTCTCGCCGCCCAGTCCGCGACCGATTCGGCGATCGTCCGCCGCGGCGCGCCGGTTCCGGCGGGCACCGCCATTGCCGTGGCGCAGCTGGTCGCGTCCGCCCGGAACTACACCGCGAAGGCCGTCGTCGTCGAAGGTGTGATCACGCGCGAATGCACCGAGAAGGGCTGCTGGATGCAGGTGGCCCCGAGCGCCGAGACCAATGGCATGCGCGTCACGTTCAAGGACTATGGGTTCTTCATTCCGCAGTCCATGGTGGGCCGCAGGGCTCGCATGGAGGGGATGACCAAGGTGACGACCCATTCCAAGGCGGCCGCAGATCACCTCATCGGCGAAGGGGCACAGCTGCAGCGGAACGCCGATGGGACCGCGACCGAAGTGCAGTTCGTGGCCAACGGAGTCGAGCTGCACAAATAGCGCGATCGCCCTCGACACGACGCGGCGCCACACGGGGATCGGATCCGTGTGGCGCCGTTGTCATTTCTCCAGTCACGCAGGCCGCGCGATCAGGGAAAGATGCCCAGATCCTGATAGCTGACGGCGACCTTGTTGATCGCGCTGATGAATGCGGCGGTCCGGATATCTGTCTTGCGTCCGTGGCGGACCCACGCCTCCCGAATCTGGTTCCAGGCCGAAATCATGGTGTCCTCGAGGCCGGAGTTGACGAGATCCTCTTCGTCGGCACCGTGCGACAGCCGTGCCATGCGCTCGTCACCGAGGGTCTTGCCGGTGAGGTCTTCTACGGCCTTCAGCACATTCTTGAACGCCGTTTCCTCGAAGCGCTTTTCCATGCGTCCGAAACGTACGTGCGACAGGTTCTTGAGCCACTCGAAGTAGCTGACCGTGACGCCACCGGCATTGAGGTACATGTCGGCGAGCACCATCACGCCGCGCTGATGCAGAATGCCGTCGGCCTCGAAGGTCGTCGGTCCGTTGGCGCCTTCAGCGACGATCTTCGCCTGGATACGCGGCGCGTTGTCGGCGGTGATCTGTCCCTCGAGCGCCGCCGGCACGAGGATGTCGCACGGCAGTTCGAGCGCCGCGCGCGAATCCGCAAGGAATGTCCCGCCCGGAAAACCCTTCATCGAGCCATGTTCCTTCCGGTGCGCCATGATCGCCTGAAGATCGAGGCCGCGCTCATTGTGCAGCGCCCCTTCGGCCTCGGCGACCGCAACCAGCACGCCGCCGCCATCCTGGAGAAACTTTGCCGCGTGGTACCCCACGTTGCCGAGGCCCTGCACGATGACTCGCTTGCCTTCGAGGCCGCGGCTCAATCCGATAGCCTTCATGTCCTCGGCGTTGTCGCAGGCTTCGCGGACGCCGAAAAACACACCGCGGCCGGTCGCTTCGGTGCGGCCGCGAATGCCGCCCTGCGCGATGGGCTTGGCGGTCACGCAGCCCAGCGCATTCAGGTCACCGACCGCAAGCTGCGCGTACGTGTCCGCGATCCACGCCATCTCCTTGCTCGACGTGCCGTAGTCGGGCGCCGGCACATCCACACCTGGTCCGATGAAATTCTTCTTCCAGAGTTCAAAGGTGTAGCGCCGCGTGATCCGCTCGAGTTCATGTTCGCTGAACTCCTTTCGATTGATCTTGATCCCACCCTTGGCGCCGCCGAAGGGCACGTCGACGACGGCGCACTTGTACGTCATCAGTGACGCGAGCGCCATCACCTCATCTTCGTTCACGCTGATGGCGTAGCGGATGCCCCCCTTGGTCGGGAGCTTGTGATGACTGTGCTCGGCGCGCCAGCCGACGATCGTCTTGATCGTGCCGTCGTCACGCAGAATCGGGAAGGTGACGCGATAGACAGCGTTGCACTCCTTGATCTGGTTCAACAGCGCCGGCGGATGCGTCGTGAAGGCCGCAGCCGCATCGAAGGCGCGATGGACCTGACCAAGAAAGCTCTGTTCGGACATTGGCGGTGCCAGTTGGATTGGAGTGGTACGGCGTGCAACAACTTGGGTCGCGGTGTGAAGGAATCGCCAGTGGCGACATGGAGCCGCTGATCCCGACGCCCGTCAGATGGTCGACCGCGGACCGGTGACTCTGCAGTTGCGGCGCGTTCACCGAGCGAGCGCCAACTACCCGGCAAGGTGCGTCACCGCCCGAATGGTCGACAGGGTGACGCGGAAGCTGAAGCGGGCCCCTGCACGGCCAGCCGCCGGACACGGCATCGCCGGAAGCCCAGGAATCCGAACCGGCTGTCACGATTCGACTGCGGCATTCGACGGGGACTATCTTCTGCCCTCATGACGAACGCCAGCCAACCTCTCGCCCAGCACGGTCTGGTCCGCGCCGTCTTTGCCGGGCCGATCCGGACGTTGCGATCCCCGCGCCATGCCGGCGGCGTCTCGACCACCTGGAAATCGGCAATTCTCAAATCGCGAGCGACGGGTGCGGTGCATGTCGGGCCGCTGGGGCTGAGCGGCGACAACCAGAAGGAGAAGAAACACCACGGCGGCCCGACCAAGGCGGTGTTGATCTACGGTGCCACGCACTACGACCGATGGCACCACTCGCTGGAGCCGCACGCGGCGGAGCACGCCTCGGCACTCCGCACGATGTCCGGTGACGTCGACGCCAGTCAGTACGGCCACGGCGCGTTCGGCGAGAATCTGACGATTGACGGTCTGGTGGAGCAGTCCGTCTGCCTTGGCGATACGTGGCAGATCGGTGCGTGCGTGCTGCAGATCACCGAGCCTCGAGGCCCATGCGCCACGCTCACGCGGCGCTGGATGCGACCCGAGCTGCTGGCTGAGGTGAAGGCGACCGCCGCCGCTGGCTGGTACAACGCCGTGCGAGTGGAAGGAGCGGTGCAGGACGGCGATCGCGCAACGCTGCTGGAACGGATTCAGAGCGAGTGGACGCTGGACCGCGTCTTCCATCTTCTCGAGGGGCACGCAGTCTCACGCGCCGAGGTGCAGCGCTTGCTCGATGCGGACTGCACGCACGACGGCCTGCGCGCGCGATTGGAACGGCGACTGCTGACGCCGTCCCGGACCACCGGCTGACCTGACGCTGACGCTCAGCCGGCGGTCGCAGAACAGATGACAGATCAGGTCTCAGGGCCGCGCGCGATGAGCGGCTGGTTGGATCAGGTGACAACATCAGCGAGGAAATGAACTGCCTGTCGAACCCGCCGTCACAACGTGTGTCGCGGCGGGGGCGGCATTCCAACGGCTGACGACGATCAGCCGAGCGTGACGGTGGCGTTGGTACCGGCCGAATCGACAACGACCGGCAGGCGGACGAGATTCCGTGTCCGCTGACCGCCGGTCCAGACACCCTGCGACGTAAACTCCGCGCCGTGATTGGAGCAGAAAATCGAACCGTCAGTGTCGATCGTGACTGTCGTGCCCTGATGTGTGCAGGACATCGAAAACGCAATCAGGCCTGAAGTGGTGCGGGTCATCGCGACGGGCGGTGAGTTACGCACCTTGGCGATGCCACCCATGGCCGCCAGCCCTGGGAAATCGGCCAGTCGCACCGTCACTTCGCCAACCCCGGGAGGCACCGGCCCGGTCACGTCATCACCACCACCGCCGCCGCACGCGGCCAATGTGACCGCGACCGCTGACAGCGTCGCCATCGAGACAAAGTCGCGACGCGAAACTGTTTCGCGCGCAGACTTGACCGCACACCCGGAACACTTCGTCGTGTCTGGCTTCATGCATCACTCATCAAAAGGGGGGATCGTGATCGTACACTCGACTCGATGGTTCTGTGCCTGCTGCGTCACACCGTGACGGCAGCGGCTGCCCAGCCTGCGGCATCGTCATCGCTCTTGATCTGCGATTCGAGGTCCACGACCAGCTCCGCACCGTCCTTCCGGATGGCACGACGATCCATGCTCCGCGTCGCACGACCGCGGATGTACTCACCATCGATCTTGTACTCGGACTTGTGCTTCGGACAGAGGAACGCCGTATCGCCGCCCTTGATCTTGAGCATGGCGCGCTGATGCGGACAGCTGAGTGCAAACGCCATGCACCGGCCGCCAGTCCGGACCAGAATTACTTCATTTTCGGTATCGATCATCGCGCCGTCGGCCGCCGGAATCGGATACTTGGCCGTCCCATCGGATCGCCGAACACCGCGAAACATCACATAGCCGGTCATCATCTCGGCCTGCACCACGCCCGGCAGCAGCACGCTCGCCATCGCAATTGCCGACAGCGTCTTCGTCAGAAATGAGCGGCGATCGTGCAGGGTGCAGTCGTTGCAATCCCCCGCGACGTCGGTACCTGGTTTCGCCATCACGATGTCCCTCAACCCTGCATGAGTCCTACGCCAGCCAGCGTGATCGCCAGCCAGAGCACCACACTCGTGATCGCGCGCAGCCGAAGCGCGCCGAACGCGCTGGCACCACCTTCTTCACGACGAACCGTCGCCTCATTCCGCAACATCAGGAATCCATTCGCTGCCAGGAGCACCAGCAACCCGATCTTGACCCACATGACCTTGTTCACCGCCAGCGCCTCGAGATCGGCCGTCAGTTGCAGGCCACCCGAAACCAGTGATACGACCAGTGCGATCACGACCGGCCGATGCACGTCCCCAACCGCGTCCGCGATCGCCAGCCGCGCCTCTGACGTCGGCGGCGTGCCACCACGCAGGACCGCCCTGTCAGCCGCCAGCGCCAAACCGCCGCCTACCATCATGGCTCCAAGGTGAGCAAAGGTCAGGCCAACGGAGAGCGCGGTCGAGTTGCCATAGAGCGTGCTCCACGGCTCCAGCGCCGTGACCAGCGCATCGAGCAGCGGCATTCCGGCTAACGCCCAATCAGCATGATCAGCCAGCCGGCCGTACTGACACCCATTGAAGACAGCGCAATCGTCCGATGGCGATCACGAATTTCACCGTCTTCACGCCCCTCGCGTCCAATCGATCCCGCATACGCAAAACCCGCGTCTGCGATGATGAACAGCGCCGAGTGAATCCAACGCCGCGTCCGACCTTCCGGATCCTTGCGCGACGCCCAGAGGTTCCAGACACCTGTGACGGTATTGACGCCGAACACCGCCGCGGCGCCCGTCGCCGCCCAGGGGTGGAGCGCCCGCACCGCGTAGGGCGAGTTCGCTCTCCCGTCGCGAGCAAGTCTGTCACCGGTGTAGTAGGACACCGCGAACAGTGGAATCATCGTCCACGACAGCGCCTTGTGCAGCGTCAGGCGGCGCCCGTACCACTCGGAGTATTCGACGAGCGCCGCACGCTTCTTCTTCACCGTGGTGTCAGGGCGCGCCCAGCTCAGGCGCGGACCGATCGCGGAATCGGTGCCGGTCAGGCGGACGTCGGCCGGCACCGTCGCCGGACTGTCGATCGTTGCCACGACAGGGACGGGAAACGTATCGAGATCGATCGTCGGAAACCGCATCGTGGTATCAGCCGAGACCAGCATCAGCGCCAGCACACCTGCGATCATATCCAAGTCCGTGGGAAGTGTCCGAACGCGTCCATCGTAGAATCCATCGACACAGCAAGCGCCGTGCTCGTTACAGTCTTGAGTCAATACAAATGGCACGGCAGATCTTGCGTGCCACGCAGCGGTGACGTGCGCGCGAGGCAATCGTCACGATCGTTCAGTCCTGCGGCCGCCGCAACCGAATCGTCCAGCCCCCAAATACCGTCTCGGCACGTGAATCAGCGCAGACTGCGAGATTGGACGCCCCAGCGCTCACGCGATCAGGTCGTGTCGTTCGCCCGCGCCGCGTCTGGCTCACGGACGAACAGGAGGCCGATCACGCCTCCGATCACGCACACGGTGATCGGGTACACGAGCCCGGCAAACGGGTTCTGGTAGGCCGCCACCATCGACGCGGCGATGAGCGGCGTGAAGCCACCAAACCAACCGTTGCCGAGGTGATACGGAAGCGACATCGACGTGTACCTGATTCGCGCGGGATAACTCTCGACGAGGAACGCGGCCATCGGACCGTAGGAAAGTGTCACGAGGAACACCTGGGCCGCGACGAGCAATGCGAGCACCAGAATGTTGGGATGCAGCGCCACCGCTGCGGCTCCCTCTCCTGTGACGGGGCCAGCCGCCCACATCATTCCCCGATAGATCGGATACAGCGTCACTGCCGCCAGAAAGAGCCCGCCGATGATCATCCGCTTTCGGCCGATCCGGTCCGACACTGCGCCACTGAGCAGATAGAATGGCGTACCGATCACGATACCGAGCGCCACCGTCACATAGGACGTCGTGAGCGACAGCTTGAGCACTTTCTGGATGAAGAACAGTGCGAAGAATTGCCCGGTGTAGAACACCACCGCCTGGCCGGCGACGACGCCGAACAGCACCGACAGGAAAATCTTCCAGCGCTCTACGGTCCCGAACGCCTCGCGGATCGGCATTTTACTGACCGTGCCCTCCGCCTTCATCTTCTGGAAGACCGGTGACTCCTGCATACGTCGGCGGATGTAGTACGACATCACGACGAGCAATGCCGAGAGGAGGAATGGAATCCTCCAGCCCCACAGCTTGAATGCCTCCTCACCGGTCACCCATCGCACCCCGAGGATGACGACCAGCGACACGAGCAGCCCGAGGGTGGCGGTCGCCTGGATGAACGACGTGAAGTAGCCGCGTCGATGCGCTGGGGCATGCTCGGCCACGTAAATCGCGGCCCCACCGTACTCGCCGCCGAGCGCGAGTCCCTGCATCAGGCGCAAGAAGACGAGCATCAGCGGGGCAGCGATGCCGATACTCGCCACCGTCGGCAGCAGACCGATGGCCGCCGTCGCCAGGCCCATGATCAGCAGCGTCACCATGAAGGCATACTTGCGGCCGACCATGTCGCCGATGCGCCCGAAGACCAGCGCACCGAGCGGTCTCACCGCAAAGCCGGCGCCAAACGTCGCGAGGGTGTTGAGGAACGCGGCTGTTTCACTCGATGACGGAAAGAACAAAGGCGCCAGAATCGGCGCCAGCGTTCCGAACACGTAGAAATCGTACCATTCGATCACGGTGCCGGCAGACGATGCCATCACCACCTGTCGGATCGTCTTCACATCAACCTCGCCTGATGCCGCACCGACGGCTGCGGAACTACCCTGCTCTCGCGGTGCCGGCATCAGTCGTTCGGGCATTCAATCTCCAGACAGTGTAGAAAGGCAGTTTGAAGGGAACCGCGAACTCAGTGCTCGCGACCGTCGTCCTTGGGCTCGTCGTCATCCTCTTCAGCACCGAAACCCGTCACCCCGGTGATGCCACCAACTCGTTCGACGCGCAAGACCTGCTTCTGCTTCTCGTCGCCGTAGGTGAACGTGACGAGATACTCGCCGGTCTTCACCAACGGGCCGCCACCACCACCGCCACGCGCGGCGCGGCCGAGGGGACCGTCCTGCATGCCGCGGAACGCGCCGAAGATCGCCTGCATCGCGCCCGCGTTCGGCGTCCCGCCGCCAGCCGCTGGGCCGCCTGCCCCTGGGGGACCACCCGCGCCGCCAGCAGGACGACCCGCCGCGCCGCGACCAGCACCGCCGGCAGCACCCTCGCCAGGCCGATCAACGTACGCTGGCAGCCCAGCGACCTGGTTGCCACCACCGCCGCGGCCGCCGAAGCCGCCGAACTGCTCCAGCAGCTCAGCCGTGCGACCCGACATCATCGCGTTCCGTGCGAAACGCACCATGTTGCTGTCCATCCCCGACGCCTGCAGCGAGTCGAAAATCTGCGACATCCGCACCATCGACTTCACACTGTCGCGACGCTCGGCCGGAGAAAGCGGCTTGGCCGCCGGCGCCTTGCCGCGCATGTCCCACATCACTCGATGGACGCCAACGGTACCGGGTCCATTGAGGGTGCGCATGGTGTCACCAGCTGCGTCGGTGATCACGATCTGCACGCGCTTGCCCGCCTGCACTTCCGCCAGGCGGTAGGTGATCTCGGCGCCGTACGCCGGCGAGTTGACCGCAAATCGCTTGTGTCCGTTGCCTCCGCCCGCACTGCCGGCGGCGTCAGGTGCCTGCCCCATCGCGATCGCCGTCCTCGGCGCAAACAGGTGGACCTTCTTGGCGATGATCGTGGGCGACATCTGCTGCAACGCCGCAATGTCGACGACATAGATCGCTCGTCCGTGCGTCCCGGCGATCAATTCGTGGTCACGCGGATGGATCTGCAGGTCGTGCACCGGTACGGTCGGCAGACCAGTCATGAACTTCTGCCAGTTCTGACCACGATTCATCGACATGAATGCGCCGACATCGGTGCCGACGAACAGCAGATCGGGATTGACGAGGTCCTCGCGAATCACATGCACGAAATCCGGCCCGCCAGTTGGCAGCGTTGCGGACAAGCTGGCGAAGGTCGCACCGTAGTCGCGCGTCGCGTAGACGTACGGTGTGAAGTCGCCGCGACGATGGTTGTCAAAGGTGATGTAGAACGTCGACGAATCGTGATGCGACGGTTCAATGCGACTGACGTAGGTGCCTTCCGGGAGTCCGGAGAAGCGCCCGGTGAGCTTCTCCCAGGTGGTGCCGTCGTTCCGCGACAGCCACACCTGGCCGTCATCCGTACCGGCGTAGAGCAGCCCCGGACGCACGAACGACTCGGCCAGTGACGTGATCGTCCCGAAGGTCTCGGCGCCAGTGGCGTCGACCGTGATGCCCCCCGTCGTCTTGGTGCTGACACGGATCTTCATCGTATCGCGCAGCGACAGATCGGGGCTGATCACCAGCAGGTCATCACCCCGCTTCGTCGATTTCACCACCCGGTTCGCGCCGGCGTAGAAGACCGACGGGTTATGCGGCGAAAGGAAGAACGGTGTGTTCCAGTTCCAGCGCATGTCGAGCGCCGTGGAATCGGCCAGCTGCTGCGCGCGGAGTGCGGCGATCCGGCGCTTCTGGGCCGGCGTCTCCGGCTTCGCCGTATCACCTCGCTCGACGATGATCGAATCCTCGAACTGCATGTACCGCGGACGCCAGCTGGGCTTTCCGAGACTGGTGCGTTCGCCTGTTGCCATGTTGAGGCGCCCTATGTTGCCGCCCTGACTTTCGCTGTACACCGTGTTCGGGTCGGTCGGATCGTTGGCGGTCACGAATCCGTCGCCGCCGCTGATGTACACCCAGTCTTCGTTGCCGATTTGTCCGCGCACGCGACGGCTCGGGCCACACCACGAGCCATTGTCCTGCAGGCCGCCACAGATGCGATATGGCATCTGCATGTCGAAGCTGACGGCGTAAAACTGGCCGAGGTTGATCATGTTCATCACATCGTAGCTGCCGCCGCGGTCCCACGACTGCGCCACCCCGCCATCATTACCCACAATGATGTGCTCTGGATCGTTTGGATCGATCCACATCGCGTGATGATCGACGTGGATGCCAACGGTCGCGTCGCGCGCGGTCTTGCCACCGTCATCCGACACCTTCACCGGCGTGGAGGACCAATAGACGCGATCGGCATTCTTTGGATCGACGCGCACCTGCGAGTAGTAGAACGGGCGTACGTTTTCAGTGTTGGTGCGGGCCCAGGTCGCGCCGGCATCGTCGCTGCGATAGAGGCCGCTGAGTTTCGACTGTGCCTTCTTGGTCGCATCCTTCACGGCGTTCGGCAGCGTATCGGCTTCGACCATGGTGTACATCACGCGCGGATTGGACCGCGCGATCGCGATCTCGATGCGACCCAGATTCGATGCCGGGAAACCGCCGCCACTCACCTTGGTGAACGTGGCACCGGCATCGGTCGACTTCCAGAGCGCGCTGCCCGGACCACCGCTCTGCAGGAAGTACGGACCACGCTGCCGCTCGTAGCTCGACGCCCAGACGATGTCGGGGTTACTCGGATCGAGTTGGACGTCGACGAAGCCGGCGCGTTCACTGATGAACTTGATCACCGTCCAGGTCTTGCCGCCGTCGGTGGTCTTGTAGAGGCCACGAGCCTTGCTCGACTTCCAGGCCGAGCCGAGGACGGCCATGTACACGGTGTTCGGATCGCGAGGATGCACCTGCAGGCGGCCGATGTGCTCCGTCTCGGCCAACCCAAGCGACAGCCACGTCTTGCCACCATCGGTGCTCTTGAAGACGCCACAGCCCGGCGAGATCGAATTGCGCGAGTTCTGCTCGCCCGTGCCGACGTACACCGTGTTGGTGTCCGACGGCGCGATGGCGATGTCGCCCATCGACGAACAGCGCTCATTCTCGAAGATCGGCTTGAAGGTCGTGCCGGCGTTGGTGCTCTTCCAGATACCTCCGCCGGCTGCCGCGACGTAGAACGTCTTCGAGGGCGACGGAATGCCTTCGACGTCGGCGATACGGCCGCCCATGTTGGCGGGGCCAACAGCTCGCCAGCGGATCGCCGAAAGGGTGACCGAATCGAGAGCAGCGGATGCCGGCGCTGGGGCCTGCGCACCCAGCGCGGTCCCGACAGCGCTCAGCAGCAGGGAGAGACGGACTACAGATCGCATGACGAATCCGGGGTGGGGTTGAAAGCCTGCGGCTGCCGCAAATGCCTGAGGCAGCACATCCTCGCTATACGCTTTCGCCCCCCATTCAGTTGGCGCCCGGGAGCCAGCGTCTATCGGGCGGAGCAGCGCGGGGCCGGCCGACTGAAATCGAGTGCGGCCCAGGTCCCGGACGTGCCCCGGACGAACAGCACGCGTGCTCCCGTACGGAGCTCGGCTGTTGCCGGAATCGTGGCCAGCCCAACGGTCGCGCGACGGCCGCGGCCTGCGGTGAGCCGGAGCGAGGCGTCGAGGCCGAGTCCGGAATCGGCCACCGCTTCCGGCAACAACCCGTCTGACGCCAGCGGGACCCGCTCGAGGCACAATTGCGTCGGCGACGTGCGGCGAGCCGCGATCACGCCGGCTGGTGCCGCGAGCCGTGCCTGCGAGGCTGGCGGCACGACGAAGCCGCGCGGATCGGTGCGCGCGGGCAAGACTCCCTGGACCGTGAGCTGTTCGGGGATGCACACATCGCGACAGACTCCGTACCGCATCGTCAGGCCGATCAGCCGATCGACGGTGCTCGCACTGTCGACGCGGAACTCCACCACCCACGGTATTTCTCCCTCGAGCGTGTGGGTGTCACCGACTGGCGTGTGCGTGATCACCGGCACGGGCCAGGTCTCGTCACTGACGCGTACGCCCACGGGCAGGCTCCACGACAGTCGCGTCGGCAAACCCGACTCGCCGGGATTTCGCCACGACACGTGCCAGCCGGGGTCCACCAGCAACGTCACCAGCACGCGCGCGCGATTTCCGCGCACCGAGATCGGTTCGATCCGTGCCCGCGCGTGCTTGACTCCATTGCCGATCAGTGGACGCGGCTGCGCGCCGAGGACCCCAGCACCGGCCAGCGCCAGCGCGCCGAGCACTGCACGGCGTACACCTGCCCGCCTCAGCATCCTCATGCATCCCTCACTTCAACGCCTGCGAAACCAAAGCGGTGAATTCCGCGGACTCGAGCTTCGGGGCCAGTGCCAGAATACGGCCATCCTTGCCGACCAGAATGGTCGTGGGCAACCACGTCACTTCGAAACCCGCCATCGGTCCTTCACCGTCCGGCCAGACGCCGGCCCACCCATGTGTCCATGGC
>JBBQRH010000022.1:0-50811 GCA_038215035.1 Gemmatimonadales bacterium | reverse complement strand
GCGCCAACAAGCTGCGTGCCGGTCTGACCATTCTCGGCGTCTCGGTCGGCGTCTTCGTGGTCGTGGCCATTGGTGCCATGATCACCGGCATCAACGGCGCGGTCACGAAGGATCTCGCCTCGGCTGGCCCGAACACCTTCTACGTCTCCCGCGCCCCGATCAGCTTCGAAGCCTGCGACGGCAGCGCCGACACGTGCAAATGGCGTCGCAACCCGCGCCTGACGGTGGACGATGCCGCGACCTTTCGGGCCTTGCCATCCATCCGCGCCGTCATCACG
The DNA here is from genome assembly GCA_038215035.1 of Gemmatimonadales bacterium. Classification (GTDB taxonomy): domain Bacteria; phylum Gemmatimonadota; class Gemmatimonadetes; order Gemmatimonadales; family Gemmatimonadaceae; genus JACMLX01. Next base: position 50,533 of record JBBQRH010000022.1, on the reverse strand, counting down.
GGCATCAACACGAATGCCAGTGCGCGGTATCGCGGCGAATTCCTGTCGTCGATCAGCGTCCAGTCCTTCAGCACCGACTGGCTGATGGTCGATGGTGGCACGATCGTCACCGGGCGCTCCTGGACCGACGCGGAAAACAAGGCCGGTTCCAAGGTCGTGGTGCTGAACAAGAAGATCATGGAGCAGCTGTTCGGTGAGAGCGAACCGCTCGGCAAGCAGGTCCAGATCGGCAACGTGCCGTTCGACGTGATTGGTACGTACGACAAGCCGCTGAATCCGCTGGGAGATGACAACGATGCGGTGGCGTACATGCCGATGCAGGCGGCCATCACGGCACTCAACGCGCGGCCATGGTGGGTCAACATCACTGTCCGCCCACGTGACGAGGTGTCGCGCGATCAGGCCATCGATGACGTGACCGCTGCGCTCCGCGGAAAGCGGCGTCTGCGTCCGGCGGATGACAACAACTTCGCCATCATCACGCAGGACAAGATCATGGAAATCTACGACAAGGTCGTCGGCACATTCTTCATCGTGATGCTGGCGCTGTCCGCCGTTGGGCTGCTAGTTGGCGGCGTCGGCGTGATCGCGATCATGATGATCAGCGTCACCGAGCGTACGCGGGAGATCGGTGTGCGTAAGGCGCTCGGTGCCACCGCCGGCATCATTCTCTGGCAGTTCCTGGTCGAAGCCGCAACGCTGACCGGTATCGGTGGCGTGGTCGGCCTCGCAGTCGGGGCGCTGGTGGCATTCATCATCCGCACGAACTTCCCGATTCCGGCGGAGATTCCGCTGCTGTCGGTGGTCGCCGCGATTGGCGGCAGCATCGTGACCGGGGTGTTGTTTGGTATCATCCCGGCGTTCCGCGCGGCGCGACTCGATCCGGTCGTGGCGCTGCGGTACGAGTAGGCGAGTCGCAGTGGAGCGGAGCACCACAATGCGCAACCACGTACGCGAGTCTCGCGTCCCTGGCACTCGGTGGCGGCCTCATGTCGCGTGACCACGTTCGACCTGCTGTCGGTCTCTGGATCATCGTCGCACTGCTCACCGCGGCCGGACTCAACGCGCTGCTGCAGGTCTTCAATGAGATCAGCGACCCTGAACCCGGGTCACTGATGCTCGGCGCGCTGCAGTTCGCGACCGCCATCAGCGCGTTACTCGCCGCCATCGCCGTTGCGCGTCGTGACACGCGAGCACCGGCGGTGATCCTGGCGTGGGGAGCGATCAGCGCCTCACTGGTTGTGCTGCTCGAGCCGTTGGGCTTCGTCGAAGCGGCCGACCGTATGGGATTGTGGCAGGGCGCCGCCGCGCTACTCGCGATCGCGGCCACGCTCTGCTGGTATGTGCGCCGGACCCTCGTTCCACGCACAGCTGCACCGCCAGCGCCCTAGTGCTCCTGACTGCCTCAGTTTTTGGTCCCTGAGGTCGAGTTGCAGTCCAGCGGCGCCGGGTCATTGCCGCTCAAGATGGACGTAGAGGCATCGAGCGACGACAGGCGGAACGGCCGCCGGGGGGCATGCGTCGCCGACCGGGCGCCGTTTTGCCCAAGTGCGCTATGATTCTGATGTGCACCTGAGAGACGTCTTTCTGACTGCCTTGACGCAGCTTCGAGCCAATAAATTCCGGGCGTTCTTCACGCTGCTCGGAATCATGGTGTCGGTCGCGTTTCTGGTCGCCGTCATCGCGATCATCAACGGCATGAACGTGTACGTCAGCGAACAGGTGGCTGGCTCGCTGATCGGCAAGGACGTGTTTCAGGTCAGGCGCGGGCCGATTTCCCTCGGCCTCATTGACGACGAGGCACTGCGCAAGATCCAGAAACGCCCACGCATCACCCTCGGCGACGCCGCCGTCTTGAGGGAGGCGCTGCCTGACGCCGCGGCGATCAGCCTGCAGTCCGGCTGGCCCACACCGCTGGCGGACATCACGTGGCGCGAACGGACCGTGGGCAGCGCGACCATCTTCGGCGTCACGGCCGACTTCCAGCGTGTGCAGGACTACCGGTTCGAGGCTGGCGTTCCGCTGACGGATCTCGACGTGCGCGAGCGGCGGCGCGTGGTGGTGATCGGCAACGACATCGCCCAGACCCTGTTCGACGGCGTCGATCCGATCGGGCAGAACATTCGGATCAGGGGACAGCTTTTCACGATCGCTGGCGTGGTCGCGCCGAAGGGTCGGGTGCTCGGCCAGAGCTTTGATGGTTTCGTGCTGATGCCGATTCCTTCCTTCGAGGCGCTCTACGGTCGGCGGTTGACGACGACCATCAGCATCAAGGTCACCGATCCGGCAACCATGCCCGCAATGATGAATCGGGCTGAAGAGGCCATGCGCCTCGCGCATCGCATGCGTCCGGGGGAGGCGAACGACTTCAGCATCGAGACCGCCGACGCCCTCGTCGACTTCTGGAAGAAGCTGACCAAGACGCTCTTCTCGATCATTCCAGCGGTCGTCGCGATCGGGATCGTGGTGGGTGGCGTGGTGATCATGAACATCATGCTGATGTCGGTGACCGAACGCACCCGCGAGATCGGGATTCGGATGGCCGTCGGCGCGTCGCGCGGCGACATCCAGCGGCAGTTTCTGGCCGAGTCGGTGGCGGTCTCGGCACTCGGCGGCGTGATGGGGCTGGCGCTTGGCGCGCTGCTCGCGTGGCTGGTCGCCACGCTCTCGCCACTGCCGGCCCGCGTCACGCCCTGGTCGATCGGGGCCGCATTGGCACTCGGCGCTGGCGTGGGCGTGCTCTTTGGCGTGTATCCTGCCACGCGGGCCTCACGGCTGGATCCCATAGACGCACTCCGGTCGGAGTAAGCCGTGGCGACCGCGCGTGCCGTGAGCCAACTGGGACAGAACGTCGCCATCGCGCTGGCCGCGATCCGTGCGTCCAAACTGCGTTCAGGGCTGACCATTCTCGGGGTCGTGATCGGCGTGTCCACCGTGATGACGATGGCGAGCCTGGTGCAGGGCATCCGCGACCAGATCGTGCGCACGATCGAGATCGCAGGGCCGACGACGTTCTACGTCCTGAAGGTGTTCTCGCAGACACCACTCAATCCGGATCGGCTGCCGAAGTACGTCCGTATCCGTCCCGACCTGGCGAACGACGAGGCAGAACGCATCAGGAACCTGCCGGAGATCCAGTACGCGTCACTCTGGGGTCAGGCCATTGCCCGCGTCGAATTCGGTGGTACCCGCACGCAGAGTGTGGCCATCTTTGGTGCCGACGACGGGTTCACCATCATCCAGGGCGGCGAATTGTCCGCCGGCCGGTGGTTCACGCGTGCCGAAGTCACCGGCGGCGACGCCGTCGTGGTGCTCCGTGACGCAATCGCCGAAAAGGTGTTCGGTCGCCTCGATCCGCTGGGCAAGTTGGTTCGCGTGGGCGGACGACCCGCGCGGGTGATCGGCATCTATGTACAGCCGGGCAACATCTTCTCACCACCTGGCTCGGAAATCGGCGGCATCATCCCGTTCCGGATGCTGGACACACAATTCCGGATCGACAAGACCAATGGGCTCTGGATTCCGGTCAAGCCGAAGCCGGGCGTGTCGGTCAGTGATGCGCAGGCGAGTGTCACGGTGGCGCTGCGCAGCGGACGCAAGCTGCGCCCACGGGACAAGAACACCTTTGACCTGGTGACACAGGATCAGGTCCTCGACACCTTCAACAGCCTCACGAGCGTCTTCTTCCTCGTGCTGATCGTCCTTTCCAGCGTCGCGTTGCTGGTTGGTGGTATCGGCGTAATGGCGATCATGATGGTGTCGGTCACCGACCGCACCAAGGAGATCGGCCTGCGCAAGGCACTCGGTGCGACGACCGGCGACATCCGGCTGCAATTCCTGGTCGAGGCCGCGACACTCACGGGCATCGGCGGAATCGTCGGGGTGCTGACCGGCGCCGCCGTTGGCAAGCTCGTCACCGTACTCCTCGACATCACCACCGGATTTCCAGTGACACTGACGATTGTGGCGGTGACATCATCCGTCTTTGTCGGCGTGCTGTTCGGGCTCGTTCCTGCCAACCGCGCGGCGAAGCTCGATCCGGTGGACGCGCTGCGATACGAGTAGCAGCGTCGCTCAGAACCCGCGCGCTTTCAGGAACACTTCCCACAGCGGCGCATCACTGGGTACCGCCAGCAGCAGATACTCCACCGCCGCCAGCGCGATCAGCATCGCCAGCAACGCGCGACTCTGCCGAAGAAACGCATCCTTCGTCTGCCAGCCGTGCCACCAGAACAGCAGTGCCACACCAACTGCCGCAAAGAACGAGAACGGCAGGAAGTCGGTGTTCACCGGTGGACCGTAATACGAGAGCAGGAACTGCAGGTGCGGCGGCAAGAATCTCGCACCTGGGTTGGCGACACCGAAAAAGATGTTCAGCTTCGCCACCTGTAGCACCAGCCAGTAGGTCGCCAATCCGGTGAATGCCAGGCGATTGGGCGATGTCCGCACGTGCAGCCAGCTCACGAACAGCACCACGACGCACAGCAACTCGTGCCAGAGCAACGACGTGATCGCCTCCGTCGCCCGAAACACGGTCGCCTCGTCCGCGACGCTGGCGGTGTGCCCGGGTCCGACGATCCAGCCACCATACAGCCCGACGTTGATCCACATCCAGATCGCCGTCGCCGCAAGGAAGGTACGCCGCGCCGACGCAGCGGTGCGCACACCGCGTTGCGCATGAACGACATAGGTCGCCCACACTGCGACCGCCGTCGAAATGACCCACGCCGCGAACTTGGTCCATTCATTCCGCTGCAGCGCAACGATCACCCCGGTCACCAGCCACCAGAACCCGACGACGGCCAGCGTGCCCTTGCCCACGCCGCTCCAATGATCATGCCACCACGCAGCCCATGGCCCGCGCGGTGCCACGCCTGCGCTGGAAGGCGCTGCGGTGACGGTCACTTCCGGCGGTGCGGTCATCGTGCCTCCCGTGCCAGTGCGACGGCGCCAGCAATTGACCGGGCATCCACCACCGGCAACGGCACATAGCGCGCGCCGAGGGCCTGCGCCACCTGCTTTGCCATTGGCTCGGGTCGTGGTGATGTGTCGATCAGCACCGCCGACAAGTCACTGGCACGAAACGTCGTGGCCGCATCGAGTGCATCACGCATCGACTCCGCGCGGCCACCCTTGCCATCGCGTGCCACATTGGCGCGCCCGTCGGTCAGAAACACAATCACGGGCAACGTTCCGGCTCGCCGTGCGCCGACGCCAGCGACGACGGCAGCGTCGATCGCCGCGGCGAGTGGTGTGCCACCACCACCAGGCAGCGACGCGAGCAACTTCCGCGCGCGCGCCAACGCGCGCGTCGGCGGCAGGAGCACCTCGGCCGTCGTGCCGCGAAACGCGATCAACGACACACGGTCGCGCCGTGCATAGCTCTCCGCGAGCAACGCCTCGACCGCCCCTTTCGCTTCACCCAGGCGCTGCGCCGCCGCGGATCCCGATGCATCTACGACAAAGATCACCGACGTGCCTGCGCGTTCCACATAGCGTCGAATCCTGAAGTCGTCTCGCTCGACGATCAGGGAGCGAACGGACTCGCCCTGCTCGGCACGCACCCGTGCACGCGCACGCTGCCACGGCGCGGCGGTGCGCAGCGTGTCAAGGACGTGGAGACGACGCACACCATCCGGCTTCCCGCGACGAGCGGCAACCTGACGTCCCCGCGTCCAACTCTCCTTTGCTGCACCTGCGCGGCCCATCTCCTGACTCGGTCGCTGGGCACGCGCCAGCAGCGCCGCCAGCAGTTCGGGCGGCAGTGCCGCCGACACCGCATCGATCAGCCGATCCTCGAGCTGCCCCTCGTTCGGCGGCGCAGGCTGCGACGGCTCCGGCAGTGGTGCGTCGGCTTCGCTGCTCGCGGGCGGTGGCGGCGGCGCAGGCTCACCATCCTGGGGTGGTGGTTCAGCCTCCTCGTCATCCGGCGGGGGAACGCGCGTCGCCCGCGGCGCCAGCACTAACTGCACCGCCAGCGCCACATCGTCCGCTGCTACGTCAGTGCGCGCGTCGAGTGCCGCCAGCGCACGCGCCGTCCAGAGTGCCTGGCGCGCCGCGCGCTCCGACGCGATGCCGAACGCCACGCAGATTCCACCCAGCCCGCGCAGCACTTCATCATCGGCATGCACGAAGCTGACACGGTCTCGCGCCGTCTGGACGACGTCTGCGGTGGGCAGTCGCGATGTGTCCACTCGGACGTCACCATCCAGCACCAGTGCGAGGCGATCCCGCAGCGGTGCCGCAACGCCCCACGCCTCCTCATCGCTTTCGTCGATCGCGATCAGCGCGAACCGTGCGTCGAACTGCGCGCTGACACCATCGCGAAGCACCTGCGCAGTTCCCGTGTCGATCACCGCACCAAGTCGCGCCTGTGTGGCCACCGGCATGCGTTCGATGAGGGGAATCACCACCACGCCGCCGTGCGCATCGGCGAGCACACCACGCTCCGCCACCGGCGAGCCGGTTGCAATCGTTGCGGCCAGATCGAGCCCGCCAAAGATGCGATCATCCGTCGCTGAGGCCGGCAGACGCAGCACGCGCATCGCGGGTGGCAGCAGGCCGCGCACTGCGCCAATCCACTCCTGTGCGCCGGCCGAGGTATCGCGCAGCACAATGCCACCAATGCGATCGCCGACGACAGCGAACACCGCCAACGCCGCTGCGGCCCGCGCACGGGCGGCGCTCGCCTGCGCTGGTTCCGCCACGGCAGCTGCGACCGCTGACATCACGCGTCGCCGTACACCGCTGTGATCGCACGCTGTACGCGCGTCCCGCTCCCACCGTCATCGAGCACGTTCCGGCGCAACCGGTGCCGTAGCGCCATCGGTGCGACGAGCTGCACATGCGCATCGGTCACGGTCTTTGCACCATCCAGGGCGGCGGCGGCGCGCGCCGCGCGCAGCAACGTCAGTTCACCGCGAACGCCGTCAGTGCCAAGATCCACGCAGAGCTGCACCGCACGGTGCAACACCGCATCCGGAACCTGTACCGTCGGCAGCTTCTTGCGCGCAGCGAGGATCTTGGTCCGAATCGCTTCGTCCGCCGCCGCCCACTGCGCCATGAAGACGGTGGTGTCGCGCTCGTACGCATCGCGACGCCGGATCACTTCCACCCGCATCGCGACATCGTCGCTCGAGCGAACCTCGACACTGAGCCCGAATCGATCCAGCAACTGTGGACGCAGGTCACCTTCTTCCGGATTCCCGCTGCCGACCAGCACGAAGCGGGCGGGGTGCCGAATGCTGACCCCATCGCGCTCCACCACGTTTTCACCGGTCTGCGCCACGTCCAGCAACAGGTCGACGAGATGATCCTCGAGCAGGTTCACTTCATCGACGTAGAGAAATCCGCGATGGGCGCGGGCAAGCAGTCCGGGCTCGAAGGCCTTCTCGCCGTTGCGAAGTGCCTTCTCGATGTCGAGTGCGCCAACGACGCGGTCTTCGGTGGCGCCAAGTGGCAGGTCGACCACCGGCACCCGCTTGTCGATCACCGGCAGCTTTCCGCGCGACGCGTGCAACGTCCGCTCGCGGCACTCATCGCACCGCGACCCGTTGGCGCTCGGATCGCAGCCATAGCGACACCCTTCAACCGCCTTCATGCTGGGGAGCAGGGCGGGCAGCGCCCGAACGACGGTCGACTTGCCGGTGCCGCGATCTCCAAGGACCAGCACTCCACCCACCGACGGGTCGACCGTCGCAATCAGCAGGGCAAGCTTCATCTGCTCCTGTCCCACAATCGCACTGAACGGAAATGCTGCGCGCACGCGTTCCTCTGAAAACGGTGTTTTCTTCACCCAGAGGGAGAAGCTGCCCTCATCGGCACCGTCCAGCAAGCTTGACAGAGTGGGTGTTTCGCTTGCAGAACAGAGCAGCATCGCGGCGGTCAGATTTCTCCCGGACGCATTCCGGGGCGATCTGCCCCCCTCCCTACCGTCCGGCCACCGCCTTTTCATGTCTGATCGTCTCAAGCCGTCAGCCGTCGCCGCCGCTGCCCCGCCCCGTGTGGCAGGCGTGCGGACGCGCGACGACCAAGCCACGCCCCGCCTCTCCCTTACGGATCGTGTCGCCGACTGGCGCAACCGGATGGCGGCGTCCCCAGGCTTCCAGCGCTGGGCCGGTTCGTTCTTCCTGACCCGCTTCATCGCCCGTCGACATGCCCGCGAGCTGTTCGACCTGTGCAGCGGCTTCGTCTATTCACAGGTGCTCTACGCCGGCGTGCAGCTGGGCCTCTTCGGGAAGTTGCGGAATGGGCCACTGACAATGGCTGAGATCGCCATCGCGGTTGGATTGCCGCTCGAGGGCACGGAGCGATTGGTCAACGCCGCCAGTTCGCTCGACCTGATCGAGGCCACGTCTGACGGGCGCTGGCGCCTGACGGTCAACGGCGCGTCGATCGCGCCGAGTACCGGTCTCGAAAAGCTGATCGAACACAACCAGTTGCTGTACCGTGACCTCCTGGATCCGGTCGCCATGCTGCGCGACCCGCGACGCAGCCAGACCGCGATTGCGGCCTACTTCCCCTACGGCGAGGCGGGTCGACCGGAGGATGTCGACCCCGAGGCGGCCGCCCGCTACAGTGACCTGATGGCCTCCACCGTGCCGCCACTGGCGGAAGAGGTCGTCGATGCGTATCCGCTCGACCGGCACCGGACCCTCCTCGACGTCGGCGGCGGTATCGGCGCGTTCCTCACGCTGATGGGCGCGCACGCGCCACAGCTGAATCTGATGCTGTTCGACCTCCCCGCGGTCACCGTTCACGCCCGCGCCAAGCTGGAGGCCGACGGATTGGCCAGTCGCACTGCCGTCCACGCCGGAAATTTTCAGACCGACCCGCTGCCGACCGGCGCGGATCTGATCACGCTAGTCCGAGTGCTGCTGGATCATGGGGACGAGGTGGCGCTGACGATCCTGCGCCGCGCGCGCGAGGCCCTCGAGCCCGGCGGCACGCTACTCGTCGTGGAACCGTTCTCGGGCATTCGCGGCGCCGAACGGGTGGGCGATGCGTATTTCGGCCTCTATCTGTTCGCGATGGGTCGCGGGCGCGCGAGGACGATGGCGCAGCACCAGGCGCTGCTGCGGGCGGCGGGCTTTTCCCGGACGCGACTCGTTCCAACGCGGTACCCCGTCCACACCGGCATCATCGCCGCGCAAGCATAACCTACAAACAAACCGAACGGTGGTTTGGGTGCGCCCGTTCGGCGTGGAGATTCTCCCCCACCAGGCGGACGCGACCAGCGGTGCTGAAACAGGCCGTCAGAAAAGCGTCAACCTTTATTGACGGTTTCTGTTGTACGGGTAGGTTGACACTATCAGCTCGCGTTTGACCCCCGCAGGACGGAGATCACCAGTGAACGCTCTCGCAGTCGTGTTTGACGAACCAAGGACGCTCGCCGTGCGCGCGTTGCCGATCGACGAACCGACCGATAGCGATGTCGTGATTGCTGTGCGACACACCGGCATCAGCACTGGCACCGAACGGCTGCTCTACAGCGGCACCATGCCGCCGTTTCCCGGCCTCGGCTATCCACTCGTGCCGGGATATGAAAGTGTCGGTGTCGTGATTCACGCTGGGCCATTATCGCAGCGCCAGGTTGGCGATGAAGTGTTCGTTGCCGGCGCCCGCTGCTTCGGCGCGACACGCGGGCTGTTCGGCGGTGCCGCCGAGAAGCTGGTCGTTGCCGGCGACAAGACGCACATCATTCCGCGTGGTCTCGGTGATCGTGGCGTGCTGCTGTCGCTCGCCGCCACCGCACTGCATGCGCTCCGCACGCACAGCGACGGCGCCATGCCCGAATTGATCGTCGGGCATGGATCGCTCGCACGCCTCGCGGCTCGACTGGTGTTGGCGCTCGGCGGTGCAGCACCCACCGTCTGGGAGATCAATCCCGCCCGGGTTGCCGGCGCGAGTGGCTACACCGTGGTGCATCCGGATCACGATGCGCGCCGCGACTACCGCACCATGCTCGAACTCAGCGGCGCGAACGACATCCTCGACGTGCTCATCCCGCGACTTGCCCGCCATGGCGAGATCGTGCTCGGCGGGTTCTATCACGAGCCCGTGAAGTTCGCTTTCCCGTTCGCATTCCTGCGGGCGATGCAGCTCAAGATCGCAGCAGAATTCTCTGCCACCGACCTCGCCGATGTCACGGCGATGGTCGTGGCGGGACACCTCTCGCTGGACGACATCATCACGCATCGCGTGCCGGCTGCAGACGCCGTCGGCGCGTATGAGACCGCGTTTGGTGATCCGACATGTGTCAAGATGATCCTCAACTGGAGCCACCCGGTATGACGACGCAGCAGGCCACTGCACAGGACGACGTGCTCGCGCAGATGCACCAGACGCTTCGCGAGGAAGCATCCGCCCCCGACGCCGACGCGATCGAGCAGCGCCCGGTCACCAAGGAGACGCAGATCATCGCGATCTACGGCAAGGGGGGGATCGGCAAGAGCTTTACGCTCGCCAACCTGTCGTACATGATGGCGCAGCAGGGCAAGAAGACGCTGCTCATCGGCTGCGACCCGAAAAGCGATACGACGTCACTGCTCTTTGGTGGAAAGGCCTGCCCGACGATCATCGAGACGTCGTCCAAGAAGAAGCTGGCCGGCGAGGCAGTGGCCATCGGTGACGTGTGCTTCAAGCGGGACGGTGTGTTTGCCATGGAACTCGGTGGCCCGGAAGTGGGTCGTGGCTGCGGTGGACGTGGCATCATCCACGGATTCGAAACGCTCGAGAAGCTTGGCTTCCACGAATGGGGCTTCGACTTCGTGCTGCTCGACTTTCTCGGCGACGTGGTCTGCGGTGGATTCGGCCTGCCGATCGCACGCGACATGTGTCAGAAGGTGATCGTCGTGGCATCCAACGACCTGCAGTCACTCTACGTGGCCAACAACGTCTGTTCCGCCGTCGAATACTTCCGCAAGCTTGGCGGCAATGTCGGCGTTGCCGGTGTGGTGATCAACAAGGATGACGGCACGGGCGAAGCCGAAGCGTTTGCAAACAAGGTCGGCATCCCGATTCTCGCCAAGATCCCGGCCAATGACGACATCCGGAAGAAGAGCGCGAACTACGAAATCATCGGCATTCCCGGTGGCGACTGGGGCGACCTGTTCGCGGAACTGGCGCAGAACGTGGCCGATGCACCGCCCGTCCGACCGCACCCGCTCACGCAGGACGAACTGCTCAACCTGTTCTCCGCCGACACCGTCGGCCGCAACGTGGTGCTGGAGCCGGCGAGCTTCATGGACATGTGCGGTCGCGAAGAGTTGAACAAGGCGACGCTCGAAGTCGTCTACGATACCGTCTGAGGAATCGCCCATGTCGGCTGATGAGATGATCACGACCCCGTCGCGCGAGGCGGGCTACGATGACGCCGCGCACGCCCCGATGGCGAACGACGGGCAGCAGCCGACCGGAATTGAATCCGGATCCGGCGGCGCGCGCGCTGCACTACCCGTCATCTCCGCGCCACCGACGGACGGGTTGGGCTGTCATTCAGGTGCCGAGCAGATGAAGGCGGCGGCAGCCGCCGCCGGCAAGAGCGCGATTCTCGAGCAGTATGCGGCCGACTATCCCAAGGGGCCGCACGATCAGCCGCAATCGATGTGTCCGGCTTTCGGCTCGCTGCGGGTCGGACTGCGCATGCGCCGCACGGCCACGATTCTCAGTGGCTCGGCCTGCTGCGTGTACGGACTCACGTTCACGAGTCACTTTTACGGCGCGCGGCGCTCCGTGGGCTACGTGCCGTTCAACTCGGAAACACTCGTGACCGGGCAGCTGTTCGAGGACATCCGCGATGCGGTGTTCAAGATGGCGGACCCCGAGCTGTACGACGCGATCGTGATCACGAATCTCTGCGTGCCGACGGCATCTGGCGTACCGCTGCAGCTGCTGCCCAAGGAGATCAACGGCGTGCGCATCATCGGCATCGACGTTCCTGGCTTTGGTGTGCCAACGCACGCCGAGGCGAAGGATGTGCTCTCCGGCGCAATGCTTCGCTATGCGCGCACGGAAGCCGAGCAGGGTCCGGTGGCCGCACCGCGTGGCGGCAAGAGCGACAAGCCGACCGTGACACTCGTTGGAGAGATGTTCCCCGCCGATCCCGTTGGCATCGGCATGCTGTTGGCGCCACTCGGTCTCGCCGCGGGGCCGGTCGTTCCGACGCGTGAATGGCGCGAGCTGTATGCGGCGCTCGATTGCGCTGCCGTGGCCGCGATTCATCCGTTCTACACGGCCTCGTTCCGCGAATTCGAGTATGCTGGTCGCCCGATCGTCGGTTCCGCGCCGGTTGGCCATGATGGAACTGCCGACTGGCTGCGCAACATCGGCGAGGCCTGTGGCGTCAGCGCCGACCAGATCGGCGCTGCGCAGAATGCCGTGCTGCCGGTGATCCGGAACGCGCTCGCCGCGAAGCCGATCAAGGGCCGTATCACGATGAGCGGCTATGAGGGTTCGGAACTGCTGGTGGCACGGCTGCTGGTCGAAAGCGGCGCCGATCTGCGATACGTCGGCACCGCCTGTCCGCGGACGCAGTGGAGCAATGCCGATCGCGAATGGCTGGAAGCGAAGGGTGTCCATGTTCAGTATCGGGCCTCGCTCGAGCAGGACCTTCACGCCATGGCGGAATTCAAGCCGGATCTCGCGATCGGTACGACACCGGTGGTGCAGAAAGCCAAGGAGTTCGGGATCCCTGCGCTCTACTTCACGAACCTCATTTCGGCGCGGCCACTGATGGGACCGATGGGTGCCGGCTCGCTGGCCGTGGTGATCAATGCCGCCCTCGGCAACCAGCATCGGTTCGATGAAATGAAGGCGTTCTTCGATGGCGTCGGAGAAGGCGCGAACGCCGGCGTCTGGGAAGAGGTCCCGGTCGACCGTCCCGAATTCCGTGAGCACTACAAGCGCCACCTCGCCAAGATGGCCCGGGCGCGCAAGGCAGAGGAGATGGTCTGATGCTGGTTCTCGATCACGACCGCGCTGGGGGGTATTGGGGCGCGGTATACGCGTTCACGGCAATCAAGGGGTTGCAGGTCGTCATTGACGGTCCGGTTGGCTGTGAGAATCTGCCAGTGACGTCAGTACTCCACTACACCGACGCGTTGCCGCCGCATGAACTGCCGGTGGTCGTCACGGGACTGTCGGAGGAAGAGCTGGGTCGCAACGGGACTGAAGGCGCAATGCGTCGTGCGCATACCACGCTCGATCCCGAGCTTCCGGCTGTCGTCGTCACGGGCAGCATCGCAGAGATGATCGGCGGTGGCGTGACACCGGAAGGCACCAACATCGTGCGCTTCCTGCCCCGCACCATCGATGAGGATCAGTGGCAGGCGGCGGACCGTGCCTTGTACTGGCTCTGGACCGAATACGGGCTGAAGAAGGGCGTGCAGCCAAAGCGCAGCGAGCGTGCCGAAGGAGCCAAGCCGCGGGTGAACCTGATCGGCCCGATGTACGGCTACTTCAACACCTGGTCCGACCTCGCCGAGATCCGCCGCCTGGTGGAAGGCATCGGGGCTGAGATCAACATGGTGTTCCCGCTCGGCAGCCATCTCGCCGACGTGCCGCGCTTGATCGATGGCGACGTCAATGTCTGTATGTATCGCGAATTCGGTCGCATGCTCTGTGAGTCGCTCGACCGACCGTATCTTCAGGCGCCGATCGGGCTGCATTCGACGACGAAGTTCCTGCGCAAGCTCGGGGAGCTGCTCGGGCTCGACCCGGAGCCGTTCATCGAGAAGGAAAAGCACACCACGATCAAGCCGCTCTGGGATCTGTGGCGGAGCGTGACGCAGGATTTCTTCGGTACCGCGAGCTTCGCGATCGTCGCCAACGAGACCTACTCACGCGGCGTGCGGCATTTTCTCGAAACCGAGATGGGCCTGCCCTGCACCTTCGCGTTCGCGCGGCGGCCCGGAGTGAAGCCGGATAACGCGGCGGTGCGTGAGGCAATTCGCACCACGCCGCCACTGATCATGTTCGGCAGCTACAACGAGCGGATGTACATGGCCGAGCAGGGCTCACGCGCGATGTACATCCCGGCGTCGTTCCCAGGCGCGATCATCCGCCGCCACCTGGGCACGCCGTTCATGGGCTACTCCGGCGCGACGTACCTGATCCAGGAAGTCTGCAACGCGCTGTTCGATGCCTTGTTCAACATCATTCCACTGGCCACCGACATGGACAAGGTCGAGGCCACGCCATCGCGACTGCACCAGGAACTGCCGTGGACAGACGAGGCGCACGCGGCGTTGGAGGAGATCCTCGAGGAGCAGCCCGTGCTGATCCGTATTTCGGCGGCGAAGCGCATTCGCGACCTGGCCGAACGTGACGCACGCGAACTGAAGGATTCCTCGGTCACGCGCGACCACGTCCTTGCCTCGCGCAGGGCGATGCGCGGCGGGCAGTACGCGTGAGCATCAGCCAGTGCGCGACGTCACGGCAGCGCAGGTCGACGCAATGATCTCGGCGAGCTGCCGTGGCTTCTCGTCGGGGATGAGGTGGCCTGCGGGCGCCAGGTCGATCACCGTGCGCATCGGCAGTGTGCGTGTCACCTCGAGCAGCTCGGCGAATGGCACCCATGGTTCGTTCGCTGAATGGACGAGCGTGACCGGGACGTTCACCATCGGGAATTGTGCCTGCAGCGCGGGCAGGTCCCATCGTGACATCATCTGGAGCACCGCGCCAACGCGCCGGTCATCGGTGAGCATCGCCACGTATCGCGCCTCCTGTGACGGGTCGAGCGGTGTTCCGGTTGAGCGCAACAGTTCGCGCGGCACCGTGCCGTTCCGGAGCAAGGCAGCGATCGCGGCGCGCACCGGCTCGAGGTCGAACAGCGCGCGTGAGAACGGAAGCAGCAATTGCCCTAGCGCGTTGATGGAAACAAGTGCACTGTTTACACCAATGATCGATTGTGGTGCGACCTCGTGGGACGAAGCCAGCTGCAGCAGGACTGCCGCACCAGCGGAGTGTCCGACGCCAGCGACAGGCCGTACATCGAGCGTCCGGAGCAGGTCGTGCACGGCATCGGTCATGCCGACCAGTGAGAGCTGGTCTGGTCTGGCGCCGGTGGTGAAGCCATGGCCAGGCAGATCAAATGCGATCACATCGGCCCATGCGGTCAGCAGCGGCCAGACACCGCTCCATGTGTGGGTTGCACCTGCGGTGCCATGGACGAGCAGGACAACGGGCCCCCGACCGGCGCGCTGCACATGCCAGCGCAGGCCGGATGCGGTGATAAAGGATGACGAAGCAACTTGTGGCCAGTCGGCTGGCAGGATCGGTGACTGGTCTTCGGTATCAGGCACGCATGCCCTCTTGGTGTGGTGTCTGGTCAACACGAGCGATTTGAGTCTGGGCTGGCATCCGCTGGCGGATCGTTCGTCCCTGCACGACGGGATTCAATGTCGTGCCCTGCGGTGCGCCAGGAGCGTGCACCACCCCATTTCCCGAGGTTGGAATGGATAAGCCCGCAATGACAGACGAAGAAGCACGAGGCGTACACTCGTTGGCAATGCTGACGATCGTAGGCTTTGCGTTCTTCTCTGCGATCTTCCACTACCTGGTCTGGCAGTGGCGTCCGTGGTTCGGCAAGCCGCTGTCGTATGGCGCGGCGCAGTTGATCGACGCCGCACATTCCGCCACCCGCTTCCTGAGCTGAGGAGAAACCCATGCTATACAAAATGTGGCAGGGCTTCGACCCGAAGCGATTGATGGTCGGCATCTTCGCGTTCATGTTCGCGTTGTCGCTGGTCATCCACTTCATTCTCATCAGCAGCCCACGGTACAACTGGCTCGACCCGGATGGGAACGCAGCCACGGTGACCACGGCAGACGCGCTCACCCCGATGCCGGCAAGTCGGTAACGACGGCGCGCGGGCTGCGGCCCGGGTGGCTTCATGTGTCCAGACCACTTGAAACACCCGGCGCCATAGCCTCGAGCGTCGCCGTCACGACTTTGTCTGCAAGGAGCGACAATCGATGGCGATGATGTCTTTCGAATACAAGTATCGCGTGCGAGGCGGCACCCTCCTCGGCGGTGACTTGTTCGATTTCTGGATCGGCCCGTTTTACGTCGGATTTTTCGGCGTCGTGGCCGCGTTTGCTGCAATCCTCGGGACCGCCCTCTGCGTCTATGGCGCGGCGATCGGACCGACATGGAACCTCTGGCAGATCAATATCGCCCCACCCGACCTGAGTTACGGGCTGGGCTTCGCGCCACTGCGCGAGGGTGGTCTCTGGCAGATCATCACAATGTGCGCGACCGTTTCGTTCGTCGCCTGGGTCGGGCGGCAGGCCGAGATCAGCCGCAAGCTGGGCATGGGCTATCACGTCCCCGTGGCCTACTCGGTCGCGGTGTTCGCGTACATCACCCTTGTCATCATCCGCCCGGTACTGCTGGGTGCATGGGGCCATGGCTTTCCGTATGGCATCCTCAGTCATCTCGACTGGGTGTCGAACGTCGGATACCAGTTCCAGCACTTTCATTACAATCCGGCGCACATGATCGCGGTGACGTTCTTCTTCACCAACAACCTCGCCCTCGCGATGCACGGCTCGCTGATCCTGTCAGTGACCAGCCCGCCAAAGGGAGAAGCGGTCAAGACGAGCGAGCACGAGAACTCGTTCTTCCGCGATGCGGTGGGCTACTCCATCGGCGCGATTGGCATTCACCGGCTCGGCCTCTTCCTGGCGCTCAACGCCGGATTCTGGAGCGCCGTCTGCATCGTGATCAGCGGGCCATTCTGGACCCGCGGCTGGCAGGACTGGTGGAACTGGTGGCTCTACCTGCCCTTCTGGGCTCCGAGGTGATGGACCGATGATCGAATATCAGAACCTCTGGACCCGCGTGCAGGTGCACGCCCCGGTCGACGAAGGCGTGCCGCTCCGCGGCGGCACCTGGGGACGCGACGGCAAGCCGATCCTCAACTACTGGGCTGGCAAGTTCGGCGATGCCCAGATCGGTCCGATCTATCTCGGCACCACTGGCGTGTTCTCGTTGATCTTCGGCTTCATTGCCTTCGAGATCATCGGACTCAATATGTGGCGGTCGGTGGGCTGGAGTCCGATCCAGTTCGTCCGGCAGCTGCTCTGGCTTTCCCTCGAGCCACCCGCGCCGAAGTACGGGCTTCACATTCCGCCGCTCAATGAAGGCGGCTGGTGGTTGCTCGCTGGTTTCTTCCTGACGCTCTCGATCCTGCTCTGGTGGGTCCGTATGTACCAGCGCGCCCGCGCTCTGGGCATGGGATCACACATCGTCTGGGCGTTTGCGTCGGCCATCTGGCTCTATCTCGTGCTCGGATTCATCCGGCCGATCATGGTGGGCAGCTGGTCTGAAGCGGTGCCATTCGGCGTGTTTCCGCACCTCGACTGGACGGCGTCATTCTCCATCCGCTACGGCAACCTGTTCTACAACCCGTTCCACATGCTGTCGATCGTGTTCCTCTACGGATCGGCGCTGCTGTTCGCCATGCACGCGGCAACGGTGCTGGCCGCCAGCCGGTACGGAGCAGAACGGGAAATCGAACAGGTGACGGATCGCGGCACGGCCGGCGAGCGCATGGGACTGTTCTGGCGCTGGACGATGGGCTTCAATGCCACCACGGAATCCATTCACCGCTGGGCGTTCTGGTTCGCGACGCTGACCACGCTCACTGGCGGCATCGGCATTCTCCTCACGGGGACCGCAGTGGACAACTGGTTCCTCTGGGCCCAGAAGCATGGTGTGGCCCCCAGCTATCCGGTGCAGTATGCCGTCAAGCCGGAGCAGGCACCGTACCTTCGCGGGCAGTATTACGGCACCTCCCCTGACTCGTTCCCGCAGATGACGCGAGACGCCAAGGGCAACCTCGTGCCGCAGAAGTTGCCGATTCCGCAGGGTGCACAGTTGAGTGGTGACGTCGAGGTCTACAACAAGCCGGTCCTCACGTCGGACAACATGCGCGACTCGCTCAATCTCGACGGGTTGTTCGTCATGTCGGCCGTCTACTTCGACACGGCCAGAGACAATCTCCGCGGCGAGTCGGATGCCGAGCTGGCCAACCTGGCAGCGCTGATGACTGCACACCCGTCGCTGAAGGTCGAGGTGCGCGGATACACCGACAACGTCGGCGATCCGACGACCAACCTCACGCTGTCGCAGAGTCGCGGCGATCGCGTGCGAGACCTGCTCACCACCAAGTACGCGATTGCTGCAGATCGCATCACCTCTCGCGGTTTCGGACAGACCAAGCCCGTGGCGTCGAACGAGACACCGGAAGGCCGTCGCCTGAACCGTCGCGTCGAGATTGCGAGCGTCGGCAAAGTCGTGCTGCCAGCGCCCGGAGTTACACCATGATGACTCGCAACTCGCAGCGCATCGGGACCGTACTCTCGCTGGTCGTGTTGGGAGCGTGCAACAAATCGCCGGATGTGCTGAAGCCGGGACCGAAGCAGATCGCACAGCACGGGTTCCGTGGTGTGGCCATGGAAACGAACTACGATCCTGATGACATCGCGAAGACCGCGGCGTACAACCAGGCTCCGAAAGCGCTTCCACCCGCACCACCCGGCCCTCCCGCTCAGTACAAGAACGTGCAGGTGCTCACCAACATCAGCGCCGCCGAGTTCGGACGGACGATGACGGCGATGAGTTCCTGGGTGGCGGGTGGCGCGGGAAACTGCGCCTACTGCCACAACACTGCAAACTTCGCCACCGATTCGTATCCCGACGGGAGACTGATCTACACCAAGCTGGTGAGTCGCATGATGCTCCGCATGACGCGGCGCGTGAACAGCGATTACACCAACCACGTGGGCGGAACCGGTGTCACGTGTTACACCTGCCATCGCGGCAAGCCGCTGCCGAACGGACTCTGGTTCTACAGCAACGAGAACCAGATCCTCCGGCACTATCTGGATCGCGATGACATCCGGGTACAGAGCCACACGATCGAGCCGTTACCGGGTCAGGCCGCCAACCGCACCGCGATCCGGCAGACGTACAACACCTACGCCCTCATGGTCACGCAGTCGAAGGCGCTCGGCGTCAACTGTACGTACTGCCACAACTCACGCGCATTCAGTTCATGGGAACAGTCGACGCCCAAGCGTGTGGTGGCACTCTACGGCACGACGATGGTGCGCGACCTGAACACGAACTACCTGAATCCGCTGCAGCCGGTCTATCCGCGCAGTCGCCTCGGCGAACACGGGGATGCCCCCAAGCTGCAGTGCATCACGTGCCACAACGGTATCTACAAGCCGCTCTATGGCGCGAAGATGGTCAAGGACTACCCTGCACTCTGGGGTGCTCCGGGCTGGGACGCCCTTACCGGTCCGCTGGATGCCAGCGGAACGCCGGTATACGATGGTGTACCGCTCACGGCTCCTGTGCCGATTCCACGCGGTGCGAAGCTGAGTGATGCGCCGTCGACGGCGACTGCAGCAGGTGCCAATGTTGCGATGGGACTCACGCCCGCCCCTGCGATGCCCGCAGAGGCCCCGGTGCCCGCCCGACAGATTCCGTAACTGCTGGTGTAGACATCGCCTTCGTCACGCGCCCGGGTCGGCTTGCCGATCCGGGCGCGTGGCGCGTCAGGCACCGGCGGCGGCGCGCGCCTCGGTCTGGCGCTTGCCCCGTGCCTCCCACGCGCTACGTTCGGCGGCATGCGCCTCATTCGCCCCCGCTGATGCCGCCGACACCGGTCGATCGGCAAGTCACGCTCCGCGATGGCTCCAGGCTCGCCCTGCGTGTCTGGAATCCAGCCACGGAGCCCTGCGGCACCATCGTCATTGCTCATGGTCTTGGCGAGCACGCCGGCCGGTACACAGCGCTGGCAGGCGATCTCACGGCGGAAGGGTGGGAAGTTCATGCCCCCGACCTGCACGGTCATGGCCGCTCACCCGGGCCGCGGGGCGTCATTCCCCGGCCCGATGCGATTCGGGACGATATCCTCGCAGCCCTGAGCTTCGCACGTGCGACGTCCGCCTCACCTGTCGTACTCCTCGGCCACAGCATGGGTGGCGCCTTTGCGGCCACGGCGCTGTTGCACGATCCGGCGGCGGCCGACGCGCTCGTGCTCTCGTCGCCTGCGCTGAGGGCCGACCTATCCGTGATGCAGCGGATGGTCATGAACACGATGCGCCACCTGGCGCCGGATCTGGTGGTCGGCAACGGGCTCAATCCCCACTACCTGTCCCACGACCGCGCCGTCGTTGACGCCTACGTCAACGACCCCCTCGTGCACGATCGCGTGTCGTCACGCCTCGCCTACGCAATCATGACGGCTGGCCAGACGACGCGGGCCGCGGCGGCAGCGTGGAAGACGCCAACCCTGCTGCTGTATGCCGGCGACGACCATCTCGTCAACCCGCGAGGCTCGGATGAATTTGCATCCGCCGCCCCACGGAGTTTGGTGACCACGCGACGGTTCGACGCGCTCTACCACGAGATCTTCAACGAGACCGAGCGTACCGGACCGATCAACGTGCTGCTCGAGTGGCTGCGTACGCGCAGCCACTGACGGGTCAGGCGACGGCCGGCTGGCCCGCGACGAGCATCGCCGGATCATCGACGCGGTAGAGCGACAACATCAGCCGCGTCTTCCGGCGGAAGCCGATGTGCGCGCGAAGATTCACCGTGTCGTATTCCGCTTCCTCGATCGCCTCGAGGATGGCGGCGTAGCCGATCGCGCAGGCCTGGGCACAGCGCCGCGTATCAGGGGCGAGCATCGCGATGCCTGGCAACGCCTCGCGGTACAGCAGGCGCGCCTGTTCCACGAACGCACGCATCATCGAGCGCCACGCCTCGGAGCGAACATCCACATCCCGAGCCAGCACCTGCTCGCGCGTCAGCCCGACGCTGCGCAGCGCGTCATCCGGCAGGTAGCAGCGGCCGTTCGCGGCATCCTCACCGATGTCACGGAGGATGTTCGTGAGTTGCATGGCGACACCGAGCGTGCGCGCAAACCCGATCGCGCGCGACCGGGCCGATTCACCACCAACCACTCCGAAAACATGCGTGCAGAGTTCGCCAACGCTGCTCGCCACGCCCTCGCAGTATGCCGACAACGACGGCCAGTCGCGATAGTCCGTTGGATCGAGGTCGCGCGCAACGCCATCGACCAGTTCGTCGACCGGCGCGAGCGGGATGCCGAACCGCCTGATCGCCCATGCCGTCTCGTGCATCACCGGTGCCGACGGTGCACCATCGAGTGCGAGGTCGAGCTGGCGGCGCAGCCGTGTCAGCGTCGCACGCACCGCATCGCGGCCACCCGGGCCGGCGCGGTCCACTGCGTCGTCCGCCAGGCGGCAGAATGCATACAGCGCATACGTGCCGCGCCGCTTCGTCAGCGGCAGGAACGCGCTCGCGAGGGCGAACGTGCGCGCATGACGACGCACGATGTTCCCGCAGACCAGACTCTCGAACGTCACCATGCCCGGGAAACCTCCCCGCGCGACGTGCTCACGCGGGCGATGGAGTGGGAGTACCCACCAGCGAACGAGTCGTGCCAGTGATGGTCTCTGGCGTTGCAGCCACCACCGCTGCGTCACCGGCCAGCGCATAGGCACGAAGCGCACCGACCACTGCGTCCGCCGCCAGCTGTGGCTCGCGCAGCGCGAGGAACGTCGGGCGCCCGCGTCGGCTGCCGCGCCACGTCATGTGCGGAAAGAGCAGCAGCCACGGGATTTCCTGCGCATCACTCAAGGTGACCATCAGATCGCCCGATCCATCCGCGTGGCGCCGCAGGTCCACGGTCTCGATGCTCGAGAAGGGAACATTGGCGTCCGCGCGCAAGACGATCCCGATGTTGAAGAACACCCGTCGATTCGTGACGACGTACGATGATGATTTCGCGAGGCGCCAGGCGAAGAGCCTGATGCTGACAAGCGCGACGGTGACAAGGATCAGGCTGAGCGTGGCGACGCCGATCAGGCGAGCAGCTGCTCCCTGCTCGTGCTGCAACGCGTCGGCCGCACCCAGGCAGAACGACCCGGCCACGAACGCCAGCACCCAGCGCTCGCGGAGCAGGTGGCGAGCGAGCGCGCGCTGATCCGGCGCCCCGGACCACAAGACGCGCTCGCCGGACGGAAGGCGGCTGACTTCTCCGTCCGGTCCGACATGTTCGACGAACTCAGGCATCAAACGAGTGGGCCGAAGCGGAGATCGGAGTTGTACATGGATCCGGCACCGAAATAGGCGCTGATCTTGTCCTCTTCGAGCAACGTCACGTTGTCAGGCGACTTGATCTGAGGAATGCCTGCGAAGTCCGATGCCTTCAGCACGTGGATTTGCACGTGGGTCCGATCCGGCATCGTGCTCATGATCGGTATCCAGCCCGTCGGTCGCGGGATGCGAACGAAGGGAATCGGGAACAGGCGCGTCCCGCCACCCGACACCTCCACCTCGAGATAGCGCAGGCATGGCTCGCTGCGATCGACCCAGAGCTCGACCACCTTGCCGCCGACGGCTCCATCCATGCCAAGCACGTCGAAGCCGCGCGGATCCGGATCTTCATGAGCCACGAAAAAATCCGTGGCGACACGCATCGGGACGATCCTCGCGAGGCCCTTGATCGTGAGGTCGGGCCGATCGGAACGCGCCGCCCACGAGCCTGGCCCAATGCCCGCGCTGAGTGGATTGCCGATCGGTTCGAGCGGCGCACCAAAGCTCGAGTCAACGGGGCGGGCGTTCGGCGGGACGATGAGGTCTGACATGCCCTAGTGCTCCGGATGGGTGGGAATGAACTCCTTCGGACCGGGATACGGCGGGAAGCCCTGATACGTGCGGCCTGGCTCATTCGACACCAGCGGGTACCCCTCGCGCTTGTCTTCGCGACGGAGGTACAGGATGAGCCCGAAGAACGCAAACCAGAACACGTACAACACCATCTGGGTGACGTCGATGTACGGCGTGAAATTCCTGAACATGCCTGCTCCTTCCAAGTAAGTGATACTGCCTTGCGACACCTAGGCCGGGAACTCGGCAATGCCGAATGGCAACGCGCGACCTTCCGCACGACGCTTTGCGGCCAGCGGACCGAGCACCACCAACAACACGAACAATCCGATCACCGCCAGAGCATACGTCGCGACGTAACCAAGGCCCGGCAACGGGTCGACTGATTGCGCCGACGCCGAACGCGCCGGTTCGGTGAACGCGTCACGAATGAATCCCGCCACAGCCATCGCCACACCGGCGCAGGTGGCTTGCACCGCCCCCCACGCACCCAGGGCCAGTCCATGCTCACCCTGATGCGGCAGCGACATCACGCGCAGCAGCGTACCGACGCTGAACAGGCCATTCCCGAATCCGATGCACAATGCGCCGAGCATCAGCAGCGGTGGCGAGAGCATCGGCGATGACAGGATGATCAACGCGAATCCGAGGACACCGACCAGGGCTCCTGCCGCACAGAGCCTGATCGGATCGGCCCCGTCGGAAGCGCGCTTCTGTGCCAGCGCGAAACTGATGATTGCGCCAAACGCCATGATCCCCGTCAACGATGTCGTCGCGGCGACACCAAGCCGGAGGACCTGACCGCCGTACGGCTCGAGCAGCACGTCCTGAAGCGTGAAGGCGAACGTGCCCACGCCGACAGCAACCAGCAACCTGACCAGCTGGGGGCATTCTTTCACGAATGCGCGCCATGCCACGAGGAATGGTGGGCGCGAGCTTCCCTCACGCTTCGTTGGCGCGGAGCCGCGAGGTTCCTGCTGCCACACGGCGAAGATGTTGAGCAGCAACGTCAACTCCGCCGCGCCCTGAATCACCTGGATCAGCACGACCTTGTTGAAATGCCGCAGCGCTGCACCGTACGCGAGGCTCGACACCACCATCCCTACCAGCAACATCACATAGAGCAGCGCGACGACGCGTGGCTGGTCCTTTTCCGGCGCGATGTCGGTGGCCAGCGCCAGCCCCGCGGTCTGCACCATGTGCGAGCCGAGCCCAGTGCAGAGGAAGGCCAGGAAGCTCGCCGCAACGCCAACCCCGCGATGTCCGGTCGTGTCACCGGCGAGGATGTAGAGCGCGACCGGCATGATGGCCAAGCCACCGAACTGCATGATGGTGCCGAACCAGATGTACGGCACACGGCGCCAGCCGAGCACCGACACATGGGTGTCGGACCGGTAGCCGATCACTGCACGCAGCGGGGCCGTCAGCAGCGGAATGGCGAGCATCAATCCGACCACCAGCGCCGGCATCTTCAGCTCCACGATCATCACGCGATTGAGCGTGCCGGCGAGCAGCGTCGTCGCCAGGGCAACAGTGAACTGGAGAAGTCCCAGCCGCAGCAGGCGCGGCAGGGGCAGCTCCATGGTTGCGACGTCCGCGAACGGCAGGATCGACGGTCCGAATCGCGAGACGAGACGCGAGACGAACGGCACCTTCCGCACCTCGGCCGGGCTCACGCGATCACCACACCGGTTCCATGCGGACATTGGCCGGCAACTCATGCGAAATCACCGGCTGGAAATAGAGCTGGACGAAGGTCACACCAACCGTCGCCTTGAGCGCGATCCGACGGAGCGCGGCCCCGATCCCACCTAGCTTCTTCGTCGCCTCGATCGCCAGCGTCAGCTGAAACATCTTCTCGAACAATTCCCAGATCTTCGGGCTCTCGAGGTCGAGGCTGATTGGAAATACCTGCTTGCTGATCAGGCTCGTGAGCTTGATGACCTTGCGGTCGTAGTCATCCACCGACATGCCCATCGCACCGAAGAACGATGCGCGGAGATGATCGCGCACGTACATCGTGCAGAACACAGCCAGCAGGAAAAACCGGATCCAGTACTTGTTGATGCCCTTCAGGAAATCCGGATTGGCGCGCATCAGCACCGCGAACGCTTCGCCGTGGCGGAACTCGTCGTGACACCAGTTGTCGAACCACTTGAAGATCGGGTGCCACCGCTTGTCGGGCTGCTGCTCGAAATTGCGGAAGATCGTGATGTAGCGGGCATACCCGATCTTCTCCGACAGGTACGTGGCGTAGTAGATGAACTTCGGCTTGAAGAACGTGTACTTTTTCGCCCGCGTGAGGAAGCTCAGGTCGACGCGCACGTTGAAGTCATTCAGCGTGTGGTTGATGAAGCCGGCGTGACGCCCCTCATCGCGGCTCATGTAGCCAAACAGTTCCCGCACGTCGGGGTTCGTGCACCGCTTCTTGATCTCGGCATAGAGGATGCAGCCGGAGAACTCCGCCGTCACGGAACTGATCAGGAAGTCCACGAACTCCTGACGAAGCTTGGGCGGCAGCGTGGAGAAGTCCTCGTCGAATTCCGCCGTGCGCTTGAAGTGGTTCCGGTTCGGATCCGACTTGAACTCCTGAACCATGGCGTCCCACTGGCCACGCATGGATGAAAAATCCAGCTTGTTCATCTCGTCGAAATCCGTGGTGTAGAACCTCGGATTCAGCGCGGCGTCCTGTGCCGCGACCGCGGTGCTCTCGGCGGTGCTGTGCGGCGCGTCGTCCGTCAGCGCGGCAGGGTCATTCGTAATGTTGTACATATGCGTTCAGCCCTCGAAGCCGACTTCATAGAGTTCCGTGATGCGCGTCCGACCCATGACGCGCTCCCAGGCCCGGCGCGGCAGGCTCGCCTTCGACACCGTCGCAGTCGCCGCCATCGTGCGCTTTTCGTTCAGCGCGATGTAGCACGGCGCACCATGCACCAGCACTTCATCACCTTCGTTCACTTCGACGCCGTCCAGAATCACGTGTGCGTGCAACTCGCGCGAGGTGGCCTCCAGATCAATCGTCGCCGACACCTCGATCGTGCGGCGATAGAGAAACCATCCGGCCAGCACGAGCACCGACCCCCAGAACACCATCTCGATCGTCATGACACCATCTCCGCGGTACGCCGACGCAGCTCGAGCGCCTGCGACGTGTAGAACCCACTTTCGACGCGATGCGTCCGCTGCGCGCTCCATGCGGCGAGCCTCGGATCACGCGCCACACCGCGCAGGAGCGGCGCCATTGCCACTGGCTCGATCGCCGGCGCACGATCCCTGCGCGGGAACAAGCGCCCCACGCCACGCACCGTCGCCAGCAACGGCGTCCACGGAGCGAACGTGACGGCCATGCCGACCCGGGTCCGTGCCGCCAGCGCCGCGTACGCATCCAGCATATCGGTCATTCGGTAGTGAATCAGAGAGTCCATCGCAACGACGTAGTCAAACGAGCCAAGCTGTGGATCGAGCATGTCGCCCGACCGCCACTCGATCGTCCCTCGATCGAAGTTCCCCTCAGACCGCGTCTCGGCTAGTCCCACCAGCGTCGGAGACAGGTCGATCGCCACGACGGCGGCCCCGCGCCTGGCGAGCTCGACCGCCTGAACCCCAGTGCCGCACCCGGCGTCCAGCACCCGCATGCCGGTCAGATCGTCCGGCAAAAACCCGCTCAAGGTGTGCCGCATCCGTTCGCGCCCCTGCCGAACCGTACGGCGAACCCAACTCACCTCGGAATCCGAGGTCAGCGCCGCCCAGGCCCCCGCAGCCGTCCGGTCGAAGTACTCGTGCAACCAGGCCCGCCGCTCGGTGTACGTGCGGCTGCCAGGCGTCCCAGCGTCAGTCGACGGCACGGCCATGGTTCAGTCGTACCCGAGCAGGTCGAAGATCTCGCGATCTTTCAGCGGCTGCACCAGCAGCGGCGGCACCCCGTCGAGCAGGCGCTGCGCGCAGGCGAGATACTCGTCCTGCACCGCCTTCACTTCCGGATCGGTCGAATCCATCTCGAACATCGTGCACTTCTTCAACCGGCTCCGACGGATCGCATCGAGGTCAGGGAATTTCGCGGTCGTCGTCAG
This sequence comes from Gemmatimonadales bacterium, assembly GCA_038215035.1. Lineage (GTDB taxonomy): Bacteria > Gemmatimonadota > Gemmatimonadetes > Gemmatimonadales > Gemmatimonadaceae > JACMLX01. The sequence goes on along the minus strand of JBBQRH010000022.1, from coordinate 23,749 downwards.
GCCGACGCGATCGTTGTAGCGATCGATCTGGTCGGTGTCCTTGCTCCGATTGGCGATCACGCCGCCCACCCGGACCTGATAGTTCTTCGACTTGGCGAGGACCGCCGCAATGATGCGGTTCATCGCAAAGATCGAGTCGAAGTCATTCGCCGTCACGATCATCGCACGGTGCGCATGCTGCAGCGGCGCCGCAAAGCCACCGCACACCACGTCACCCAGCACGTCGAAGATCACCACATCAGTGTCCTCGAGCAGATGATGCTCCTTCAACAGCTTGACCGTCTGGCCGACGACGTAGCCACCGCAGCCGGTGCCGGCCGGCGGACCACCCGCCTCGACACACATCACGCCATTGTAGCCAGTGAAGACAAAGTCCTCAGTGCGCAGCTCCTCACTGTGGAAGTCCACCGACTCGAGGGTGTCGATCACCGTCGGCACCATCGATTTCGTCAGCGTGAAGGTCGAATCGTGCTTCGGATCACACCCGATCTGCAGCACCCGTTGACCAAGATGCGAGAACGCCGCCGAGAGATTGGAGGACGTGGTGCTCTTGCCGATTCCCCCCTTCCCGTAGACCGCGATGCAGAGCGCACCGGTGATCTTGTCCTCGGGATTGAGGTGCACCTGAAGGCTCCCGTCGCCATCCTCCCGTCCCAGAATTGGGAGTCGCGTTGCTGATGCCACGTTACTTCTCCTGAACCAAGGAATCACGCTCGGCACGCGCCACCACGCGCGCCGGTACAACACATCTTACACGGCGGCGTTCATCGCGCCACCACGCCTTCCAGTCGATCCTCGAGCTCGGCCGAGGCGTCCCGCAATGCCTCGAGCGTCGCCGCATCGGGCGACCAGTATCCGCGATCATTCGCCTCGAGCAGCTTGGTCGCCATGCCTGCCGCCGCTGCCGGATTCACACTCGCCAGCCGGTCACGCATCTCGGCGTCCAGCACGAACGTTTGCGCCATGTCGCCGTAGACCCACCCCGGCACACTGCCGGTCGTCGACGACCAGCCAACCGTCGTCGCGACGTGTCCTGCAATGTTGCGAACGCCTTCATACCCATGCACGAGCTGCCCTTCGTACCACTTCGGGTTGAGCACCCGCGTCCGCGATTCGAGCGTCACCTGCTCCTCGAGCGTCCGGATCTTGCCATCCTTGCCCGTGTGGTCGCCCATGTAACAGGCGACCTTCTTCTGCTGCTGCTGCTCGATGACGCGGTTGACGCCGCCGAGCGCCTCGACGTATTGATCGATGTCGGTCGCCCCCAGTTCGACGGAGTCGACATTCTGGAAACTCAGCGACGCCGTGCCGAGCGCCCGCTTCATCATCCGCTGCCCGGCGCGGCACTTGCCATCAGCACCGTACGCGAATCCCTTCCGTTGCACGAACAGATCGGCGAGCTGATCCTCGTCTTCCCAGCGGCCGGTCTCGAGCAGCAGGTTGACGTTGGACCCATACGAACCTTCCGAGTTGCCGAACACACGCAGCGCGGCCGTCTCCATATCCACGCCGTCCTCACGCATTGCGGCCAGCGCATGCTTCCGAATGAAGTTCTGGTCGTCTGGCTCATCGGCCGTCGCACAAAGCAACGCGGCCTCGGCCAGCAGCTTGACCTGCAATGGCAACAGATCGCGGAAGATGCCCGACAATGATGCCACGACATCGACACGCGGCCGTCCGAGCTGCCCGGGAGTCAGCAGGCGCGCTCCGCAGAGACGGCCGACGCCATCGAAACGCGGTACCACGCCCATCAGCGCCAGCACCTGCGCCAGCTGCGTCCCTTCCGACTTCATGTTGTCGGTGCCCCACAGCACGAACGCCACCGTCTCGGGGAAGTCATTGCCATCGGCCACATGTCGCGCGATCAGCTGCTCGGCGCGCGCGGCACCTTCCTTGAGCGCATACGGGCTCGGGACCTTGTACGGATCGAAGCCGTAGAGATTGCGCCCTGTGGGCAGGACCGCGCTGTTGCGCACCAGGTCCGCCGCCGGCGCGGCCATCACGTAGCGGCCATCCAGTGCGCGCAGCATGCCGGGGATCTCCGAGTCCACCGCCAGCATCTGATCGAGCGTGAGCAGGCCGCGCAGCGTCGGCTCGAGCGACATCGACGCGATCCCCGCCCGCTCGGCAATGCGCAGACCGGCCGCCACATCGCCCGCTGCCACCGACGCCGTGACGATCTCCTTCGCGGCCGCATCGATCGCCTCGACCGACAGCTCGCTCTTGGCGGCAGTGCGCAACGTGTCGCCGAAGGGCGGTACGTCCGCCTCCGGACGGCCGACGTTCGCGATCGCCAGCAGCATGTCAGCCCGCTCCTCCACTGAGGGTGTCTTGCCGACGATGTGCAGCCCGACCGGAATCAGGGCCTGCTCCACTTCCAGCAATTTCTGTCGCACCGCCTCGACGGCCAGGGCATCGGCAGGACTCCACTGCGGCAGCGCAGACGTGAGTTCGAGAGCGCACGCCTGCTCCTGGAGTAGCGCCACGACCGACACGCGTTCGCCGTCAGTGGTGCGCGCATCCATGTTGCGCCAGCGCTCGAAGGTCGCCTTGAGGTCGATCAGGCCCTTGTACAGCCCCGCCGCCGATACCGATGGCGTGAGGTAGCTGATCAGCGTCGTCGCACCGCCGCGGCGCTTGGCCAGCGTGCCCTCGGACGAATTATTCGACGCATACAGGTAGACGTTTGGCAGGTCGCCGATCAGGCGATCGGGCCAGCACTGATCCGTCAGGCCTGCCTGCTTGCCCGGCATGAATTCCAGCGCGCCGTGCGTCCCGAAGTGGAGCGCGACGTGCGCGCCCCAGTCCTCCCGCAGCCAGCGATAGAACGCGCTGAACGCATGCGTTGGCGCGAAGTTGCCCTCGAACAGCAGGCGCATCGGGTCGCCTTCCCAGCCGAAGGATGGCTGCACACCGATGAACAGGTTCCCGAATTCCACACCCAGGATCTGAATGCCATAACCATCGGCGAACTGTTTGCCGGGCGCGGCACCCCACGCGCCTTCGATCTGTGGCAGGTACTTCTCGCGCCGGACATGATCGTCGGTTGGAACTCGCGTGAACACCGAAGCCACCGATCCATACTGCTCACGATTTCCCTGGATCACGGCATCGCGCAGCGCATCCACCGATGCCGGGACCGTGATCGTATAGCCACCGTCGCGCATGGCGATCATGGTGTTGTACAGCGAATGAAAGCAGTCGATGTAGGCCGCACTGCCCGTGTTCCCTGCGTTGGGCGGAAAGTTGAACAGGACCACTGCCACCTTCCGCTCCGCACGCGGCGTGCGGCGCATGCGAATCATCTTCTCGACACGATTCGCCATCGTCTCGACCCGCTCCGCAATCGGAAGCGACTCGGCGTTCTCCACGCCCTTCGCAGCGCCAACCTTGCCAGCGAATACGGTCGGTCCAATGGCACCGTCCAGTTCCGGAATCGCAACCTGCAGGGTCGCCTGCAACGGGTTCAGACCGCGCGGATCATTCTGCCACTCCGGCGTGCTCTGGAACTCCAGCGTCTGGAGACAGAAATACGGCACGTCTAGCTGGCTCAGTGTCATCTGCGCTGCGCACGAATCGTTGTAGGCCGGCCCGCCAACGAGCGAGAAGCCCGTCAGCGAGACGACGGCATCGACACGAGCGCGCCCGTCTGCCTCTACAAAATACTTGTCGATCGCCGGGCGCGAATCGAGGGCGCTCGCAAAGGCCGGGATGGTGCGAAGCCCGCGCTGCTCGAAGGCGCGCACCACCGCGGCGTAGTGTGCCACGTTGTCGGCCAGCAGATAGCTGCGACCAAGCAGCACGCCGACAGTGCCCGCACTGCCATTGACCGGCAACGCCTTGAGCGTCTCCGTGATGCCGTGCTCGCCTTTCACATCAGGATGCCACAATCCGACTTCCGGATACGAGCGTGGCGGCTCGGACTTCGCACGTGCGCGCAACACCTTGCGCGGTCCGTCAGCGTATTTCTCGACGTGCAGCAGAATCAGGTTGGCGATGTTCTCGGACGTGCCAGCCAACCAGTACTGAATGCTGAGCAGGTACACCCGCACATCCTGCGCGGGCCCCGGAATGAACTTGAGCAGCTTCGGCATGGTCTTGAGCGCCATCATCTGACGCTCACCACTCGATTTGCCGTCGCCGCGGCTGCCGCGGAGCTTCTTCAGGATCCCGAGCGGCGACCATGGACTGGTCTTCTTTTCCTCCGCGCCGCCGAGATTGAACTTGCCCATGCGCGTACAACGCACCAATTCAGGGGCCGATACCGCCACCAGCATGGAATCGCAGTGATCGCGACGTGCCAGCAACGCGTCGCGAATGGCCGTCACCTGCTCGTCCTGGAAGCACTGTGTGACGGCGATGATGTCGCCGGTCGCGATGTCCGCCCTGCAACGTTCGAGTGATGACGGGCTCTCCGGCCAGTCCGACGCCACGTGCACGCGCAAGTCGATCGACGGCAGCTGGCGCACGACCATCGCGGCGGCTTCCGCCACCGATCCCGCCAGATGCGAGTCGAGCGTGATGATGACGAACTTCAGTCCGGGGAGACCATCACCGGCCATAGTGCGCCTTTGCTTCGTAGAGCGTTTCCGTCGTGATGACGGCGATGCCCTGCGCGGCGGCGTACTTTTCAGTATTGCGGCGCGCCTTGCCACGCACGAAGAAAGGAATCTTGCCGAGTTCCTTTTCGCCGTCTGGCGACCAGACCGGCACCGCCGTCAGGGCCGGCACGGGCGCACCCGACGCCTCGGCCACAGTGGTGGCCGTGGGCGTTTGTACCGGCGCAGGCGCCGGCTCCGAGACGACGGGTGTGGCATCGAAGCTTGCCGGCTCCGACACCATCGTGCTGGCAGCACCCTCGGGCTTCGCCGGCGCGACGCTGTGCAGATGCGACGGCGTCGCGCCGTCACCAAACTCGAAATCCTCGCGAAACATCTGCAGCAGGTGCTCCTCGAGCCCCATCATCAGCGGATGCACCCAGGCGTCGAAGATCACGTTCGCGCCCTCGAAGCCCATCTGTGGCGAGTAGCGCGCCGGCACATCCTGCACGTGGATCGGGGTCGAGATCACGGAACAGGGCACGCCAAGCCGCTTGGCGATGTGGCGTTCCATCTGTGTGCCGAGGACCAGTTCGACCTGCAGCTCCGCCACGGTGCGTTCGACGTCGAGGTAGTCATCGGTGATGAGCGCCGTCACACCGTACTTCTCGGCGCACGCCTTTACTTCACGCGCCATCTCGCGGCTGTATGTGCCAAGGCCCACCACCTTGAAGCCCAACTCTTCGCTCGCGATCCGCGCGGCCGCCACCACGTGCGTACCGTCGCCGAAGATGAAGACGCGCTTGCCCGTCAGATACGTCGCGTCCACCGAGCGTGAGTACCACGGCATCCGCGACTGGCTGCTGCCCAGTGACGCGGCGCCGGGGGTTTCACCGCCCAGCACCGCTGAGACGTCGATCTCCAACACCCGGCCCACTTCCGCAACGAAGTCACGCGTGGCGCCAACGCCGATCGGCACCGTCGTGATCGTCGGCATCTGGAACGTGCGCTGCAGCCAGCTGCAGGTCGTCAGCGCGATCTCCGGATACAGACAGACATTCGCATCGGCGTCGGGCAACCGTCGCAGGTCGTCCGGTTCGGCACCCAGTGGCGCGCTGACGTGCACGTCGACGCCGATGCTCGAGAGCAGTTTCGTGATTTCGGCAATATCATCGCGACAGCGGAAACCCAGGATCGTGCCGCCGAGCAGATTCACCCGTGGGCGGCGCCCCTCGCGCGTCGGCCGCGGCTCGCGGGTCTTCGAGCGCTCCAGCAGCAGTGTCCGGACGAGCTGATAGAACGTCTCGGCGGCACCCCAATTCTCTTTCTTCGAGTACGACGGCAGCTCGAGTGGCACGATCGGGATCGAGAAGCCCATCCCCATCGCCAGACTGCCCGGGTTGTCCTGAATCAGTTCAGCGGTGCAGCTCTCTCCAACCAGCAGTGCCTTCGGCGCGAACCGGTCGACGGCGTCCTGCACTGCGCGCGTCACGATGTTCGCGGTATCGCCGCCAAGGTCGCGGGCCTGAAACGTCGTGTACGTCACCGGGGGCCGCTTGTCCTGCCGCTCGATCATGGTGAACAGCAGGTCGGCGTAGGTATCACCCTGGGGTGCGTGCAAGACATAGTGCACATGCCGCATCGACGTTGCAATCCGCATCGCGCCGACGTGGGGCGGCCCTTCATAGGTCCAGAGCGTCAGTTGCATGGCATCACACCGTCAGTCGCGCGCTGCGATCGAGCGGGCGCACAAACAGCTCCGCAAGGTCACCCGCCTGTTCGTAGCCTTGGATCGGAGAGAATACGAGCTCGATCGACCACTTTGTTCGCAATCCGCGCGCCTCGAGTGGATTGGCGAGTCCCAGTCCACACACGGTCAGGTCCGGGTGGGCCGCTTCGCACCGCGCCAGCTGCTTCTCCACATCCTGACCCTCGCTGAGAAACGTGCCGGCGGGCAGCAATGCCAGTTCGGTCTCGGTCAGCATGCGGTCGAGGTAGGGCGTGCCCACTTCGACCAGCGACATGCCACACTCGCGAGACAGGAATCGCGCCAGCGGTAGTTCGAGCTGCGAGTCGGGGAAGAAGAAGATGCGCTTCCCTTCCAGTGAGCTTCGATACCGTTGCAATGCAACCGTCGCCCGCGCCTGCGAAGGCTCGGTGACCTTGCGAAAGTGCTCCGCCGGAACGTCCCAGGCCGCCGCCGCCGCCGCCAGCCATTGGGTGGTTCCCTCGGAACCGAGGGGATACGGCGCCTGCAACAACGTGGCACCGCGTGCCTGCAGCGCCCGGACCGTCTCGCCGACGAACGGCTGTGCCAGCAGCAATTGCGTGCCCGGTCCGACCGGTGGCAGTTGGGACGCCCGGCGAGCCGGAAAGTACGACACTGGACCGATGCCGAGCTGCGCGAAGAGCCGCGAGAACTGGTCCTCGATGACGTCGGCCAGCGTGCCGACCACCATCAGGCGCCGTTGCCCGTCCTCCGTCGCCGGCAGATGCGGAACCATGGCCTTCAGGCACTGATCCTCGCCTTGCGTGAACGTCGTTTCGATGCCACTCCCGGAGTAACTCAGCACACGCACCCGCGGGAAGTTCTCTCGGTTGAGCCGTTGCGCGGCGGTCACCAGATCGAGCTTGATCACTTCGCTCGGGCACGAACCAACCAGGAAGAGCGTGGTGATTTCAGGCCGGCGTGCCAGCAACTCGGCCACGACTCGATCCAGCTCCGTATTGCAATCGGCCATGCCGGCCAGATCGCGGTCCTGCAGAATCGCGGTGGCGAATCGCGGCTCGGCAAAGATCATGACCCCGGCGGCGGACTGCAGCAGGTGCGCGCAGGTGCGCGAGCCGACAACCAGAAAGAAGGCGTCCTGCATCTTCCGATGCAGCCACACGATTCCCGTCAACCCGCAAAAGACTTCACGCTGACCGCGCTCACGCAGCACCGGCGCATCGGTACAGCCACCGCCGATGGCGGGATCGGGTACCACCGGAAGCGACGTGCTCATTGCACAGTAGCGCGCAGTGTCGCCTCTCGCGCTTCCTGCAGTCGCGCCGCCCGCAACTTGAGCAGGAACTGCACGGCGTTGACCACGTACACGGCGTAGGCGCACAGTGCGACCGCAAACAGCGCACTCGTCGAGAGCCGACCCGTGAGCAACCCGCCCATATAGAATGTGTGCAGGGCAATGACAACGAAGCTCACCACATCCTCCCAGAAGAACGCGGGCGCGAACAGGTACTGGCCGAAGACGACTTTTTCCCAGATCGCGCCGGTCACCATGATAGTGTAGAGGACGAGTGTTTTCACGATGATCGACACATGCGCCGCCGTGACACCATCCCCCGTGAGCAACGAGCGAAGCACGAGTACGACGCTGATCGCAAAAACCAGGAACTGGACCGGCGCGAGAATACCCTGGACCAGCGTCCATTTGGTCGCGTCGCGCCGAAGGCGCTGCTCCGGTGTGTAGAGCACTCCCGCCGGCGCTCGGGACCCTGTCGCCGCCGTCGGACCGCCCCGCTCTTGCGTCATAATGAGTTCACCTGCCATCTCCGCACCGATCTCCGGGTAACCGTTGCTTCGAGGCTACCCCCGGGAGCGAAAGTGTCAAGTAAATCTGACACTTGGCTGAAAATTGACGGCTTGGCGCATCAGCGATTTGACAACGGCCCAAGGACGGGTTGCTTCAGGCGAGGGTCTTCAGACTGGCGGCGACGAAAGCGGTGCCTGGCCAGCGGAGAACCGTCAAAGCAGATCATAATCCTGTGTAAGGAGGGATTCGTTGTCCAGCTCGCTTCAACCGCCCTTCGGCCAGTCGTCGCCCCCTGACTGCGAGCCTGTGCGCATGCGCAGCCCCGCCTCCGGACGGTCGATGGAGCTCGAGCTCATCCCGCGGCTGCTCGCGCACGCACGCAGCCAGACGGCTCAGGCGGATTGGCCGGCGCCCCCGAGCCTGCTGGTCGAAGCGGCCGATGTCGACGCATTCGTGAAGGCCTGCCTCTCGGCAGATGAAGGGCATTGTCCGGCGATGGTGACCGCGATGATCGCCAGCGGAGTGACGCTCGAGCGGATCTGCCTGGACCTCCTCACGCCAGCCGCGCGGACGCTTGGCACGATGTGGGAGGAGGATGATGCCGATTTCCTCCAGGTCACGCTTGGGCTCGGTCGAATGCAGCGCGTGCTTCGTGATCTCGGGCGCCGCATGGGCGGTTCGACACAGGTGGCTGAGGACGCCGGACAGGCGCTCATCTGTGCCATGCCCGAGGAGCAGCATTCTCTGGGACTCGCGATGCTGGCGGAGTTCTTCGTCGCTGACGGCTGGGGCGTGACAGTCGGTCCGCCGCTTGGCGCTCGGGATGTGCTGGCCGAGGTCGGCGCGCAATGGTACGACGTCGTCGGCGTTTCGGCTGGTCTCGTCGAGCGCGCGCCGAAGATCACCGCGCTCATCAGCAGCCTTCGCGCGGCGTCACTCAACACCGATCTAGCCGTGATCGTCGGCGGCCGGGCGTTCAGTGACGATCCAAGCCTCGTCACAGCCGTCGGTGCGGATGGATCGGCATCTGACGCGGCCCAGGGCCCGCTGGTTGGGCGCACGTTGGTTCAGGCACGGCGCGCAGCGCGCGAAGCTCTGCCGACAGATGCTGTCCCGTCATCCAAGTGACCACGACCCGCGCAGTCGACGGTGGCCTCGCGGATCTCGATCCCCAGCTTGCGGCGGATCTGGTTGCGAACACGGGCGATCTGGCCGTGATCGTCGACCGGACTGGCGTGGTCCGAGCGGTGGTGGCGACTGACGCCGAGTTGCGCGAGGCTGGGATCGACGGGTGGGTCGGCCAGCATTGGGGTCAGACCGTGACCAATGAAACCCGGACCAAGGTCGAGGCGCTTCTTCGGGATGCGAGCAGCAAGTCGCACGGCCGGCGGCGACAGGTCAATCATGTGCTGCCAGGCGGGAACGATCTCCCCGTCTCCTACACGGTGATGCGCGTGGGCCGCGACGGCGCATTCGTGGCCGCCGGCCGGGACATGCGAACCCTGTCGGCACTGCAGCAGCGTCTGGTCGAGGCACAGCAGGCGATGGAGCGCGACTACTGGCGCCTTCGCCACGTCGAGACGCGCTACCGGCTCCTCTTCCAGTTTGCCGCCGAAGCGATTCTGGTCGTCGACAGTGCCACGATGAAGGTCATGGACGCGAATGCGGCGGCGGGCAAACTCTTCGGCGAATCGCCCGAGAAGCTCACTGGCCATGCCTTCCCATTCGGCATCGCACCAGACGACCTTCGCGCGGTCAGTGACGCGGTAGGCAGTGCGCGCTCCAGCGGCAAGAGCCCAGACGTGCGGGTGCGTCTGGCGCGCGGTGGCGAATCGTACAGCATCTCGGCTTCCACATTCCGTCAGGACAGCAGCACACTGCTGCTCGTGCGCTTTTCGTCGCTCGAGGGCGATCGCCTGCTGGGCGACGGCGGCGAGCGCGGCCGGATTGCCGCGCTGCTGGAGCAGTCGCCGGATGCCTTCGTGATCACCGACGTCCTTGGCACCGTGACGTATGCCAACCGGGCATTCCTGGATCTGGTGCAACTGACCGCCGGCGAACAGGTTCGCGGAAAGGACATCGGTGCCTGGATCGGTCGTCCCGGCGCCGACTTCGAGATCTTCCTGACCATGCTGAAGCGCAACGGCGCTGTGCGGCTGGCGCTGACCGGCGCGCGCGGCGTCCTTGGCTTGGCGACTGAAGTCGAGGTCTCAGCCGCCTGGCTTCCGGATTCTGACTCGCCGGCGATCGGGTTCATGCTCCGGGATGTTGGCCGACGACTGGCGGCGGGCCCGCACGGTGCGCGTGACCTGACGCGCGCCGTCGAACAGCTGACGTCGCTGGTGGGACGCGTCTCCCTGCGCGAGCTGGTCCGTGACACCACCGATCTGGTCGAACGGCACTTCATCGAAGCCGCGCTGCAGTTGACCGACGACAATCGGACCTCGGCCGCCGAAGTGTTGGGCGTCAGCCGGCAGAGCCTGTACGTCAAGCTCCGACGGCATCGGCTCCTCGAAAGCCAGGACACCCGGCTCCCCAGCACCGAGTAACCGTCGGACCGGATTTGGGTCTTGCGGACGGTCCGTTTTCGAGGCACTGTCAGAAAATGTTGACACTCGATTCCGTCAATCAGGGTTTACAGTTGGCGCCGCGGCGTTTCCCGAGCGCTGGCGCCGTTCTGGAGCTGCTCAAGCCGGTTACCTGGTTCCCACCGATGTGGGCATTCGCGTGCGGCGTCGTGAGCTCCGGTGTGAACATGCAGGGGCGCTGGTGGATGTTGGCACTCGGCATCGCACTCACCGGGCCGATTTCATGTGCCGGGAGTCAAGCCGTCAACGATTGGTTTGATCGCCACGTCGACGCGATCAACGAGCCACAGCGACCGATCCCGTCGGGACGCGTCCCCGGTTCATGGGGGTTGATTCTCGCGATTCTGTGGAGTGCTGCGACACTCGCCGTTGGCGCCGTCTTCGGCACCGCCGGTCTGGTCGCAACGTGTATCGCCGTCGCGCTGTCGTGGGCGTATAGCGCGCCACCGCTCCGGCTCAAGACGGATGGCTGGTTCGGCAATGCTGCTGTTGGCCTCACCTATGAAGGCCTGTCGTGGATCACTGGCGCGGTGGTGATGCTCGGTGCCTGGCCGAACGAACGGATCGTCGTGCTCGCGCTGCTGTACAGCGTGGGGGCGCATGGCATCATGACACTCAACGACTTCAAGGCGATCGAGGGTGATCGCCAGTCTGGCGTCGCATCGTTGCCGGTCCAGCTTGGCGCGCACCGTGCGGCGAAACTGGCCTGTATCGTGATTCTCCTGCCACAATTGCTTGCGCTCGGGTTGCTCAGCATTGTGTGGCACAAGCCCGCGCATGCCGCCGCCCTGCTCGTCCTCATCGCGCTCCAGATGCGCATGATGCCGACCTTTCTCCGTGCGCCGGTGGAAAAGGCCCTCTGGTACAGCGGCTTCGGCGTTCCACTGTCGGTCCTTGGCATGATGCTCTGTGCGCATGCTGTTCGATCGATCGGGGCCGGGGCATGACGGTCATGGGCGTGACGGCTACGAGTCGTGAGCACTTTGGCTTCATTTCGGTGCTGCGTCTGGGCGTCGTGCAGGCCTGCCTCGGTGGATTGATCGTACTCATCACGGCCACGATGAACCGGGTGATGGTCGTTGAACTCGCGTTGCCTGCGATGATTCCGGGCGCACTGGTGGCGCTGCACTACGCCGTGCAACTCTGGTTGCGTCCGCGCATGGGGCACTTCGCGGATCAGCATGGCCAGCTCACGCGCTGGATCGTGCTTGGCATGGCGATGCTGGCAGCGGGCGTCGTCGCGATTGCGACGCTACTGCCCGTGCTTCGCTCGGCGCCTGCGCTCGGGTATCCATTGATCCTCGTGGCGTTCGTCCTTGTCGGCCTCGGGGTGAGTACCGCCGGCACGTTGCTCCTGACGCTGCTGTCGCTCCGCGTACCAGCCGAGCGGCACGCACGCGCCGCGGCGACCGTCTGGTTGTGCATGATCGCCGGCTTCATTCTCTGTACAGTTGTCGCGAGCAAGCTGCTCACGCCGTTCAGCTTTGACACGCTGGTCCGCTGCACGGTGATTCTCGGGACGGCCGCGGTAGCACTGACGGCGCTGGCACTGCTCGGTCTCGACGCCCCGCGCTCCAGCGCAATTCGAGAGCGGGCATCAGCGATGCCGTTCAAGGCAGCGTTGGCGATCGTCTGGGCTGACCCGATTGCGCGCCGCTTTTCGTTCTTTGTGGGTCTCTCGATGCTCGCGTACAGCACCCAGGATCTCATTCTCGAGCCCTTTGCGGGAGCCGTCTTCGGCCTGACGCCGGGTGAGAGCACGGCGATCAGCGGTGTCCATCAGGCCGGATCCCTGATTGGCATGCTGCTCACGGCCGCGCTGTCGACGCGATTCGGCACCCTGGCGGGCTGGGCGCGAGGTGGCTGCATCGCCTCGGCTTTCGCACTGGTGGCCATTGCCTTCACACCGGCGCTCGGCAGCCTCGTGCTCCTCCGCGCGTCGCTCTTCGCACTCGGCGTCGGAAACGGCGTCTTCGCGATCGGGGCGATCGGTTCGATGATGTCGCTCTCCTCCGCCGTGGATCAATCGCAGACTGGTGTGCGCATGGGTGTGTTTGGCGCGTCGCAGGCGATCGCGATGGCGGCCGGTGGGATGCTCGGCGCTGGTGCCAGCGATGTGATGCGCGCGGTGCTCGATTCCGATCGACTCGGCTACGGCAGCGTCTTTCTGATGGAGGCCGCACTCTTTGTTGGTGCGGCGATGTTGGCATCAGCCGCGCGGCAGGTCGGACGCGCGACCGCGGCGGACGCCGTGCTGGCCGCGGCGGGATGAGCAACATGCCCGCGATGCAGATGCCGATGGCAGCAGGATTCGATACCCGGCGCGTGCCGGGTGCACAGGTGGACGATTCAGCGGCTGGAGTGGCGGAATGAAGATGTTCGATGTGGTGGTGATTGGAGGCGGTCCGTCGGGAGCGACCGCGGCCAACGATCTGGCGCTGAAGGGGCTTTCCGTCGCGCTGATCGACAAGGCCGGCCGAGTCAAGCCCTGCGGCGGCGCCGTGCCACCGCAGGCGATGATCGACTTCGAGATTCCGGACGAGCTGCTCGTGGCGCGGGTCGGGACGGCGCGCATGGTCTCGCCGCATCGTCAGAAGGTGGACATCCCGGTCGGCAAAGGCCACGTCGGCATGGTGGATCGCGGCACGTTCGACGAATGGCTGCGCGTCCGGGCCGCCTCGAATGGTGCCGAGCGGATCACCGGCTTCTTCGATCACTTCAGTTACGACACGGACGACCGGCTGCTGATTCACTTTGCGGCGGGTTCGTCGCGTTCGGGCACACTCGAGACGATCAAGACGCGCCACCTGATCGGCGCCGATGGCGCGCTGTCAGCGGTAGCCCGGCAGGCGATCCCGATTGCCTACGCCGGCGGCAACCGCGTCACGGCGTACCACGAGATCGTGAAGTCGCCGGCGGTCGAAACCGACGACTTCCAGGCTCGGCGTGCCGACATCTACTACGACGGCCGGTACTCCCCTGACTTCTATGCCTGGGTCTTTCCGCACGGCGACGTGACCAGCATCGGCACCGGGACGTTCGAACAGGGCTTCGACATGCGCGCCGCCGTGGCCCGCCTCCGCGAGGAGACCGGCCTGGCCGATTGCGAGACGATTCGCAGGGAGGGAGCCCCGATTCCGCTCCGTCCGCTCAAGTGGTGGGAGAACGGGAAAGACGTCTCAGTTTGCGGAGATGCGGCCGGGGTGGTAGCGCCGGCGTCAGGTGAGGGCATCTTCTACGCTATGACCTGTGGCCGATTCACTGCCGATGCCGTTGCCGAGGCGATCCATACCGGGAAGGCGAGCAAGCTGCGCGCCGCTCGGCGCCGTTTTTTGTGGGAGCACGGGCAGGTGTTCAAGGTGCTCGATGTGATGCAGAACTTCTGGTACACGACGGACAATCGTCGTGAACGCTTCGTGAGCATGTGTCGCGATGAAGACATTCAGAAGCTGACGTTCGATGCGTACATGCGAAAGAAGCTGGTGCGGGGAAAGCCGTTGGCACACGCGCGCATCTTCTTCAAGAATATTGGCCATCTGACAGGCTTGGCGCCGGTTGCGTAATGCTCGGGTATTCGGTCACGGCGATCGCGATCGCCGCATGCGGGCTGGTTGTGACCGCAGCGGGGGGAGCGCTGGTGACGCAGTTGGGACCATGGTATTACGGATTGGAGCAGCCGGCCTGGAAACCACCAGATTGGCTCTTCGGTCCGGCCTGGACGACGATTTTTCTGTTGATGGCGTTTGCGTTCGTGGTGTCGTGGGAGCAACTGCCAACCACGGGTGGCCGTCTTCGCCTGATCGGTTTGTTCGCACTCAACTCAGGCCTGAACACGACCTGGAGCTTTCTGTTCTTCGGTCGTCGTCGACCCGACTGGGCGTTGGTCGAGTTGGCGCCGTTTGCCGGCAGTCTGGTATTGATGATGATCACGGTTGCACCGCTCGACCGGCGCGCGTTGTGGGCGCTGGTGCCGTACCTGTGCTGGGTGTCGTTCGCAAGCGCGCTGAACGTCTCCATCGTCCGGCGCAACGCTCCCTTCGGACTCCGGTGAATGCATGCTGATTTGTCTCGCGGTTGACTATCGCAGTGCGGACGTTGCAACCCGCGAACGCTTCCATGTCGCCGAACAGCGGCTGGGCGAGATGTACCCGGCGCTCCTCGGTGGCGGTGTCTCTGAACTGGCACTGGTCTCGACCTGCAATCGCACCGAGCTCTATGCCTGGACGGAATCGAGCGGGCAGGCCGCGCTCGAAGCCGCCGTGGAGCACCTCAGTGCGGTCTGGATGCCCGACGTCACCGACCGGCAGGCACTGCTGAAGGCGATCAACATCCGGATCGGTGATGAGGTCGGGCGGCATCTGTTGCGCCTTGCCGCCGGCCTCGAGAGCCAGATCCTCGGGGATGGACAGATCCTTGGTCAGGTCCGCTCATCGTATCGCACCGCGTGCGAGATGAACACCGTTGGTCCGATGCTGCACCGTCTGTTTGAAATCGGGTTGCGCACTGGTCGGCGTGTCCAGTCCGACACCAGCCTGTCGACCGGCCGGAACTCGATCGGCGCCGAAGCGGCGTCGGTTGCACTGCAGCGCTTTGGCTCACTGGCGCACGCGCGATGCCTGATCATCGGCTGCGGCAAGACCGGGACCCGCGCGGCCCGGCAACTGGCCAAGCTTGGCGCCGTCGACCTCGTGCTGATGAACCGCACCATCGAACGGGCGCAGGAGTTGGCAGAGAGCCTTCGTGGCCGCGTGGCACCAATGGAGGCAATGCACGTCGAGGCGGCATTTGCCGACGTGGTCATCATCGCCACTGGCGCTGCGACGCACACGCTGATCGCCGACCAGTTGCAGCGGGCGCGTGTCAATGTGGGATACGACACGGCACCGCTGCTGCTGCTGGACCTCGCGATGCCGCGCAACGTCGATCCACGCGTCACGGCCCTGCCTGGGGTGACGCTGGTCGATCTCGACTCGCTCCATCAGCCGATCGTCGCCGCCGAAGCGGCTCGCCTGTCGGCCGTGCCGGATGCCGAACGGATCGTGGACCACGAGATGCGCTGGCTGCGGCATTGGCTTGCCACCGGTGCGGCGCGCCTGGCCATCCGATCGCTGCATGACGCACTGGTCGACCTCTGCCGACGCGAAGTGGCCTTCGTCGCTGGCGACAACGTGGCTGAACGCACCGCAGAACGGATCGTGGCCAAGCTGCTGGCCCGCCCGATGAATGTGTTCAGTGATGCCATCGCACGCGGCGAGAACGTTGACGATCTGGCGGTCCATCTCGACCAATTGTTTGCGAATACGCCGCGCCGCGGGGTGCCGTCCGACTTTTCAACGATGCCAATGACGCATGATCGAGCGTCCGCATTCGTTTCACCGACCTCCTGACCCGCGCCATGACGAGCAAGCCGTCCCCCGCCCTCGCCACTGACACCCCGCCGTCCACGTCGCGCCGCAGCGATCTCTTCCTCCGTGCCTGCCGCCGCGAAATCGTCGAGCGACCGCCAGTCTGGATGATGCGGCAGGCGGGGCGCTACCTGCCGGAGTACCGCGCCGTCCGCGCCAAGTCAGGCGGATTCCTCGAAATGTGCCGGACGCCGGAATTGGCAACGGAAGTCACGTTGCAGCCCGTGGACATCATGGGGGTCGATGCGGCAATCATCTTCAGTGATATTCTGGTGGTGCCGCAGGCGATGGGGATGGATCTCACCGTGGACGAAGGCGTCGGTCCGGTGTTCTCGTCACCGCTGCGCAACGGCGATGCGATTGCTCGCTTGCATCACGTGGTGCCCGAAGAAGGGCTTGGTTACATGCTCGATGCGGTGCGCATGACGCGCCGCGAGCTCGATGGTCGCGTGCCGCTGATCGGGTTTGCCGGCGGCCCGTGGACGCTTGCCGCGTACATGGTCGAAGGGCGCGGCACCAAGCAGTTCGCCGTTGCCAAGCGCATGCTCTACGAATCCCCACAGGACGCGCACGCGCTGCTCAACAAGCTGGCGACGGCTGTGGGCAACTTTCTGGTGGCACAGGCCGCAGCCGGCGCACAGGCGCTGCAAATTTTCGAAAGCTGGGCCGGTGCCCTGGCGCCGCACGAGTTCCGGCAGTTTGCGCTGCCGTATTTGGCGCGCGTTGCATCGATCGCCCGCACTGCGGGCGTACCGTTGATCGTCTTTGCACCTGGTGCGGGATGGGCAATGGAGGAGCTGGCCCAGGCGACGATGGCCGACGTGATCGGCGTCGACTGGCAGATTGGTGCGGCCGAAGCCCGGAAGCGGATGGAGCATCTGCCCGTGGCGCTACAGGGAAACCTCGACCCGTGCCTGCTCTACGCACCCCCTAGCACCATTCGTGCGCGCACGCTCCGCATGCTCGAGGAGTTCGGTGGCCGCGGACACATCGCGAATCTCGGCCACGGCATTCTGCCGGACATTCCGGTGCAGAATGCGAAGGCCTTCATCGATACGGTGCGTGAGTGGCGTTCGCCGAGCGCGGCCGTGCCGGTGCCGCGGGCCAAGGAACGCCTCGCGTCATGACCGCGCCGGCGGCCCCGAGTCTCGCGTCGTCCGAACACGCGACGCCCGGTGACGCGCGGCGTGCCCGAGCGATTGCCTGGATTGCCGGCCTGCACGAGGACATCACCGCGCTCTTCACGCGGCTCGACGGCGGGGGCACGTTCCGCGAAGATCGGTGGGACCGCGCCGAGGGGGGTGGTGGCCATTCGCGTGTGATGATCGAGGGCGAGACCTTCGAGAAGGGTGGGGTGAATCGCAGCGTGGTGTATGGTCGTCTGCCCGCCGCTGCGGCCGCCAAGCTCGGAGGCCGCGGTGTGTCGGACGGTGAGTCGCAATTCTTCGCGACCGGCGTCAGCCTGGTGTTCCATCCCCGGAGTCCGATGATCCCGACCGTGCACCTCAACGTGCGCTACTTCGAGATCACCGACGACGACGGGAATCTGCGCGACGCCTGGTATGGTGGTGGGACCGACATCACGCCGATGTATCCCTTCCCTGAGGACGTGCAGCATTTTCATCGGTCGCTGGCATCCATCTGCAACCGCTTCCATCCCTCGCTCCACACGCGCTTCAAGCCGTGGTGCGACGAGTACTTCCGCAATACGCACCGCGACAACGAAACGCGCGGCTGCGGCGGTGTGTTCTTCGATCATCTCCGACCGGGCGACGATGAGAGCGGCATGGATCCAGAGACGACGATGGCATTCGTGGATGCCGTTGGCCACAGCCTGATCGAGGCGTACGCGCCGATCGTCGAGCGCCGCCGACAGGTGACCTACGGCGACCGCGAGCGATCCTTCCAGCTGGTGCGACGCGGGCGCTACGTGGAATTCAACCTGGTGCACGATCGCGGCACACATTTCGGATTGCACACGGCGGCGCGCATCGAGAGTGTGCTGATGAGCATGCCGCCGCTCGCCGCGTGGCCGTACGCCCCGACCTGGCCCGACGACAGTTTTGAGTCCGCGCTGCTGCGCATGCTCGAACCGCGCGACTGGCTCACAGACTGATCGCCATGTCGTCGGCGCCTCACGTCATCGTTTGCGGCGCCGGGCTCACCGGTCTGACGACGGCGTGGCACCTGCGCCGTGCAGGGGCGGACGTGACGCTGATCGAAGCCAGCGACGAGATCGGTGGCGTGATGCAGAGCAGCCACCGTGACGGCTATCTGGTCGAGCATGGGCCGAACTCGTGCGTGCTCACCGGCGAGTTATCCGAAATGCTCGATGCACTCGGCCTTCGTGAGCTCATGCGCCCCGCGGCACCACAGGCTCAGCGCCGCTTCATCGTTCGCGATGGCCGCGCGCTCGCCGTGCCGATGTCGCCGCTCGCCATGCTGCGCTCTCCGCTGTTCAGTCTCGGCGCGAAACTTCGCATCCTCTGCGAACCGTTTGTCCGCCCGCGCACCGAGGCTGCCGACGAATCCGTTGCGTCATTCGTTCGGCGTCGGTTCGGCGGTGAACCACTGACGTATGCGGTGGATCCGTTCGTCTCAGGCGTGTACGCAGGTGACCCCGAGCGGCTCAGTGTCTCGCACGCGTTTCCACGGCTCGCGGCGCTCGAACGTGAGCATGGGTCACTCGTTCGCGGCATGATCGCCGGTGCGAGGAAAGCGCGCGCCACGCGCCGGGAAGGTGGGCGCGCGCCCGTGCGGCATTCGATCCTCTCGTTCCGTGACGGTATGGGCACGTTGCCCCACGCGTTGGCGGAGGAGCTGGGGACTGGGAACATTCTCCGACGCTCGCGCGTGACCCTCATCGAAGATGGCGACGGCGGCGCGACTCGGGTCGGAATCGAGCGCGATGGGGACTCGATCACCTTGCAGGCCGACGCCGTCGTTTCCACGCTGCCGATGCATGCGTTCGCGTCGATACGGCTTCCGGCCGATGCGGCGACAGCGGTTGCTCGGCTGACATCACTGCCATATCCGGCGGTGATCTCCTTGGCGCTGGGGTTCAGGCGCGCGGACGTATCGCACGCGTTGGACGGCTTCGGCTGCCTGATTCCAAGTGTCGAGCGACGTGTGACGCTCGGTGTGCTCTTCTCGAGCACGCTCTTCGCGAATCGCGCGCCGGACGGGCACGTCTTGCTCACCTGCTTTCTGGGTGGCACGCGGCATCCGGAACTCGGTACCGCGAGCACCGAGTCGCTGCTCGGCATGGTACTGCCGGAGCTGGCGGAGTTGCTCGGGGTCGCTGGCGCACCGACGTTCGTGCAGCGCACCACCTGGCCACATGCGATTCCGCAGTACAACCTCGGCCACGACGCCTACGGGCAGGCGGCGGACGCCATCGAAGCGATACTGCCGGGGCTGATCATCGACGGGCAGTTTCGTCGGGGCGTCAGCGTGGGCGACTGTGTTGCTGCCGGCGAAATGATTGCACGGCGTGCGATGGCACTGGCCGAGGTTCGCCTCAGGCACCGCAGCGCCGGCGCGGCGCCATCAGCCGTGGCATCGCCGGAACACGACGTGCCAGCCGGCGTGGACTGAGCGCGCAGCAGCGCCCGACGGCATACGGTTAGATTCGCGCGTATGACCGACGCACTCGATGTCCTCGCCATCATGGCGCATCCCGACGACGTAGAACTGGCGTGCGGCGGCACACTGCTGGCGAGTGTCGCGCGCGGGCGCCGGGTCGGCATCGTCGATCTGACGTCGGGTGAAACAGGCAGTCGTGGCACCGTGGAGATACGCGCGAGTGAAGCACAGGAAGCGGCGCGCATCCTCGGGGTCTCGGTGAGAGAGAACCTGCGGCTGCCGGACGCCCATCTCGTCAATTCCTCAGACACGCGTGATGCCGTGATCCGTGCGATCCGGCGCCATCGACCTGCGATCGTCATCACGCACGCGCGACAGGGTCGACACCCCGATCACATCACCGCCGCACAGCTGGTGCGCGATGCGTGTTTTCTGGCGGGGCTGAAGAATCGCGTGCCCGAGCTCCCGGCATTCCGCCCACGCAAGGTGGTGCACTGTCTGACGTATCGTGAAGATGCGATCACGCCGTCGTTCATCGTCGACATCAGCGACGTGTTCGAGCAGAAGCTGGCGGCGATCCGCTGCTATCGCTCGCAGTTCGACGGTGCCACGCAGGCCGGCGAAGTGTACCCGAACGGCGAACCACTGCTGGATGTGATCCGCCATCAATCCGCGCACTACGGCACGATGATCCGCGCCCGCTACGGCGAGCCATTCCACACCACCGAGACGTTGCGCGTCGAGGATATCGCGTCGCTCGACGTCTCGACGTTCTAGCGCGCGAGGCGCGGTGACCAGATACGACATCAGCGTGGCCTATGGCGCGGCGACACCACCGTGGCCCGGCGATACGCCATACACATGCGGCTGGGCGTGGGACATGGCGACTGGGGCCAGCGTGAATGTCGGCAGGGTGGTGACCAGCTGGCACGTCGGCACTCACGCCGATGCTCCCCTGCACATCTCCCCAACTGGCGCCGCCAGCGAATTCCTGCCGCTGTCGGCGTTCCATGGCTCCGCCACCGTCATCGACGCCCGAACGGCAACGCCAGGCAGCAGCATCACGCCGGAGTGGCTCACAGAGGCATTGCAGGGCCGCACGCTCTCCGCTCGGCTGCTGCTGCATACCGGCTGCAGTGTGGCGTCAGGACGATTTCCCGATGCCTGGCCCACACTCACAGCCGAGGCCGTGGACTGGCTGACCCGCAGGGGGCTCCAGTTGTTCGGGACGGATGCGCCGAGCGTGGACGAGCGGACGGCGACCGACCTCGTCGTCCATCGAGCGCTGTTCGGTGGCGGGGCCTACGTCCTCGAAAACCTTGCCCTGGACGGGGTCCCGGCCGGCGAGTACCAACTCAGCGCCTTCCCGGTCCTCGTCACGGGAGCCGATGCCGCGCCGGTCCGTGCGGTGCTGGAAACCGAAGCCCCGTAGGCACTTCGGTCGCCGCGGTCCTATCTTGCACTGTCATGGCACCGCCCATCTACCTCGATCACGCCGCCACTACTCCTGTTCGTTCGGAGGTGCTGGAGGCCATGGTTCCCTTCTTCGGGGCGCGCTTCGGCAATCCGTCCAGCGTACACCGCTTTGGCCGCGATGCCCGTACCGCACTCGACGAGGCCCGCTCACGGGTCGCCGCCTGTCTGCACGCGCAGCCCGACGAAATCGTCTTCACGTCGGGCGGCACCGAGGGCGACAACCTGGCCATCATCGGTCCGTGGAGGATGCGGCGGGCGCAGGGTCGCAACGCGGTGGTCACCAGCCCCACCGAGCACAAGGCCGTACTCGAGGTGGTGCACCAGATTGCGCGCGAAGGTGGCGAGGAGCGGCTGCTGCCGGTCACTGCCGACGGCGTCATCGATCCTGGGGCGCTTCACAGTATGGTGGACGAGCAGGTTGCAGTCTGTTCGGTGATGTGGATCAACAACGAGATCGGCGTGGTGCAGGACATCCCGGCGATCGGCGCACGCGCACGTGAGGTCGGTGCGCTGATGCACACGGATGCGGTTCAGGCGTTCGGCAAGATTCCGATCGACGTGACGCTTCTGCCGGTCGATCTGTTGTGTCTGAGCGGCCACAAGATCGGTGCGCCGAAGGGCATCGGTGCGATGTACATCCGTCGCGGGACACCATTCGAACCACTGTTCCATGGCGGATCACAGGATCGCGGGCGTCGACCGGGGACGGAGAATGTCGCCTTCGCCGTTGGCTTGGCGGTGGCGGCGGAGCTGCAGCTGGCTGAGCGCGAAACCGAGTGTGCGCGTCTCGGGGCGATGCGCGACGCACTGCAGGCGGCAATTCTGGCGCGGGTGCCCGACGCGGTGATTCATGGCGCGCGGGTGCATCGTGCGCCGCACATCCTGAACCTGAGCGTGCCGGGCACCGACAGCGAGAGCCTCCTGATGGCGCTCGACCTCGCCGGCATCGCCGCCAGTGGCGGTTCCGCATGTCAGAGCGGGAGTGTGTCGCCGAGTCATGTGCTGAGCGCAATGGGCGTGTCACGTGGGCTGGCCGGCGCCGCGGTGCGGCTGTCGGTCGGCATGCTGAGCACCGATGCCGATATCGCGCGGGTCGGCGACGTGTTTCCGGCGCTGGTCGAGAAGGCCCGACGCCTCGCAGGCGCCGCGTAGTCCAATGCCGGGTCGCCGTGTGTTGGTCGCGATGAGTGGTGGCGTCGACAGTTCGGTCGCCGCCGCGCTGCTCCACGAGCAGGGGTACGAGATCATCGGCGCCACCATGAAGCTGTTCTGCCATGGCGAGGATCTTCCGGACCGTCCCTGCTGCTCGCTCGACAGCGTCAACGATGCGCGCCGGGTGTGCCAGCAGCTTGGTGTGCCGCACTATGTGCTCAATCTCGAGAGTGCGTTCGGCCGCGACGTAGTGCAGGATTTCGTCGATGAGTACAGCCGTGGACGCACCCCGATTCCGTGTGTCCGATGCAATACGTTCACCAAGTTCCGTGATCTGGTGCGCAAGGCCGAGGCACTCGAATGCGACTGGATTGCAACCGGCCACTACGCGCGCGCGCACGACGGTGACCTGTACCGCGGCCTCGATCACGGCAAGGATCAGACGTACTTCCTGTGGGGCGTGGAGCGGCACGTGGTGGAGCGACTGCTGCTGCCGGTCGGGGCGCAGACGAAGGCCGAAACGCGGGCCATCGCGCATCGACTGGGACTGGAGGTCATCGCCGAGAAGACGGAGAGCCAGGACATCTGCTTCGTTCCTGACGGCGACCATGTGAAGATCATCCGACGCGAGCTGGGGGATGAGGCACCGGCATTGCAGCGGGGACCGTTCGTTCTGCAGGACGGCACGGTGGTCGGCGAGCACGATGGATACGCGCGATTCACGATCGGGCAGCGCAAGGGCGTGCCTGGTGGATTTGCCGCGCCGATGTTCGTGGTCGCGATCGATCCAGGCACGCGATCGGTGGTCCTTGGCCCGCGCGAGGCGCTGCTAGGGCGCGGCCTGATCGCTCGCGGCATGCGATGGATGTGCCCCGCACCGCTGGGTGTCGGCGACCGCGTGTCGGTGCAGCACCGCCACCGGGCAACGCCCGTCGCGGCAGAAATCGTGCGCATCGATGGCGATGAGATCGAGCTGGCGCTGGATGCCCCGTTGAGCGCCATCACGCCCGGCCAGTCGATGGTCCTCTACGACGGCGAGCGGCTTCTTGGTGGCGGGTTCATCGAGTCGGGATCCGCTGCCCCGCGGCGCCCGAGCCTGCCCGTTCTGGTATAACTGGCGGCCTGCGGTACCACGCGGTAATCTCACGATCCAATCGCTCACGAGGCCTCTGCATGCCCAGCGTCAAGGATTTGCTCGTCAGGAAGGGAACCGCGGTCGTCGCGGTCGCACCTGAGAACACCGTGCTCGACGCGGCGCACATCATGAATGAGAAAGGAATCGGAGGCGTCGTCGTGATGCGCGACTCGGTGCTGGTCGGCATCTTCACCGAGCGGGACATCATGCGTCGGGTGGTCGCGGCCGGTCGCGATCCGAAGACCACGCTGGTCAGCGACGTGATGACGACCGAGTGCATCACGATCACAGCGGATGTGAAAATTCCGGTGTGCCGGGCCATGATGACGACCCGCCG
>JBBQRH010000021.1:0-55441 GCA_038215035.1 Gemmatimonadales bacterium | reverse complement strand
AGGAGAAGGGTCCGCGTCACGAAGATGGCCGTGAACAGCGAGGCAGCGACACCCACCACCAGCGTGACGGCAAAGCCGCGCACCGGTCCCGTACCGTACTGATAGAGCACTGCACCAGACAGGATCGTTGCAACGCTGGTGTCGACGATCGCGCTCAGCGCGTGTTTGAAACCTTCGTCAATGGAGAGCCGAGCCGATTTGCCCCGATCCATTTCCTCACGGATGCGTTCGAAGATCAGCACGTTTGCATCGACGGCAATACCGACGCCGAGCACCAGGCCCGCAAGGCCCGGCAATGTGAGCGTGGCGCCGAAGCCAGCCAGCGCCGCCAGCGTGAAGAACACGTACAGTCCGAGCGCCACCACTGCGATGACGCCGCTGAACCGGTAGTAGCCCACCATGATGATGATGACCATCAGAATGGCGATGCCAAAGGCCACCTTCCCCTTATCGATCGAGTCCTGGCCGAGGCTTGCACCGATGCTGCGCATGTCAGCGACCTTGAGCGGCACCGGGAGCGCACCGGCGCGCAGCACCAGCGCCAGGTCCTGTGCGGCTTGCAAGCCGGCGCCACCGAGCGTGATCTGACCATTTCGGCCGATCGCACTGTTGATCGTTGGCGCGGTCACGACTCGGTCGTCGAGTACGACGGCCATGTTGTCACGAACGTGCTTCCCCGTCTCGCGGCGGAAGATCCGGCCGCCCTCCGAGTTGAACTCGAACTCGACGATGTAGCCTGGTTCCAGCGGGTTCTGGTTCGGCTTTGCGTCGGTCAGGAACTCACCGGTGATGATCGGCTTGCTGTCAAGCATGTACAACGCTCGGTACGCCCCCTGTCCCGGAGCCCCACCAGCGGTGTCCGCGTCAAAGCGCAGCACCTTGCCGGGAGCAATCGCGGCACGGACCACCGTGTCGGCGAGGAAGCGCGTCAGCCGAGGCACGTCAGACTCCTTCACGAAGTACTGCCCGGGGAACTGGCCCGGCTGCACCATTCTCGTGATCGGTCCGTTGGCATCCTTTGCCGCCGCGGTGTCCGTCGCAGCCGCCTTGGCGGTGTCGGTTGATGCTTTCTTACTCGTGTCACCGGTCAGCAGCCCGCTGAGCGGAGCCGCAGCGGAAGGACCGGCGCCAGCTGCGGTCGCGGTGGTACCCGCGTCGAGGCGCTGGCTCCGAACCGCAGCGTCCATCCGCGGCAACGAGCGCTCGAGCGCGTTGGTCTTGTCGGTGATCTGGAACTGCAGGAACGCCGACTTCTGCACCACGTCCTGTGCGCGCTGCTGATCATCGATGCCAGGGAGCTCGACGATGATGCGATCATCGCCAGCCTGTTGCACCACCGGTTCGGACACGCCGAACTGGTCAATGCGATTGCGCACCGTCTTGAGCGCGCGTCCGAGCGCGTCCTTCTTGTCGGCGACGACGCCCTTGCTCTCGTCGATCTCGAGCGCAAGGTGCATTCCGCCTTGCAGGTCGAGCCCGTATTTGAGCGGCCAGAGGCGCTTGGTGGTTTCGACGAATGAACCGTCAGGCTTCTTCTCACGCACAGCCGTAGCGCGCGGGAAAAGGGCGAAAACCGAAAGCCCGATGGCGGCGGCGATCAGAAGGAGGCGGGACCGCAGACTGTTCATGCCCTGCAGCGGAAGAGGGGAAGGACGTTCATAGTATGGATAGCCTTGTAAGTTAGCCGGTTCAGCCGAACCGGGTCAACGCAGCACGGGCTGCTACCCCATCATTCGCGAGTTGGGCCGTCAGCTCCGAGAGCCCCGTGAAGCGCCGAACAGGGCGGATCGACGCGACCAGATCGATCCGGACAGCAGCGCCGTAGAGGTCACCGGCAAAGTCGAACAGGTGCGCTTCGACCGTCTGCCGATCGTCACCGACAGTCGGGCGGGTGCCGAGGTTCATCATCGCACCGTAGGGGCCACCAGGGGTCTGGACGATCGCCGCGTAGACCCCGGCGGGCGGCAGGATCTTTCGTGGATGCGGCCGGCCGAGGTTGATCGTCGGAAAGCCAAGCAGTCGGCCCCGCTGGTCGCCGCGCTGGACACGACCACTGATCGAGAACCGGCGACCGAGCGCGCCTCGCGCCGCCTCGAAGTCCCCGCTCTCGACCGCCCGCCGGATCGCGGAGGACGAGACGATGGTGCCGTTGGACAGGCTGACCGGCGCAACCGGCACGACGGCGAACCCCTCGGCCAACCCGAGGGCCATCAATTGCTCGCGTCCCCCGGCGCGATCACGTCCGAAGCCATGGTCATGCCCGATCAGCAGCGCGTCCATCCGGAAACGCGGCCGCAGAACCACGCGCACGAACTCAGCGGCGGTCAGGGACGCAAGTTGCTGAGTAAACGGCAGCACCGCGCAGTAGTCGACACCGATGGTCGCGAGCGCCTCGAACTTCTCCATACCCGGGGTCAGCAGCAGAGGGGCTGACTCCGGTCGCAACACCCGGGTCGGGTGTGGTGAGAATGTGACGAGCACGCTCGCCATCGAACGAGACTTGGCCAGCTGCACCAGACGATTGAGCACGTCGAAGTGGCCGAGATGTACGCCGTCAAACGTGCCGACGGTGACAGCGCAGCTCAGAACGTCCGACGGCAATCCCGATTCGTCCATCGTCTCAGGCATCGCGCATGACGACCCGAGGCTGCCACCGATCGCCGATCTGTTCCCCGAGCGCGATCAGGCCGCCGTGATCCGCCGAGACGAGGGACACATGACTTGCCGTCGCCATTGGCGGTTCGCCGATGGCGATGTCGAGGCCGCGGCGAATCCGATGCACCTCCTCCGGCGACAACTGCACCTTTGGAAGATGGGGGAGCGCGTCGAGTGGGGGTCGCAGCCGGGGGGCTTCCGTCCGCAGTGCCTCGACGCCCTGCGCCTGTTCGACATGAAAGGCGCCGGCTGCCACACGTCGCAGGGCGCTCAGATGCGCGGCACTCGACACAGCCCTGCCAAGATCACGGGCAAGGGACCGGACATACGTTCCGCCGCCGCATACGATGCGTACATCACACGTCGAGTCGTTCCATGCCAGAATCTCCCACGAGTGCACCGTGATCGAGACCGGTTTGAGTTCGAGCATCACGCCGGCTCGCGCGGCCTCATACGCGCGCATCCCATCCACGCGTTTGGCCGAGAAAGCTGGCGGAACCTGACTGATGGTTCCGGTGAGTGCCGGAAGCGCTGCCCGCACCGCATCCTCGCCGGGTGGTGCGGCTTCGCGCGTCACGACACCAAGCAGATCTTCGGTGTCGGTCTCGCTGCCGAATTGAATTCGTGCCTCGTAGCTCTTCGGCTCGCCCGGAATGTACGGGAGCAGGCGTGTGGCGCGTCCAGTGAGCAGCACCAGGAGCCCCGTTGCAAAGGGGTCGAGTGTGCCGGCGTGGCCGATTCGCTTTTCGCCGAGCGCCCGTCGCGCCGCCAGCACCGCATCGTGGGATGAGATTCCTGCGGGCTTGTCGAGCAGCAGCAGGCCGTCAGTCGCTGCTGTCGTCATTTTCACCAGCGTCAGGATTCTCGACTGACGCGTCGGCGGTATCTCCATCAGCCGCGGGCGGCTTGATCTGTGCGAGCAGCGTTTCGATCCGCGCGGCGTACGCGATACTCTGATCCACCTTGAAGAAAATCTCCGGTGCTGCGCGCAACCGCAATGCGCGTCCGATCGGGCCGCGCAGCTGCGGCGCCAGATCCGTCAGACCGTCATGGGCGCGTGCTTTCGCATCGTCATCTCCAAGGATGCTGACGAAGACCTTCGCCGTGCGCAGGTCGCGCGAGACCTCGCAGCCGGTCACGGTGACGAACGCACCGCTGATTCGCGGGTCCTGGACATCGCGTGAGAGCACACGCGCCACTTCTTCTCGTATTGCGGCGGCCACCCGGTCAGGGCGGCGTTCATTTCCAGCCATCAGTCTCTCCTGTGCGCGATGGGCCGAATGTGCGGGCCTGTGACGCAGTGGCCCCCGCAGTGCGACGCACCGAGGGGGCCACGAAAAAGATCATGCGCCTTACAGCGTGCGCGCGATTTCCTCGGTACGGAAGCACTCGAGGACATCGCCGACCTTGATGTCGTTGAAGTTCTCGATCGCAATACCGCACTCGTAGCCTTCCTTCACTTCCTTCGCATCTTCCTTGAAACGGCGCAACGAGGCAATGCTCCCCTCGTACACCTCCACGCCGTCCCGGATGACACGCATCTTGCCCTGTCGATTCATCATGCCACTGCGGACCATGCAACCCGCGATCGCGCCAAGCTTCGGCACCTTGAAGACTTCGCGGACCTCCGCCTCGCCGTAGATCACTTCGCGCTGCTCCGGGCGGAGCATGCCCTCGAGTGCTGACTTCACATCCGAGACCGCTTCGTAGATGATGCGGTACAGCTTGATGTCGACGCCTTCGCGCTCAGCGGCCGAACGCGCCTTGTTGTCGGGACGCACATGGAAGCCGACAATGATCGCACCGGCCGCCTTCGCGAGCAGGATATCGCTTTCGGAAATGGCGCCCACACCGCGTGAAATCACTTCGACCTGAACTTCGGCATTCGAGAGCTGCTGCAGTGCATCCGCCAGCGCCTCGGCCGGACCGCCCTGGTCGGCCTTGATCAACATCTTCAAGGTCCGCTTCTCACCCGAGGTCGCCGCCGCCATGAAGTCGGCCAGCGACACGGACGACTTGGTGGTGCGGCGACTCCGTGCCTCGCGCTCGAGGCGCTCGCGACGCTGCGCGATTTCGCGCGCCTCGGCAGCATCCTCGACCACCACGAACTGGTCGCCCGCCATCGGCACACCGGTCATACCCAGCACCTGCACCGGGATGGCCGGACCGGCCGACTTCACGATCTTTCCGCGCTCGTCGAGCAGTGCCCGCACGCGACCCGAAAAGACGCCGCAAATGAAGTCATCGCCGACGCTGACCGTACCGTTCTGAATCAGCACAGTGGCGACCGGACCCTTGCCCGGATCGAGCTGCGCTTCAACGACCGCGCCCTGCGCGCGACGCGACGGGTTGGCCTTGAGATCGAGAATTTCCGCCTGCAACAGAATCTGGTCGAGCAACTGATCGATGTTGGTGCCCTTCTTGGCCGAGATGTCGCTGGCCAGCACCGCGCCACCGAAGTCTTCGAGCACGACGTTCTGCTGCAACAGATCCTGACGCACCTTGGCTGCATCGGCGCCCGGGGCGTCGATCTTGTTGATCGCCACGACCAGTGGAACGCCCGCATTCCTTGCGTGAGAGATGGCCTCGATGGTCTGAGGCATCACCTTGTCATCCGCGGCGACAACGAGCACCACGATGTCGGTCACCTGTGCGCCACGTGCACGCATTGCCGTAAAGGCCTCGTGGCCCGGCGTGTCGAGGAAGGTGATGGTCTTGCCACCCGGCAACGTCACGTGATATGCACCGATGTGCTGCGTGATGCCGCCAGCTTCGCCGGCGACCACGTTCGCCTTTCGGATGTAGTCGAGCAGCGACGTCTTGCCATGGTCGACGTGGCCCATGATCGTGACGACTGGCGGACGCGAAACCCTGTCCTCTTCGGCGTCGACGATCTTGTCCCCTTCCTCTTCGACCTGATATTCCTCTTCCTTTACGGCCTGGAAGCCAAACTCGCCGGCGATCAGTTCAATCTGGTCGAAGTCGAGGCGCTGGTTGATCGTGACCATCAACCCGAGATGCTTGAACGCGAAGCCAACGATCTCCGTCGCCGCGACCTTCAGAATCTGCGCCAACTCGGACACCGTGATGAATTCGTTGACGCGCACGGTCGTGCGCTCCCGTTCTGCCGCGGCAGCGCGGAACGCTTCCAGCTCCTCTCGCGATGCAGAATCATCGAAGCGCCGTCCGCGACGTGCCGGACCGCGCAACGCGCTCATCGTCTTCGAGATGTTCGCATCAACGGCAGCCTGATCGACCGAGCCGCGCTTGCCCTTCTTGCCACCGCCGCGACGTGGGTCACCGCCGGCGCGCGGCGCGGAACCAGCACCAGCGCCAGCACCTGGAGCACCCCCGCCAGCAGGGCGCGGTGCGCCGCCCCCAGGAGGACGCACGGACGGGCCACCGAATGACGGCGTTGCCGACGCGACTGGACGCGGTCCACTGAAATTCCCACCACCCTGGCCCGGGCGACCCCGGGACGGAAGGCCCGAGCCAGCCGCACGAGGGCGATCCGGCAGCCCTGCGGAGGCGGGGCGCAGCGGTGGACGCGAAGGAACTCCGCCGGAGCCTTGCGAACTCGGCGAGGCACTGGCGTACGGCGGCAAGGGCTGCTGCGTCGTGGGCGACGCACTGGCGACCGGTGCGGGACGCGCAGGCGGAAGCGGTTCAGCGACCGGCGCCGAAGACGTAGCGGCTGGCGCATCACTGTCCGACGTCGACGACGCGCTCGACGGCTCTGGCGCAGCGGCCGCGACTGGTACCCGATCGACTGGTGGCGGGGCCGGCGGGGCAGCAGCAGCAACCGCCGCAGCGTGCGCGGCGGCGGCCGCAGCAAGTGCCTCGGCCTCGACCGCCGCGGCCGTATCGTGGATGGCCTGTTGCGCGGCAACATCCGCTGCCTTCCGGCGTCGGACTGCTGGAGCACCGGGTTCCACTTCCGTCGCGTCCGGCGCGACGACGGGTGTCGCCGTGACGGGATCAGCAGCAGGGGTGGCGGCGCCTTTCCGCCGACGCGCAGCCGCAGGAGCAGGTGCGGCAGCCTTGGCCTGACGGGCGCGCTTTTCACGCTCCCACCGGGCCCGGATCCGCGACACCTGATCATCGGTCAACCCGCTCTGCGGGCTCAATACCGGAACGTCCATCGATCGCAACAGCTGGATCACTTCATCCACGTTGATCTCGAACTCACCGGCCATATCCACGACGCGCAACTTGCTCAAACCCAGCCTCCGAAAGTCACTCCGAGCGCGCGCTGTCGAGCCCGATGGCTCGAACGCCCCGCGCCAACCCTGCATCGGTAATGCCCACCGCTGCAGTCTGCTCACGCCCAAACGCGGCGCCCAACTGGTCTGCCGACAACACTTCGATGATCTCGACTCCTTTCGCGCGAAGCAGCGGGAGAATCTTCTCCCGGCTGTGCCGCGACGCATCGTGAGCGACCACCGCCAGTTTCACGGTGCCCTTCTTCACTTCGACGCGCACCTGCTCAACGCCAACCACCACCAATCTCCCGCGAAATCCAAGCCCGAGCAGCGCGGCCAGTTTTCGTAGTTCAGCCGACTCGGTCAGGAGGCTGTCTCGCCGGGCGTGCCGCCTTCCTCGGTGGCGTCGTCCGTCGTCAGTTCCTCGAGAATACCCATGATCCGATCCGCCTCGGCGGGCGCGATGCCAGGCAACTTGAGGAAGTCTCCTCGTTCCAGATCAATAATATCGTTGAGCGTTCGGTATCCGCCTGCCTCGAGCACGGCGACCGTGCCCATCGAGAGCCCCTCGAGCGCGGAGAGTGGCACGTCGGCAACCGGCTCCTGTGGGAGCGGCGCGAAGCCAGGGCCCCCCTCGGTTCGCTCAACCCACTCGCGGCTTGAGTACAGATCGATCTTCCATCCCGTCAGTTCGGAGGCCAGACGCACATTCTGTCCATTCCGGCCGATCGCGAGCGAAAGCTGATCCTCGTCGACGACGGCTTGCACGGTTTTGGTCACGGGATCACTGAAGACGCGGGCGACCTTGGCCGGCGCGAGCGCCAACTTGGCGAAGCGCTCCGGATCTGCCGACCATGGCACGATGTCGATCCGCTCGCCGCCAAGCTCGTTGACGACGGCCTGGACGCGTGCCCCCTTGAGCCCGACACAGGCGCCAACGGGATCGATCGCGTCATCGCGCGAGAAGACGGCAATCTTGGTCCGGCTGCCAACTTCGCGCGCGGCGGCTCGAATCTCGACGACGGCCTGCTGGATCTCCGGCACTTCGAGCTTGAACAGCGCCTGCACGAAAAGCGGATCCGAGCGGCTGAAAACGAGTCGCGGGCCCTTCGGGGTGTCCTCGACCTTCTTCAGCACGGCACGAATCGTCTCACCCTGATGGTAATGCTCGCGATGATTCTGCTCGCGGTAGGGAATGATCGCTTCGGCTTCGCGATGGCGGTTCAGCATGAGCACGAGCTTTCCGCGCTCGATCTGCTGTACCTCACCAGAGAAGAGATCACCGACGCGGCCTGAGAACTCGTCCTTGATCTTCGTCCGCTCGCCTTCGCGGACACGCTGCAGAATCCGCTGTTTCGCGGCCTGCACTGCGGTCCGTCCGAATTCGGCGAACTCGATCGGCGTCTCCATCACGTCACCGACCTCGAAGCTTTCGTCGAGGAATCGTGCCTCCTCGAGCGTCACCTCGCGGACCGGATCGAGGACCTCGGCCGACACCGTGCGCAATCGCACGATGCGGATCTCGCCTTTGGTCTCGTCGATTTCGACTTCGGCATCCACCGTCGGGCCGTACTTCCGGCCCAATGCGGCCAGAATTCCGTCCTGCAGCAGCGCGCGCAACTCCTCGCGATCCATCTGCTTGGAGTTGGTGAGTTCCTTGATTGCGTTCAGAATATCCATCGCGATCCCCTCATCCTTCTATCGATTCCAGGTGACAACCAGCCGCGCGCTTTTCACGTCGGCGAGTGCCACCCGATGCTCCGTCCCCTGATCGTCCTGCACCACACCCGTCTCGACAGCCAGCGCGTCATCGATGCCAAGCAGCGTTCCTTCGACCCGGCTTCCAATCAACGCCCCACTGGTCACTGCGACGCGACGCCCCGCGAAGCGCCGCCAATCTGCCGCATGGCGCAGCGGGCGGTCCATGCCCGGCGACGACACCTCCAACCGATACGTCTCCGCGACCAGCGTGCTCCCATCGAGGACCGCCTCGATGGCTCGCGACACCGCCGCACAGTCTTCGATGGTCACCTTTGTGCCGTCCGGCCGGTCGATGCGCACTTCGAGCAACGGCCGATTACGGGTGCCACCACCAGTCAGCGCAAAGAGCTCGAAGCCCGCCTGCGTCACTGCCGATTCAACGACCTGCTGCACGACTGCTGCGATGGGTGCCGCCACGTTCCCGACCTCTCGAACCCACTCTTACAGAAACAAAAAAGTGCGGGGAGGCCCCCACACTTTGACAGTGTAGTACCGAACTACTCCCGTCATAGTAACCCGTGGGAGAGGTGCGTTCAAGCGGCTGTCAGACAGTCACTTGCGCGGATCGGGCGAGAGCAGCACCCCGAGCTGCCGACCGGCGTCGCCCGCCCGATGCGAGTAAAGCCGGTCATTTGAGCAGCGCGTGCACCACTCGCTGGTGGCGATGTTCCGCACACCGAGGGAGCGCGCACGGTCGGCGATGGCCGCGCGCAGGTCCACTGGACGCGCTCGGCTTACTGTCGAGCCTGTCAGGGCAAGGTAGACGTCGGGACTCACCTCGTAGCAGCCGCCACAGATCGACGGGCCGAGGTGGATGCGGAGGCTCCCTGCCGCGAACCCGAGCAGCACTAGTCTTTCGATTGCCCGCTCGGTGATCCCCGCCACCGTCCCACGCCAACCGGAATGGAGGATCGCGCCGGCACCGGACGGGTGCGCAATGAAGACTGGAACGCAGTCCGCCACCGTCACAGCGGCGCCGATACCCGGCGCCGCCCAGAGGTGCCCGTCGACCGCGGACGTCCGCAGCCACCCCCGCCACCCCGGCCGATGCAGCACCAGATCCGCCGCATGGACCTGAGCGGCACTCGCAAACTGTTCGATCCCCTGCTCAGCCGCAGCCTCGATCAGACCGTTCCAGCGACCAGAGACCTCGGCGGCAGGCTCGTGTCCGTGGGTTCCGAACGTTCCCGCCGCCCGCGACGTGGTGAACGCTCGGAACCCCCACTCGTCGAAGTCAGGAATACTCAAGTGCGCCGGCAGCATCAGTCCTCGATGCGCGTGATCCGGGCTCCGAGCGCATTGAGGCGCTCATCGATGCGCTCATACCCACGCTCGATCTGCCCCACGTTCATGATGGTGCTGGTACCGGTGGCGCACAGCGCTGCCAGCAGCATCGCCATCCCAGCTCGGATATCCGGGCTCTCGACGTTGCCCGCGCGCAACTGTGACGGCCCGGAAACGAGCGCGCGATGCGGATCGCAGAGCACGATTCGCGCGCCCATCGAAATCAGCTTATCGACGAAAAACATGCGCGATTCAAACATCTTCTCGTGCATGAGGATCAGGCCTTCACACTGCGTTGCGGTCACAATCGCGATCGACATGACGTCGGCGGGGAAGGCCGGCCACGGCTGATCCTCGAGCTTCGGGACGTGTCCGCCGAGATCGTCGCGGATGCGCCTCGACTGCTCCGCCGGCACGATCAGATCGTTCCCGTCAATCACGCAGGAAATACCGAGGCGCTCGAAGCCCATCAGCATGGAGCGCAGGTGCTCGACGCCGGCGTCGGCGATACGCAGTTCTGATCGCGTGACTGCCGCGAGTCCGATGAAGCTACCAACTTCAATGTGGTCCGGGCCGATCCGGTGCGTACAGCCGTGGAGTCTGTCGACTCCGTGTACCGTGAGCGTGTTCGTGCCTATCCCCTCAATCTGCGCCCCCATGCCGACGAGGAAGTGCGCCAGATCCTGCACGTGTGGCTCACTCGCCGCGTTGCGGAAAATCGTCGTGCCCTTTGCAAGCGACGCAGCGCACATCGCATTCTCGGTGCCCGTGACACTTGGCTCATCGAGGAAGATATCCCGGCCGCGCAGTTCCTTCGCCGCCAGCGTAAAGGTCTCGCCGGCAGTAAAAGTGGCGCCGAGCTGTTCGAAGGCGAAAAAGTGCGTGTCCAGCCGGCGGCGACCGATGACGTCGCCACCGGGAGGCGGCAGAGTCACGCTGCCGCACCGCGCCAGCAGCGGACCGGCGAGCAGAATCGAGGCACGGATCTTCTCGCAGAGCACGGGATCGAGCGTGGCCGGATGGATATCCTTGGCGTGTATCCGAAGCGCATTCGGGCCAGTCCACTCCGCCGCGGCGCCGACCGACCGCAACAGGAGCACCAGCGTTTCGATGTCACGGATTCGCGGAACGTTCTCAAGCGTGACCTCGTCAGCCGTCAGCAGCGCTGCGGCCACGATCGGCAGCGCCGCGTTCTTGTTTCCAGCCGGCCGGATTGTCCCGGATAGCTGATGTCCACCTTCCACCACATACCGCAGTGCGGCCATGCACACGCTCCCGATCGGGGTCAGTTAAGCGCGTGAAGGTGCCGGACTCGTGGCGACAGGTCAAGCGGAGGGGTGCGCCACACATCCGCCGGCGGGTACTTTTCGTGTATGACAACCATCCCAGTGCTAGCACTCATCGCGGATACTCTGCTGGTGCGCCCGGTGGATGTTCCGGCCCCCTGGTACAATGTCGCGACGGGGATCCTGAGCATCGTCGTCACGCTGCTGCTCCTCGGGATTGCGGCCGCGGTGCTGGGCATGGCCCGCGCGGTCAGCGGCGCGGAGCAGAGCCTCGGCAAGCGATTTCAGGGGCTTTCCGATGAGTTGATCCCGCTGGTCCGGAACCTGAACCAGGCAGCGACGCAACTCTCCGAGCTGACAAAGGCCGTCCGGAAGGATCTGGATCGGCTCTCCGGTACCGTTGGCGCCGTCGATGATGCCGTGCGGGACGCACTGGACGCCGGTGAGCAGCGTCTGACGCAGTTTGCCACACTGGTAGATGCAGTTCAGGACGAGGCGGCGGCAACGGTTGCCACGGCCACAGGGCTGATACGAGGCGTACGCACCGGTGCCGGCACACTGTTCGCCGATGTCATGGGTCGGGGCGGCAAGGCAGGCCGACGCCCGGCACGACGCGCCACCAGACGCTCCGAACGATCCGAGGCAGAACTCGACGAGTCGGATGTGCGAGCCAGACTGGCGGCGCTCGAGGCGGCGCTCGCGGCCAGCGATGAGGACGAGGACGAGGACGAGGACGTGCCGACGGTGCGTTCACGCGCCGGATCGGCGAGGATGAACGGCCGAGGGGAAGCGTCGGAGGCGTGGGGTGATGACGACGCCGAGGAGTTCGAGCTCGCGGACGAGGACGAGGACGACGATCTCGCCGACGATGGGTCGGACGATGATGATGATGGAGACGACACGGGCGATGATACTGAGGACGAGTCGGAGGAGGTGGACGACGACGATGATGACACCGACGACGATGATGACGACGATGACGAAGACGACGATGACGACGATGACGAAGTCGACGAAGACGACGATGACGAAGACGACGATGACGCTGATGTCGAGTCCGAGCGTCCGACACCGCGGGACGCCGGGCCACGATCCGGCGGTCCGCAGATTCGTCGACGTCGTCGCGGATGAGCGTACGTCTGGCGCTGCGCGCTGCGCTGGCGATCCTGATTCTGGTCGTGTGGATCGCCCTGACTCCGGGCGACTTGCTGGCCTGGACGCCTGGCACACATATCCATCTTGGTGAGGCGGTGCTGCGGTCGCTCACCCTGCTCCCAGCGGGAACGGCTGCCCTGCTCCGGACCTTTCCGCAGGACTTTCTCTATGGCAGCATTGCAGCCGACACGTCGATGGCCAAAAAGTACGCTCCCACCGGGCGTCACTGTCATTCGTGGGCTGTCGGCTTCGAGATCTATGAACGCGCAGGAGACGAATCACTTCGCGCGTTTGCACTCGGCTATCTCTCGCATCTGGCCGCTGATGTCGTCGCGCACAATTTCTTCGTCCCGCGCCAGCTGACGGTCACCAGCAGTACGTCAGCGCTTGGCCACAGCTACTGGGAAAGCCGATTCGAGACGCACCTCGGCGACGCAGCGGCACGGCGAGCGCGGGATGTGATTCTGCTCGATCACTCGCGAGCGGATTCACATCTCGACGACATTCTCAGTCCAACCATCTTCAGCACCAGGACCAACCGCCGTCTGTTCCGCGGCATGGTACACGTCACCGACAGCGAGAGCTGGCAGCGCATCTACCGGCTCATGGCTGACAACAGCCGCTGGGGTTTGTCGCGACCGGAGGTGGAGTCGCACCTGATTCGCTCATTCGACTACGTGATGGACTTGCTCGAGCGGCTCGACCGCTCGGAGTCGTATCAGTTCGACCCAAGCGGAGACGAAGCATTGCGCCTGGCAAAGCGTCTTCGTCGCGTCGCTCTCCGACGCGGTGGCGATCCGTTCGTGCGCGAGGAGGCCGAGCGCCACTTCGGCCTCCCGGTCTCGCGCCTCGCGCACGCAGGCACGCTCGAAACCCCGCTTTACCCCGAGACGCGCGACGACAGCAACTGATTGACGAGCTTCGGATCGGCGCGGCCCTGCGACTTCTTCATCACCAGACCCACCAGCAATCCCTGGAGCTTCTTCTCGCCCGCAGCGAAGCGCGTCGCCTCGGCCGGGTTCTCGGCCAGCACCTGATCGACCCAACCGGCAAGCGCGGTATCGTCACGCACCTGCACAAGCCCTTCCCGTTCCGCGATATCACGCGGCGCATCGTCCGACGACAGGAGCAATGCAAAAATCTTCTTGGCCGCGCTGCTGCTGACGATGCCATCGCGGACCAGGTCGAGCAAGGACGCCAGTCGGGCCGGCGCAATGGACACGGCTGACCACGTCGCGCCGCTTTCATTCAAGTTTGCGCGGACTTCACCGTTGACCCAGTTCGCCACCGCCTTCGGGTCGTCGTGCAACCGCAGCACCGACTCGAAGTACGGTCCGGTGGACGGGTCGGCGGTCAGTTCCTGCACATCGTACTCCGACAACTTCATCGCGGCATAGCGCACCCGTCTCGCGACCGGCAGTTCAGGCAGCGTTGCACCGACACGAGCGAGTTCGGCGTCCGTGATGATGAGGGGCGGCAGGTCTGGCTCGGGGAAGTAACGGTAATCACTCGAGCCCTCCTTGCTGCGCGCAGGTCGGATTTCGTTCTTGTGCCCATCCCAGAGCAATGTTTGCTGCTGGACTGTACCGCCGGCGACGAGCACGCCGCACTGTCGCCGGAACTCCGCGGCGAGCGCCTTCTCCACACCGGAAAAGGAGTTCATGTTCTTGACCTCGCATTTGGTGCCGAGCGTGGTCTGCCCGAACGGCCGCGCACTGACGTTGGCGTCGACACGAAGGCTGCCTTCTTCCATGTTGCAATCGCTGACATCGAGATACAACAGGATCTGCTTGAGCGTCCGCAGGTAGGCTCCGGCTTCCTCCGGGGACCGCATGTCGGGTTCACTGACGATCTCGACGAGGGGGACGCCGCTGCGGTTCAGATCAACCGCAGTCGCTCCCTCATAGCGATCGTGGATGGACTTTCCGGCATCTTCTTCCATGTGCGCGCGGGTGACACCGATCACACGCGGTGCACCATCGACCATCAGGCCGATGTCCAGCGATCCATGCTCAGCGATCGGCCGATCATGCTGCGAGATCTGGTATCCCTTGGGCAGATCGGGATAGAAATAGTTCTTGCGTGCGAAGATCGACGCACGGTTGATGGTGAACCCCAGGCCCAGCCCGACGCGCAGCGCGAGCTCCACTGCAGTGGCGTTGAGCACCGGCAGCGCTCCTGGAAGTGCCAGGCAGATCGGGCAGGTGTTCTGGTTCGGTGGCGCGCCGAAATTGGTCGAGCAGCCGCAAAACGCCTTGCTGCGGGTTTTCAGCTGCACATGCACCTCGAGTCCGACCACCATCTCGAAGCCCGCCGTCACATCCCCCGCCATTGCCGTACTCATGACAGTGCCTCCGATCCGAGCGCCTTCTCCAGTGCATACGCCGCACGGAACATGTCCGCCTCGCGAAAGTGGGCGGCGAGGAACTGCCCCCCGACCGGCAGGCCGTCGACCAGCCCGATCGGCTGTGACATCGCCGGAACTCCTGCAAGATTTGCGGTGGCGGTAAAGATGTCGCTCAGGTACATCTCCAGCGGATCGCTCTTCGACCCGAACGGGAAGGCCGGTGTCGGTGTCGTTGGTGTGAACAGCACGTGCACACCGCTGGCAAACATCGCCGCGAAGTCCGCCGTGATCTTCTCTCGCACCAGCATCGCCTTGCGATAGTACGCGTCGTAGTGCCCCTGCGAGAGCACATATGTGCCGAGAATGATGCGTCGCGTGACTTCAGGTCCGAAACCGTTGGAGCGCGTGCGTTCGTACATGCCACGCAGGTCGTCCGACGCCGCACGTGGTCCATACCGGACGCCGTCAAACCGCGCCAGATTTGACGACGCTTCAGCTGGCGCGAGGATGTAGTACACCGGGATCGCAAGGTCGGTGTGCGGTAACGAGACCGTTCGAACGTCGGCACCCAGATCGCGAAGCACACCGATGGCCCGGTTGCATCTGGCCCGGATGCGTTCGTCGAGGGTGACCGGGAAGTACTCGGTCGGCACACCGACAACGAGTCCCGCCAGTGGACGGCCGTTCTCGGCGCAATAGTCATCGACGGGCGCATCGACTGAGGTCGCATCGTGAGCGTCATGTCCCGCAATGACCTGCAGTCCGAGTGCCGCGTCATCCACGGTCCGACCAAAGACGCCGATGTGATCGAGGGACGATGCGAAGGCAACCAGCCCAAAGCGACTGACGCGACCATAGGTGGGCTTGACACCGACGATGCCGCAAAACGCTGCAGGCTGTCGCACCGAACCACCGGTCTCCGAACCAAAGGCGATTCGACAGTGGCCGGCGGCGACCGCTGCCGCTGAACCGCCACTCGAACCACCGGGCACGCGCGAGTGATCGAGGGGATTCAACGTCGGACCAAACGCTGAGTTTTCAGTCGACGAACCCATCGCAAACTCGTCCATGTTCGTCTTGCCGATGATCACCGCGCCGGCGGCGCGCAGTCGTGTGACGGCGGTCGCCTCGTACGGACTGACCCATCCGGCAAGTATCCGTGAACCGCAGCTGGTGCTGAGCGAGGTCGTGGCAATGTTGTCCTTGACTGCAACCGGCACACCGCGGAGCAGCCCTTCGGGGGCCGCAGCGGCGGCGGCGCGCACATCCGCATCGGATGCCAGTGTCACGTACGCGTTCAGACTTGCGTTTCCGTGGGCGCGCGCGAGCGCGGCCGCCGCGACGTCAGGCGCGGCGGCATTCCCGCTGGCGATCGCGGACGCCGTCGCCGCCGCACTCAAGTCAAGGGTTGCCTGTGCGGTCATTCGTCTCCCTCCGACGCGCCGAGCTGACTGTGCGTGCTGAGGCGCGGCACCAGCAGGAATCCGTCGCGTGGCGCGGGGGCGAATTCCGCCAGAGGTCGGAGCAGAGGAATCGGTGCCACTTCGTCGGCGCGGCGTGGCATCGGTGTCCGGCCATCAGCACCAACGGTCGAGACATCAACCGTTTCGAGGACCGCCATGTGATCGAGAATCCCGTTCAGTTCGCGCACCAAGGCTGGAACGCGCTCGGCGGGCAGCGCGAGCCGCGCGAGCACCGCCACGTGAAGGACATCTGCGTCAGAAACAGCCATCTACTCGTGCTCCGGTTCGAGATTCGCCTGGGCAACCACCAGCGTCTTGCGTCCCACCTCTTCATCATCGAAATCGATGCGCACCTTCATGTCGCGACCGGCACCGGTGACTTCGGCCACGGTGCCGACACCGAACTTGCGATGGCGGACCCTGGCCCCTGGCAGGACCTGAACCGCGTCTGCCTGATCGTCAACGGCAGCGGTTGGCCGCGCGCTGTAGCCGCGCGTGACGCTGCCGAAGGCGATATCGCTGATCGGGGCCGGCTTCGCCTCACGCGGAGCCCAGCGTGCGGCGGCGCCGCCGCTTCGGCCCCAGCCGCCCGCCTCATCGCCACCGCCGTAGCTGCTGCGCCCCTGACTGCGCGCGCGCGGCGTACTGGTGACATCGAGCAGCTCTGCTGGCAACGCTTCAAGAAAACTCGAGGGACGCGACATCAGCGTTTCACCGTTTCGCCGGCGCATCTCCGCGTGCGACAGCACCAGCACCGACTCTGCCCGCGTGATCCCGACGTAGAACAACCGCCGCTCCTCCTCGAGCATCGCGGGATCATCGTACGCCCGCGCCAGAGGGAACAATCCATCCTCGAGCCCGGTGAGATACACCAGCGGATACTCGAGCCCCTTGGCGTTGTGCAGCGTCATCATCGTGATGGCGTCGGCCGTCGGATCAAGCGCATCGGCACCCGCCACGAGCATGGCCTTCTGCAGAAATCGGTCGAGCGGTGTGAGGCCGACTTCACCATCGTCATCGGCGAGTGCTTCGGCGGCCCCGCTGACGAGTTCCCGCACGTTGTCGATGCGGTCGAGGCCTTCCGGCCCCTCGGCCCGAAGCAACTCGATGTAGCCGATCCGCGCGATCAGTGCCTCCAGCAGTTCATTCACCCCTGCTTCGGCGGCCATGCTGCGCAGCGCGCCGACGACCGATGCAAACTCGGCCAGCGCCGTCCGCGCCGCCGCGCGCAGCTCGCTGAGCATCGCTGGCGTTCCGGCTGCCTGCAGCAGCGAGACGCGTGCAGCGGCGGCGACCGTGGCGAGCAGTTCGATCGTGGTGTCGCCAAGCCCGCGTCGCGGAACACTGATGGCGCGACGGAACGCCTCGTCATCGGCAGGGTTGGCAATCAACTTGAGGTACGACATCAGGTCCCGGATTTCCCGACGATCATAGAAACGCACCGCACCGATCAATCGGTATGGCCATCCGCGCTTCCGCATCGCGTCCTCAAATGCGCGGCTCTGCGCATTCGTTCGATACAAAATTGCAACCTGCCGCAGTACGACCGATCGATGGCCGCGGCGGTCGGCGATGTCCTCTGCGATGTACTCGGCTTCATCCCGTTCGTCGAGTGCGCGCACCCGCCGTGGTTTCACGCCCGGCGCTCGCGTGGCGCGCAACGTCTTGCCACGGCGTTCCTTGTTGGGCGCGATAGCGGCGTTGGCGAGTGCCAGAATCTCCGGCGTCGACCGATAGTTTTCCTCGAGCCGGACGACCGTTGCGGTAGGAAACTCGCGCTCGAAATCCAGGATATTGCGGATGTCGGCGCCGCGCCATCCGTAAATCGACTGATCATCGTCACCAACGACCATCACGTTGCCCGCGCTGCCTGCGAGCAGCGACACCAGCTGGTACTGCGCCTTATTCGTGTCCTGGTACTCGTCGACCAGTATGAACCCGAAACGTTGGCGATACCCATCGAGAATGGCAGGGTTCTCATGCAGCAGCTGTACCGGCAACGTCAGCAGGTCATCAAACCCCACCGCGTTTTGCGTCCGCATCGTGTCGTTGTAGAGCGGGTAGATCTTGGCCACGACCTGCGAGAGCGGGTCCTTGGCCAGCCGCGCATACTCAACCGGCGAGACGAGCGCGTTCTTGGCATCGGAGATCTGTCCGAGTACCGCCTTCGGCGTCCACTCCTTGGGTGAGATGCGCTGCCCCTCGAGCAGGCGCTTCACCACACCGAGCACATCGTCTTCGTCGTAGATGGTGAATTGCGACGTCCGACCGACGCGATCGGCGTCGCGTCGGAGCAGGCGCGCGCCGATGGCGTGAAAGGTCCCGACCCACATGCCCTGTGGCGTTCCGCCGATGAGTCGTCCGATGCGCTCACGCATCTCGCCGGCGGCCTTGTTGGTGAACGTCACCGCGAGGATCCGGTGTGGCGGAATGCGCTCCGCCTCTATCAGGCGTGCGATACGAGTGGTCAGAACACGCGTCTTGCCGGAGCCCGCGCCGGCCAGTACCAGCAACGGGCCGTGCGTGTGCATGACGGCGTCGTACTGGGCGCGGTTCAGTCCGGCGAGTGGTGAAACGATCGAGTCGGTCATCGCTCCAACATAATCTCGAAGGCGGCTCCTCGATCACTCGGCAGCAGCGTAATCCTGCCACCGTGATTGTCAGCGATAATTCGCCGCGTGAGGGCGAGCCCGATGCCCCAGCCACGGGGTTTGGTCGTGAACCCTGCCTTGAAGATCTCCTTGCGGAGCTCGCGCGGCACGCCCGGACCGTCGTCGGCCACCACCACGCGCGCCCCGCCTTCCGGTAGTGGCTCCACCGTCAGATTGACGTTTCCGCCACGACCGGCCAGCGCGTCAATACCGTTGCGCACCAGCGACTCGAGCGCCCACTCGAGAAGCACCGCGTCGCCCTTGACGCGGAGCGGCTCATCAGGGAGCGACGTCGTGATCGTCACCTTGTGTGCCTTGGTTGGCACGCGCACACGGAAGTACGCCGCCACACGAAACACTATCTCGCGTACGTCGACGGCGTCTTTCTGCGCCGGGCGTCCGATCCGCTCAAAGCGGTGCGCGACACGTTCGAGGCGGTCCAGATCACTGCGCATATGCCCAACGGCAGTCTGTGTCGTGCTTTCGATGCCGCCCTCGCGTTCGCCCAGCAGCTCGACCCATCCCGCAAGCGCCGTCAGTGGTGTCCCGAGCTGGTGGGCAGCTTCGCGCGCCATCCCGGCGAACACGCGCTCACGCTCGGCACGACCTCGCGTCACCAGAGCGTACACACCGGCCAGCAGGAAGAGACCGAGTGTCACGACCGTGATGATCGGCACCACACGCAGGCCATTCACCAGCGGCGTGTCGCCGTAATGCACGTTCCCGACCCCTGGCTGGCTGATCGGCACATTGGCTCGATCGAGGACCTTGACGTAGTCCCGAACCTCAGGCGAGTCGATCTGCGCATCGACAACCTTGAACGGCAGATTCATCGCTGCGGTTGGCGTCCCGGAGGCGTTCGTGACGACGATCGGGACGCCGGC
The DNA here is from genome assembly GCA_038215035.1 of Gemmatimonadales bacterium. Classification (GTDB taxonomy): domain Bacteria; phylum Gemmatimonadota; class Gemmatimonadetes; order Gemmatimonadales; family Gemmatimonadaceae; genus JACMLX01. The sequence continues at coordinate 35,753 of JBBQRH010000021.1, read as the reverse complement.
CTGTCCGATGTACCGTGAGAGATCGAGCAAGACGGCCGTGCCGTCGTCCCCCTCCTGACTCAGGGCCTGATAGACACGCGCGTACATCTGGCTCGACCTGGCGGCTTCGCGGCGCAGGTCAGTGACGACCCGCTGGGTGTAGACGAGCCACGAGACGAGCAGTGCGACGACACCGCTCGCCAGAAAGATGACCGGCGCGAAGCGCCGTGCGCCCATCAACCCAGCCGAGCGGTGCCCAGATACGGCTGAAGCGCCGCCGGGATCGCGATGCTGCCGTCCGCCTGCTGCCCGTGCTCGAGAAGCGCAGCGATGATCCGCGGCAGCGCGAGCCCTGACCCGTTCAGCGTGTGTACGAATCGCGGCTTCTCGCCCGCAGCTGGCCGATACCGGATGTTCATGCGACGCGACTGGAAGTCACCAAAGTTCGAACAGCTCGAGACTTCGAGCCATTTGCCAACGCCCGGCGCCCAGACTTCGAGATCATACGTCTGGCTGCTGGCGAACCCGGTGTCACCTGCCGCCAGCAGCAGCACACGATACGGGAGCTCGAGCTTGCGCAGAATCGCTTCCGCATGCCCAGTGAGCAGTTCCAGCTCGGCGTCCGAATTCTCGGGCAGCGCGTAGCGCACCAGCTCCACCTTGTCGAACTCGTGGACCCGAAGCAAGCCACGTGTGTCCTTGCCGGCCGCTCCAGCTTCCTTGCGGAAACAGGCGCTGTACGCCGTGAGTGCTTTCGGCAACTCGGCCGCGTCGAGGATCTCGTCTCGGTAGAGATTCGTGACCGGAACTTCCGCGGTCGGAATCAGGAACGCGTCTTCACCATGTACCGCGTACATGTCGTCCTCGAATTTCGGCAGCTGTCCCGTACCGGTCATCGAGGCACGATTGACGACCAGCGGCACCCACGTCTCATCGTACCCGTGCTCGGTGCTGTGCACGTCGAGCATCAGGTTGATCAACGCGCGCACGAGCTTCGCGCCGTACCCTCGATAGACGATGAATCCGGAGCCGCTGATTTTCGCGCCTCGTGCCAGGTCGACAAGGCCCATCTCGCCGGCGACGTCCCAGTGGGGTCGCACCCCCGCGTCCACGCGCGGTGTGCCCCAGCTCCGAACGACCGCGTTCTGTGTGTCGTCGCCCGCGGGTACTGCGGCACGGGTGATGTTCGGCAACTCCAGCATGAGGCCGTCCATCGTCAACTCGGTGGCGGAGAGATCCGCCTCGAGTCGCGCGATTTCCCCACCGATGCTGCGGCTCTCTGCCACCAGCTCGGTCGTATCCTCACCGGCGCGCTTCTTCTGCGCGACGTCCTGCGTCATCACGTTACGACGCGCCTTCCGATCCTCGGTGGCCGTGATCAGCGCACGCCGCTCCTTCTCGAGCGACTCGATCCGGTCGAGAATCGGGCCGAGGGTATCGAGCTTTCCGCGACGGACAAAACCATCGCGCAACAGATGCATGTGCTCGCGCACGAGCCGGAGATCGTGCATGAGTCAGAACGTAGGAATTCCAGTCGCGAACGACCGGAAATTGCAGCTTGGCTGCACCGTGCTGCGCACGATGAGCTCGCGCGTCACACGATTGACGCTGTCGACAATGAATTTTGCATAGAGCAGTGTACCGCCGGTCTGCTGGCGCACGCAGAAATCCGACGCACTGCGGACGTACACAGTCTGACCTCGGTTGACGACGATCGCGGTATCGACCGTGTAGCCGGTCTCGGGCGCCCTGTCGGCGCCGTTGTAGGCATCCGTGGTTGCCCGCAGCGATACCGATGGCGGCGCCGCAAGCGTACCCGGCGGTGGGATAGTGATGCTACGCGCCGGATAGACGATCACGCGGCCGGTGGCATCGATGTCGAACCCGACATCAAACTGACTCCCGATCGAATCAAGGCGATAACGCCGAAATTCTCCCAGCCTCCAGAGCGCGCGCGCGTTCCCTGGGGTTCCGGTGAGGGCACGGATCGAAAAGCTGTCGGTCGCAGCCTGGAATGGCGCCCGCACGGCGAATGGGTCGCCTCCACAGGCAGCAGCGACGAGGGCGCAGAGGGTCAGCGCCAGAAACGACGTCGCGCGGAAGACACGGGGCATGCAGCAGTGGATGCGAGGTGACACGGCTAAGTGCAAAGGGTAGAATACCGGACCGAGCGCGGCTCTTCAAGCGATTGCGGCACCGATAGTTGGGCCAATTCACCTCTCTCTACACCGCCCCCATGGCAAGTATCCGTGATCTGGTCGACGCCGTGCGTCGCCGCGATGGCGTCGAAGCTGCGATCGTCCTTGGTCGCGACGGCCTGCTGGTCGATGGTGACGCCGTCTCATACCTCGACGGCGAACAGGTGGCAGCACACTCGCCAGCGGTCTTTTCTGCCGCCGACGCCCTGGGCAAAGCGGCACGCGCGGGCCAGTTGCAGACCGCGATTCTGGAGTTCCCGGGGACGATCGCGATCATTACGGCGATGAGCGAAGACGCCCTGCTGGTCGTGCTCGCCCGCCCGACCGCCGCCTTGCCGCCGTTGCTCGGCGAGCTGCGGCGGTTGCGCCAGCACATCGCCTCATTGGCCTGATACCTCAGGACCACGGGGCGCGTCTCTTCGGAAACTGACTCCCACCCCACTCTATGTCGCTCTGGACTGTCATTCTCGCCGGTGGCGTCGGCTCGCGCTTCTGGCCGATCAGCACCCCTACGCTCCCGAAGCAGCTGCTTCCACTCGTCACGGGACAGCCGATGCTGCGCGATGCGGTCGATCGACTGCTGCCGCTGGTACCAGGCGAGCGGATGCTGATCCTGACCAACACTGCGTTGCTCCCGGCGATCGCGGCGATGCTCCCTGAGGTTCCGGAAGGCAACATCGTGTGCGAACCGCGCCCGGCCGGAACAGCGGCGGCACTCGCGTGGGCGGCGCGGATCATCCGCGACCGTGACCCGGATGCCATCATGCTCTCGGTGCATGCCGACTGGGCCATCAGCGACGGGGACGGTTTCCGTGCCGCGCTGCTCCGAGCGGCGAATGTTGCCGAGGCGAATGATGCCCTCGTGACGGTTGGGGTCACGCCAACGCGCCCCGATCCTGGTTTCGGATATATCGAGCCCGGCGAGCGGGCGGGCCAGGTCGCCTTTCGGGTGGCACGATTCCTCGAGAAGCCTGATCGAGTGCGGGCCCGGGACCTGATCGCTGCAGGGTGCCTCTGGAACTCGGGCATTTTCGTCTGGCGCGCGTCGCGATTTCTGGCGGAGGTCGATGCCCACTGCCCGGAGGTGTCACGCGCCAACGCCGAGACCACGCTGGAAGGGTTCTTCGGTGCCGTGCAGTCGATCAGCGTTGACGTCGGCGTGCTGGAGCGAAGTGATCGTGTATTCGTGGTGCCAGGGTCGTTCGGATGGGATGATGTCGGCACGTGGGCGGCGTTACGCCGGGTGCGGCCGGGCGACGCGGCCGGGAATGCCCTCCACGGTGACGTGACACCAGTCATGTCCTCCGGCAACGTGGCACATTCTGATGGCCAGAGCATTGTCCTGTACGGCGTGTCCGATCTGGTCGTCGTGGCAGTCGACGGGCTCACGGTGGTCACGACGCAGGAGCACGCGGCCGACCTGAAGACACTCATCGACGCGCTGCCAGCGCGATTGAAGGATCGCGGGTGACCCCTCTCGTTCTGCTCGACCATCCGCGTGGGTTTCCCGACGCGGACGATCTGGCTCCGATCACGACGGCGCGTCCGCTGGCTGAGGTGAGGGTAGGCGCGAAGCTGGTGCGGGAACGATGGGCCGCGCTCCTTGGCACGTCGGTCACGGGCGTCATCGCTGCCCGGCGCTTGGCGGGCTTCGAGGAACCCGGATCATCGCCGGTCCTGACCGATGACGTGATGCTCGACCCGGGGACGATCATCGCGATGAGCGACTGCGCGCCAGTCCTGCAGCCGATTGTGATTGGTGGCAACGACACCTGGACGCACGAGGGCAGCGTCGTCGCCGCAGCGCTGACTCGCCGGTCATCCGTCCGTGAGATTCGCGCCGCTGGTGTCGTTCCGGGTGAACGCTCGGCTCCGATCGACGGCTGGCGGCTGCGCGCGCCGTGGGATGTGATCGGCCATCTCCCAGCGATGCTTGCCGTCGACGCTCTTTTCATCGCACGGGCCGCAATGCCGCCGCGAGCTGTCCCAACCGACGTGCGCGTCCTCGGCGATTTTCCCGTACGGATTGCTGACACGGCGACCATCGAACCGTTCGTGCTCCTCGATGCCACGCAGGGCGCGATTGTTCTGGGCGATCACTCCGTCGTTCGGAGTTTCTCCCGACTCACAGGGCCGTTCGTGCTGGGTGCGCATTCGCAGTTCGTGGCTGGCAGCGGCCATACCACGTCAATCGGCGATCACTGCAAGGTGAGTGGCGAGGTGTCGACGAGCATTTTCTGCGGACATGCGAACAAGGGGCATGACGGATTCGTGGGGCACAGCTATCTGGGGCGGTGGACCAATCTCGGTGCCGGCAGCGCCACGTCGAACCTGAAGAACACGTATGGTCCCGTCTCCTTTGCAGGCCATGAAACCGGACTACAGTTTCTGGGATCGCTGATCGGCGACCATGCGAAGACCGGCATTCTGACGCGCCTCACGACTGGCAGCAGCATCGGTGTCGGAGCCAATGTGATCAGCGATGATGTCGTGCCGCGAGTGGTTCCGGCGTTTGCGTTCGGTCACCGCGGCGAGCGGTATGATCGGTCACGATTCTTCGAGACCGCGGTTCGTGTGATGGCACGCCGCGGCGTGACGATGACGGGCCCGATGCGCACCTGCCTGAACGCAGTCTACGACTCCACATCAGGGATGGCCTCCTGACCGAAAGCGCGCCGAGGTCACTCGCCGGGTCAGCGCGTCAGGAAGGCATCCGGCTCGGTATCTCCGCCCTGCGCGACGCGACGCGGATGTTGCGGGGCGCGGGGGCGGCGCAGCGCGCGGGTGGCAGCGAACAGGAACGCGGTGCGCTCTTCGATCTGGCGGCCCTCGCCGACCGTCTGGACGGGTACGCCGATGATCAGAGCACGGACGACTGGGACGACTTCTGGATCACGTTTCAGGACGTCACGACGCTCGCTGCACATGTGACCGCGTTGTCGGCGTCGCCGCGCGGGATGGCATCCACAACACTCCCTGCGCTGCAAGCGCTGCACGAGACGCTGGGCAGCCTGGCGCACCGTCACGACTGAGCGTCGCCGCCCGGAGTGCACTGGGTGTGACAGGTGAGGCGGGAGACGACAAACGGGGCGGCGCATCCCATGATGCACCGCCCCGTTGTCACGACACGTTCGGCAGAGACTAGTACATCCCGCCCATGCCGCCGCCGCCGCCGTGACCACCACCGGCCGGTGCAGCGGAGTTTTCCTTCTTCTCGACGATCAATGCTTCCGTCGTGAGGAGCAGGCCCGAGATCGACGCTGCATTCTGCAGCGCGGTCCGGGTGACCTTGGTCGGGTCGATGACGCCGGCCTGCACAAGGTCTTCGTACGTATCGGTGAGGGCGTTGTAGCCGAACGTGTTCGACTCGGCGGCCTTCACCTTCTCGACGACGATGGAACCTTCACCACCGGCGTTCTGCACGATCATGCGGATCGGCTCTTCAATGGCGCGACGGATGATCGCCACGCCGATGTTCTCTTCCGCATCGTCGAGCTTGAAGTTCACCAGCGCCTTCTGGGCGCGGATGAGGGCGACGCCGCCGCCGGGCACGATGCCTTCCTCGACCGCTGCGCGCGTGGCGTGCAGGGCGTCTTCGACACGGGCCTTCTTCTCCTTCATTTCCGCTTCCGTTGCGGCGCCGACATTCACGACGGCCACGCCACCGGAGAGCTTCGCCAGACGCTCCTGAAGCTTTTCCTTGTCGTAATCGGAGGTGCTCTTCTCGATCGCGGCCCGGATTTCCTTCTCGCGGCCCTTGATCTGGTCGTGATCGCCAGCGCCGTCGATGATCGTCGTATTGTCCTTGTCGACGACGACGCGCTTGGCCTTGCCGAGGTCGGCCAGGGTTGCGTTCTCGAGCTTGAAGCCCACTTCGTCGCTGATCACGTTGCCGGCGGTGAGCACGGCGATGTCCTGCAGCATGGCCTTGCGGCGGTCACCGAAGCCCGGCGCCTTGACGGCGGCGATCTTGAGCGTGCCACGCAGCTTGTTCACCACCAGCGTGGCCAATGCCTCGCCTTCGATGTCTTCCGCGATGATCATGAGCGGCTTGCCCGTCTGGGCCACCTTCTCGAGCACCGGGAGGAGCTCCTTCATCGAGCTGATCTTCTTGTCGTGGATCAGGATGAAGCAGTCTTCCATGACGGCTTCCATCTTCTCCGGATCGGTGACGAAGTACGGCGAGACGTAGCCGCGGTCGAACTGCATACCATCGACCGTCTCCAGCGTCGTCTCGAGGCCCTTGGCCTCTTCAACCGTGATCACGCCGTCCTTGCCGACCTTCTCCATCGCGCTGGCGATCAACTCGCCGATTTCCTTGTCGTTGTTGGCCGAGATCGACGCGACCTGCGCGATTTCCTTGCGGCCGTTGGTCGGCACGGAGATGCGCTTCAGCTCTTCCACGACGGCGGTGACAGCCTTGTCGATGCCGCGCTTGAGCGCCATCGGGTTCACGCCGGCCGTCACGTTCTTGAGGCCTTCACGGAAGATCGCCTGCGCCAGTACCGTCGCCGTCGTCGTGCCGTCGCCGGCATTGTCCGACGTCTTGGTCGCGACTTCCTTCACCATCTGCGCGCCCATGTTCTCGAGCGGATCGGCCAACTCGATTTCCTTCGCGACCGTCACGCCGTCCTTGGTCACGGTCGGTGCACCGAACTTCTTGTCGATGACGACGTTCCGACCCTTCGGGCCGAGCGTCACCTTCACAGCGTCGGCCAGCTGATCGACACCGCGCTTGAGTGCTGCGCGCGCGTCGACGTTGAAATGCAGTTCCTTGGCAGCCATATGTATCTATCCTCGAAAACGATTAAGCGAGGACCGCGAGTACATCTGACTCGCGGAGAATGAGCACGTTCTCGCCTTCGATCGTGACTTCGGTGCCGCTGTACTTGCCGTACAGGACACGGTCACCGACCTTCACGGTCATCGGAGCCAGCTTGCCGTCTTCGTACTTGCCCGGACCAACGGCCACGATCTCGCCCTGCTGGGGCTTTTCCTTGGCGGTGTCGGGGATGTACAGCCCGCCGCGCATCTGCTCCGCTTCTTCGAGCGGCTTCACGACAACGCGATCGGCCAACGGGGTGACCTTGGCACCGATGGCACTCTTGGTGGTCATCGTCCTTCCTCCAGACCTGACATGTGACTGAGAAAGCGCGCGGACCAGGACACGCGCGCCTTGTTAGCAGTCGTCGCTCTTGACTGCTAACACATGCAAGCTAGTCAATGCGACAGGCCAGTCAAGCGATCAGTCAGCGCGCGAAGTCACCGGATGCTCGACACGCTAAATCATTCCACCTTAACACTTTACGACATTACACCGGTGGCCCGGAGCCTCCCCCGTGTGCGGCGTGGCCTGCCAGATCGGCGGAGAGCAGATCGTGCGCGATCTGCAGTCCTCGGAGCGTGAGGTCGGCGTCGAGGACCTCCAGCGTGGGGCAGAACGGAGCCAGCATGGCGGCCAGCCCCCCGGTGCCGATGACCAACGGTTCCCGGCCCGTCGGCCACTCCGCGCGGATCCGGGCCACGATCCCGGTGATTGCGTCGACCGCCCCGAACACCACCCCCGAGCGGATGCACTCTTCTGTCCGCCGCCCGATCACCCTGCCGGGAGCGCGCAGTTCCGTCGCTGGCAGTTTCGAGGTGCGACGCGTCAGCGTGTCGAGTGACGTCAGGACGCCCGGCGCGATCACGCCACCGAGGAACACCGCATCCCGCGTAATGCAATCGTAGGTCGTCGCCGTGCCGAGATCGACGACGATGCAATCGCGTTCATAGATGCGGCTCGCTGCGAGGGTGTTCAGCAGGCGGTCGGCACCCACCGTTTGCGGTTCATCCACATCCAGCGTGAGCGGTAGCGCACTGCTTGCATCGATGACCAACACCGCCACACCGAACCCCAGCTGAATTCCCTCGCTCAGCGGCGCGGTGACGGCCGGCACCACGGAGCCGATCGCCGCGCCGTGCACACGCTCGACGGTCATGTCCTCGAGGGCGAGCAGAGAGCGCAGCAGGACGGCAAACTCGTGGGGGGTCCTGGCGGCACCCGTCATCACACGCCAGTGCGCGACGATCCGACCGCCATCCGAGAGGCCGATCGTCGTTTCGGTGTTACCCACATCGCAGACCAGCAGCATCGCGCTACTCCGACAGAGAAGGGCTGAAAATGAGTGAACCGGAAACAGCCACACGCTCACCGCTCGCAGTCTGCACACGAATCCCGCCACGGCTGTCGATTCCCGCCACACGGCCCGGCAACGGTGACGTCACCTGCCGCCCCAGCGCAAGATCGCGGCGTGTAAACGCCGCCAGCTCGCGGTCAGAGAGTTCACCCGCGATCACACTTGCCGAGAGCACCGCGCGCACGACGTCCACCAGTACCGATGCGGGTGCGGCGCCGGCACCGAGACTCGCCGTATCCGGTGCGGTGCCCGCATGCTGCAGATTCACACCAACACCGACAACAATCCACTCCAGCTGCGGGCCGCGCCATCGCGCTTCGGTGAGTATGCCGGCCAGCTTGCGGCCGCCAAGAAACAGATCATTTGGCCACTTCAGCTGCGTTGCGACTGACGTGTACCGGTCCAGCGCATCCGCCAGCGCGAGGCCGACGCGCAGACTGAGGACGCCGGGGGGCGCAACGGCGGCGCGTCGGAGGAGCACACTGGTCCAGACACCTGCGCCCCGATGTGACGTCCACGATTTCCCTGATCGGCCCCGCCCTGCTTTCTGCGATTCGGCCACCACCACGGTGCCGTGCGGTGCGCCATCCCCGGCGCCCGCATGCGCGATGTCCATGGTGCTCGGGCAGTGATCGACCGCCACCACGCGCGCAGCGCCAGCTCGCGTGCAGAGCTCCTCGCACGCGATACCATCATAGGCCGGCAGTGCGGTGCCCGTCAGACTCCTCCCTGTCGCGTGTAGATCAGGGTGAGAATCAGCAGGCCGAGGATCACGCGATACACGGCGAAGACGCCGAAACTCTTCGACGAGACGTACTTCAACAGGACGGAGATCGCGAGCCAGCCGCTGATACCGGAGGCAAGAATGCCAACGACGATCGGCATCGTGATGCCTTCGCGAAGTGCTTCCGGCACCTTCACCACAGCGGCAGCGGCGGTGATCGGCATCGACATCAGAAAGCTGAAGGTGGCCGCACTGGTGCGGTCAAAGCCGAGTGCGCGGCCGGCCGTCATCGTCGACCCGGACCGCGACACACCCGGCACCAGCGCACAGACCTGCGCCAGGCCAATCGTCAATGCATCAGTCCATCGCAGCCCTGCCAGTACGCGCTTCTGCGGTGCCCACCGATCGGCCGCCCAGAGCAATACGCCAAGGATGATCAGCGTGAACGCAGTGATGAGCGGATTGCGAAAGACCGTCTCGGCATACTTCTGCAGGAGCACACCGGCAATCGCTCCCGGAATGGTCGCGATGATGATGTAGACGGCGCGCCATTGCTCGACACCCTCGATGCGCTGCGTGCGAAGGATCTGGAACCCGGCCTTCGTCAGATCAATCCACTGCTGGCGGAAATACCAGAGCACGGCGGCCAGCGTCCCGAGATGCAACGCGACATCGAAGGCGAGGCCGGGATCCGTCCAGCCGAAAATGAACGGGACGAGGCTCAGGTGTGCGGAAGAACTGATCGGCAGAAATTCGGCGAGGCCCTGGACGACGCCAAGAACGAGCGCTTGAAAGAGGTTCATAGCGGGGAGGTAGGACATTGCGCCAACGGCATGCGCCGCCGGCCGTTGGAAAGCCTAGTGTAGTATCACCGAAGTCTCGTGGCAGTCGGGGGCGTCCTTGTGCCACAGCGCTTCGGCGACGCCACACTAGCGAGCACTGACTGCCGCGGCCGCTGCGACCCGGAGACGCCGGCGGGATGCTGCCACCGCCAACGCGTCTTCGTAGATCGCCTCATACTGCCCGATGACACGGCTCTCGCTGAACCTGAGACGCGCATCGGCAGCAGCGGCCACACTCATCCGATCCCAGACGGTGCTGTCCGAGAGGATTCGGATAGCAGCCGACGCCATCCCGTCGACATCGCCGACCGGCAGCAGCGCGCCGGTCACGCCTTCCTGAATGACCTCAGGAATACCCCCGGCGCTGGACGCGACGACAGGCACACCACAGGCCAGCGCCTCGAGCGCCGAGAGTCCGAAGGACTCGTTCTCCGATGGGAGGAGAAACAGGTCGGCCGACGAAAGCAGCGGAGCGACGTTCTCAATCCGACCGAGAAACTGCACCCGGTCGGCAACGCCCAGCATCCGTGCCTCGTCCTGCGCCATTCCCCGGTCCGGCCCGTCGCCCACCATCACCAGCGTGGCCGGGATCGCAGCCGACACCCGTGCGAAGATCCGGATGACATCGACTGTTCGCTTGACCGCACGGAAGTTGCTGATGTGCATCAGCACCTTGCCAGGCGCGGCCACCATCCCGGCGAGGGCACCCGGGTACCGTCGACGGTCGTAGACCATCGGGTCGATGAAGTTGTGAATGACGTCGACCGTGCAGCCGGCGCACCCGAAGGCGTTCACGGTCTCGCGTTGCAGATGTTCGGAGACCGCGGTGATACGATCCGACTTTTCGATCGAGAACTTCGTGATCGCCCAGTACGACGGATCCTGACCGACGATGGTGATGTCGGTACCGTGCAGCGTGGTGACCACCGCCACGTCGTCGCCAGACTCGCGCAACATCTCGCGCGCGATCCAGGCACTGGTGGCGTGCGGAATGGCGTAGTGACAATGCAGCACATCGAGCCGGGCACTGCGGACGACTTCGTGCATCCGGACAGCCAGCGCCAGATCGTACGGCGGATACTCGAAGAGGGGGTAGCGCCCGACGTCGACCTCATGGAAAAACACGCGCGGCAGAAATGCCGGCAGCCGGAACGGCTGCGCATATGTGATGAAGTGAATCTCATGCCCACGCGATGCGAGCGCGATGCCAAGCTCGGTCGCCATGGCTCCCGAGCCACCATACGTGGGGTAGCAGGTGATACCGATTTTCACAGATGCTCCGACAGAGTGGCAGAGTTCAACCAAGTTGCAGCTTGCGCGAACGCATCCGGCGCCGCCGGATCGAGCGCCGTCACGCGGCCGGCGGGTAGCTGATGGCGAAACCAGGTCCGCTGCCGCTTCGCATACTGTCGCGTATCCACGATGGTGCGATCGATCGCGTCGCGACGCGACATGCCGCCCGCCATCGCATCACGAAGGACAGCGTAGCCACACGCGTTCCACGCCGGCGCGTCCGCAGGCACGTCGTCCGCGAGCTGCTCGATCTCCTGCTCCCATCCAGCCTCCAGCATCTGTCTGACCCGGTCAGCGATCTGCACGCGAAGGGCAGCACCGGGATCCACCACCAGATAGTGCCCCCGGAAGCGTGCCGGTCTCGCGCACTCTTCGAGCCAAAGGCTCAGCGGTCGCCCGGTGAGCTCGTGAACTTCGAGCGCACGCAACAACTGCGTACGACCAAGATGTGCCCGGCCGGGATCAACCGAGGAACAGCGCGTCCTCAGTGTGTCGGTACTGAGCGAATCGAGCCGGCTCAGCACCTCACGACGATCGTCCGGATTCAGCGGCGGCGACTCGAACAGCGGAGACTCGAGGGCACGCAAATAGAATCCAGTCCCACCGACGATGATCACCGGAACACTGCGTACGGCGGCGTCGTCGAGCCAGGCGGTCGCACTTTCGCTCCATTGCGCGGCTGAGTAGCGCTCGCTCGGGTCGATGATGCTGACACCGCGGTGCTCCACTGCCTGCAGGTCCGCCTCGCTTGGCTTGGCCGTGCCAATATTGAATCCGCGGTACACCTGACGGGAGTCGGCGCTGACGAGCATCGCACCAGCGCGCTCGGCGAGCGCCATCGCGATGGCGGATTTGCCAGCCGCTGTCGGGCCACAGATGATCGCGACGTCACGCACGTCCGAACCGCCGATCCAGCTCGTCCCAGCTGAGCTGCACGATGGTGGCACGTCCATGCACGTCGTGCGCCGGGAGCGTGGTCCGCGCCAGATCGACGAACAAGGCGCGCATTTCGGAGACAGAGAGCAGATCGCCTGACTTCACCGCGGCCTTGCATGCCACCGTCATCGCCAGTCGCTCGTGTCGAGTCGCCGTGCTCGCGATTCGATCACCGGCCAGCGACGCCAGTGTTTCGCGCAAGGCGCGCTCTGCGTCAAAGCGATGGTGCGGCATCGGGACGCTTTGCACGACCAGCGTCTGTCCACCAAACCCCTCGATACCGAATCCCAGCGCGACGAACGCATCGCGGTGCGCCTCGAAGGCATCGGCTTCGGCCGCGCTCAGGTGGAGCGTCAGCGGAAAGAGCAGTGTCTGAACGCTTACGTCACCGCCGTTGAGTCGCGTCATCAGTCGTTCGTACAACACACGCTCGTGTGCCGAGTGCTGGTCGATCAGGACGACGCCATCGTCACGCTCAAAAAGCAGATACGTGCGTCGCAGCTGCAGCAGCGGCGGAACCTCGACCGGCGATTCTGGCGAGGCGGGGGAGGCCGTGAAGTCGTTGCCGGCGGGCAGGACCTCGGCGTGCGCAAAGAGCGGCGACGCCATCGCGACCGTTCGCAGGGCGCCGATGTCGGTGGTCGACACCCCGGGAGACCACACACGCTCTCCCCCGAATCGCGAGGCAAATAGCGGCGCCGCAGCCGCAACGCCGAGCGCACGTCGCACCGCGCCCTCCACGACGCGTTCGACACCCCATCGGTCATGAAAACGAACCTCTGCCTTGGCAGGGTGCACGTTCACGTCGACCGCGTCGCCGGGAACCCGGAGATCCAGCGCCAGCGACGGTCGCGACCCGGCAGCGATCGTCGACTGATACGCGGCTTCGGCGGCACGCACGATACCGGTGTCCCGGATCGCACGACCATTGACCATCAGGAAAATGCGTCGTGCGCCAAGACCCACATTGGCAGGCTGCTCGACCAGACCGCGAACATGAATCGCCCCTTGCACATCGTCCACGTCGAGCATCGTCTGCGGCGTGATGCCAGACCAGACGCCTGCGAGTCGCTCGCGCCAGGTCCGGGCAGGGACAACCGAGAACACCGGCTTGCCATCGTGGGTGGCCGAGAGGCGCACATCACGGCGCACCAAGGCAATCGACGCCAGCAGCTCGGCAATTGCGCGCCATTCCCCGCGCGCACTCTTCAGAAACTTTCGTCGTGCCGGAACCGCATGAAAGAGCTCCGTCACCGTGATGGTCGTGCCACGCCTGCGCGCGATCTGTTCCGTGCGCAGATGCGTCCCCTGCGCCACCGTCACTCGCGTGCCGCCGCCATCGACCTCGGATGTCTCGAGCACGAGTGTCGAGACAGAGGCGATGGCGGGCAGCGCTTCGCCGCGAAAGCCGAATGTTGCCACACCCACGAGATCGTCCGCGGTGCGGATCTTCGACGTGGCGTGACGAGCCAGCGCCAACGACGCCTCGGCGGGAGACATGCCGACGCCGTCATCACGGATGCGGATCATTCCGCGCCCGCCGTCTTCAACCTCGATCCCGATCTCCGTGGCACCGGCGTCAAGCGCATTCTCCACCAGTTCCTTGACGATGGAGGCCGGTCGTTCGACCACCTCGCCAGCAGCGATCTGGTCCGCAACGGCGGTTGCAAGGATGGCGATGCGGCTCATGGATCAAATCTAGCCGCAGACTCGTCGATGGTTCTCGCTTCGGCCAGCGCAACCGTGCGCCCATCTGCCAGAGCCAGCGACCGGATGGCGTCCGTCTCGACCCAGCCACTCCTCCCACCCGATGCGGCGACCTGCACCCACGACGCGCTCGAATCCGTGACGACAGCCAGCTCGCCAGCGCGAGCGCGCGCAGCCGCCTCACCCGCCAGCACGGGCTCTCGGCGCAAGGCGACATCGCGGCGGATCAGCACCAGACCATCGCCGAGCGCAGAACGCTGCGCCGCGACCGCCAACGCGGCGCACACGGCAATCACGACGCTGGCGACGACGAGCGCACCGTTGCTGATCCTCCTGTTGCTCCAACGCCAGACAGCGCCAGCGAGCGAGAGCACGATCGTCGCGCCGAGCAGCAGTGACCACGCAGCGTTGGCTGTCATTGGCACGAGCGCAACTCGAATGTCGGTGGATGACGACATGGTTCGGAGTCGTTCCACGGCTGGATTGTGACGTGGCGAAAGGCGAGCGCTTCGCTGCCATGCGAGCACGGCGCCAGCCGTGTCGGCCCGCATCCACTGCGCTGCGCCAAGGTTCGTCCACGCAGAAGCACTCGTCGGTGACTCGGCCAGCGATTCGGCAAAGCCGATCGCGGCCTCGGTATATCGCTGCGCACGATAGTCGCTGATCGCCTCTGAAAACCGACGCGGCTGAGCCGTCATCGGTTGAGAAAGCGCGGCCCCTGCACCGCCGATCAGCACCAGTGCGCGTAGTGTCGCCTTGAGGCGACTCCTCACCTTGCCGGACAGTTCGTCGCTCAGCTGTTCGTGAACTGCTTCAGATTCACTCGCAAGTATGCGAAGCACATCGTCGTCGACGGGTGCCGAATTCCCAAAGGTCAGGAGGTCAAGTCGCAGCAGCAGAGCGCCGGCCGCCTCAGCGGCATCCGGAGTCACGCCGGCGCGGCGAAGCCGGCGAACGACATCCGGCACGGCGAACGGCTCGTCACTGCGCAGCTGGACCAGTGGCGCGAGCCGTTCGATGAAGGCGCGTCGCATGTTGGCGGATGTCGGCGGCGCGCCAACGGGAATACCGCGGGCCGACCGGCGACGTTCACGGGGTTCCCGGCGTGGGACCACCCGCCACAGCCGCCGCGCGACGAGCGCCAGCCACGGCAGACCAAGTGCGGCGAAGAGCACCCGATACCACCACCGTTCTGTGACGTCGGATTCCGTCTGCGCGCTCCATCCCACGAGTTCGAGTGGCGCCTGCGCCGCCTCATCCGACGCCTCGGAGATCGTCGTCCCAGGTGCCACGCGCAGCGCGCCAAGCGCAGCCGTCGCCTCCTCGTAGCCGGCGCGAACCGGGTTGAAGAACGAATACTTGATGGCGCCGAGCGAGAGCTCGCCGTCGCGACGCGGCGTCAGCAGGAAACGAAATGTCTTGCTTCCGCGAACGAGCAGGTCCGTAGTGTCAACCGCAATCGACTCGCCCGCGTCACTGACCGTGACGTCGGCGATCGTGATCTTCGGAGCGGGCAGCAGCTTCACGTTGCCGACCCCCTCGACGCGGACCGAGAGCTGAACGGCATCTCCGACTCGACCAGCGCCTTTGTCGACAGTTGCGCTCAGTGCATACACACCGACCGCACCGGCAAACGATGCCGGCCTGCCCTCCACCGGCAGCTCGCGTACGACAACGGATCTTGCCGGAGTCGACGTTGACTGCCGCTCCTGTCGACCGAACATCGTTCCTGCAGAACCCAGCGTGTAGCTGAGCCGTGCGGGTGGAATCACGAGCAGCCCCGCACGCAACGGAAAGAGCGCGCGAGCGAAGATGAACGGTCGATAGCGCGCACCACCGACCTCGCGGCTCGGCAGTGCGTCGTTGGCGACTGGCAGTTCGTACGCCACTGCGCCATCGACCGATGGCCCTACGTACTCCGGGTTGCGCTGGAGGCGGGCGCGCAGTTCGTCGTCGATGAAGATCCCGACCTGCAGCGTCGCCTGTTCACCAGCCCAGACGGTGTCCGGTGTCACCAGCGAGTGGAAATTCACCTCCGTACTGCGCGACACCGGGGCACGCGAGACGATTGCCGGCACAGCATTCGTCGGCGGCGGTCGTACGATGACCGTCCTGCTCAGGCTGACGGCTTGCTGCGTGCCAAGGGTAGCAACCACAGGTGACAATGTGAGCGTGCCGGGAGCGGAGGCTCTGAGCAGGTATCGCGTCTCACGCGTCGCGATCGCTTGCCCGAAGCCGCCGCCGAGTCGCGTGACATCGGCCACGAGTTGCAAGCTGGCACCGTTGGCGTTTGGCAGCGACAACCTGGGCGCGGTGTTGCCCGGGGCAGTAGCGCGCACCGTCACCGGGACCGCGGTTCGCGCAGGAATCGTGTCGGCGACTTGCACCGAGACCGCAATCTGCAACAGCACTCCGAGTGGCGCGCTCACCAGTCACGCCCCACCGATGCTTCCCGCCGCTGCCCGTCACGCTGCCGACGAGTCTGGACGTCACGCTCATCGCGCGCTGCGCTGTTCAGTACGGCCTCGGCGCGTTGCTTGTCGAGTTCCTGCTGGCGCTTGCCCTGTGGTGGCACGGGTGGTGGCGGTTGCCGCCCTCCGCCGCCGGAACCACCACCGCCACCGCCTCCGCCACCTCCACCCTTCTGTTGCTCACGAATTGCCAGTTCCAGATTCCACTTCGCATCCGGATCGTCCGTCCGTGTGCGCAATGCGCGCTTGTACGCAGCAACGGCCGCCGCGAAGTACGGCGCTGCTCCACTCTCCGGCATGCCTCTCGCGCGACGCAGATTGGCCAGCCCGAGATTGAACAGCGCTCGATACCGGAGGTCGGCATCAGGAGCGATTGTCACCACCCGATCGAGCAGCTCGGTCGCCGTCGCGACGGAGTCCGCCTCGAGCAGCGCTGTGCCAAGGTTGTATTGACTGCGCAGCGTCCGATCGCCACCGCTGATTCTTTCGCGCAAGAGGCGCACAGCGTCATTGAATCGCCGCTGGTTCATCAGCCCAATCGCATCAGACGCTTCGCCGACCGTCTGCGCAAGGACGGGCGCCGACGTCAGTGCGATTGAAGCAGCGAGCAACAACGCACCGGCGAGCGCCCCGCCGGCACCCCGACGGCCACGCTCGGCGAAGATGGCGTCGAACAGCAGCAGAAAGAATGCGGGCCAGAGGAAGACCGCGTACCGCTGAATCGGCGAAGTGCCGGCGTTGTAGACACGCTCGGTCTGCCGCAGCCTGCGCAACGCCGTACGCACCCGGCCCGGGCGATCGGCCGACACGCCGTCGACAAACACGCCATCGGCCAGTCGGGCAATGCCTTCGAGGGTTGCGGAATTTGCGCGCGTGATCACGGGACGATCGTCGCCATCGCGCTTGATGCTGCCGTCGGCCAACGGGATCGTGGCGCCTGCGGCGGTTCCGTAGCCGACCGTCACCACTGCAAGCCGGGCCTCACCGGCGGCCTTGGCAGCCGTCGCAATCTCCCCTTCGTCATCCCACGTCTCGCCATCGCTCATCACGACCAGGGCCCGGTCACTCCCATCTCGACTGACACCCAGCAGCTGCGTTGCCTGTGTCACGCCCGCAGCCAGGGCGGTCCCACCCTGACTCACCATCCCCGGATCGAGCCCGTCGAGAAAGAGACCGAGTGCATCGTGATCCGGCGTCAGCGGGGTGAGTGTGTACGCGCGCCCCGCCACCACGATCAGCGCAACGCGAGCGGCAGGCATCGTCGCGAGCAACCGGCGTACATCCGTCTTCATCCGCTCAAGACGTGAGATGCCTTCGTCCACGGCCAGCATCGACGCCGACACGTCGAGCACGAGCGCGATGTCCACGCCCAGATCACGGCGCCGCTCCTCACGGGCGCCCCATCGCGGTCCGGCGAGCGCGCAACCGAGACACAATGCGGAGAGGCCGAGCAGGACTGCACGAGTCACCGGCCTCAATCCGGCTGACCGTCCGGGCACGAGGCGCTCGATGACCGACACGTCGCCCAACTGTGCAAGCCTCGACCGTCGTCGGGCGTCAATCCGCCACCCGATCCAGCCCACCGCCAGACCCGCGAGCACGGCAAATGGCAGCATCCAGCGGCGAGCGAAGAGATCGAGCGCCTGCAGCACCAGCGAGTTCATGGAATCGGCCCCCGGCGCAGCAGCAGCCACGCCTCGAGCAGCAGCGCACCCAACGCAATCGCCGCCGGCACGACGTACCACTCCGACCGGGGCAGCGATCGCCGGGCCATCGTCGGCGTACGTTCCAGACGATCGATCTCACGAGTGACACGTGCGAGCGCCGCCGCATCCTTGGCACGGAAGTATCGCCCACCGGTGGCATTGGCCACCTCCGTCAGCAGCGCATCGTCGATCTCGACGCGCTGCGTCTCGTAACGCAGGCCGAACAAGCCGCGACCGACTGGCACTGGCGCCATACCTTCGGTACCAACGCCGATTGCATAGATACGGATTCCGAACGCGGCGGCAGCGCGCGCCGCGGTGCGCGGGTCAACCTGTCCGCGATTGTTGACGCCATCCGTCAGCAGGACGAGCACGCGTGAACTGCCGCCGGACGCGCGAAGTCGATTCGACGCGGTGGCGATCGCGGTTCCGATGGCCGTTCCATCCTCGAGCTGACCGGGTTGCAGCTGATCGATGGCGGCCAGCACCAGTCGATGATCCGCCGTCAGCGGCACCTGCGTCAGCGCCTCGCCCGAGAAGGACACGACACCAATCCGATCCGACTCACGAAGCGTGACGAACTCCTTCACCTTCGCGCGCGCAACTTCGAGTCTATTCTGCGGCTGGAAGTCCTCCGCCAGCATCGAGCTCGAAATGTCGAACGCGAGCATGATGTCGATGCCATCGCGAGTCTCGCTCCGCTCGCCACCGCGCGCGTACGGATGTGCGAGTGCGAGGGCACAGCCAACCAGACCGATCAGGCGTAGCCGGAACATCCAACGGCGCACACGGCTGGGTTTTGGCTCGGCTTTCACCACGATGTCCAGCGGCGCGAACGGCATCGCACGAATGGCGAGCTTCCTCCTCACCCACCAGACCAGAGGCAACGCAAGCAATGCGACGAGTGCCCATGGGACGCCGATGGCGATGCCAAGCCCACTCACCCACTGCTGGAGGGCGGTCGTCATGACGCGACCTGCTGGCCTATCGCCGACCGTACGCGATCGATGTCTCGCACCAACTCGCGGGCCATGTTGCCTGCGCGCTGCCCTGTCGCATCATCGACCGGTGTGCCACTGAAGCGCACGGCATCCACCTCATCCAGCAGCCGAGCCAGCTGGCGGTCCGGCATGCCAGGAATCGGCGCAACGGCTTTCAGCAACTCAGCGTTCGTCAGTGCCAACGCCAATGAAGGTTCTACCGTCGCAAGATACTGACGCACGATCTCCGCTGAGAGTGCGACATGCCGCCCGCTCTCGCCTGCGGCAAGCAAGCGTCGGGCATCGAGCCTGCCGAACGCAGTCTCGGCCACTGCCAGCGGTGCCGCCACATCGCTTGTCGGGGTGCGCTCGCGTCGCCGCCAGCGCTCGAAGAGGTACACCGCTGCGAGTGTGGCCAGCAGTATCAGCATCCACTGCCACCAACGCTGCCACCACCGCGCTGCGACTGGAAAGAGCTCCCGCGCATTGCGCGGCACACGCTTCGCCGCTTCGGCGGGAAGAACCGACGCTACCACCACGCGCACGTCGAGCGGCACCGAGACTTCACTCGAATCACGGCGCATCAGAACCGGGCCAAGCGGAATCGTCAGCACGCCGGGTTCCCATGCAATCAGACGGTATCGAACGATGAGCGTGTCACCACGTCGAAGTACATTGGCTGGATCCAGCGGTTCGACCAGTCCGCCGGTGTCCGGCACCGCGGGCGCAACGGCCTGTCGCCCCCGTGGAGGAATGGCGCGAAGTGACACCACAAAAGGTTGCCCGACCGTGACGGTATCGGGGATCACGCGCGCCGTGACGCGCCCGAGCGAATCGCTCGGCTGCTGCGCCTCAGCACCGGGCACGAGCGCGGCGATCAACATCACCGCGAGGGCGAGTGCCCGACGCTCAGGCATGCCGACGCGCGCCGGGTCGGGCGCGGCGAAAGAATTCCCGCAGCGGCTCGACAATTCCTTCGTTCGTGCGCAATACGATTGTCGTCACTCCACTGCGAGCGAACATCGCCAAACGCTGCGCATCGGCGGCGCTCGCGGCGGCCGCGTAGCGCGCCCGGAAGGCGGCGTCGCCGGAATCGACTTCGATGCGTTCACCAGTCTCGGGGTCGGCCAGCACGAGCACGCCCGCCGCCGGAAGCACATGTTCAGCCGGGTCGTCGATCGTGATGACGACGACTTCGTGGCGCGCGGCAAGGCGGCGCAGCGAATGCTCCGCCTGTGCATCTCGAAAATCGGAGATCACGAAGATCAGTGATCGATGGGACAGATGCCGTTGCGCCTGCTCACACGCCAACGCGATATCTGTCCGCCGGCCGATCGGTCGGAGCGACAACAGGTCGCGCAACAGGCGAAGGCCGTGGCGCCGCCCCTTCCGCGGCGGAACGGCGTGCTCCACCCGATCCGTGAACGCCACCACACCCACGCGATCGTTGTTGCGCAGTGCAGAGAGCGCCAGCACACCAGCCACTTCCAAGGCGACATCATCCTTGAATCGAACACGCGTGCCGAAGTGCGCGGAGGCCGAACAATCGATCAGCAGCAACACCGTCAACTCGCGCTCCTCGACGTAGCGCTTCACATACGGCTTCTGCAGCCTCGCGGTCACGTTCCAGTCGATACTGCGCACCTCGTCGCCAGGCTGGTACTCGCGCACCTCCGCGAACTCCATGCCCTGCCCCTTGTAGACGGATCGATAGTCGCCGGCAAAGCGGGAGTTGACGAGCCGGCGCATCCGGAGCTCGAGCCGCCGCACCTGCTCGAGAATCTCGAGCGGAGCGGGCGCACCGAGGGTCTCGCTGGCGGTCGCAACGGGCGGTCGCACCGCTCGGGCGGTACGGCGCCATGGCAGGATCACGGCGCCGCCACCGCCGCCAGAATCCGGCGCACGATCTCGTCACTGGTGATGCGCTGCGCCTCCGCCTCGAACGTCGTCACCACCCGATGCCGGAGCACGTCAGGCGCGATCGCCTTCACGTCGTCGGGCAGCACAAAGGTGCGGCCACGCAGGTACGCATGCGCGCGCGACGCCTGCGCCAGCGCAATCGTCGCACGAGGCGATGCGCCGTACTCGATCAGCGGCGCGAGCGTCGGCAGTCCCGCCTCGGCCGGAACGCGGGTGGCGTGCACCAGTTCGACGATGTAGTCCATGATGCGCTCGTCAAGATGCAGCGCCGCGATCTCGCGGCGGGCGGCAAGGATCGTCTGCGGCGTGGCCGCGACCGCAATCGGGATGTCTTCGCCAGACGACATCCGTCGCATGATTTCCTTCTCTTCCGCGCGCGTCGGATACTCGACACGCAGCTTCATCATGAACCGATCGACCTGCGCTTCGGGCAGCGGATATGTCCCTTCCTGCTCGATCGGATTCTGCGTCGCGAGGACGAGAAAGGGTTCGGCGAGCGGATACGTCGTGCCACCGATGGTCACTTGGCGCTCCTGCATCGCCTCGAGCAGCGCCGCCTGCACCTTGGCCGGCGCACGGTTGATTTCGTCGGCGAGCACGATGTTTGCGAAAATCGGACCACGCTTGGTGCGGAACTCACCCGACGCCTGATCGAAGATCTGCGTGCCGACGACGTCCGCGGGGAGCAGGTCCGGCGTAAACTGAATTCGGCGGAACGTGGTGTGGATGGTCTCCGCCAGCGTGCGCACGGTGAGCGTCTTGGCCAGTCCTGGCACGCCCTCGAGCAACACATGGCCGCCCGTCAACAGTCCGATCAGCAGGCGCTCGACCATCGCGTCCTGCCCCACGACCCGCCGCGCCACCTGTGTCAGAATCGCCTGCACCGCTGCCACCCCGGTCGGGGTCGTCGCAGGAAGTGGCACCGCCGTCATGCGCGCGTTCTCCAGCCTGAAAGTGAGGACTCGTGTCCAGTATGCCCGCGCACCTACTTGCGCACGTCACCGCGGATTGCCAACCCACGCAACTCGGTCTGCGTCAGTGCTCGCCACTTGCCGCTGGCCAGATCGCCGAGCGCGACCGGGCCGAACTTGACCCGCGTCAGTTTCTCGACGGACAAGCCCACCGCCTCACACAGACGACGGACCTCCCGGTTTCGTCCCTCATGCAGGGTCAGCGTCAGCAACCACCGGCTGCGTCCCAGCTTGTCCACGTTCGCTGCATCTACTAACACGAGGCCGTCATCGAGTTCCACGCCGGCCTGGAGCTGGTCCAGCGCCGCCATGGCGGCTCCTTGCACGACGGCTTCATAGGTGCGTGAGACCTCGCGGCTCGGATGCGTCAGGACGTGCGCCGCCCGCCCGTCGCTGGTCATGACCAGAACCCCGTCCGTCATGTAGTCGAGCCGACCGACGTAGGTGAGGCCGGGGACGTTCGGCACCAGATCGAAGACCGTGTCGCGCCCCTCCGGATCGGTGCGGGTGGTGACGACGCCCGCCGGCTTGTTCAGGACGAGCCACGTGACCGTCTCCGACATCCGGACCCTGCTCCCGTCGACCATCACCACGTCCTGCATCGGGTCGACACTCGACCCGAGCGTGGCCACCGTCCCATTGACGGTCACCTGCCCATTCGTGATCAGCGTCTCCGCCTGACGACGCGACGTCACACCCGCCCGTGCCAGAAAGCGCTGCAAACGCATCGTCTCGCGCGCGTCCTTCGGCGTCTTGACGACGGTCGGCACGAGCGGGGCTTCGGTGCGCGCCACTGGGCCCGGCTTCTTCCGCGGGCTCCGCTTTCGCGGGTCGCGCGCTTCCGGTCCTAGCGGCGTCCGAGTGCCTTTCGCCGGCGGACGCCCAGGCGGCTGTACGCCGCGGGGCTTTGGCGGTGCCTTCCCCGTGCCGGTGCGGCGCGGCGGTCGGCCGGTCACAGCGGCTGCGGCGACGGCCGCAACGCAATGGCCAGCTCATCGGCACGCGGCAGTTCTTCAAGGTGCCGCAACGCGAACTGTTCGAGAAACAGCGATGTCGTACCGTACAGCAACGGTCGTCCAAGTCCCTCGGCCCGGCCTACGACGTCGATCAGCGCGCGCTCCTGCAAAGATTTGAGAATCGAGCCCACGGCGACGCCGCGAATCTCTTCCACTTCGGTTCGCCCGATCGGCTGGCGATAGGCGATGATCGCGAGCGTCTCCAGTGCCGCCGCAGACAAGCGCTGCGGCCGAGCCGCGAGCTGCGCACGTTCAATCGCCTCCGTGTACTCCGCACGCGTCAGGATCTGCCAACCACCGCCAATCTCGGCCAGTTCGACGCCATGCCCGTCCACGTCGTAGTGCTCGCGCAACGTGTCGAGCGCGGACGCGATCTCGGCCGGACTTGCCTCCGGCGCGAGCGCACTCAGTTCGTCCGCGGGAATGGGTCGTGCGCTCGCGAAGAGCGCCGCTTCAAGCAGTTTCGCCAGTGGAATCATGCTCTATCTCGACAGATGCAAAGGGGCGCGGCTGGGCGAGTCGCAACTCCCCCAGCTTTGCGAGTTCCAGCAATGCGAGCAGCATGGACAGGATCTGCCACGGCTCGGCATCGCGTGCCACCAATTCGCCCCAGCGCGCGTTGCGCCGTGTCGCGATCAGACTCCGCACCATTGAAATTGCGCCGGCCACGTCGAGAGTCCGTGCAACGACGGTATGAACGGTGGGTTCCTTCGTGACCCGAAGAATGCGGTCGACCGCGGTCAGCAGTTCGCCAAGCGACAGCGACAGGGGTGCCAACGCGAGCTCGGCGGATTCGGGGAGATACGCACGCGCAAACCGGCTCCGACGCTCGTCGCCGCGGCGCTCGAGAATGTCGACCACTTCGCGCATCTGCTGATACTCGAGCAGCCGTCGCACGAGCTCTGCACGCGGATCTTCCCAGGTCTCCGCCTCTCCGTGCCGCGGCAACAGCATCTGCGCCTTGATCCGCAGCAGCCGCGCCGCCAACTCCAGATACTCCGCCGCATCGTTCAGCTGCAGCACGCGGATCCGGAGCAGAAACTGCTTTGCGATGCGAGCGATCGGAATGTCGTAGATGTCGACCTTCTCATCGCGAATCAGCGACAGCAACAGGTCGAGTGGCCCGGCGAATGCGGGCAGATCAACGAGAAATCCGACCGGGGCAACCGGCTCGGGGGCTGGCTCGCTCCGCTCCTCAGGCCCCACACCGAGGCCTGGCGCCGAACCGGCCACCGGTGCCGGTGCGTCGACCATCGTCGTCTCCGCGCTCATGCCGAACGACGCCCGAGCGCGGCGGTAGCGCCGACGCGCGCGCGAAGGCTTGGACAGGCGGCGAGGAAGGGGGGCACGCGGAACGGCTGGGGGCGACAGGGTGGCGGCGGATCCGCCGAGGCCCAGAAACGATGGGCTTGTGGCAGAAACTAAAGCAGCATGGCAACCTAAGAGGGCCTTGGCTCCCGGCCAAGACAGCACGGAAGATTGACACCCTGCCCCTTCCGTCTATCTTTCGCGGTTCGTCCAACACGGGCGAATCGTACTCATTTTTTGAATTGGAGTCTTCGGTGCCGAATATCGCCTCCGCGAAGAAGAATATGCGGAAGTCGCGTGCCGCTCAGGCACGCAATCGCGCGCAGCGTTCCGCGCTGCGCACCGCCCTCAAGAAGGCCAAGGTTGAGGGTGCGTCGGCCGAGGTGCGTGGTGTGGCTACCACGCTGCTTGATCGTGCAGCCCGAAAGGGACTGATCCACAAGAACGCCGCTGCCCGGCAGAAGAGCCGGATGGCCAAGCGCGCAATCGCCGCTGCGGCCTGAACTGGCGCAGTTGTGCGACCGAAACGCAAACGGGCGAACCAGGTGGTTCGCCCGTTTGCGTTTCCGCTCCTGCTGCCGGCGCTAGATGACGGCCAATTCACCACCACACCGCTCGCAGTACCATTCCGTCGCATAATTCATCGTGCCGCATTCGGAACAGCGGAGCGTCTTGGCCGAGTCGACGGCCGCCGCAATCGGCGCAACCGGTGCTGACGACGCGGAGGCAGACTCATCAGGAACAATTCGAAGTACCGGAGACTCGATCGGACGCGCGGCAACAGCAGTTGGGGCTGATTGGTACTCGGCGCCATTTTCATGCGGGGCGGGCCGCGGCGAGCTCCGCAGGAAGCCAAGGTCGTCCAGCTGCGTGCGACGATCCATCAACTCCGGCGGCGGGGAGGCGGGCGTAGCACGATAGGTATTCGGGTTCGGCAGGACGGGCGCAGGTTCGGGCGCCACCACCGGTGCAGGTGACGCATTGGCCGGCTCCTGCATCGCAGCCAGGATGGCGGGAGTCGGCGATTCATCACGCGATGTGAACGCCGACGCGTCGACGTCGCCACCAAGTGCCCGAAGACGCTGCGCCGCTTCGGCAGTGCCCACGAGACTCCGCTGGACATTCGTGAGGTCCGCTGCGATCCCCTGCCGTTCGCTCGCAAGTCGCGCCAGCAGCGCTTCGTGACCAATTCGCACCTGGTCCCACTGCGCGCTGTCATATTCGCCGACCATGTGGCGAAGTTCGCCCTCGGCATGCTCATCGCGACATGCCTTTTCCTGAGCCGCAAGCTGAGCATCCCGCGCCTGGTGTTCCGCCAGCGCCGATTCGAGTGCGGGCGTGTGCGCGGTGAACGCTTGCAGCACGGTGCGCAAGCGACCCGTGTAGTCAGCACGCACCTTCTCGAGCACGTGCGATGGCACGTCGCTCTTGGTGGCCAGTGCTGCAATCCAGCCTTCGAATCTCGATCGCTCGCCGAGCAGTGCACCAACCGCTTCGAGCGCATTCGTCACATCAGTCATTCCGTCGTCTCCTTGAGAGCGGCACCAGTTGCCGCATCGTCGCGCGCCCTGCGCCGGGCCGCCCGCAGCGCCTCGCACGCAGCACCATCCAACGTAACCACTCCTCCGAGCTGTCGCGCCAGATGGATCATTCGCGCTCCATGCTCCAGGCTCTCCATGCAGAACAACGCCTCGTCCAGGGTGCGACCGAGCGTCACCGCGCCGTGGTTGGAGAGGAGCACCGCATCGTGGCCGACGAAGTGGCGCGCGACCTCTTTGCCGAGCTCGTCAGTGCCGGGCTGTGCGTACCGCGCCAGAGCGACGGGACCGACGGTCAGCATCAACTCCGCCAATACGCCGTCCGGGATCGATTCACCTACAAGCGCAAAGGCCGTTGCCGTGACCGGGTGGGCGTGCACGACAGCACCGACATCGGGCCGCACGCGGTACGCGCTCAGATGCAATCCAAGTTCGCTCGAGGGGGCGTGCCGTCCGGCAATCCTCGCGCCGTCGAGCGTGACTTCTACCAGATCGTCCGGATCGAGCCACGCTTTCGCGAAGCCAGCAGGTGTCACCAGCAGGCGGTCGGAGGCAATGCGCAGCGACACGTTGCCGTCCTGACCAGCAATCAGGCCTTTCGCCGAGAGCGCCTGACAGACGCGGACCATCGCTTCCCGTGTCGCAAACGGTGCCTGCAGTCGCGCAGCGCGCAGTGCACTCGACGTCATCGCTGCGTCACGCGCTCGCATCGCGTACATGCACCTGGCGCCCCCCCACGATGCAGCGTGCCACACGACCCGTCAGGGTTGCACCGAGCCACGGTGAGTTCCGTCCCTTGCTGCGGAAATCACCACCCTGCACCGTCCACGATGCAGCGGCGTCAAGCACCGTCACGTCGGCAATCGCACCGCGGCGCAACGTCCCGCCGGGCAGGCCGAAGACACGGGCCGGCGCGCACGACAGCTTCTCGACCAACTGCGCGAGCGAAATCGTCCCTGGCGCCACGAGCCATGTCATAAGCACGGAAAGCGCGGTTTCGAGACCGACAATGCCATTGGGCGCGTCGGAGAACTCGCGATTCTTCTCGTCGTTGTGATGTGGCGCATGATCCGTCGCGACACAGTCGATGGTACCGTCCTTGAGTGCCGCCACCAGCGCGTCCACATCGCGTTGCGTCCGCAGCGGCGGGTTCATTTTCGCATTCGTATCATACTGGCGGACTCGTTCCTCGGTCAGCGTCAGATGATGCGGGCAGACCTCAGCGGTCACGGGAATTCCGCGCTCCTTGCCCCATCGAATCAACTCGACACTTCCCCACGTGCTCATGTGACAGAGGTGCACGCGCCCGCCAGTACGACGTGCGAGGAGGATATCACGGATCACCATGATCTCTTCACTCTCGGACGGAATGCCCTTCAGGCCAAGGCGCGCACTGATCACGCCTTCGTTCATCACGCCACCATGCGCGAGCGTCGGTTCCTCGCAGTGGTCAGCCACCGGGATACCGAACGTTCGTGCATATTCGAGCGCCGTGCGCATCAGCTGCGCACTGACGACGGGACGGCCATCGTCGCTGACGGCCACGGCCCCAGCCGCAACCATTTCGCCCATCTCCGACAACTGCACGCCATTCATCCCGACGGAAATTGCGCCGATTGGATAGACGCGCGACGCATTGGCCTTGGCGGCCTGCGCGAGAATGAAACCAACCGCGGCCTGGTTGTCGGTGACCGGATCCGTGTTCGGCATTGCACAGACCGCAGTGAACCCGCCCGCGGCGGCGGCACGCGCGCCGGTCGCGATCGTTTCGACGTCCTCGCGGCCGGGTTCACGAAGATGACAGTGCACATCGATGAAACCGGGCGTAACGTGCAGCCCGCGACAGTCAACGCGCTCCGCATCATCAGGGCCGGCGATGCTGCCGCCGACCGAGGCGACCGCGCCATCGATGAGCAGCAGGTCGCCGACACCATCGAGCCCGATCGAGGGATCCAGCAGGTGGCCGCCGCTCAGCAGCAGGGGGCGTGTCGTCATGCGCTCGTCATTCTCCCGCGGCCGATCCGGCCGCTGCGAGGTCGGGGCGACCGCCCCGCAACAGGTACAGCACCGCCATGCGGATCGCCACGCCATTCGTCACCTGATCCAGAATCAGGCTGTGCGGTCCGTCAGCGACGTCGGAATCAATCTCCACACCACGATTCATCGGGCCCGGATGCAGAATCAGCAGGTCACGCGGTGAGCGCTCGAGTCGTTCACGCGTCACCCCGAAGACGCGATTGTACTCACGCAACGACGGGATATACCCCGCCGTCATGCGCTCGAGCTGCAACCGCAGAATGTTTAACGCATCCGCCCATTCAATCGCAGCTTCAATGCGATCGAACACCGTCACGCCGAGGGCCTCTTCGGCGCCATTCGGCAGCAGTGAGCGAGGGCCGCAGACCGCGACATCGGCCCCGAGCTTCCGCAGACCGTGAATGTTGGATCGAGCCACGCGACTGTGAAGCACGTCCCCGCAGAGACAGACGCGCTTGCCCTCGAGTGAGCCCCATCGGTCGCGCAGCGTCAGCAGATCGAGCAAGCCCTGCGTCGGATGTTCGTGCGTGCCGTCGCCGGCGTTGATCACATTCGATTCGATTCGCTCGGCCAGAAACCGCGCCGCACCGCTGGCCTGATGGCGGATGACGACCATGTCGATCTTCATCGCTTCGAGATTGCGCGCGGTATCGACCAGCGTCTCGCCCTTGCTCACCGACGAATTACCGATCGCCACATTGACAGCATCCGCCGACATTCGCTTCTCGGCAAACTCGAAGCTGACGCGGGTGCGGGTCGAGGCCTCGAAGAACAGGTTCACGATCGTCGCGCCGCGCATCGTCGGCACCTTCTTGATCGCGCGGAGGCTGATCGCCTTCAGCGGTTCTGCAGTATCGAGAATGGCAGTGATCTGTGCGGCACTCAGCGATTCGAGGTCGAGCAGATCCTTGCCGAGCCCCGTCATGCGCCGCGCGACCGGGCCGGGCTCACGACCACGGTGTCGTCGCCATCAAGCTCGGCCACACGAACGTCGACCTGGGAGCCGACCGGCACCGTGACGACCTTGCCGATCACATCGGCGCGAATCGGCAGCTCCTGGCCGCCACGATCGATCAGGACCGCCAGCAGAATTCTCGCCGGCCTGCCAAAGTCCGCCAGCTCATCGAGTGCGGCGCGGACCGTCCGCCCGGTGTAGAGGACATCATCGACGATCACGACCTGCATGTCATCGATGTCCACCGGCAGCTCAGTCGCGCCGACCAACGGGCGGGGCCCGACGGTCTGCAAGTCATCGCGATAGAGCGTGATGTCGAGTGCCCCGCGAGGCACCGGCTTTCCTTCGCGTTCTTCGATCAACGAGGCGAGCCGCGCTGCCAGCTGCACGCCGCGTCGCTGAATGCCGACCAACACCAGCGACTCGGTGCCGGCGGTGCGCTCGACGATTTCGTCGGCCATGCGGCGCAGTGTGCGCTCACAGGCTCGCGCGTCCAGGATCGTGTGTGAGGTTGTCATCAGCGAGCAATATGCCAACCAGCGGGCCGGAACTGAAGCCGCGACCGTCAGCGCGCTGCACGCGCGGTCCGCGCCGCGAGAATCGCCCCGGGATCGTCGGTGATGATCCCCGTGACCCCAGCGTCCCAGAGTCGATTGGCGTCGGCCGCATCGTTCACGGTCCAGACATGAACCGGCACGCCGATCGCCCGCCCCCAGGCGGAAAAACGTGCGATCGGGAGCGTCAGCCCCGACGACACCTCCGGGATGCACATCGCCGCAAATGGCACCCGCCGCGGTGCGATCCGCGTGAAGCCACGGAGCATCATGCCGATCATGTCGCGCCGCGACGCTCCACTCGGAATGTCGGCTGCACGTACGAAACGCATCGCGCCGTTGAGGAAGCTTCCGACGATGGCACGGCCAGTCGCCCCGTGCGACCGAAGTGCATCGATCAC
This sequence comes from Gemmatimonadales bacterium, assembly GCA_038215035.1. Taxonomy (GTDB): domain Bacteria; phylum Gemmatimonadota; class Gemmatimonadetes; order Gemmatimonadales; family Gemmatimonadaceae; genus JACMLX01. The sequence continues at coordinate 6,038 of JBBQRH010000021.1, read as the reverse complement.
AGCTGGTGCCCCTTCATCGGTTTTGCATTCGATGATCACCGGGACCGTTCGCGTCAGATCGAGGACCTCGTCGAGCAGCGGGATCGGCGTGCGACGCGTCGGGCGAAAGTCGCCGTCAAAGCATGCCGCCGCGTCCAGGCGTCGGAGCGCACCAATGCTCGAGTGCTCGATCAGCAGATGCTCGCCACACGTCCGCTGCGTACTGGCGTCGTGGTGGACCACCGCAACCCCGTCGCCGGTGACACGCACGTCGAACTCGACCGCGTCGACACCGAGTGCGAGCGCGTGCTGGAATGCGGGCAGCGTGTTTTCCGGCCTGACGGCCGCCGCGCCGCGGTGTCCGATCACCAGCGGTGATCCTGGGTGGAGCAGCAGCGACATCGCCTGCAGAACCGAAGAGGGGTGATGCGCAACGGGGCGGCTCGCGAACCGCGAACCGCCCCGTGCGTCCTGCGATGGAAGCACTCAGAACGTATACGACAGCTTGGTAAGCGCCAACCGGCCAAGGGCCGGCACGCCGACGAACGTGGCAACCTTGTTGTCGAAGACGTTCTGGACGTTCAGGCTGAAGGTCACACCCTTCCCGACCGTTGCGAACCGCTTCGAGAACTGGACGTCGAACTGGTTGCTGACGCCAACGCCCGGATAACTGAAGTTGCCCGCACCGCTCGGATTGTTGACGCCACTCTCGTACACACCCGAATTGACCGGGAATGCGTCCGTGTAGCGCCAGCGGGTCTCGAGACCAACTCCGTTCTCCTGACCCAGGTAGCGCGCCGTGACGGTCGTTTTTGCACCGGGTGCGTTGAGCATCAACGAGTTACCGATCGAACCAACCTGCAGTTCGTCAAACACCACGCGGTTCACGAGACTGCCAGTCCAGTCGAGCGCGAAATCCTGCGTAAACTGGTACGACATGCCGAGGTCCGCGCCCCAGACGTTGATCGTCTTGTCCACACGCTGGTACGTCGCACGCGGATTCCAATCCCTGTTGACCTGATCGGTGAAGCCGATGGTCCCGAGCGGCACGCCGGCCAACAGCGGCGTCAGGCCGCTTGCGGCACCACCAGCCAACGCGGGTACCTGCGCCGTCAGCGCAGCGCCGAGCGCCGCCGCCTGGCCTGCCGTCAGACGACCCGCGGTGACCTCAGCATTGATGTAGGCCGGGATTGCGGCAGCCAACGCGGCACCAGCCTGCGCGCCGACAAAGGCACCGGTTTGTGCAGGATTCGCAAACACGAGAGGCGTGGCCAGCGATGCAGTGATGGCACCGCCGCCGCGCTGCTGCGCCCAGGCGCTGTAGTCGAACGACAGCTTGCCACCCATCCCGAGGCCCTTGTAGCCAATTTCGAACGTATTGTCGAACGACGCGTTCAGCGGCTTCAGATCAACCACGGAAGAGGGCGCAATGATCGTCGCACCGAGGCGAGTCACCGTGCCAACCTGCGCATTGGTCGGTGCGGTCGTGGCGAGGCGCGATGCCACGGCCCCACCAAGAGCCGTCGCCAGGCTGCCGATCTGCGCCGGTGTCAGGCCAAGCGCGGAGAGACCGCCCAGACCCGGTGCGTACGCCTGTGCCAGCGCGCCCGCGAACACTGGCTGACGGAAGCTCGCCAATGCATTGACGCCCGTTGCTCCGCTCGCACCAACGACTGTGGTGCCATTGCTGATGAACGGTGACCGCATGCACAGGTTGCCGAAGCCGCTGGTGGTGCCGCAGCTGCGATCGAACGCCATGCCAACCTTCGGCCGATTCCCCGTCGCGACGACGTCGTAGGTCGGCAGATTGAACGGAATCAGCGAAGGATTGCGGCGGAATCCACCGATGTCCACCACCGACGGCAGGTCGAGGAAGAACGAGAAGTTCGCCGGCGTGTTGAAAGAGCGGTTGAACGTAAAGCGCAGCGACTGGTTCTCGGCGGCCTTGAACGTCAGGGCGGCGCGTGGCGAGATGAACTCGCCGTCAATCACCGTGTTCTTGTCGACACGCAGTGCGGCGAGGAAATCCCAGCGGCTGCTCAGTGCCGTCTTGCCCTGCACGTATCCGCCGTACTCGCTCACATCGTCAACCGCTTCGTTGTTGCCGTTGATCGTGTTGCCCGTCTGCGGATTCGTCCTGATGTAGTCGACACCATAGATGAAATCGGTGCGGCCCTTCTTCAGCCCGAAGCCGTGCTGGATTTGTCCGGTGTAGACCCGTGACTTGTCCACGATCGGCTGGCCATTGCGCAGCAGGAACGTGCCGCGAGAGTCGCCCTTATTCTCGTTACCAGCGTTGCTGATGTTGGCAAAACCCTGCATGAACAGGCGTCCGAAGCGAATGCGCTGCTGGAAGTTCTGGTACGACCAGTTGCGGATCTGCGACGCACCGTTGGCGCCGGTCAACTCGATCGCACTCGGCACCTTCGTCATGCTGACGGTGGTGATGAACTCCGAGTTGTCGGTGGGGCGGATATCCATTCGGGCTTCACCGTTCAGCCGCTCGAAGCCGAAGTCACGCTGGTTGGCGGTGAGCACACGCGCGGCACCCGGAGTTGGCGGACGCGAGATCTGCGCCGGCTCGCCTGGATCGCTGTACTTGAAATCCTCACCGGTCATGTACTCGCCGCTCAGCTTGTAGCCGAAGCGATTGCCAACGGTGCCCGCGTGCCGGATTGCACCGCGAAAGATGCTCTGCTGGCCACCCTGCACCGACAGTGTCGTGCCCTGCGAGGAGAACGGTGACTTCGTGATCACGTGCAGCACGCCGGCGCCAGAGTTCGGCCCGTACAGTGCCGAAGCCGGGCCGAGCAGCAACTCGACGCGCTCGATGTCTTCCGACTGGCCCAGCGAGAGATACGGCACGTTGACGCGGAGCGACGGAACGCCGGCGAATCGATAGTCCTGCAGCATGAGCAGCGCGCCGCTGAAGGCATTGTTGAATCCGCGTGCGACGATCATCGACTGTGCGATACCACCATTCGACACGTCGATGCCAGGCTGCCCCTTGACCAGATCGGCGACGCTGATCGACGGCTTCCGTTCGATGGTCTCTCGAGTCACGACCGACAGGGCCGCCGGCGCATCGAGCGCCTTCTCAGGCTTGCGGGAAGCGGTCGTGACGACCTGGTTCAGCTGGGTCGGGATCTCATCGAGCGACGCGTTCAGCTGCGTCGGCTGGCCGGCGCGGATCGCAATCCCTGGGAAGCGCTGCAACTGGTAGCCGATCCGACTCACCGTGACCGTATAGGTCCCGGCGGCGACGTTCGGTACGGCGTAGAGGCCGGTTTCGCCGCTGGTTGCGACGCCTGTGGTGCGAGCGCCGTCAGAGACGGAGATCCTGGCGTTATCGAGGGGGCGTCCCGCGTCCTTGCTCGTGATGCGACCAGTGAGCGAGCCGCCCTGGGCTGCTGCAGTTGCGGCGACGATCAGGCTCGCCAACGCGGGCAGGAGACGGCGTACGGAGAAAATCTGCACTCAGCACCTCAGGGTGTGGGTGAGGCAAGCCGGTTCACTCCGAGAGTGCGCGTCAGGCTGACGCTTCGAGACGGCCCGCCCACGAGATCCGTTGGGTATCGGTGGGCCGAAGCTCGCCGCGGGAACGAGCTACGTCAATAGAGCGAGAGGGGACCCTGAACAAATCGTAACCCGCTGGCAATCGGCGACATCCGTTCACGACCCGCGTCGGTGCACGGCCGACAAGTGACCGACAGAGTGCGTTTTGCCGTCAGCGCATCGCCGCGGGGGGGCCTTCCGGAACCCGCAAGACGATCTCCCGGCGGGCGGGAGGCGCGCCAGGCGTCGTCACCTCGACCGCAAGGCGGTATCGACCTGGCTTGACCTCAGGCATCGTCAGGGTCAATCGACGGCCTGGGCCGCCGTCCGGCTGTGCGGGGTCCGGAATGCGGAGAGAGGCCCCACCCCCGGCAACGCCACCGAGGCGAAAGAGCGACCCGAGGCGGCGGAAACCGCCCGCGGTATCCATCGGCGCGATCGAGATGGTCACGGTGGCCCCAGGATTCCCGTAGTACTCCCAGAAGACCCCGAACGACTGGCCGTCGCCGATGTTGGTGCCGCCGAGCGCCGAGGTGAGCACGGACTCCAGTGTGGCGACCCCTGCCAGCCCGGCCGAAGCAGCGTCGGACGCCTTGACCGACAGCAGCAGCAGGTCAGACAGCATCGCATTCGGCTCGATTGCTACGACGCCGGTACGGAAGCGACCGGCGAACTTCCGCGTCTCGCTGAGCACTTCGATGCTCGCGAGCAGCGTATCGCGGAACACGCCGGCATTGGTCTCGATCGCGCCGCGAAGTGGCTGCCCGTCCTTGACGATTCGGGAGATACGCTCCGTGGGCCCACGCTCGAGTACGAGCGCCGCGCGTGTCTTTCCACGCTCGTAGCGCGCCTTGCCCTCCAGGACGTACGCGCCGACCAGCAAGGTCGAGTCGCCACGGCGAAACCGCACCAGTTGGCCGCCGAGGTCCTGGAAGCCTCCCGGTGCATATCGCGGCCCATACCGCATCTGCGCGTACCGCGCATTGAACGGATAGTCGGCTGGCGTGGCCGTGAAGGGATTGGCCAGCGCTCCCGAGCTCGGCATGAAGTCGTGGCTCGGGGTGCGTTCGTGCCCGATCGTGCTCGACACCATCTGACCCGCGCGACTTACGATCGTGTTCTGCCGCGACCACGCGACTGGCCAGCCATAGCGGAGCTGTGACTCACCAAACTCAGGCTTCCATGCACCGTACACGGTCGCGGTGTTGGCCTCGATCGCATTGTAGGTCCGCCTCGCGAACAACTCGTTGCGCAGGTCGTTGCCGTCAACATGCGCAAAGGGCTTGGCGAGCCAGAACAGGCGCTGCGCGTATGTGAGTCGGTCGGCGCAACTCTTCGCCAGAAATGCGAGACTGTCCGCCTTCTTCAGCCACGGCGAGATATCCTGCCACTGACACCGCTGCGCCTCGGGCATCTGCGTGAGCGCCACTGTGAAGGAGCGCTCGGCCCCAGGTGCGTCATTCGCCTCATGCTTGACGAAGCCAGCGAGCGCCGAACACCACCAGGCGGTGCCCTTGCACTCGGCCACAGCGGCGTTGGCGGCCGCCATGTCCTTCGCTTCGACCGCGTACTTCACTCGCTGGCCGGCAACCCAATCGTCGGTTGGCACGGCCTGACCCGCCGCCTGAAGGGCTTCCAGCAGACGGCGCCTGGCGGTGCCGATCTCGGGCCGCTCCGGCCGCGGCGGTACATCGTTGTTGTTGTTCCAATAGAAGATGCTGCCGAACTGCACATCGGGCTCCGAGGTCGCGCCACCGGAACTGAACCCGAGGCTCTCGAGCCGAGCACGCTCAAAGTCAGCCTGTGCCTTGCGGGCATACTCGGCCGGCGTCGTCGGGCCCGCGGTGGCCGTCACGGCGGTGGCGGGCGGCGGCGGAGCGGTCTGCGCACCACTCAAGAGCGGCGCAGAGAATGCCAGCACGGTCGCGAGCAAGCGCGCGCCACGGGGCGTGATCGTCAGTTTGGCGGAGAGCATGATGACTACAGTACGCGCGTCGCCGACGGAAGTGCCCGGACGCGCAGGAACCGCTGCCACGCCGGGTGAATGAAAGAGCACGGACAGGGTGGGATTCGAACCCACGAAACCCTTTCGAGTTCACACGCTTTCCAGGCGTGCGCCTTCAACCGCTCGGCCACCTGTCCTCGACACAGCCCTGAAACACACCAGGCGCCCTCGCCAATGCGACGCGGCGCCCGGATCCAGACTCCTGCACGGACAGGGTGGGATTCGAACCCACGGTACCGTTTCCGGCACGCCGGTTTTCGAGACCGGTTCCTTCAACCGCTCGGACACCTGTCCAACAAAACTCAACCACGCCAACGAACCGGCGTAGCCATTTATTCTAGACACTTCCGGGCGGTGGGTCAACGGACGCGGCTGCATCGCCAGAACGGCGGCGACCGCTGAAGAAGGTGCGCAGCAGCTCGCCAGCCTCCTCGCCAAGCACGCCGGATGCCACTTCGGGGCGATGATTGAGGCGCGGATGCCGCAACACATCGCCGAC
>JBBQRH010000020.1:0-56630 GCA_038215035.1 Gemmatimonadales bacterium | reverse complement strand
GGTAGGTACCTGTCGGAAAGACCTGATCCTGCGCCCGACCATACTGCCGAACCAGCCGGCGAAGATCGCCAAAACGATGCCCCGTTCCGAACAGCCAGAAGGCCCGCTCACGGAAGGTGAGGTTCACACGGGCATCCGCGGTCCCCGGGTCGGTCAGTGGTGCGAGACCCGCAACGCCACCCTGCGACCGGGCCTGGTTGAGAAATCCAAGCCAGCCGGCGACATCGTTCGCCTGCAACGCGGCTTCCGCCTGAATCATGCGCGCCTCGATGCCATTGGCCAGCGGTGCCGAGGTGAAGCGATCGAAGTTCAGCTGCGCGAGGAACGGGGTGATGTTGTCGAAGCTCGCCGCGGCGCCCTGCGTCGTGGCACGAACCCTTGGGTCATTGGCCGACCGGAACGGCAAGCCGTTCCGCCCCTCGACATCTCCCACGCTGTACCGGCGCGAGCTGACGTTCAGCGACCAGTTCTGGTTGTCGCTCGAATTGGCCGAATGAAAAATCAGATACGCGAACGTCGTGGGAACCGCCGCCACCGCCGCTGCCGCCTCGGCATACCGCCCGCGATTGAGGAGCGCACGACCGCGGATTACGGCCGCCAGGTTGGTGAACGACGCATTGCCAGTCGCGCTCACCAGCGCCGAGTCGGCAAACGCAATGGCGCGGACATAGGCGGAATCCGTAGACACCGGCACACCATTCACCGGTTCGGTTCCATCAATCGTTCCCAGTGTCAGGCCGTTGCAGAAGTGTTCGGCCGTCAAGTTCAGCGCATACGCCGTCAGCGCCTGTAGTTCACCCACCGTCGACGCGGGCTGATTTGCTGCACGGAGCGCGGTGATTGCGCGCGCTCCCTCCACACGAACACGATTGAGCGCGCGATACTGTCCGGAAAGGAACGAGTTGTCCTCCAGCACCACGCGCTGATCGACTGTGTTGCGCTGCACGAACGTATCGCCGCCACGCCATTCATCCGACGCCAACCCGCCGAAGAACCACATGCCTTCGCCGCCCGACGTAATCGTGGCCACACGGCCAAGAATCCCCGCGCGCACAGCGGCAGCCCCGGTCGCACCACTGGCGTCATCCGGCTGAATGACCTCAGGGGCATCGACATCGAGAATCGAACTGGTACTGCACCCGATAAGGCCAGCCATGCTGGCGACCAGTACGGCGGTCCGACCCGCGCGAAGGCGGGCACTTCCAGTACGCATCATGACTAGAGACCCAGGTTGAAGCGGATGGTGTAGTAGGTCGGTGGCGGCTGCGTCTGGAAATCGCTGACCGTGCCGCGGGCACCACCGAAGTAGTTGCTCTCCGGGTCGATGCCCTTGTACGCCGACCAGAGCTTCAGGTTGCGCGCCGTGAACACGAGTGTGGCCGTGCTGCCCCCTCGCACACGCTTCATGAAGCGATCCGGAATGGTGAACGCGGCCGAGACTTCACGGAGACGCCAGAAATCAGCCTCCTGCATGAAGCCGTCCTGGGTGCGCGCCGGATTCAGGCGCACCGCCACCGCCGCCGCCTGTTCATCGAGCGGGGCGGTCGGGTCAACGGCCCCACGACAGTTCAGACGCGTCTCGCAGCGAATCCGATCCGTGCCGTTCAGCAGGAAATGGCCGCTCTTGCGATCGACGAGTGCGGAGAGCCGCAGCTTGCCCTCGAACAGCTGAATCACGTTCTGCAGCGAGACCTCATTGATCGGCACCGATGGACCGACGTATGAGAAGGTATCAGCCACCGTCACTTCAGAACCCACCAGGATGCCATCGTTGTTGGCATCGTTGACACTCGTGATCCGGCGCTGCCAATAGCCATCCAGCGGGTACCCTGGCCGCTGACGGGTGGTGGTGCCGATGATCGGAGGAATGTCGCCCAGCGAGACCAGCTTGTTGACGTTGCGTGACCCGTTGACCGTGGCATCCCACGCAAAGCGACGCTTGTCGATCAGGCGCATGTTCAACAGCAACTCGAGCCCGCGATTCTGCACTTGCGCGATGTTCTCGAGCCGCGACGCCGGGCCACCGGTCGACGGCGGCAGGGTCCGCGAAAGCAATCCGTCGCGGCTCTGACGATCATAGACGGTCGCTTCGACCGAGACCCGATCATTGGCCAGGGTTGCGTCAACGCCGAACTCGAACTCGCGCACGCGTTCCGGCTTGAGGGTGTTGTTGCCGAGCGCCGCGAAGATCAGCGCCGGAACGTCGACGGCCTGATCGGTGACCGTGGCGGTACCGAAGTACTGCAAGGCGTCCGTCACGCCAGGCTGTGTCGCGGCCTCACCGCGCGCACCGCGCAGGCGGAAGGAGGAAATCAGCTCTCCTTTCGGAAACCACGACTCTTCAGACATCACGTAGGAGACCGAGAACTTGGGCAACAGCAGGGCGCCGAACTCCGCACCGAAGGCACTGTTCTGGTCCCGACGTACGGCCGCGTTGAGGAACACGCGATCACGCCATGCAATCGTCTCATCTGCGAACAGGCCGAGCGTCCGGCTCTCGTTCTGCAGCTGATTCACAGACGGGATGGCACCTTGCCCGGCCAGCGTCGCGCCCGGCGGCAGGTTCTCTCCGTTCGCACCATTGCGCTCGAATCGGCGCCCGACGAACTGCGCCCCGACGGCGGTGCGTGATTCGAAGTCCTTGAAGAACTTGAACGTGGCGTTGCTGCCCAGGTCACTCGTGTACTGGAAGAACTCCGAGCGATTGTTGGTGGCGTAGCCGATGCCAAGATTGAACACGTTGGCGGTGACTCCCAGCCCGCACTCGTTCCGCTTGCAGAGCGAGTAGTCGTTCCGGCCCGTGTAGTCCACACCGACGGTTGCACGACCACTCAGCCAGCTGGCCGGTCGATAGTTGGCCTGCATGCTGCCGATGTATCGCGCCACCTTCTGCTGCGTGATGTTCGCGAACGAATCCTGCGGGCGGAACTGACGATACCCGATGCGCAGGGTATCGAAGTTGCCCATGCCGGACGTGGCGTTGGAGAGCAGGCCGGTGGCGTTGTTGTCCGTCTGCGGCAACCGCTGATCGCTCTGCAGATAGGTTGACGAGAATGCCACGTCGCTCTTGCTGCTCGGCGTGAAGTTCAGGTTGGCCCGGATGTTCACGCGCTGATACTCGTTCGGTCGCACCTGATTCGACTGGAGCGCGGTGCCGGTGCGCGCCGTGAACTGCGACGCGGCCAGGTTCGGGACTCCCAGCAACCCGAGCTCGTTTTCGAACTCCGAGCTCAGGAAGTAGCGGGCAACGTCGGACCCGCCGCTCACACTCAGCCCATACTGGCTGCGGTTGCCGGTGAGGAATGGCGACGTGCGGGCATCATTGAAGACGTTGAAGTTCGTCACCGAATCCTGCGTGCAGACGCCAGCTGCGCGATCAGGCAGCAGGCACTGAACCGAATTGGTCGCAATCGAATTGGTGCCCGCGGTTGCGCCCGTCCGCCAGCCGCGGTATGCGGCCGGCCAGCGATTGTTATCGGTGATGCTGCCCGACTCGAACCATGAATTCCAGCGAGCCGGACCCGCCTTGCCCCGCTTGGTCCGAATGACGATCACACCGTTGGCGGCATCGGTGCCATACAGCGTGCTCGCGGCCGGTCCCTTGACGACCTCGATCGACTCGATGTCCTCAGGATTGATGTCATTCAGCCGGCTTGGGTTCGTTCCACCAATGCCGATCGACGACGAATTGTTGTCCGACGTCATGCGAACGCCGTCAATGAAGAAAATCGGTTCGTTGTTCAGCGACACCGAATTCGTCCCACGAATACGGATGCGCTGACTGGATCCAGTCAGGTTGCCACCCAGCACCTGCACGCCGGCCGCCTTGCCGACCAGCAGATCACCGACGTTCGTCACCGGGTTCACCGCCACCAGTGCCGCGGCATCGATCGTTGCAACGGTGTTGCCGACTTCCAGCTTGCGCTGGTTGCCCGTCGCCGTCGTGATGACTGCGTCGAGCTGGGTTGCGGCGGCGGTCAAGGCAAAGTCGAGCGTCGCGCTCTGGCCTGCGGCCAGCGTTATCGGACGCTTCAGCGACTGAAAGCCGATGAACTGCACGCGCACGTCGACCACGCCGGTCGGCATGCCGAGGATCGTGTAGCGTCCGTCGGGATTCGTACCGACGGCCAACTCGGTCCCAACCACGGTCACGCGCACACCTTGCAGCGGACGCCCACTCGCAACGTCAGTCACACGCCCGCTGAGTCGCGCCGTTGGGCGCTGCGCCAGCACCTCGATCGCAACTCCGCTCATGACGAGCAGCATTGCACTTATTGTCCGCAGAACGCGGACGAATCCGGATCGCATCAGGAGAAGACCTCGGTCGGAATGAATACGGTGCACAGAGGCCAGCGACGCCTCGGCAGAGCAGCAAATATAGCCATCACCGTTACGCAACGGTAGCATAGAAGCTCTCGCGTTCAGTCCGCAATCGATCGCTGAACTGGGAGGGAAACAAAACGGCGGCGATCCGTCACTGGATCACCGCCGCTCATCACGCTCCCGCTGCCATTCGCCCGACTCAGAGCGCCGTCGCCGACTCCGTCACCACCCGCACCGTGTTGTCGACGACCTGCAGAAATCCCCCCTGTACCGCAAACCGCTGCGGCGCCCCACCCGCACCGTCGAGCCGCAGCACCCCGCGCCCCAGCACCGTCATCAGCGGCGCGTGCCCTGGCAGAATGCCCAGCTCGCCGTCGTGGCCAGGCGCCACCACACCGCTCGCCTGGCCCTCGAACAGCACCTTCTCGGGTGAGATCACGGAGACCGTCAACATTACAGCTTCGCCATCGCGTCAGCCTTCGCCATCAGATCTTCCACACCGCCGCACATGAAGAACGCCTGCTCCGGCAGATGATCGAACTCGCCGGCGCAGAGACGGTCGAAGCTGCTGATCGTCTCCTCGAGCTTCACGAACTTGCCCGAGATGCCGGTGAACTGCTCGGCCACATGGAACGGCTGCGACATGAAGCGCTGAATGCGGCGCGCACGACCCACGATCTTCTTGTCGTCTTCGGACAGTTCGTCCATGCCAAGGATCGCGATGATGTCCTGCAACTCCTTGTAACGCTGCAGGATGCGCTGCGTTTCGATGGCCACGCGATAGTGACGCTCACCGATGTACTGCTTGTCGAGAATGCGGCTCGATGACGCCAGCGGATCGACGGCGGGATAGATGCCGAGTTCCGAGATCGGGCGCGACAACACGACCGTCGCGTCAAGGTGCGCAAACGCCGTCGCCGGTGCCGGGTCGGTGATGTCGTCGGCCGGCACGTAGATGGCCTGCACCGACGTGATCGAACCATTGCGCGTCGAGGTGATGCGCTCCTGCAGATCGCCCATTTCCGACGCCAGCGTCGGCTGGTAGCCCACCGCACTCGGCATCCGTCCCAGCAGTGCCGACACTTCCGAACCGGCCTGCGTGAAGCGGAAGATGTTGTCGACGAACACCAGCACGTCGGCGTTCTCGGTATCGCGGAAGTACTCGGCCACGGTCAACCCCGACAGCGCCACACGCAGACGCGCTCCCGGCGGCTCGTTCATCTGACCGTACACCAGCGCCACCTTGTCGAGAATGTTCGCTTCCTGGAATTCCAGATAGAGGTCATTCCCTTCGCGCGTGCGCTCACCCACGCCACAGAACACCGACTTGCCGCCGTGTGCCTTGGCAACGTTGTTGATCAGTTCCTGAATGACGACCGTCTTGCCCACGCCGGCGCCGCCGAACAACCCGATCTTGCCACCCTTCACGAACGGGGCGATCAGGTCGATGACCTTGATGCCCGTCTCGAAGATCTCCGTCTTCGGCTCGAGGTTCACGAAATCGGGGCGCTTGCGATGGATCGGCCAGCGCGGTGCATCGGCAGGAATGGCCGCGCCGTTGTCGACCGGATCACCAAGCACGTTCAGGATGCGGCCGAGTGCCGCGGCGCCAACCGGCACCATGATCGGGCTGCCCGTATCCAGCACATCCATGCCTCGCACCACCGAGTCGGTGCTGCTCATGGCGACCGTGCGCACCTGATTGCGCCCGATGTGCTGCTGCACCTCGAGGGTGACCTTGATGTGTGTACCGTCGGCCAGCACCTCGTCGATGCGAAGTGCGTTGTACAGCTCGGGAAGATGATCTGCCTCGAACTCGACGTCGAGCACTGGGCCGATGACCTGCACCACCTTGCCGGTCACCGCCGCGGGAGTTGCTGTTGCTGCCATATGAAGATCCGTCTCGGGGTTCTGGTCGTGAATCAGTGGTGCGTACTAGCCCTGCAGTGCTGCGGCGCCGCCTACGATCTCGGCGATTTCCTGCGTAATCTGCGCCTGACGGGCACGGTTGTACGTGCGGCGCAGGGTGCTCAGCATGTCGGTCGCATTGTCGGTCGCATTCTTCATTGCCGTGCGGCGCGCGCCCTGCTCGGCCGCGACCGTCTCCACCAGCGCGCGATAGACCGAGTTGCTGACGTAAGCCGGCAACAGCTCGGTGAGAATCGCTTCTGCCGACGGCGACAACAGATAATCGCGCTTGAGCGATCCACCCGACGGCGGCTTCACCGGCAACACCTGCGTCGTCTGTGGCGGAGTCGAAATGGCGGAATTGAACTTCGAGCTGGTGACGAACACCGCATCGAGGTCGCCCGCGATGAACCGCTCCATCAGCGAATCCACCAGCGACGACGCATCGGCCGCCGTTGGCTTGTCGCTGATATCGGTGCGTTGTGCCGCCATCGCGCGATTCACGTACTTGAAGTAGCCGATGCCCTTCTTGCCGACGACGTGCAGTTCCACCTGCAAGCCTCGCTGCTCGAGTGCTGCCAGCTGGGTGCGCGCTTCCTTGACCAGATTGGCGTTGAACCCGCCGCAGAGCCCACGGTTCGACGTCAGGATGATGTGCGCCACCCGACGCATCTGCGCCGGCTGCCGCAGCAGCGGAAACTGCTCCGCCAGTTCATCCGAATACAGATCACCGATGACTTCCGCCAGCGCCGCCGCATACGGGCGCGCTGCTGCCACGCGATCGACGGCACGCTTCATCTTCGACGTCGCCACCATTTCCATGGTGCGCGTGATCTTCTTCGTGTTCTCGACGGATTTGATCCGTCCCTTGAGCTCGCGACCCTTGGCCATGGTGCGTCAGGCTGCCGTGATACGCGGAATCAGCGGGCGGCGGCAGGCGCCGCCACCTTCTTGTACAGCGCGATCGCGTCACGCAGCGCCGCTTCGTTCGGCTTCGACAGCGCCTTCTCGGTCGCAATCGCTTCGCCGATCTGCGGGTGGCTGGCCTTCATGTAGGCGTGGAAGCCCGTCTCCCAGTCCTTCACGGTGTTCGGATTCACGTCGTCCATCAGGCCGTTCGTCACCGCGTAGATGATCATGACCTGCTCTTCGACCAGCATCGGCGCGTACTGGCCCTGCTTGAGGACTTCCACGGTCAGCTTGCCGCGATCGAGTTGACGCTTGGTGGCCGCGTCGAGGTCCGAGGCGAAACTCGAGAAGGCTTCCAGTTCGCGGTACTGCGCCAGGTCGAGACGCAGACGGCCAGCGACGCCCTTCATCGCCTTGGTCTGCGCCGAACCACCCACGCGTGACACCGAGATACCGACGTTCACGGCCGGACGCACACCGGAGTAGAACAGATCGCCCTCGAGGAAGATCTGGCCGTCGGTGATCGAGATCACGTTCGTCGGGATGTACGCCGACACGTCACCGGCCTGCGTTTCGATGATCGGCAGCGCGGTCAGTGAACCACCCGGCGCGAAGATCGTCTTGTTGTCGACCACGCTCGGATCGCTCGACAGCTTGGCGGCGCGCTCGAGCAGGCGGCTGTGCAGATAGAACACGTCACCCGGATACGCTTCGCGACCTGGTGGGCGGCGCAGGATGAGCGAGATCTGGCGGTACGCGGCGGCCTGCTTGGTGAGGTCGTCGTACACGCAGAGCGTCGCCTTGCCCTCGTGGTACATGAAATATTCGGCCATCGAGCAGCCGGCGTAGGGCGCCAGGAACTGCATCGGGGCCGGATCAGAGGCCGTGGCCGCAACGACGATGGTGTATTCCATCGCGCCGGCCTGCGTCAGCTTCTCCACGATGCTCGACACGGTCGAGGCCTTCTGACCGATGGCGACGTAGACGCAGATGACGTCCTTGCCCTTCTGATTGATGATCGTGTCGATCGCGATCGCCGTCTTGCCGGTACCGCGGTCACCGATGATCAGCTCGCGCTGGCCACGGCCGATCGGGATCATGGCATCGATGGCCTTGATCCCCGTCTGCAGCGGCTGCTTCACCGGCTCGCGCTCGATGATGCCCGGCGCAGGGCTCTCGACCTTTCGCTTGGTGGTCGTGACGATCGGACCAAGACCATCGATCGGATTGCCGAGCGGATCGACGACGCGTCCGATGAGTGCATGACCAACCGGCACTTCGAGCACGCGGCCCGAGCGACGGACCTCATCGCCTTCCTTCAGCTTGAGGTAATCACCGAGCACCACGGCGCCGATGTTGTCCTCTTCGAGGTTCAGCGCCTGCGCCACGATGATCTCGCCGGTCTCGCTGGCGCGGATCTCGAGCATTTCGCCGGCCATCGCCTTCGAGAGACCGTAAATGCGGGCAACACCGTCCTTGACCTCGAGGACGGTGCCAACCTCGTCGACATCGATCTCGTTCAGATCTGCCGCTTCGATTTCTCGCAGCAGAATGTCCTTGATCTCACCGGGGCGGAGTGTGGTTTCGGCAGCCATTGGGCAGACAGTCGGTAAACGTCGTGGGAGACGATCGGAGGCAGTTCAGGCAGAGCTTGTGAAAATTATCACAAAGCCCGGGATAGGCAACCCATCGTAACGTCAGGAGATCGGACTCGGCAGCGAAGGTAACGGGGGCGACGGGTCGAACTCACTGCGCGCTCGTGCCATGGCCGCCGCGATCAAGCCTTCGGGCGACAGTGCGCCCCAGGCCCTGGGCGTCGAACCGGTGGCCAGCCGGGCCGACCGGGCGAGGTGTGAGACCGAGCTATAGCCGAGCCTGCGAGCCGCCAGGGCCACCGGGACGCCCGCGGCGAGCTGCGTCTGGACCACCAGCAGCCGGACCAGCTCGAGGAGCTGCTTCGGACCTGGGGCACCGTTGGCGCGCAGCGTTCGGGCGAGGTGTTCACGGCTGAGCCCGAGCTGCTTGGCGACCGCCGACACAGAGGTGAGCCGCCCGACGTGTGACACTCCGGTGCGCCACACCGCCCCCGCCAGCGCCCCGACGCCGTGCGAATCGAGCAGGACATCGGCGCGCGTCGTGAATCGGGAGGCGAGCAGCGCGGGCTGCAGCAGCATCCGTATCATCGCGTCATCGACACCATCGATCAGGATGGTCGCGATGCCTTCGGCGTGCAGCCGGGCCAGGAGCGCTGGCTCGAGCGCGCGTGGCGCGATCAGCGCGACGGCCGGAATTGGCGCGTGACGGGTTGCATGTTCGACCGCGCGCCAGCCGCTCGCGGCCGCCCCTCCTGGCAGCAGATCGACGACGATGGCGTCTACCAGCATGGTGCCCAGGGCGGCGTCAATGCCATCGGCCTCGCGGACGACATGAATCTGCGCCCGTCCACGCGGAAAGGCTCGCGAGAGGAGTTGCCGTGGGCGTTCGCGCGTCGAACAGAGCAGCAGCGATGTTGCCGGTGCCGAGCCGCCGCGCATCGGCAGCGCGAAGCCGCGTCGTGGTACACGCGCGTGGACGACGCTCAGATCTCCTCGGACGCGGTGAGCGTCTGCGGAGGACATGGAGGATGGGCCGACGCGTGACTGCGAATGATGTCATTCGCACGTTCGAGCACGATGCGCGCGTTTTCGTACGCCAGCAGCGATCGCGCCTCATCGTACTTTGCCCAGCGACACGCCGTGATGCCTTCCTCGCGCTGCGGCAGCGTCGCGGAACAGTCGGTTTCCATCAGGAAGAAGTGGCAGATCTTGTGCACGAGCTTTCCACGAAAGCGGAAGAACCAGTCGATGGTGTCGATTTCGGCTCGCAGCGTCACGGTCGGCAAGCCGGTTTCTTCCTGCACTTCGCGCACTGCGGCATCGGGCGCCGCTTCATCACACTCGAGATGCCCTTTCGGGAATCCCCAATTGCGATAGCTGTCGCGGATCAGGAGGTACACGGGCACGTTGTCGACCACCCGGTAGACAACGCCCCCCGCCGAAACCTCGCGGCGCGCATCGACCGGAGTGGTCACGAGGTCGGCCTCGCCATCACGCGGCGGGATCCATTTCGGCGCGCCCTTCGATGAATTGACGCACTACCGGGTCGGTCGTGTGCTTGATCTCGTCCACGGTACCCACCTGCCGCACGACGCCTTCGTACAACATCGCGATACGTGTACCAACGCGATATGCGCTGCGCATGTCGTGCGTGATGACGATCCCGGTCACACCGAGACGATCTCGCATGCGCACCATCAACTCGTCGATGACGGCGCTGGTGACGGGATCGAGACCGGTGGTGGGTTCGTCGTACAGGATGTACTTCGGGCGCAGGGCAATCGCACGCGCAATGCCGACACGTTTGCGCATGCCACCGGACAACTCCGCCGGGAACCGCGATTCCGTGCCGGGCAGGTCGACCAGATCCAGCGCTTCCGCGACGCGTGCCGTGATTTCGCTTTCCGACAGCAGGCCCTGCTTGCGCAGTCCCATCGCCACGTTTTCACCAACCGTGAGCGAGTCGAACAGCGCCGCAAACTGAAAGACGTAGCCGATCTGCGCGCGCAGCGCCGTCAACTCCTTGCGATTGAGCTTGGGCACTTCCTGACCGTCGACCTTCACGCTTCCAGCATCCGGCCGGAGCAGACCCACCATGTGCTTGATCGCGACTGACTTGCCCGTGCCGGAAAAGCCGATGATGACCATCGTCTCGCCCTCCTGCACGGTGAGTGAGAAGCCGGCCAGCACACGTTTTGGGCCAAAGGCCTTGTGGACGTCCTTCAGTTCGATCATCGGGGCGCAGGCATCAGGGGCATGGTCAGCTCAGGACAGAGAATACGACAGGGGGCAGCCGCAAACCACCGGCTGCCCCCTGTTGAGTACTCCGTTGCCCACCGTTCGGGGGGTGCTCAGGCCGCGAACGACCCCAGGGCCCGACCCACATCACCTTCGCGGAGGCGCTTCAATGCACGGTCGCGCAGCTGACGCACGCGCTCACGGGTCACGCCCAGCATCGACCCGATTTCCTCGAGCGTGTGTTCGCGCCCGCCTTCGAGACCGAAGTAGAGGCGCAGCACCTTCGCATCACGCGGCGGCAGCGTATTCAGCGCCTGTTCGATTTCGTCGTTGAGGAAGCGATTCATCGCCTCCTCCTCGGTGTCCGGCATTTCGTCGGCCACGAAGCGTTCGATCAACGAGCGATCGCCTTCCGGATCCATGGGGGCATCGAGGCGGACGTCCCCCGTGTTCAGTGCGGCCAGCGACTGCACGACGTCGACCGAGAGCCCGGTCAATTGGGCCAGCTCTTCCGGACTTGGCTCACGGCGGAGCTTCTGCCGGAGGATTTCCGACGCCTTGATGATGCGCGAGAGGTCGGCGGTGCGGTTGAGCGGCACACGCACCGTCCGTCCCTGACGCGCCAGCGAGGACAGGATGGCCTGCCGGATCCACCAGACCGCGTAGGAAATGAACTTCACACCTTGGTCCGGATCGAACTTTCGGGCGGCTGTGAGCAAGCCGACGTTGCCTTCGCCGATCAGATCGATCAGCGGCAGGCCACGATTCTGGTACTTCTTGGCAACAGAGATGACGAAGCGAAGGTTTCGCTTTACCAATTCCTGGAGAGCATCAGGGTCCCCGGCACGGATCTTTCGCGCCAATTCGATCTCTTCCGTTCCCTTGAGCAGCGGATAGGTGCTGACCTCATAGAGATACTGATCGAGGATGTCGCGTTCGGGCTCCGTCGGGGCGATCCCCGCAGGCGTCGCCTTGCGGCGCCGGCGCTTCACGTCTGCCATGTATGAAAAAACCTCAGTCGGAACTCGCGAATTGGAAGCGTGTGTCGGGGGCGCGAGCGATCCCGAACCACGCGAGCGCCACGATCGGCGCTGAGTCGCAGCATCAGTGGTCCTGCAAGCCGGCTACGGTACGAACAGCCATACGCGCGACCGGGCCGGATGGTTGCCGCACTGGCTTTGCAGCGCCACGCCGCTGGCATGGCGTAAGCCTTGTAATGTATGCGATTTCAGGGAGTTCGCCAGTGATTGCCTTGACACCTGTGGTACTCGCGGCTACCCTTTGCGGTTCCTGACGACTTGCCGTGACGTCGCGGGTGAAGGGCAGTCCCGGGGGTGTAGCTCAGTTGGTAGAGCGCTTGAATGGCATTCAAGAGGTCAGGGGTTCGATTCCCCTCACCTCCATGGAACGGGATGGTCCGGGCCGGCTCGCCGGATCGCGAAGCAGGACCAGAGTGCAGGGAATGCAGGTGCGGGTGTGTTGCGGGAATAGCTCAGTTGGTAGAGCACAACCTTGCCAAGGTTGGGGTCGCGGGTTCGAGTCCCGTTTCCCGCTCTTGTGTTGGCGTGTTGTTGGGCGGTTAGCTCAGTTGGTTAGAGCGCCACGTTGACATCGTGGAGGTCACAAGTTCGAGTCTTGTACCGCTCATCGGGCCCTGGGAAACCGGGGCCCGATTTTTTGTGTGGTCTCGCGCTCACGGCGTACGATCGTGATTCGCCGTGCGCACTGCCCTTCACGCCGACACCCCAGGCGTATCGCGGCTGCGTACACCGCCGCGATGGACGACCACTGCGGGAAGCCGCGCCAGTCTGACACCAGACGCGAGGCGGACATGGACGATTCGGGTTGACCTGCCGAACAAACCGGCCTAGTTTGCTCGGCCTGCCCTCAAAATGCAGACTGCGCTCGTAGCTCAATTGGATAGAGCATCTGACTACGGATCAGAAGGTTGGGAGTTCGACTCTCTCCGGGCGCATGCAGGGACGACATGCAGTGAAGAAATGCTTACTGATTTCGGGGTGTAGCTTAGCCCGGTAGAGCGCCTGCTTCGGGAGCAGGAGGTCGCAGGTTCAAATCCTGTCACCCCGATGGTTGTATCTGCTGGAAGAGTCTGGACTGAGCCCTGGCCGCGTGTTCGCGGCCGGGGCTTTGTGTATCCGTGGACGCAGAAGTCGAGGTCGTTTTCCGCGTCGTTTGAACGCCGGCAAGAGGCGCGCACCGGCTCCGCGAACGCCGTCTACGCGCTCGTCGCGACGGCGTTCCATTGGTTATGACCCAGCAGCCCAACACGACAGCCATCCCGCCGGAACCTGCGTCAACCAATTGGATCCAGCCGCGCGAGAGTCAGGCCGATTCTCTGGGCCACAGCTGAGCAGGCCGCGCCTGCCGCCGTAACGTTAACCGGCCGCCGGAATCAGCGCCGCCGCAGACGAGCGCGAGGACGACGCGAACCGAACAATCGTGCCCACGCATAAAATGCATTGTTTCGGTTCTGGCCGCGTGCCGCGGGTTTTGTCGCATCTGCCGGAACGCCTGCAGGGTACGATGCTCACAGTGTGATGATCGAGCAGTCCGCCGCAGCCTCCCCGACGTCCCGAGGTGCTTCGCATGTTGCCCCCATTGAACATCGCGCTGCTGCAGGCAGCGCCCTCCGTCCCCGCCGCCACTGTCGCTGGCGCCGATCTCGTGCTCCGTACGCTCGAGGGCATGTGGCGTGGGCTGCTCGCACAGCTCCCGTACCTCGTGCTGGGTCTCGCGGTGGTGGCGTTTTTTTATCTGATCGGGCGCATGTTGCGTCGAGGCGCGCATGCCGCCGGCGCGCGGACTCGGCTCGACCCCCGTCTTGCCGACCTCTTCGGGACGCTCGCGATCATTCTCCTCACGGTGCTTGGCGGCTTCGTGGCCGCGGTCATCGTCTTTCCGACGTTCAAGCCGGGAGATCTCGTCGCCGGGCTTGGTATCACGTCGGTCGCCATCGGCTTTGCCTTGAAAGACATCCTGCAGAACTTTTTCGCCGGCGTCCTCATCCTTTTGCGAAAACCGTTCGTCGTCGGCGATCAGATTCGCTTCAAGGAGTTCGAGGGCACCGTCGAGGACATCAACACCCGATCGACGCGCCTCAAGACGTACGACGGCGAGCGGGTCATCATCCCCAATGGCGACATCTACACCAGCAGCATCGTGGTGCGCACGGCGTACCCGACACGTCGCGTGAAATTCACTGTAGGAATCGGTTATCCGGACTCCATCGAGGATGCCCGTACGACGATTCTCCAAGTAGTGGCGTCTGCCGATGGCGTGATTCAGGATCCGAAACCCTGGGCGTATGTCGAAGAGCTGGCCGGATCGTCGGTGAACTTCACGGTCTACTTCTGGACCGACGCACACCAGGCGACGGTGCTCAGGACGCGCGACCGGGTGGCCACCGCCATCAAGCTCGCGCTGGACGCAGCGGGCATCGACATGCCCCTTCCGCATTCTGTGCTCCTCTTTCACGACCAGACCGGTAGCCGGGATGGCGACCGCACTGCGTCGCGTCCGGCAGCGCACGAGGCTCGCCCTTGAGCGGCTTCGTGTCAGAACAACGATCACTCCAGTGGCAGTGTGGCGTCGCACTCTTGTGCACGGCGCTTCTCCCGACAACCACGTTCTCTCAGGCGCTGCCGAGACCGGACACGGTGCAAAGCGCGATCGCGGCAGCCCTCGCGAACGTCGCCGCACCTGCCGCGTCGGGTCGCGCGCACGGCCTGTCGCTCGACCGTGCGGCACGGACGCTGACCCGCAGCCTGTATCAGCGGGAGCAACATCATCCGCTGTGGCTCTCTGGCGTCGGCGAGAACGCGCGCGTCAATGCGCTGGTCGACGCGCTGCTCCACGCACCCGGACAGGCGCTGCGAGTGGACGGGTATGGCCTGGAGGCCCTCGCCCTAGCGCTGGAGCGCGCGCGCACCCAGCCGACGGCCGCGGCGCTGGCCGACGCGGACGTCCGGCTCACAGCCGCTTTCGTCGCCTACGGCACGGACCTGCTGACGGGTCAGCTCGACCCGGCCACGATCACACGGGCGTGGCACATCGATCCACAGCGCGTCGATGTCGACGCGATCCTCAGCGCCGCACTGGCCACGCCGGACATCACCGCGGCGCTCGCCGCACTTCGTCCTCAGGACGCGTCGTATGCCGCTCTGACGCAGTCACTCGCCGAGTACCGCCAGATCGTGGACCGAGGCGGCTGGCCCGTGGTGCCCGATGGTGTCGCGGTGCGACCCGGTGACACGGTGACGGCCGGGTTCGCCGGGGCTCTGCTCGGCCGACTGTTCGCTGAGCGCTTCGTACGCATCCCGACGGCACTTCGCCCCGTTGCGAACCAGAGTGCGCTGTCTCGGTCTTCCTCCGCAGCCGGCACGGGGACCAACACGCTGGTGATCTATGATAGCGTGTTGTCATCAGCGGTCCTCGAATACCAGCACCGGCATTCGCTCGCGACGGATGGTATCATCGGTGCATCGACGCGGCGGTCGATGAACCGGACCGCGCGCGAGCGTGTTCGCCAGATTGCGGCCAACCTCGAACGGCACCGCTGGCTACCGCGCGATCGCGGAGAGCGATACGTGATCGTGAACGTGCCGGCGTTCCAGCTGCGCGCCTTCGACGAGGGACGCGAAGTTTTGGCCATGAAGGTGGTCGTTGGCGCAGAGTATCGTGGCCGGTCGACGCCGGTGTTCAGTGATTCGATGGCGTACGTAGTGTTCCGCCCATACTGGAACGTGCCGGCGAACATCGCAGCGCGCGAGCTGTGGCCGAAGCAGCGCGCGGACGCCGGCTACTTCTCCCGCAATGGCTATGAGTCCGTGCGCGCGAGTTGGGGCCGATACGTACGTCAGAGGCCAGGCGGAAACAACGCGCTCGGCCTGGTGAAGTTCATCTTCCCGAATGACTTCGCGATCTACCTGCATGACACGCCGTCGCAGGCGCTGTTCGCTGAGCGTGTGCGCGCGGCCAGCCACGGTTGCATCCGCGTCGAGCACCCGGACGCGCTCGCCCACTTCGTGCTGGGCTGGGACCTCGCCCGCATTCAGGCCGCCATGCACACTGGCCCAGACAACCGTCGCGTGAATCTCGACGCGAAACTGTCAGTATACATCGTGTACTTCACCGCCTATGCGCGCAACGGCGCGGTGCAGTTCGCCGACGACATCTATCGTCGCGACGTGGTGGTCATGCGCGCGATCAACGCCGGCGCGTTCCCGACAGACGACGCGCGGCGCGCGTTGGGCGCATTGGAGCGCGCGCGCGCCGCACTCCGCCCACGGATCATGTGACTGCAGTTGATTTTCCCGCCGCAAAGTGCTATATTGATTTGTGGGCCGGAACGGAACCAACTCATCCGGACACAATTGACAGCACGGCTGTCACGCGTGATACGATGTCTCGTGAGTGCAGTGCAGCGAGAGGTATCACCAGCGGTTCGGCGACCGATCGCCGAACGGTTTGCGTATCGTGTCGCAGACGCTTCGAACCGACGGTTCTGAAGTCGCATTCTGAGTCTCGCAGGTTGAAGGAGAACATGACATGACCAAGACAACCAGCACCAACAGCGCAACGACCCGTCCCGAGATCATTCCCGAAGCGGTCAGCGGTGTCAGCGCACAGGCCGTGACGCGGTCCGCCGCGGGGGGACACGTCGCGAAGGCTGACGGAAGCCCGGCCGCGAAGCGATCGGACGACGATGGTATGCGCCTCGCCGCATTGCGCGACCTGGCTCCGGGAACAACGCTCACGTTCACCGACGTACGTGGCTTTCCGGTGCAGACGGCCGGTGGAAAGCCGGTCGGCTCGGTGCGCCGGATCCTCGTCGATCAGGCAGACGCGTCAGCGCCTCGGTATTTGGACATCCAGCTCGATGCCGCCGCGATCGGTTCATCCGAGAAAGAGTCGCCCAACGTGCTGATCCCCATTGGCCGCGCACAAGTGCGCGCCGACCCGAACGTTGTGATCTTGCCGGAGATCAACGTCGAAAAGCTGCGCACACTGCCGCGTCTCGCCGAAGGGGCCGTCGAGTGGCAGCACGAAATGGCACTTGGCATGGCACTGGGTATCAAGACCACCCTGCCGGATCGGAGCGCACTGTATCGCGATGACCTGTTCAGCGTGCGATACTTCCAGCAGCTTCAACCGAAGTAACCGTGCTCGTTCGTCGCGGCGCGCTGCCGACGCAGCCCGCCGCGACGTAGCGCCGCTCCTCAGACGGCGTCGGCCGTAGTGAGAGCTCTTCCTGCCCTTCACCCTGAGGTGAGAGATTGGAGCGTATCCGCGTCGCAGTCCTGCAGTACTTCATCCGACCGGTACCGGACTTTGGCGCGTTCGAGGCGCAAGTGCGTGGCTTGGTCGAGACAGCGGCAGACTACAAGTGTCAGCTCATCGTCTTTCCGGAGTACTTCACCCTCCAGCTGCTGACGCTCGGCGATCTGTCGAAGCCGATTCAGGAGCAGGTGCGGTCGCTCGCCGACCAGGTGCCGCGCTTTCTGGAGGTCTTCAGCTCACTCGCCAAGCAGCTGAAAGTCTATATCGTTGCCGGGACGATACCGGTCTGGAACGACGCGCACAGCAGGTTGACCAATACCTGCTTCGTCTTCGGACCGGACGGGCGGTACGGATCACAGGGCAAGCTTTGCATGACCCGATTCGAAAGTGAGGAGTGGATGGTGGAGGCGTCGAGTGGCCTGACGATCTTTGAAACAGCGTTCGGTAAACTTGCCGTGGCCATCTGCTACGACGTCGAGTTCCCGGAGATCGTGCGGGTTGCGGCGCTCGAAGGCGTGAAGATTCTCGCCGTGCCAAGCTGCACTGACGATCGACAGGGGTTCCTCCGAGTCCGGTACTGTGCACATGCACGGGCGATCGAGAACCAGATGTATGTCTTGCACGCAGGAACCGTCGGAAGCCTGCCGATGGTGCCCGCTGTGTCGATGAACTATGGCCAGGCATCGATCCTCACACCGAGTGACTTTGCCTTCGCCCGTGATGGGGTGCTCGCGGAGGGCAATGCGAACCAGGAAATGATGGTGATCGGCGAACTGAATCTGAGTTCGATCGAGGAGCAACGGAACACAGGCACGGTGCTTCCGTTGCGTGATTCCGTGCACGTGGGTCAGCGGGCCCGGCAGATTTCTGTGGTCGAGATCTGATGCACTGCACCGTCAGCCCCACGCAACCGACAGACATCCCTGCCATCATCGCGCTCTGCCGACGAGTCTACCCGGACGCACCGCCGTGGACTGCCGCGCAGCTGCACTCGCATCAGGAGCTGTTCGCCGACGGGCAACTGGTTGCGCGCGCCAATGATGGGGCGCTGGTTGGAATGTCGGCCAGCCTCATCGTGCGGTGGGATGCGTACGACGCCATGGGCAATTGGCGCGACTTCACCACGGGCGGAACGTTTCGGAATCACGACCCACAGCACGGCCGCACGCTGTACGGGGCCGAAATCATGGTGGATCCCTCAGTGCAGGGCCTCGGGGCTGGTTCTGCATTGTACCGGGCTCGACGCGAGCTGGCCGAGCGGCTCGGCCTGCTCAGGATTCGGGCCGGTGCGAGATTGGCCGGCTACGGTGACGCGTCCGATCAGCTGACGCCATGGGAATATGTGCTTGAGGTGGCCGCCGCCCGTCGGCGTGATCCGACGCTGTCCTTTCAGCTCGGGCGAGGCTTTCACGTCTTCGACGTGGTGCACGGCTACCTGCAGCACGACCCGGCCAGTCTCGGATGGGCGGCACTCATTCAGTGGATCAATCCTGCGGTCGCGACGCGAGACGATTATGGCGTCGCCGATCCGCGACTGATGGCGTTTGCGCCGCGATATGACGCCGACGAACGCTCCCCCGTGTGAGCTACTCGCGGGCGCACGCCGGTCAGCGAGCCACGACGCGGACTCGATCCGAGCGGAGCCGAATTCGCGCCAGCCGCTCGATCCGCGCCATCAGCGCAACAGATTCTCGTCGGCCAACGCGTGGCCCGACGGCGATCAACAGCGTGGGCTGAGTCTGGAGCGAGTCCGTCGCCGTCCCATTGCCAAGCGGTGCCCAGTAGTAGCTGAGCACTTCAGGAAACACGCTTTGGATCTCGGTACCCAGTGACCTGATCGAGGCCGTATCGAGGCGGGCCCCGCGCGTCACGCTCAGTGAGTCTCGCCTGCGTGCCGCACTGTCGCGCGCTGCCTGTGCCGACGTCAGGAGTCGCACCACATCCGACTGAATCTCCGAGCGAACGGTGGTGAGGTCGTTTCGGGTGACGTCGGATTGCACTGGTACCACGCGGTACCCAGTCAATGCGTAAGTAGTGAGCCGGTCGGCAATGGAATCCATCTCAGCCAACGACAACGGTGGCCCGGCAATGAACACTTTGAGAATCGTCGAGTCGCCAACTCGATCGCGATCGAATCGCAGGAGATCGTGCCCACGGGCGGTAATCTCCTCGCGCAGGAATTGATCGACCCGCCGACTTTCCCGCTGGTTCTGCACGATCGTCAGAAGAAACCACAGGCTTGGGAGCACGGCCGTCGCCGCGATGGCGCCGATGAGGCGCCGTTCCCGCTTGATCGCGTCGCCCGTTCTGGCGGTATGCAATGGGAAATGCAGCAGGCGCGCAACGAGGAACGTGGCCAGCGCAATGAAAATCGCATTCAGTACGTACAGATAGAGCGCACCGAAAAAGAATGCCCACCGGCCCGTCGCCAGACCGAAACCAGCGGTGCAGAGCGGAGGCATGAGTGCGGTGGCAATTGCGACGCCAGGCAGCGCGAGGCTGGTCTGCTTTCGTGAACCCGCCACGATCCCGGCCACGCCGCCGAAGAATGCCACACCAACATCGAGCAGGGTCGGCGTGGTCCGCGCCAGCAGTTCCGGCGTTGGCTCGCCGAGGGGTGACAGCCGGAAATACACGGCACTCGTCAGCAGGGCAACCACCGTCGCCAGCGCCAGTTCTCGGGCCGACGCGAAGAGCAGTGGGCGGTCCACCTGCGCGGTCGCGAGACCGACGCCAAGAATCGGTGACATCAGCGGCGAGATGAGCATGGCGCCGATGATGACGGCGGTCGAGTTCACGTCGAGCCCAATGGACGCAAGGAGGCAGGAGCACACGAGCATCCATGGCGCCTCACCCCGCAGGGTGATGCTGCCGGAAATACGCGTTACGGTCTGCTCGACGTCGGTGCCATGCTGCAGCGTCAGGCGGTCACGCAGACTGGCAAGCCATCGCAGTCGCCGCCGCCGCGAATCCTGTCGACCTCCGCGGCCTGCCGCGCCGTCGTCATCGGCAGGTATCGGGGCGCGTGATGGACCGTCGAGATCAGTCTGCATGTGAGCGAGAGTCAGTACATAGGGGGCCAGCGACGCAAACGCGAGCGGCGCAGGCAGCACCGGCTGCGTGCCCGAAGGCACCGATTGACGGTGCAACTCGTTGTCGATACCATACTTGCAGTCACTCCAGCGATCAATGGCGGGCGCGCGTGTGGCCACACGTCGACGCGGCGCGTTCCGGCAATTCGCGTGACCTTCCCTGTTCGACGGTCGCGCGCCACAGAAGTGTTCGAGCGTCCCGTCAGCGGCGCACTGCGACGCGGGTCTGGTCGCGTCCCCACGTCCGGAACGCCAATGCGCACGCTCTCCGCTTTCGACGTCGCCTCGATTCTCATCGTGCTGGCCGCGACGCTCGGGTACATCAATCATCAATACCTGAAGCTTCCGTCAGCCATCGGCTTGACCGTGATGGGTGCAGTCGCTTCCCTGCTGATCATTGCCGTCGACTGGCTCCTGCCTCAGAGCGATGTGGGCCCACTGCTGCGTGGGTTCCTGCAGCAGATTGATTTCGAGACGACGCTCATGGACGGGATGCTGTCGTTCCTGCTGTTTGCGGGAGCGCTCCATGTCGACTGGTCGGAGATGCGACGCGGCCGTTGGCCAATTCTGATCCTCAGCACTGTCGGCGTCGTGCTGTCCACGAGCATCGTTGGCACCGGTACCTTCTTCATCGCGCGTGTGCTCGGCGTCGACGCACCGCTGAGCTGGTGTTTCGTTTTTGGTGCGCTGATCAGCCCGACCGACCCCGTCGCGGTCATGGGCGTGCTGAAGCGCGCGAATGTGTCTCCACTGCTCCAGGCGACAGTTGCGGGCGAGAGTCTTTTCAACGACGGTGTCGGTGTGGTGGTGTTTGCCATCCTGCTGGGCGTCGCAACGGGCGCTGAATCATTCTCGATGGCGCACGCACTGCAGGCCTTCGCGTGGGAGGCTGGTGGCGGCATCGTCCTGGGGCTGGTTGCGGGCTGGGGCGCGTATCGTGCGATGCGCTCGATCGATGAGTTCAACGTGGAAGTCATGCTCAGCCTTGCCGTCGTCATGGGCGGATACAGTGTCGCGCACTGGCTGCACGTGAGTGGCCCGGTCGCAATGGCAGTGGCCGGACTCGTGATCGGTAATGCGGCGGTCCAGGACGCCATGAGCAAGACCACACGCGACTATGTGATCAAATTCTGGACGCTGATCGATGAGATCCTGAATGCCGTCCTGTTCCTGCTGATCGGACTCGAGGTGGTGGCCATCGCAACGGACGGTCGCACACTGCTGCTCGGCATTGCACTGGTCCCGTTGGTGTTGGCCGCCCGCTGGACCGCCGTCGGGGCACCGCTGTTGTTCTTGCGCCGACATATCTCGCTCGGACGGGCGGGGCTTCCCACGTTGGTCTGGGGTGGCCTGCGAGGAGGCATCTCGATTGCGCTGGCGCTCTCGCTGCCCGCCGGCGACACGAAGACGATCCTGTTGACCGCCACCTACATCGTGGTGCTCTTCTCCGTGATCGTGCAGGGGGGCAGCGTCGGTCGGCTCATCGAGCGCGTGTCGCGAAATGCAGACACGCCTGAGGAGGTCGACGAGCTTCCTGCTTCCAGCCACGGCTGATCTCGGCCAGGCTCACAAAATGACGCGGACCCCTCCGAGACTCTCGATCGGGTGCGCGAAGCGGTCACTCGGAGTGCCGATGAACATCGAATTCGTCGGCACCTCGAGTCGCTGCGACAGACGCTCGATCAGGGCCGGGCCGAAATTGCCTCGAACGGCGAGGAAATCGATGCGGAGCGGAGGATAGAGCCTGTCGATGAGCTGCAGCTGTTCGGCAAGCCCCACCGGGACACCATCCTCCTCCCGGAAGACATTGACGACCGTGAGGCGGTTCGTCTGTTCATTCCGAAGAACATAGAGCGCCGCGCGATTGAGCACGTCCACCGCGTCGCCCTTGGTAAAATAGATTACACCGCGTTCCTGAATTGCCACCAGCCGTCGGTGCAGCAGCGATCGAAGGCCGGTATTGACGATCGCGAGCTTTCCGACGGTGGACTCGACCCACGCCAGCAATTTCTGCAGGATCGTTACGCGCAGGAACATCAGCATCACCACCGCCCCGGCCGAAACGAAGTACACCAGGAAGACCTGCAGGTTGGCGGGCGAGAGCACGATGTTCGCGAGTAGTGCGAGCACCACACTGACCAGTGCAATCAGGACCGAGCCGACGCTGGCGCGTGTGGTGCGTGGCAGCTCGTCGCGCTCCTGCTTCAGCAGGACGTTTCCGATGGCGAAGAGTGCCATGACGCTCAGGAACGAGATCGTGTACACGCCGGCCAGCAACACCACCTTGCCACCGGTGACCGCCAGGATTGACGTGCAGAGCACGAGGAACGCGAGAATGATCCAATGGTTGGTGCCACGCAGCGCATTCCGCCTCAGGAGGAATTGCGGGAGCACCTGGTCGAGACTCATGCGTCGCGCAAGGCCGGTGACCCCGACGAAGCTCGTCAGCACGGCGCCAGACAACACGAGCACGGCATCGACGCTCACGAGCCACTGCAGCCAGCGGCCCGCGGCGCGCCCTCCCATCTGCGCGAGCAGGTCGGGTGGCACTGCCTGAATCGCAGCCATCGGCACGAGTCCGAAGGAGAGGAAGCACACGAGCGGGTTGAACACCGTCACGGCTACCCACATGTTGCGCAGCGTCTGCGGGAAGACACCAGCAGCCTGTTCCTCGATGAAGTTCGCCGAGGACTCAAAGCCGCTGATCCCCAGCATGGCTGCTCCAAAACCGAAGAAGAGTGCGCGACTCAGGCCGCCACGAAGCGGCTGCGACAGGTTCGCGATCAGCAGCGTCGGGTCCCGCACCACTGCGGCCCCACTCATCACCACGAGAATGCTGAGGACCGTGAGGTGCAGCACGAAGATGGCCAACGCGACGTTCGCCGACTCGCCGATACCCCACCAGGTCAAGAGCGCGAACATCGCCAGCAGCCCCACCGTGGCGGCTCCGATCGGCAGCGCGGCGTAGAGGTTTGATGCGTAGTGGGCCGCCTCGCTGGCACTGATGACCGCAGTGGCGAGGTACGACAACAGCGTCAGGCAGGCGGCGAGTGCTGCGAGCCGCTTGCTCGTGGTGTTCAACAGGACCGTGTACGAGCCACCATTGAGTGGGAGCGCGCTGCCGACTTCGGCGTAGATTTTTCGGAAGAGATACAGCACACCACTGACCGCCAGCAGCACCACGGGTGCGAGCGGTCCAGCGTATACGGCGCAGAGCGCCGACACGTAGAGCACACTCGACGTGATGTCGTTGCCGCAGAGCGCCGTCGCATGCCATTTGCCGAGCGGTGCAACATGCCGCTTCGGCGGCGGGTCGTCCGACGCATCAAGATCGGTGATGAGGCGCGACTCGCCCCAGCCGGCGAATTCAAAGGAGTCGAGCGGCTGCCTGGCGTGCTGCATATCCGGAATCGAGGTAGAGGTGCCACGAGGGTGCAGAGCAGACGTGCCCGGTCAGACAGAATAGCGACGACGCTTCATTCGTGCGCCTGCACCGCTGTCGCAGCCTTCTCCCCCTGTTACGACGACGTGCCCGAGGGGCCGCCGATCGCTAGGCAGCGGGAGACCTTTTTGTGGCTGCACGGCGGCGACGGGTTCGCGGCGCAGCGGGTACCTTCACATTCGCCGCGATTCGCGCTGACGGGATGGAGGCCACCTCTTCATGCAGCGGCCGCTTGATTCGCGAATAGGCGCGCTTGAACATGCGGTCGTACTGTGACTCCGTGATGGCCCCTTCCTTCACCAGAGCCAGCAGCAACCCACGCGCAATTCCGACATCGAAGAGGGACGCCGCAGTGCGAACGCGACGTTCGGCATCCTTGAGAAAGGCAAGCGGCTTCGGGGCGAGTGCGTCACGCTCCCTGTCGGTGAGGCTCCCAGCAATCTTCAGCATCCGGCACGCTCCAATAGTGGTTGAGGATGGATTCCGGCCGATACGCACCGAAAGGTTGACGGCGCTGCCACGCACATCGGATCACGTGCGCGATCCGGCGGGGGCACTCACGTGACCACCGCAAGCGGGGTCGTGATCTGGGCTGACGAGTAGATGGCTTGACTGTACAGTCCCTCCCGCGTGTCGGCCGACGGGATCTCGACCGCTGACGCCAGCCGCTGTTCGTAGTCCAGCGTGACTGAGCCATTGGGAAGTCGGGGAAGCGCGGCCACCCTCGCGCGCGTCAGCGTTGGGAGCAGTAACCCATGGCGATGGAGTGGAATTTCGACGAGTCCGATCGGAATCAGCACACTCTCGAGCGAACCACGAACGATGCCGCCATCGGCCGTGTCGTCGAGTTCGGGATCCAGCAATACATCAATGTACCGGACGCGGAAATCTCGCGACGTATCGAGCAGGATGCGGATCACACTGCCAACAATCGCACCGTCAGATGACGTCACACGCCAGCCACGGACATCCACGAACGCTTCGGTCGGCTCGGGCAGCAGCGCGCGCAGCGCCACCAGACGATGCCGGGTACGGGGTGAGCGTCGGCGCGGCCGCGCAACCCCAGGCCGGCTCGGGCCCGATTCAAACTCAGTCGGCTGGACGTGCGGGATGGATTTGGTCATGGAACCTCCATGTATGCCAGCGAGAAACGCGCAGTGACGAGTGTTCTACCAGTCGCACTGCGGAAGGATCGACGGGAGCGGAATCGCTACGGTCGAGGCACTACTGCAGCCTGCACAACCCTGACGGTCCGCGAAGACGCCGCGAACACCGTGCACGGGAGGGATCTGAGTCGTTGAACTACTTCTTTTGAAGCTAACGCCTGTGCGTTACAGATTCAAGTTGTCTCTGCGCAGACGTGTGGTGCGGCAGAACGTTCGGGGAGCTGTTCACTGCAGAGCTGAGACGTGACTGCATTCGCGTGATGCGCACTCGCGGATGACGAGTGCGCCTCTGTCGTCTGCGGATTCGCGTCCGTTCCCGGAATCGCCGTGTTCGTCTTGATTGTCAGCCGAACTTCCGTGATCGCTTGGGGTATCACAATTCACGTTACGACCACTGCCCGGATCGTACCCTCGCGCTGTGCCGTCGTCCGCAGGCCTACAGGTGCTGGCGTGCCCGCCCGCTGCACACACCCGCGCGCTTGCCACCGTGACGACGTCGTTGCAGCTCAGTCCATTGAGAGTGTGCCGCACTGCGAGCACATTTCAGGAGATCGGATGCACACCTTCGAACATGACGACGTGACTGGACTGCTCGACTCAGCAGTACAACCGTGCCTCTCATTGTATCAGCCGACGCATCGACGGCATCCGGAGAATCAGCAGGATGTGATCCGGTACCGGAATCTGGTAAAGACGATGCAGTCGTCCTTGCTGCAGCAGTTCGATATCGGTGAGACCGACGCGCTTCTGGCGCCATTCATGACGCTTGCCGACGATCACGATTTCTGGAATCAGTCACGCGATGGTCTCGCGGTGCTGGGGGCACGAGGGGTATTTCGTGTGTATCGCCTGCAACGGCCGGTCCCCGAGCTGGCCGTGGTGGCCGACACATTTCATACCAAGCCGTTGCATCGCCTCGCACAGTCGTCGCAGCGATATCACGTGCTTGGCCTGACGCGCAAGACAGTACGGCTCTTCGAAGGCGATCGCGACCGGCTCGATGAAGTCACACTCGCGGACACTGTCGCCGCCACCCTGATCGACGCGCTCGGCTCCGAGACGACCGAACCACACACGACGGTGGCGTCGTACGGTGGTGTCGGGCACGGCCACGGGGCGATGCATCATGGGCACGGTGGTCGCGCCGATGAAATCGATAAGGACACCGAACGATTTTTCCGCGCGGTGGATCGGGGAATTCTCGAGCACCACTCGAAGTCATCGGCGCTGCCGCTCATCCTCGCGACGCTGCCCGAGCACCGCGAGGTGTTTCATCGGCTGAGCCATAACCCGCATCTGCTGGCCAAGGGGATAGACGTGAGTGTCGATACGGTTTCGCTCGATGCACTGCGCGAGTATGCATGGCGTGTGGTCGAATCGTTCTACGCGGCGCGTTTGCAGTCCCAGCTTGAGCAGTTCGGCACGGCGCGCGCAAACGGGCTCGGCGGCGAACACTTGGCGACGGTCGCGGAAGCGGTGGCGAACGGGCGAGTCGCAACGCTGCTGATCGACGGGGATCGCGCCGTGCCGGGTCATGTCGACCCCGTAACCGGGCAGGTGATCCTCGCCGATCGGTCCCGGCCGGACGTCGATGAGGTACTGGATGACCTGGGCGCGATGGCGCGGCGGCGTGGCGCGAAGGTGTTCATACTGCCCGGCGACCAGATGCCTACGGATACGGGCGCGGCGGCCATCTATCGGTATTGAGCATTCCGTCTGGCGGCGCCGTTGCGGTTTGACGGCGCTGCGGCTGCATCGGCCGACGCAGGTGGCCCACGGTTGCCATCGCGTTCGATGGTTATGTGTTCATTACATTATTCGAGCAGTGGCCGAAGGACCGGACGACGGTATCGTCGAGCCGGTGCCCATCTCGCGCATCTCCCTGCGGGCCGGCCGCCGGCCTGAATGGTGACCATCGGTGATTCCTGAACGTCTGATCCCGTCGAATGCTTCGCTGGCGTGGTTGATCGCAGTCTCTCTGGCCACAGCGGTATTCGCGCTCCTGCTCATCGCGCGACGTGTCATCGTGTCGCGCCTCTCGGCGCTCTCATTGCGGACGAGCGCGCAGTGGGACGACATCGCCGTGGACGTCGTGCGGCGAACGAACACGCTCTTCCTGCTGGTCGTCTCCGTGCTTGCCGGCGCGAGTGCGTTGTCACTGCCCGAGCGTGCGTCGCGTGCGCTGGGGATCGTCGCGGGGCTCACCATCCTGCTGCAGATTGGCCTCTGGCTGACAGCATCGGCGCGCGGCCTGATCGAGCGGTACCGCGCACGGCGCCTCGAAGATGATCGAAACGCGGCGACGATGTTCGTGGCAGTCGGCTTTCTGATCCAAGCGGTGATCTGGTCGGCGGTACTGCTGGTTGCATTGAGCAACCTCGGTGTGAACATCACCGCGTTCGTGGCCAGCCTCGGTGTAGGCGGGGTGGCGATTGCGCTGGCGACGCAGAACATCCTTGGTGACCTGTTCTCGTCATTGGCCATCGTCCTCGACAAGCCGTTTGTGATCGGTGATTTCATCGTGGTGGGGGATCTCAAGGGCACGGTCGAGAAGGTCGGGCTCAAAACCACACGCCTGAAGTCGCTCTCAGGCGAACAGTTGATCTTCTCGAATGCCGACCTGCTGTCGAGCCGCGTGCGAAACTTCGGCCGGATGCAGGAACGGCGCATCCTCTTCCGGATCGGCGTGACGTACCAGACCCCGCGGTCGACACTCGAGCAGATTCCGGTGATGCTGCGTGCGGCGGTCGAGTCGCAGTCATCGGTCCGGTTCGACCGCGCCCATTTTGCGTCGTACGGTGACTTTTCGCTCGACTTCGAAGTGGTGTATTTCGTCCTGTCGGCGGAATTCAATCGGTACATGGACATCCAGCAGCAGGTCAATCTGTCAATTCACGAGCAGTTCGAGGCGGCGGACATCGAGTTTGCATATCCAACCCAGACTCTGGTGATGACCCGACCAACCGCAGCCCTGCGACCGTTACTGCCGACCGACGCGGGCTGATGGTCGTTCGACGCGAGTCGACGCTGCGGGGACGGCTGCGCTTTAAAAGGCCCGCTCCCACGGAATGGAGAGCTGCAGCGCAGACGTGATCAATCCGACCATGCTGTAGGTCTGCACGAAGTTGCCCCACTGCTCGTGCGTGATCGGGTCGATATGCTCCGCGAGCAGACCGTGGGCCGTGCGGCAACCGAGCACCGTCTCGAACAAGGCGCGGGCCTCGTCGCGTCGTCCGATGGCGGCCAGCGCATTGATATACCAGAAGCTGCAGGCCAGGAACGCGTTTTCCGGTGCGCCGAAGTCATCCTCGATGACATAGCGATAGATGAAGTCGCCGCGTCGCAGGTGCTTTCCCACGGCATCCACGGTCCCGACGAACCGCGAATCGTCAGCCGCCAGAAATCCGACGTCGTACATGCGCAGGAGCGCGGCATCGAGCGTGGTGCCATCCATCGTCGCCACGAAGGTGCCCATCTCCGCGTTCCAGCATCGCTCGCAGATCACCGCGTGCATTCGATCGGCCGTCGCGCGCCAGTGCTGATGCCGATCCTCGAGCCCCAGCTGGGCAGCGATCCGCGCCAGGCGGTCGACGCCCGCCCAGCACATCACGCTCGAGAACGTGTGCACATGCGTGCTGCCACGCAGCTCCCAGATCCCGGCGTCGGGCACGTCGTACAGTGTCGCGGCCTGCTGCCCAAGCACCTCAAGGCGGTGGAACAACGACGCGTCGCCACGCTCATTCATGCGCTGGTCGAAGAACATGTGCGTCGCGGCAAGGATCGCTGCGCCGTACACGTCATGCTGCACCTGCAGGTATGCCTCGTTGCCCACCCGCACCGGACCCATACCGCGATAGCCCGGCAGCGACGCCACGATACGCTCCTCGACGTTGGAGGCACCGCTGATCGAGTACAGCGGCTGCAGCTGACCAGCGGTCGCATTTGCGATGAGGTTGACGATGTACGTCAGATACCGTTCCATCGGCTTGGTGGCGCCGAGCCGGTTCAGGGCGTCGACCACGAAGTACGCATCGCGTAGCCAGCAGAATCGATAGTCCCAGTTTCTGGAGCTGCCTGCTGCTTCCGGGATCGACGTCGTCATGGCCGCCACGACGGCGCCGGTATCTTCGTGCGTATTCAGCTTCAGTGTGATCGCCGACCGGATCACCACGTCCTGCCACTCGAAGGGAATCGCCAGCGCCCGTACCCAGTTACGCCAGTGCGCGGTCGTCTCCTCCACGAAGCGGCGACCCACGATGCCAACGGCCTCGGTCATCGACTCGTCGGGACCGAGCAGCAGCGTGATCGTTCCATCGAGAAAGAACGGCCGTTCCTCGAGGATCGGGGTGAGCGCGGCATCGGTGGTGAGGCGCAGCACGACGTCTCCACCGATGTATCGAATATGATTGCTGCCGTATGTCCGTTCACAGGGGTACCGGCCGTACTGGCACGACGGTCGCACACGGACGGTGAGGCGTGGGTGTCCCGAGATTCGCGTGACGCGGCGTACCAGCAACATCGGGCAGAAGATCCGCGCGTACTGCTCGAATCGCGGCGCGAAGTCCTCGATTTCGACACAGCCATCACTCGAGTCATACAACCGCGTGACGAGGATGGGCGTGTTCTCGAGATATCGCTGCTCGGTGCGCACCATGTCGGCCAGCTCGATCGCGAAGTAGCCGCTTCCAGTGGCACCGCTTCGCTCGGAGAGCAGTGCACAGAATGCCGGGTCGCCATCAAACCGGGGGAAGCAGGCCCACGTGATGTCGGCATTGCCGTCAATCAGCGCGCTGATGGTTCCATTGCCGATGAGGCCAAGCTCGAGTGACGTCATGAGGCGGCCCGCGTGTCGCGGAGGCTGGAGATCCACCCACGCACCGATCGCACATCGGGCAACGCGTAGACCGCCTGTGTTGCGCCTGGGCCGACTTTGACCGCCACGCCACCCAGACGGTTGATGACGTCGAATCCGTATTCATCCGTGCGATCATCGCCGATGAACACCGGACGGCGGCCCGCGAACGGTGCCTCGGCCATGAATTCACTGATCGCAATGCCCTTGTCGAGCCCGGCCGGCTTGAGTTCCACCACTCGTTTTCCCCCTTGAATGCAGAAGTCGTCACCGAGACGGTCGCGCTGTGTGCGCATCATTCGGTGCGCGAAGGCTGCCAGGCGCGGCGCCCGGCGATAGTGTAGCGCCAGCGAGAGTCCCTTGTCCTCGAGCAGCAACGCGGGATGACGGGCCACGACCGCCTCGAGGCTGCGGCGCGCCGGGTCCAGCACCGACGCACAGAGCGCGTGCTGCTGCACCACGCCGTGGACGTCGCGGCGCTCGACGCCGTGCTGCCCGGCGACCGGTAGGGTCAGGCCAGGGAAGAGTCGATCCACATCCGTGATCGGCCGCCCGGTGATGATCGCAAGGGCGCCTCCACTGACCGTGGCCAGCCACCCGATAAGGCCGCGCAGATCGGCATCGGCACTGACGCCGTCCGGCGAGCCCGCCAGTTCGAGGAGCGTCCCATCGAGGTCGATGAACCACGCCCAGTCCATCGATGGCGCTGGAAGCGGGAGATCGGCTGCGCGCTGCGCACGTGTCGGCGCCGTCATGCGGAGATGGACTTCAACGAGACGGTCGGTACCGGCGACTCTCGGCGCGACCACAGTGGATTGAAACGGCGCACCAGACGCGACTGACGCCGGACCGTCGCCGCATCGAGCAGCATCCGGCCAGCCCAGCGGTACACGTTGAAGTCGGCGACCAGACTGCGCATCAGTCGCATCCTGGCCCGCTGCTCCGCGAGCGGCATCGTGACCGCCTGAAAGAGTGCCTCGGCGCACTGCTCGGCATCGTAGGGATTCACGACGATCGCTTCCGGGAGTTCGCGTGCGGCACCGGTGAACTGGCTCAGCACCAGGACGCCACGCTCGTCGTCACGCGAGGCCACGAACTCCTTCGCGACCAGGTTCATTCCGTCGTGCAGACTGCTCACGAAGCACAGCTCGGCGGCGCGGTAATATTCGTACACCTCCTGTGCCTCATGATGCTCGGCGTGCAGAATGATGGGCGGTGCCGCGGCCGACGAAAACTGGATATTGATCTGCATCGCGAGCGCGCGCACGCGTGCCTCATACGCTTGATAGTGTTCGATGCTCGAGCGGGTCGGGGCCGCGATCTGGATGAAGGTGAAGCGGCCCACCCACTCCGGATGTCGTTCCAGGAAGCGCTGCACGGCCCGCATCCGCTCCTCGATGCCTTTGGTGTAGTCGAGCCGATCGACGCCCACGCCGATGACATGTTCGTCCGGCAGATTGTGGTGGCGGCGCACTGCACGCCTGCAGTCGGCGACCGATCTGTCGAGCAACTCCGGTGACGGCGGCCAGTCCACCGAGATCGGGTATCGCTTGACGGCGGTCAACTCACCGCCAAAGGACACGGTGAATGACTCCCGGTCGACGCGCGCCTCGACCAAGCGGTCCACGGTGTCCACGAAGTTGTTGCAGTGGAACTGCGTGTGAAACCCAAGGATGCTGCTGCCGAGCAATCCGTCGAGCAACTCTTCGCGCCATGGGCAGATGCTGAACGCCTCAGGATTCGGCCACGGGATGTGCCAGAACGTGATGATCGTGGCATTCGGCAGCAGATTGCGAATGAATCGCGGAAGTAACGCGAGGTGGTAGTCCTGCACGAGTACGATGGGATTGTCGGAGACGGCCTCGGCGACCACGGCCTCGGCGAATCGCTGATTGACCGCGACGTACTGCTGCCAGTCTGACGCGCGAAACGTCGGCCTGACGTGGGCGTTGTGGCACAGCGGCCAGAGCCCCTCGTTCGAGAACCCGTAGTAGTAGCCCGACTCCTCGAGTGCACTCAGCCAGACCCGGCGGATGCGGTACGCCGGTGACTCCTCGGGGACGGCGACCCGATCATTCGCATCAACGACCGCGCGATCCGCCGTGCCAGAGCCATGGGCAATCCACGTGCCCGAACACGCGCGCATGATCGGCTCGAGCGCCGTGACCAGGCCGCTTGCTGGCCGCTTCACCACGATCGCGTCCCCTTGATACATGTGCAGGTATGGCTCGCGATTTGACACCACGATGACCTCCTGCCCCTTGAGATCCGTGTTGAGAATCGCGCGCAGCGCGTCGGGATCCCACTGCGCACCCGACTCCTCACGCGACCGATGCTCCGACTGGATGTCCTGAATCAGTTCGCGCAGATCACGCGCAATCGGACGCAGTTCCGGTCGCTCCGCCGCGCCTGCCGGTCGGAGCAGACCCTCACCGCGCATGAGTGCGCGGAGCCCCTGCTCCCAGCCGCGCCAACTGAGTTGCGCCACGGCGACGGTGATCAGCGAGACCGTCAATGCGAGCGCACCGAAGACGTAGAACAGATACTTGCGCGTCTCCTCGCTGCGTCGATCGACGAAACCCATGTCGTGCACCAGCACCAACTCGCCACTACGCACACCATCGACGGCCACCGGACGAACCGAGACAAGCAGCGTCCCGCGCGCATTCCGGAGGTAGTGCAACGCGGGATCGTCGGACGAATACGTCGACAGGCTATCGCACTGGAGTTCCGCTGGCAGCGACGGCGTCGCCACGGGTGCTGCGGCCGACGCTGCGCAGTATCCCATCGCAAACAACCGCTCGTCTTGCGTCACCTTCTCGAAGAGCTGCCGGATACGCGGTGTGTTGCCGGAGAGGAGATGGTCCTGCATCGCATCTTCCACCGTCGTCGCCACCAGATTGGCGCGAATTTCGAGATCCCGGGTGAACCACCGGATCGTCAGACTGTCGACCAGCGGCACGACGGCATAGGCGATGCCCGCGAGCACAACCAACAGCGGGATGATGAACCGCAGGGAGAGTCGCATATGGACTGTCGGGGAATCCGCCGCGCTCGGCGAGACGACGGTACAGCTGAGCAACTCCCGAAGCGAACGCGTCGCCTACAGGAGCGACGCCGCGCAACCGAGAGGCCCGTCCCCGATCACCGGTGAGGAGTCGAGCATGTACACCTGTTCCGACGTACCGGCTGCGGATTGCGCGCCACGACGATGCAGGATTGATTGCGGGGTATCCCCCGCATATGCAAACTTAGCCGCTGACGCCCCCGGCGCCAAGGCCTGCGCGTCAGGTCTCGGCACAGGAAGCCGGTGCATGATCCGGCCACCGTCGCGCGGGATTCGCGAGACCGTTACCATTGCACGCGCGGGGCATCCGCGTTTCGAGTCCCTTGCCACCGGACACCGTGCCGTCAGCCGCCACACCCCCCAGGCCGCGCGCCACCACACCTGCGCGCGCCGTCACTCAAGACGAAAAGCGATTGCTCGAGGTCGCCGGCGTCGTCACCGCCGTCCGTCGTATCGTGCGCAGCCTACGTGTGGGCGCGAGCGCAGTCGAAGTGCGAACCGGCCTACGGCCGGCGCAGCTCTTCACGCTCGAGTTCGTGAGTGAATCGCCCGGGATCTCACTCACCGAGCTCGCTGTGCGTACGACGACCGACCGCACGTCGGCGGCAGGGATGATCGAACGCCTGATGGACGCCGGGATGGTGACGCGCCGGGAGGGGACGCTGGATCGCCGACGGACCGAGCTGTTCATCACGGCAAAGGGCCGCCGTACACTCGCGTGCTCGCCGCAGTCGCCGACTCAGGATCTGATTGATGGCATCGACGCGATGCCGGCCGCCGAACGCACGCGGCTGGCGGAGTCACTTCAGGCACTTGTGCGTGCGATGGGACTCACGGAGCAGCCGGCGCCGATGCTGTTCGAGGAAGCTCCAGATCGCAGCGCGGGCGCCGTTCCGCACGCCACGCAGGCCACCGCCGCAGTCGCATCAAAGGCCACGCGGCGGTCGCGGCCGGCCGCCAGATAGGCCTGCGCAATGGAGAGGGGCTGCGCCGACGGACTGTGACGAGACGCCTCCCGGATCGTGTAAACTCGGTCACCGAGGCCCTTCCCCACTCGTTCATGTAAGCCGTGCCAGATTCCGGATTGCACCTCGCTCCGAAGAGCGCAGAGCATGGCATTCCCGGTGGAAGCGCCGAGACGGCTCGTACCCTGGCCGGGTCGACGGATTTGCTGGCTGCGCCGTGGGCCGTGGCAGTGTCGCGCCTGCGACGCTGGCGCGCCACGCGATTGCCAGTCGGGTCGCGGCCGCTGAGTCTGCACGGTGGCCGGTTGATCGCGCTGGTCGTGGTCACGGCGCTGCTTGCCGCCGCGGCAACGAGCGCGCGCATCTGGTCCGAGACCTCGCTCCGCGCGGCTGACGCCGCCGAACATGCGTTGGGGGTGGTGGAGTCGCGACTGTTCGAGATCGAACACGAGATGCAGCGAGTTGCCGACGCCGCCTACGACGACATGGATTGGGGGGCATGTCGGCCGGCACTGGCGACCGTACTGACCCGCGCAAGCATCGCCTCACTGCATGTCCGTCGATTCGTCCTCAGTGCCGATGGCATGGATGGGTCGTGCCGGCCCGAAGGACGCGGCGGCTCGCCATTCTTTCCCTACGAGCCAACGACGCGGATCGCCATCACGTCGACCGGTGAGATCCAAACGCAGCTGACGGCTACACTGCGCCGCGATACGTCGGGTCGGATCGTCTCTGCAGTGCTGGACCCTCGCGTGTTCGCACTGGAGGGTGCACAACACAGCGCGTTTCGTGATGACGCGCTCATCGGGCTCGGCCTGCATTCCGCCGACGGTCGCCGTCTTGTCCCGCTCGGCGATTCGCGAGCGGGCCGCGCGACCGTCGATGCGCTGGGCACAATGGCAACATCGAGCCTCCGTGCCGTCATCGTCAGAGCGGATGTGGATCGCAGCGAGTTGTTCCGGCGGATGGTACGCTCGGGCGTGCTCACGGTGGGTGTGACGATTGCGTTGACGCTGGCGCTGGTCGGCGTATTCTGGCGGCGCGTCGTGCATCGGGCGCGACTCTTCCACAGAATTCAGCGTGGGCTGCGGAAGCGCGAGTTCGAGCCGTTCGTGCAGCCCATACTCGATCTGCGGTCCGGGCGGTGTGCCGGCGTCGAAGTGCTGATGCGCTGGCAGCACCCGCATCGTGGGACGTTGGCACCGTCCGAATTCATCGAGGAGGCCGAGCGCACGGGCCTCATCGCCGGCATGTCAGAGTTGGTCATGACACGGGCCGCCCATCGTCTAGCCCCCATCGCGCACTCGAATCCGGACATCTACTTCGCATTCAACCTGACGCCGCAGGAGCTCGCCCAACCCCAGTTGCTGACACGACTCTCCTCGATCTTTCGCACCGACACGATTCCGCATGATCGTGTCCTGCTCGAAATTACGGAGCGCGAGTTCGTGGATCCCGTCGCGGCCGAGAGCCTGTCGGCGCTGCACGCCTCCGGCTGGCGCGTGGCGGTCGACGACTTCGGCACTGGCCACAGCAGCCTTGCCGCGCTCGAGCAGCTGGCAATCGATCGCCTGAAGATCGACCGGGCATTCGTGAGCACCATCAGCGACGAAACGATCAACCGACCGGTCCTCGATGCGATCATTCAGCTCGCCGATCGGTTGACGCTTCCAATGATTGCCGAAGGCATCGAGACGCAGGTGCAGCTGGACTACCTCGCGGCG
Source organism: Gemmatimonadales bacterium (assembly GCA_038215035.1). Taxonomy (GTDB): domain Bacteria; phylum Gemmatimonadota; class Gemmatimonadetes; order Gemmatimonadales; family Gemmatimonadaceae; genus JACMLX01. Next base: position 21,049 of record JBBQRH010000020.1, on the reverse strand, counting down.
CGCGGCGTCCAGTTCGGACAGGGGTACCTGATCGGACGTCCGATGAGTATCGGGGCGTTCCAGGAGTGGCTGAAACGGCACAATGCCGGCACGCCCCCTGCCCTTCCCGCGCAGCCAGCGTCCGCCACCGCCGCCAACGCACGCCCTGACCGCGTCGCGCAGCGGATGTGGAACGCCATGCGCGTCCCCGGAGGCCTCGATATCCGCGACCGGATGTTCCGTTTTCAAGCGTATCCGCACTGCTTCGTCGGCCGCGAGGCCGTCGACTGGATGGTGCAGCACGCGAGAATCAGCCGCGCCGACGCCGTCCAGCAGGGGCGTCGACTGCTCGCACTCGGGCTGATGACGCACGTGCTCGATGAGCATGACTTCGAGGACGCAGAGCTTTTCTATCGCCTGGCGTCACCCACCGATGCCAGCCTCGCCGCCACGCCCGCGCCCCCAGTGCTCCGTGCACGGCTTCAGGCTCAGGATGCCGTTCACATACGTGCGCACACGCGAGGCTTGGTGCGACACAATGGCTGTCTCACCGGGGCCGAGCTGGTGCGGTGGATCGTGTCGTCTCAACGCGTCAGTCGCCCTACGGCGCGACAGTGGGCGCTGCAACTGATGCGCGAAGGCGTGATCCGGCACGTGTACGACGACCGGCCGTTTGCGGACGACCGGACGCTGTATCGTGTGGTCTGAGACGTGTGCGTTCACTGCGCTGCAGCAGCGGTGCCCGATTACGCGCGATTGATTACCTGATCGCTGTCGCGCGTACCCCGGAGTCAGCCGACGCCACGAACGGTGTTCCCGCCACACCGAACCCTTCACGCACCGACACGTACCATCGTCTGGCCTCGTCCAGTCGCCCGAGACGCCGGAGCGTCTCGCCGCGCGCCAGCCGATCCAGATGCTGACCGAGAGCGGGATGCTGGGCGCGGAGACGTGCCGGAAGATCCGGGATGCTGCCCTCGAACGCCGCGATCGCCGCCGCGAGACTGCCCAGTCGGAGTTGCCAGTGTCCCGTCACCGCCTGTGACAGTGCGACGGCCAGTCGGGATTCCGACGTGGGGCGCTTCTTGAGCGCCTCTACTGCCGACGCAACACCCGCAGCATCACCGAGCCGCACGCTCAGCATACCGACCAGATACTGTCGCAGATCGTCAAGTTCCATCGACGACAGGTCGCTGCCCGACGGTGCGGGCTGAGCGCGACGCGCCTGGATTGCCGATCGCAGCGCGCGTAACGTGTCCGGGCTCACCACCACCGCGGGCGTGAGCGCAGAAAGTGCGCGCAGTTCCGCTGCCCGATCAGGGTCGAGCAGTGCGGCGCTGCGATAGTGCGCGGTGGCGGCGACCCATTGACCATCGGCCACGTCGAGCGTCGCCAGCGCGAGCAACCCCTCCTCGCGCGTGGCCGGCCCCGTCGCAAGCACGGTGGCATACACACGTGCCGTGGCGCGGTCCCTGACATCGGTACTGATACGATGCAGCGCGACGCGGGCCAGATCCGGCTGGTCGATCGGTGTGACCACAACCCGCCGCGAACCCACACCGGTAACTCGGCGACGGTGTAGCGCGGTGTACGTCGCCCGGATTCCTGGCTGCTCCCCGGCGCTATTCGGACTGAAGTACATGCTGTAAAGCGTATCCAGCTGTCCGTTCCGATTCGCGTTCGCAGCGAGATCCATCAGATACACCGTCACTTCACGGTACCGCGGGTCGAGTGCCATCACCTGCTGAAACGCTGCCGCAGATTCCTCGATCGGGCGACCGTAATATGAATTGCTGCCAAACTGTACTTCGCCAAGCAGCATCCACGCTTCGACATCAGTCGGGTAGTCGGTCACGATCTGCGTGAATTGCCGCTCGGCTTGCACCGCACTGCCGAATCGTAGCGTGTGATACGCTTGAATCAGCGCCTGTTGCCGCGGCGGCAGCGACGCAGCCAGCTGTGAGGCGCGACGCGCCGCGCGCGCGCTGAGGGAATCCACGTCATTCCATCGGGCGGCCCGGGCAAGTCGATACCAGGCCAGCGCAAACATCGAATCCGCAACGACGGCCTCCGAATACTTCGCCATCGCCGCAGCGGGTCGCGCATCGCGCAGTTCACGCTCCCCATCGAGATAGGCGCGGAGTGCACGACTGGAAGTGGTGGTAGCCGCAGCGATACCTGCAATCGTGTCGCCGGGCGCCAACAGTTCGGCCGCGATCAGCTGACGCACCAGCGCATCGATGCCAGGCACCAGTGCGCCCGAGTCGGACACCGTGGTCTGCGCACGACCGATTTCGCGACCATCGGCCAGTCGCATCGTGGCGCGAAAGGTGAGCGTCGCACCGGTCGCGACAACGCTGCCAACAACGTACCGGTCGGCACGGACTCTGACGGCGAGCGCGCGCGCTTCGGCGGAATCCAGTGGCGTGGAATGACGATCGCCAGTCGCGCCGAGGACCGTGTTGGGATCGATGCCGCGTACCAGGCCTGTGCCGTCGAAGGCCGGCGTGAGCAGATCGACCATGCCGTCGGCGAGATACTCGATGTTGCGACCGCCGCGAGTGGTGAACGGCAACACCGCAATCGAGGACAGCGGCTGGCTGGTGCGCGCGACCTCGATGGCGGGCGGCGCTTCGGCGCGCTCTGATCTTGATGACATCGCCTGCCATGCTGCGAGTGCGATCGTCGCGGCACCGGCGCTCATTCCGATGCGACGATACCACTGCCGATCTCGTCGCCCGACTGGGGCAGCGCTGCCTGAGGTGATGAACGGCTGGTCGTGCGCCAGCGGAGTGGGTGGCACCAGTGACGCGAGCACTGCGGCGCCATCCGCGGGACGCTGCTCCGGGGCCACGCTCAGCATCCGGCGAATCAGCTGTTCGATCGCGGGGGGGATCGGCGTGCCGTCGGGACGGCTGACCGCTGGCAGTGCGCCTGAGAGAATCGCATCGGCCAGTGCGGCCGGATCGGCGCCCGTGAAGGGGCGACGACCCGTGATCATCTCGAAGAACGTCACACCAAGTGCCCAGACGTCGGCGCGTGGTCCGCGTGCCTCGCCGCGCCAGATCTCGGGCGCGAGATACGGCAGCGTACCGCTGAGCCCACGCGGGCCAGTGGCCGCGTCATGCGCGTGCACGGCGACACCGAAATCGAGCAGGCGGGCCACGTCGCCCTCGCCGAATCCAACGTTGGCCGGTTTGATGTCGCCGTGTACGATCCCAGCCAGATGGGCGCACGCCAGGCCGCGTGCCAAATGTTGCGCCACGGTGCTGATCTCCGGCATCGCGATCACGCCGCGCCGCAGCCGCTCACGCAGCGTGCCACCAGCACAGTAGGCCATCACGATACAGAGACCACCATCCGCCGTGGATTCAACGGCGTAGATCGGGCAGACATGCGGATCATCGAGGCGAGACGCGGCCTGCGCCTCACGCACCAGCCGCGCGCGGGCTGCAGGATCGTGGCTCAGGCTCGGCGCGAGAAACTTGATCGCCACGTCACGCGCCAGCAGCGTGTCGCGTCCCCTGTAGACGACGCCTGCGCCGCCACTTCCGAGTGACTCGTGTACCACGAAATGCCGGATCCGATCGCCGGGCGCGACACTCAGCGGCGGCGCTGCCGCGTCACCCGTGGAGTCGGGGTTGGCCGGCGACTCCACCTGGGCCAATGCCGGGTGCACGACGTCGGCGTAGAGTCCATCGAGGAACGCCGGCGCACCGACGTGCGCGGCGACCAGCGACTCGATCTCGCTGCGCAACTCCAGATCCGTACCGCAGGTGACGTCGATGAAGGTGGCACGCTCCTCGGACGGCAACGTCAGCACCATCTCGAACAGCGTGCTGATGCGATCCCACGAACCGTCGCGTGCCCCCCACTGCTCATTCGGCATCGATGGCTCCGCGTGGGCGCAGGGCGCGATGCAGCCAGGCCTGTGCCAGCGCCCAATCCCGCTTCACGGTCGCTTCGGAAATTCCGAGTGCCAGCGCGGTATCGGTGATCGACAATCCGCCGAAATAGCGGCATTCGACGACACGACATGGTCGCGGATGCAACCGTTCAAGCCGCTGCAATGCTTCCTCGAGCGCCAGTATCCGCTCTCCGTGATCATCGTCCACCGCCGCAGACATGAGCTGCTGCTGTGCGGCGATACCGTCGAGGGCTTCTGCCACGGCCCCGCCACCACGCTTCAGGGCCTGGGCGTCACGTGCGTGGTTGCTGACGATCTGCCGTGAGGCGCGCACCGCGACCGCGAAGAAATGCCCGCGATCCTGCACCGACAATTCGCCGGCCCCAGCCAACCGCAGGTACACTTCGTGGACGAGCGCCGTGGTGTCGAGCGTTTCGTCGCCATGCGCAGGTGTCCGCCGGCGCGTACTGCGTGCAATCGACCGCAGTTCGCCGTACACTCGCGAGAACAGCCGGCTACCGGCCCCTGTATCGCCTGCATTCCAGGCGTGGATCAATCCGGTCACGGAATCATCGCTCTCGTTCAACAGCACCTCGCGGACAGGGGCAGCGTTTCCAGTCGGCGCACCGAACGGCCGAACGCGGGGTGATGTGAACCCAGCGATCAACTGACGGCGACCCTCTCCGGAAACTACCCCGTTCGCGCTCTGCCGCGACCGCTCGATCTCGACGGCAGAGCGCACAGCAGCACTCGTCGTCACCATCCGCTCAACGCCGCGGTCCCGAACCGCCGATGTGCTGGCGGTACGGGACAGGTCGTTGAGCGGTCGCCGACGACCACTCGCGGCATGCCGCTCAGCATCGGCCTTGACTTCACTGCCGCTTCGTGGCGAGAAACGTGTGGCTCAGCCGTGTGCCGCACGCTTCCGACGCATTGCGACACCGAGCATCATCAATCCGGATGCCATCAGAATCACGGAGCTCGGCTCAGGAACCACGTTCACCGAGGAGGTGAAATCGATGCGATAGATTGGCTGCCGCTCGGTCAGCCCGCTGTTGAACACGTAACCGGCGGCCGTCGCCTGGCCGTTGAAGCCCATCAGCTCCGCAAAGTTGAACGATACCAGCCCATTCTGCGGTGTCCGCACGTCATTGTTGCCGTTCACGAGGAAGGCGGCGCCGGCGATGCTGAACGATTCAGAACCGGCGTCCCAGATCTGACTGGCGGTCTGCGAGATACTGTTGATCAACAAGTTGCCAGCATCGTCAAACAGCCGGTATTGCATCGGATTGTCATTTCCGATGAAGAAGTCGTTGCTCGGGATCACCATTGACGCAAAAGTGAAGAACCGATTGAGACCGGCGTTGACGATGAAGCTCTGACTGCGGGACTGGCCAGGCAGCAGCGGCATGCCGATGATGCCGCGTGTCGCCGTTGGATCCGCCGCCGCGAAGTCCGCCTGCCACTGGCCACCCGCACCGCCCTCTGCCACCGAGACGATCCCAGGCGCCGCGACCGATCCAACGTTGAACGCGTCGAAGGCGCCGCTGTGAAAGCCGAGGTGCGTCGGCGCGAAGCTGATGCTGTTCGCGGCGGCGAGGTTGGTGATCGTGACGGTCACCGTGCGCATCTGCGCGTGAGCGGCGGCGGAGACCACGCACAATGCCGTGGCAGCACGAACGGCGGAGGACATGACGCGATGCATGACAGCGACTCCTTTAGTGAAGTAGGGACCTGAGGAGGGACGACGAGAGCCCCCATGTCAGACAGCACCCCGTTCCCCCTGAATTCAGCTCATGGTCCAGGAACGGCCCCGGAGCGCTCTGAGCGCTTGACGTGTCTCGATGACCACGCTCACCGTCAGGAACCCGCCCGTGATTCACAGCTGCAGCGCGCTGAGGCACGAAGCGCGCTCAACCGCCGAGGTGCGTTGGCTGCGGCGTCGCCGATGGCTGGTTGCCTCTGTCATCGCCGTGCCATGCCTGGGCTGACCGCCCGCAGCTTGGCCACGCCTCAGACTGCGCCTGATACGGCGCCGGTGCTTCCCGGCACCCAGATCCCAGGTGGGATGGGCGTCACCGGCCGCTTCGTGAAAACGCGATACGACGTGACCGGCACCGCCACAGTTCGGATCGAGAACGGCGTCGGGGTGGTCGACCTTTCACCCGATGTTTCGATCTCGCAGCAATCAGGTCAATTCCTGTACCTGAATACGACGAACAATCCGACTACCGGTCAGCCGATCCATATTGGGAGTCGTCGCGGCAGAAGCGGTGCACGGCGGTTTACGTTTTTCGTGCCAGCTGGTGTGCGGTATACGTGGCTGGTGATCTGGTGCGATCCGTTCACAGCGCCGTCTCTGCGGCCGGCAGTCTGAGCGTCACCGGCCGTCGTCGCCCGCGCCCGCTGACACCGATCCGCAACGCGCCGGCGGCGTGGAATCGTTCGGGAACTGCGCGAGGCATGTCCCAATGTCTCGTGCAACTCGCGACAGTGCCGCATTGAGGCCGGACACGAGGCCGGCGTAATCGCCCACACGAAACGTTCCGCCGCGTTCCTCGGTGTTGCCGCGCACCAGCACGGCGCCGTCGGACGGACGGATGATGTCCCAGCCAGCCATCAGGTGTACGCGGCCCTCGCTGGCCGCAGAGTCGGCGACGGCACCTTCGAAGCGCGAGACGCGCAGCTGCACGAGAAAGTCGTGACGCACACGCGATGGCCATGGCGCGACGTCAACGCCGTGCACCGGTGGCGAGCCCGCGAGATACCCACCGACCGCGCGAGCGATGCCCTCGTCGAGATCACCGCCCCATCGGTGAAACTCCGAGACCACCAGCTGATTTGCGCCGCGCCGCATCATGACGGAGGGCACCGACAGGTACGACGCCAGCTCGATACGGCGCAGGCCGACGGTGAACGCCCCGCGTGCCACGGTCGGCGCACCGGCCATCGCCGTCGGCAGTTCGCCGGCCGACCCGCCGCCGAGCACGTACAACTGAGGCCGCGGCGACTCGCGCGCGAGCTTGAAGCATCCGGCGAGCGCAAAGGGTGTGGCGATCGCCAGCAGGCACAACAGACGGACGTGGGTTCGCATGATCATCTCCTGCTCATCGGTTCGTCGGCGATTTCTTGCCGCGGAGCAGCATGTCGGGATTCTGTTCGAGGGCCGTGATGAGAACCTTGAGCGCATCCGCGGCCTCACGCAGGCTCTTGAGCGCGCCGGTGAGCTCATAGCCCGGTCCGGTATCGGCCGAGAGCAGGCCGTGCGTTTCGTCGAGCGTCTTGCGCAGCGCTTGCAGCGTCGAGATCGCCTCGGTGGACACATCAGCAACCTGGGTCTGCATCGGATCGATCGCCTGCGACGCGCGCGCAGCCAACTTCTGCGCCTCGGCCATCGTGCTGTTGAGCTGCGCCGTTGCGCCGGGCAGCCGACTGAGCGTTGCGCGCAACTCGGGCGATTCAACGAGCAGCTGGACGGCTTTCGCCGATTGCACCACCGCCGCGTTGACCTCGCGCACGTTCACGTCGCCCAGCATGCCGTTCACCTTGTTCATGATCTTCATCACCTCGCCAAGAAGGCTGCCGGCACCGCCCCCGATCGCCGCCATGAGTGACGGAGCGACGGGAATTTCCGGCCACATGGTCGCCCGTTGCTCGAGCTTGGGTGGCGTGGAATCGCTCCGGTAGCTGAGCTCGACGTACAGCACACCCGTCACGAAGCTCTCCATCTGCAACTGCGCCCGCAGCCCCTTGGCGATCTGCTGCCGAAGCACCAGCGTGTCAGACAGGTTCACGAACGTGCCGCGCGGCGTCGTGAGACGCGTCAGATCCACTTCGTACTCGACAGGCACCTGGAACGAGTCGTCGCGCCGATCGATCTCGATGTTGATGCCAGTCACGCGACCAACGGGCACACCCTGAAACTTCACGGGCGCGCCATTCTCGAGCCCGTTCACCGACTCAGGGAAGAAACTGATGAACGTCGGGCGATCCTGAAACCAGGTGGGCGATGCCAGAATGAAGGTGCCGGCGATCGCGATGACCAGCGCGCCGAGCAGGAAAAAACCGATGGTGGTCGGGTTGGCGCGCGTGCTCATGAAGCACCTGCGCTGCTGCGGGTGAGAAACTGATGCACCTGCGGATTGGGTGGGTGGTCGCGAAGCTCCGCCGGCGGACCGAGGGCCGTCATGGTCTTCTGGTCAATGTCGAGGAACAGCGCACGGTCTGCGATGCGAAAGATGCTGTCGAGGTCATGCGTGACGATCACGATGGTCGAGCCGAAGCTCGCCTTGAGCTCCAGGATGAGGTCGTCCAGCCGGCTCGCGCTGATGGGATCGAGTCCCGACGACGGTTCGTCGAAGAATAGCACCTCGGGATCGAGCGCGATCGCGCGTGCGAGCGCCGCCCGCTTGCGCATGCCTCCGCTGATTGCCGACGGATAGAAATTCTCGAAGCCGCGCAGTCCGACCAGCGCGAGCTTGAGCGACGCGGATTCGGCGATCGTCCGCGCATCGAGACTCGTGAACTCCTCGAGAGGCAGCGCAACGTTTTCGGCCAGCGTGAGCCCGCTCCAAAGCGCGCCGTTCTGGTACAGGACGCCCATACGACGCAGCACGCGGTTGCGCGCCACCTCGTCGTTGATGTCGAAGCCCTCGCCCTCGAACAGGATCGACCCCTTTGCGGGCTCCTTGAGGCCGATGAGGTGCTTAAGCAGCGTGCTCTTACCGCTGCCACTGCCGCCCATGAGCACGAACACCTCGCCGCGCGACACGGTGAAATTGATGTCCTGCATCACGATACGGTCGCCGTATTGCATCGTCAGGTCGCGCACCTCGATCATCGGTGTTTCGTCGCTCATACGCCGAGCAGGGCGGCGAGCCAGTCGACGAGCGCGTTGGCCGCGACGATGAGCGTGATACCGAGGACGACGGCGGCGGTCGCGGCGCGTCCGACGGCGCTGGCGTCGGAGCCGCCCTGGAGGCCTTTCATGCACCCGGTGACTCCCACGATCAACCCGAAGATGGTGCCCTTGAGCAGTCCAAGCATGGCATCGGATATCGTGACTGCGGCCAGCAGGCCGTTGGTGAACTGGGTGAAGGAGAGGTCGAGGAGCACCCGCGACACGAGCATGCCACCCGCTATACCGACGGCATCGGCATAGAGCGTGAGCAGGGGCATCATCAGAAACAGTCCGAGGAGCCGCGGCAGCACGAGATGGTCGATCAGCGACACACCAAGCGTCCTGTAGGCGTCGATCTCCTCGGTGACCTTCATCGTCCCCAACTCGGCCGCGAAGGCCGCACCGGTGCGGCCCGCGATGATGATGCCGGTCATGAGCGCCGCCATTTCGCGCAGCATCCCGAATCCCACGAGATATGACACGTAGTAGCCCGCGCCGAACCGCTGCAGTACCACCACGCCGAGGAAGGCGATGATCACGCCCACGAGCAGCGCGATGAGCGTGACGATCGGAAGGGCCCCCGAGCTGTTGGTCTGCACGACGACCCAGAACTGTCGCCACCGCATGTGGGTACGGCGCGTGAACAGGCCCGCGACGGACAGCGCGACTTCGCCGGCGAACGTGATTGAAGCCACTGCGTCGTGCCAGACTCCGAGCGCCGCGGTACCGATGCGGGCCACCAATGATGGGCGCGCCGGCGTATCGGCCTGCACCCGCTCGGGGACGGCATTCGCGAGAGCGAGCAGCCGCGACGCCCGTTCAGGCAACCCGGAACGGTCACACTCGAGCTCGTGTGCATCGCAGTAGTCCTGACATTGGATCAGGAAGATCAGGAGACTGCTGTCCCACCCACCGAGCTCGGTGGTGTCGAAGGAAAGCGGCCGCCCCGCCGCCGCTCCGCCGACGCCACCGCCCATGAGCGTCTCGAAACGTGGCTGAGCCTGCTCGAGCGACCATTGGCCGGCGAGCACGACGACGAGCGAATCACCTTCCCGCCGCAGCTCGGTGTGCGCCGCTTCCGTCGCACTCGCCTCGGTACCGGGCATGCAATTCCCCTTCGCGTACGTGGCGCGAGCCGACGACCTGTGGTTCTGCGGTGATGCGTGGGCTCGCCATCACGGGCGAGCTGCGTGCTACGTTCGACCGCGCCTCAACATGATAGTCACTGGGCGGCACACAGGAGATCGCGGAACCCAACGCGGTACGGCATCGCCAACTATCCGTGGCTCATGGCGCAAGCATACACTGACCTGCAGGGGCTGCTGCAGGAGCCGCGGGGCGTCGCACTGCTGAACGGACGCTGAAGGCGCGGCGCCGGGTTCCATCCCCGGCGCCGCGCCTTGTCACTTGATACGACTCACGCTCTGGATTCGGACCGTCGTCACCATGCGTTGCGGCGGCTGCCCCGCGCTCGGCATGCGCTGAATGCGACGCACCACATCCATTCCCTTGATGACCCGACCGAACGCTGCAAAGCCCTGCCCATCAGGGTTCCGCTTCCCACCGAAGTCCAGCGCCGGCTGATCATTGATCACGAAAAAGAACTCGCTCGACGCACTGCCCGGTGCACCACGTGCCATGCTGATGACGCCGTCGGTGTGACGAATACCGGACTTGTCGTTCGTTTCATGTGCAATCGATGGCAGGCGCTTGGCCGAGTCGCTGTCGATGCCGCCCTGAATGACTTCGATCTGTGGCTGCTGCTCTGCCGGCAACTGGTTCTGCAGCGTCACCGCGCGATAAAACGAACCACCGTCGTAGCGATGTTCATCCACGTACCGCAGAAAATTTGCGACCGTCAGGGGCGCCTTGTCAGGGGCAAGGGCAACCTCGATCGCTCCCGAATCAGTCACGATGCGAACCCGCACTGGCGCCTGTGCGCTGAGGGCCGCCGGGCCCATCGCTGCCGCAACTGCGGCAGTGATGAGCATCCCTCGCAGGGTCGACATCACCTGTCGAACCAGGTTGCGACGTTCTGCTGCGGCACCGGGTTCGGCGTGTTCGGATTTGATGTGATCTCTTCGTTGCGATAGAGCAACCGACGCACGAGGCCACTGACCAGGGCGCCCTGGGGCACCTGCATCGTTGGGTACTCGTTCCCTGCCGTACCGCTGCGACGCCACTGGACCCATGCCTCGAGCGGGCGCATGAAGAGGTCCAGATACTGCTGCCGATTCAGCTCGAGGCGGAAGTTCGACGCCGTCAGTGCCGGAAGTCCAGTGATGAACGCGTCGATCTGCGGCGTGGCAACGCCGAGCACGCTCATCGACTCACGAACGCCCGTGCGATACCGCGCGTCGGCCGCCGACAGCCCACCGGTCCAGAAGCCACGAGCAATCGCCTCGGCTTCCAGCAGTTGCTGCTCGGAGAGAGAGAAAGAAACCTCCGGCAGATCTGCCCTGAGCAACCCGAGATTCACCAGCGACGCCGCCTGCGTGAACGGCTCGACGGTGTTGAGCGACACGAACTGACCCGGCGTCGCGCCCGGGCCTGGCTGATAGAAAATCGGCAGGCGCGGATCGTTGAACGGCAGCAGTTCGGCGAAGATCACGTTTGATGCGTACCAGTCCTGCTGGACGCCACCACGGAAGATCTGCGTGAACGAAAAGCGTGGATTCTGCCGGCCAGCCTGATTCGCGTACTGCACCTTCATCTCGTCGGTTCGCGCAGCGATCATCGGCAGCCCCTGCATCGGTCCGATTTGCGCTGCCTTTGACGGATCCGCGTCCACCATCGTCATCAGGATGCGGAACTTGAGCGAATTGGCAAACCGACGCCACTTTGCCATGTCGCCGGCGTAATACAGATCGTTCGGCGCACCAATCTTGTTCGAGTTCGCGTCAATTGCGGCGATGGCTGAGTCGAGCAGCGCCAGCGTGCCGTTCAGCACCACCTGCTGCGAATCGAACTTCGGCTGATCGACCGTACCCGTCGCGGCCTCGGTAAACGGGATGTCGCCCCACAGGTAGGTGGTCTGCGAATACACGAACGCAGTGTAAATCTGCAGCTGCGCGATGCTGTTGTTCGGCCGCGGCGTCTTTTCCTGCGCTTCCTTCGTCGCAATGATCAGGTTCTTGAGGACGTCGGTGTAGATCGACCCCCATGCGCTGCGGACGCGGGTCTGGTCGTACTGGGCCTGCTGCAGGCCCCACCGTGCACCGGACGCCCACATCTGCGTGGAGAGCGCGACCGGCCAGGTCAGTTCACCGACGCGCAGCAGCGAGAACTTGAGCGCCGCACCGGAGAACAGCTGCGCCGCATCGGCCGCGGTGGAGCGGTTGGGGTCGACATTCAGGCTTCCGTCCTGAAAACACCCGACGAGCGAAAGCGTCATCGCACCGACCACGGTGCGGCGAACGAACTGGGATGATATGAGTCGCATGAGTCAGTGCCTCAGAAGACGAGCCGAAGGTTCAAACCAAAAGTACGCGTGGACGGAAGCACATTGCGTTCAATGCCTTCGCCGATGAGCCCAGTTCCCAGCACATTGGCCTCAGGATCGACGTGGGGCACCTTGCTCGAGATCAGCCAGAGATTCCGGCCCTCGAATGACCAGACTCCCGACGCCGCACCGAGTTTCGACACCCAACGCTCCGGCAGGCGGAACGAGAGCGAGGCTTCGCGCAGCTTTGCGAAGGATGCATCGAAGATGTTGTTCTCTGGGCTCACCGAGTTGTCGAGGTTGCCCCAGTATTGCTGCACCGACGCCACCTGCACGTCGTTCGGACGGGTGCTGCCATCAGGATTCCGAATCACACCATCCTGAACGAAACGGTCGCGGTTCGCGGTCTCGGCGGCCAGGCCGCTCGAGCGGAGCTGCGACGTGGTCTGCGAGAGGAAGACGCCGCCCTTGCGGACATCGACCAGGAACGAGAGTGCCACGCGCTTCCAGCTGACGGTGTTCGTGACACCACCGGTCCAGTCCGGGAAGATGTTGCCGAACAGCTTGCGACCGCCCTGAATGCGCAGGCCATTGGCCGGGTTGATCAGGTACTTCCCGGTAACGGAGTCGCGGGCGAATCCGACGCCCTGAATGTTGAACGTCGTTCCCGGACGGGCCGCGACGAAGATGCCGAACCCGTCGCCCGACGTCACCACGAACTCGCTCAGGCCAGGCGCCAGTTTGTCGACCACGTTGCGGTTGCTGTTGTAGTTCAAGCCGACGTCCCACCGCAGTCCATCCGGATTGGAGGAGGCGATGGGAACACCGGTCACCTGAAACTCGACACCCTTGTTCGAGATCTGGCCCACATTCAGCCGGCGCGCCGAGAAGCCGGACGACTGCGGCACGGCGATCGAGACGATCTGATCGTAGTTCCGCGTCTGATAGTAGGTGGCGTCGATCCCGAGACGATCATTGAAGAAGCGGGTCTCGGTGCCGAACTCTACCGAGTTCTGACGCTGCGGCCGGAGGTTTGCCGGCGGAATGACGTTGGTTGCCGCGAAAGCCGAGGCCCCATTGAACGGGAACTGCTGGTTGAACGTGTAGATGTCGGTCTGCTGCGTGAGCGGGGTGTAGGTGAACGCGAGCTGATACGGATCTTCGTCAGACCCGACGTTGGCCCAGTTCGCACGCAGCTTCATGAAGCTGACGCGCCCCTTGTTGAAGATGCTCGCACTGCGGAACGCGTCCGAGACGACAAAACCGGACGACACCGACGGGTAGAAGTACGAATTGTTGTTCGTCGGGAGCGTTGAGCTCCAGTCGTTTCGTCCAGTCACGTTGACGAAGAGATACTCGCGCCACGCCAGACCGACGTCGCCATACGCGCCAAACAGCTGTCGCTCGCTGCGAAAGTTCGTTGCGGCGTTGACCAGTGCATTCGCCTGGGTGTACAACCGATCGATGTTCAGTCCCTGACTGAACACCCGCTGCCGACGGAAGGTGCGCTTGTTGAAGTTGTGCCCGATAATCGTCTTCATCGCCAAATCGCCAGTCAACTGACGCTGGATGGTTCCGATCAGATCGGTGTTGAGCTCACGCTCGTTGAGATCCTGCGTGTCGAACTCTCCGTCAAGGCGCCCGCGCGTTCCCTTGCGGGTGATGAAGCGACGGTTTTCGCCGGCGAGGTCGGTACCGGCGCGGAACGACACATTGAACCAGCTCAGTGCATCGTACGACAGGTTGACGTTGCCATAGAGTCGATCGATGGCGTTATCGAGCCCGTTGTTGTCGGTGACCCAGTATGGATTATTCGACGTCCCGGTGCCATCGATCGAACCGGCGATTCCACTGGCGGTCACCCGGTTGTCACGCAGGAATTCGGTTGAAATTGTGCGCGGTAGGCTCGACAAGAGCTGAATCGGAATGCTGGCGGTGTTCTGGCCCTGCTGCGCGCGGCCTTCTGACGTGGTGCGAACATAGTTCGCCGCGACACGGGCGCTGAACTTCGGGGTGAACCGCTGCCCGGCATTCAGCGCGATGGTGTAGCGCGCGAGTTCAGAGCCCGGAACGATGCCGGTCTGTCCGAGCCAGGTGCCGCTCAGTCGATAGTCGCTCTGCTCGGTGCCGCCGGCAACCGCCAGCGACTGCACATTGGTTGCACCGGTGCGGAAGAAATCGGACACATTGTTGGGATTGGCCTACAGCGTCACCGTCTCGTTCAGCAGATTCGGCTCCTGCTGGCCGGTGATGCGCGGCCCCCATCCGTTCGCCAGATCCTTGTTGTACACACCAAGGTTCCCCTGCGCGTACTCGTTCTGCAGGTCGAAAAGCCGGAATACCTGATCCGTGCGCACCGACGTGTTGTACGTGATCGTCGGCTTCCGGCCAGCGCGACCACGCTTGGTGGTGACGATGATCACGCCATTTCGCGCACGCGAGCCGTAGAGTGCCGAGGCGGCCGCACCCTTGAGGATGCTCATGCTTTCGATGTCGTCGGGATTGAGGTCCTGTGCGCGATTGCCCACGTCCACGCCTCCAGTCACGATCTCCGTCTCGGTGCCGTAGAACGACGAGTTCGAGATCGGCACACCGTCCACCACGAACAACGGTTCGCTGGCGCTGGCAATCGAGTTCACGCCGCGGATCACGACCTTGCTCGATCCACCGATCGTGCCCGACTGCTGCGTGACACGCACACCGGAGACTTTGCCGGCGAGTGCATTGAGCACGTTGGTGCTGCGCGCGACACCAAGTTGTTCGGACTGCACGTTGGCCGTCGAGTACCCGAGTTCCTTGGTGTCGCGGACGATCGCATTCGCGGTGACGACGACGTCGGTCAGCGCCGTGGGACTCGGCTCCAGCGCGACGTCGATCTTGGTGCGACCTGCGATTGCCACATCACTCGGCTTGTAGCCGATGAGGCGGAAGGTGAGCATGCCATCTGGTGGCGTTGCAGGAATCTGGAGGCGGAAGTTCCCCTCCGCCGATGTGAGTGCGCCGAATCGTGTGCCGCGGAGCAGCACGGTCACGCCCTGCAGCGGCCGGGCGCCATCGGTGGTCGTGACACGACCGGTGATGATGCGCGGCGGTGCAGCTTGCGCCACGAGAGAGTGCGGAGACACGAACGCGTTGCACGCGAGTGCAGCGAACGCGACGAACCGCGCGAACCGAAGAGTTGTCATGCGCATCTCATACCAGCGAGAGTGGATCCCGTCGCGATGCGGCGACGGGACAACTGGGGTCCGCCAGCGTCTTCGCTTGACGGCGTCCGCGACTGCACGGCAGCACATTGCACGTAGATCAGATCCGGCTCGTCGTCAACCGAATCGTCATGCGGTAAAACACGCCCGGCGCGATCGCGCCTCGCGACGATACGACACTCAATCCCGGGCAGCCGTTGCCAACCCACGGCGGCGTGCCAGACTGCGAGTAAGCATTCACTTGCCCTGCCTGTCAAGGCGGAGCGGCCGACCGCGAGTGACAGCCTTGTTGTTTTTGCCCGACTTGACCATCTGCGCCTGATCGCCGGTAACGCTCCGGCCGCCGGAATCGTTGGCCTTCGTGGACTGAGATTACCGCGATTCGATTTCCCTCGCGGCGGGACGAGGTAAACTTCAGCAGTTGCCTGTTACAGATCGGCTGGGTTCGCCTGCCATTTGGACTTGGGGGTTCGCATCCGGTTCAGATGGCGGCGCATCGCGCCTGTGATGACGACTCGGCAACGCTTTCTTTCGAGCAGAGCCACACCGCCTGACGTTGGACGATACGTCGGTGGCAGGCGGTCCAGCCGGAACGCAGAGCCACGTCGCTCACAATCCTGCCCGTCGAGGCTCGACGTCTGGCGTCCGTTGGTTCCGTACGGCTCCCCGGACGGTTATCCTTCCTTTGCCGGTTTTTCGGCAACGCGTCTGTAGCTCAGCTGGATAGAGCGTCGGCCTCCGAAGCCGAAGGTCGCAGGTTCGACTCCTGTCAGGCGCATCGCACCACCAGCTCGGCCCAGCCCCCGCCCGCCAGCGCGCCAGGCGATACGACCGAGCCGGTCGTGCCAACCTGCCGCCACCGTCTCCCTCCCCGGCCGCGTCACTCACGCATGACTGCCGGTACCCGCGACGCCACCGACGCGACGCGCTCCCAACAGATGCCTCTCGAAACATCGGAGCTCAAGAAGCTCCATTTTGATCAATTGTCCGCGCGCGCCGATGCACTCGGCGTTCCGAACGAGCCTGGGCTACACCTTCCAGACCTGATTCACCGAATCGAGCTGGCGATGCTCAAGCAGCGCGAGCAACTGGTGGCCGAAGGAGTGCTCGACCTCGAGAAGGGCGGGCACGGTTTCATCCGATACCAGGACTGGAACTTCGCGCCCAGCCCGGACGATGTGTACGTGTCGTCGGCGCAGGTCCGACGCTTCAATCTCCGCGCGGGCGACTGGCTTCGGGGTTCCATCCGCCCGCCACGCCAGTGGGAAAAATTCCTCGCACTGCTCCGGCTCGAGCAGATCAATGGGGCCGAACCGGAGATCGGGCCAATCAGGCCCGAGTTCGATTCGCTGCCCGTCAAATATCCCGACGAGCGCCTCAGGCTCGAGTACCCCGACTGCCCTCTCTCCCTGCGGGTGGTGGATCTCGTGTCGCCCATCGGCAAGGGGCAGCGCGGGCTGATCGTAGCGCCACCTCGCACTGGCAAGACGATCATGCTCCACCAGATGGCGACCGCGATCCGGCGTAACTATCCGGAAATCGCCGTGATCGTGCTCCTGATCGACGAGCGTCCGGAGGAAGTGACGGATTTCCGCGCGACCGTTCCCGGGGCGCAGGTCATCAGTTCGACCTTCGACGAATCCCCGACTCGGCACGTCCATGTCGGAGACCTGGCCATCGAGCGCGCAAAGCGCCTCGTCGAACAGGGCAAGGATGTGGTCCTGCTCCTCGACTCGATTACACGGTTCGGGCGCGCGCACAACAACGTGCTGCCGAACAACGGACGCATCATGAGCGGCGGCGTGGACGCCCGGGCACTCCAGAAGCCGAAGAAGTTCTTCGGATCGGCCCGTCGGATCGCCGGCGGCGGCAGTCTGACGATCGTCGCCACTGCGCTCATTCATACGGGATCACGGATGGACGAAGTGATCTTCGAGGAATTCAAGGGCACGGGCAACATGGAAATCGTGCTGGATCGGGGCATCGCGGCCAGCCGAGTCTTCCCGGCGATCGATATCGGCAAGTCGGGCACCCGCCGCGACGAGATGCTGCTGGACCAGGTCGAGCAGAACCGGATCATGCTGTTGCGAAGCTTCCTCGGTGACATGGAAAAGGAGGACGCCATGGCGTTCCTCATTCAGCGGCTCAAGCGGACGGCCTCGAATCGCGAATTCTTTGCCGATATGGAGCGCTAGCACATCATGGGGCGTCTGCTGGCGATCGACTGGGGAGATCGGCGCATCGGCATCGCGGCGAGCGATGAACTGCGCATGCTTGCCACACCCGCCGGCGTGATCGTGCGGCGGGCAGGCAAGCGGCCACCTGTCGCAGAGTTGTTGCGCCGGATGGACGAGATTGGCGATGTCGACGCAGTGGTCATGGGCTTGCCCCTGGACGGTGAAGGAAACGAGACACCACGGTGTGCCGAAGTGCGG
Organism: Gemmatimonadales bacterium; assembly: GCA_038215035.1. Taxonomy (GTDB): domain Bacteria; phylum Gemmatimonadota; class Gemmatimonadetes; order Gemmatimonadales; family Gemmatimonadaceae; genus JACMLX01. The sequence continues at coordinate 3,183 of JBBQRH010000020.1, read as the reverse complement.
CTGGTCGCGTCGGCGATCACGGCGCGCAGTGGTCGTCTGGTCAGTTTCGTGGATGAGCGCTACTCGACGGCGAGAGCGCATCGCGCCCTCCACGAGGCCGGCGGCAAGGTCGGCGATCACCGGCATGACATTGACGCAATGACGGCGGCGATTCTATTGCAGGGAGTCCTCGACCGTGGCCCGGTCGCTCAGCACACGACGGAGCCCGGAGCGGAATAGCGATGCAGCAGCGGACCGGAAAACGCCCCAGCGCTGCCGTGGTGGTGCTGATCGCCAGTGTAGTGGTCGTGGGGGTTCTGTTTCTGCTGCGTGGGAAAACAGTCGCGACGCCGACGAGAATCATCATTCCGGAGGCTGCGACGTTGGCGACAGCCGCCGACACGCTCGAGCGCACTGGCGTGATCAGGTCGGCGTTCCTGTTCCGCACGATGGCGTCGATGTTTGGTCGCGGCGGCCTCGTGCCTCGCCCCGGCCGCTACATCGTTCCACGCGGGGCACCGTATGCCACGCTGCTCGATCAGCTTCTGACCGGGCGCGGCCAGTTTCGACGGCTGACCATTCCTGAGGGGTGGTCGATCGTCCAGATCGCACGCCTGATGCAGGACTCGCTGCGGATTCCGGTGGACTCGCTCATCAGCGCCACCCGCGACTCGGCGCGCCGTGCACGGATGCAGACACCAGCGGCCGACGTCGAGGGGTATCTGTTTCCAGCGACGTATGATCTTGGCGATGGCATCTCCGCCGGTCAGGTGGTCGACAGCATGCTCATCACGTTCGATCGCCGATGGAAGCGCGCCTGGGATTCAGTGCTGGCGCACGCGGGGCGCAGCCGGCATGCCGTCGTGACACTCGCGTCGATCGTCGAGAAGGAGGCTGGCCGCAGCAGTGATCGTGCGCTGATCGCGGCCGTGTACACCAACCGACTGCGTGCCGGGATGCGCCTGCAGGCCGACCCGACGGTCGTGTATGCGATGGGGATGGTGTCGAAGCAACGCGTCATGTTCGCCGATCTGAAGTTCGAATCCCCGTACAACACCTACCGCGTTGCCGGATTGCCCCCAGGACCGATTGCCTCACCGGGGACGGCGAGTATCGCCGCGGCCGTCGACCCGGCCACGTCCGATGCCCTGTTTTTTGTGGCGTTTCCGGACGGACATTCGCAGTTCACGAAGTCATTCGCCGAGCATAGCAGAGCGGTCAAGGCGGCGCGTGCTGCACGGGATGCTGCCGCACCGCGCTGAGACTCACGACGGTGTGAGATCCGGGCGGAGCGTCTGGGTGCCATTGAGGTAGAGCGGCGTGAGCGGATCGGCTCCCGTGCCGCGTTCGACCAGCAACAGGGCACGGATACACAGCGGGAGATCATCTGCGGTCGGCATTTCGGCGAGGCAGAGCATCTGCGCGTGCTGCCAGCCCGCCTGCCGCGCCGCGGCGGCAGGCTTGGCAGCCGTCACGTCCTGGGTGGCCGAGAAGATCACCACGCGAACGGTCGACGCGTCACAATCATTGCGGTGGTGGAAGGCTTCGACCAGTTCGGTGACGGACGAGGCGATTGCCGCCGCACTGTCATCGCGGCAGGTTGTGGCGAGGCGCACGGCAACGATCTGCGAGCGCGGTGGGTCGCTGGCCGAGGGCCCAAGCACTCCGGCAATCAGCATCGGCACGATTTCGTCCACAGGCACTCCCCCGAATGATGGAACATCACGATCCTCGTCTTCGACTCTGTGTGGTCACTGACGATCTGCGCGACGGCAGCGCCGGTCTCGTGACGCGCGCACGGGCGGCAGAACGCGGCGGTGCGACCATGCTGTTGCTCCACCTCAAACATGTGGATGCCAGCGCGTTGGTGGAAGTTGGCCGTGCGCTGGTGACGTCGGTGACTCTGCCGGTGATCGTGAGTGAGCGCCTCGATGTCGCACTCGCGTGCGGAGCGGCCGGTGTACATCTCACGTCGGCGAGTATGCCGATTGCGGCGGTCCGGCCGCAGGTTCCGACGGCATTTCTGCTCGGTGGCTCGGTTTCGAGCGACGCCGATCTGCCGAGTGTGGCGCAGGCAGACTATGTCACGATCGGGCCTGTCTTTGGTGTTGCTGGAGCGGCGCTTGGGGTAGAAGGATTTCGTCGGTTGGCGCTGGCATGTGGCCGACCGGTGGTAGGGATTGGTGGCTTGTCGGCTACCTCAGTTGGCGATGTGTGCCGCGCTGGCGCGTCTGGCGTGGCGGTGATTCGCGAGGTGCTTGGGGCGACGGATCCCGAGTCGGCGGCGCGATTGCTGCGCGGGTCGATCCCGGAGGGATGACGCTTGGGCAAGGACCCTCTGCCGAATCGGGATGGGTCCATCCGAATTCTGCGGAGATTTTTTGGATTGGCGGACGCGAAGAAGCCCCTGATCACGGAACGTGACCAGGGGCTTCTTCAAAGGGTGCCGGCGACGGCCTACTCTCCCGCGACCTCGCGGCCGGAGTACCATCAGCGCTGTCGGGCTTAACGACCGTGTTCGGAATGGGAACGGGTGTGGCCCCGACGCTCTAGTCGCCAGCGAATTGTCAACGTCCTGCGTCTGCAACAAACGTATCGTACTCGGCTCCGATGCGCGATGGGTTGCGCTACGGGTATGTCATGCGGCGGCGATGGGATGCCGTCGCGAAGCTGACAATGGAAAGGAGTGGAGATCGTAGAAGTGGTGACCGCTGTTGCGGTCGACGCGGTGCGCATTGCATACACGGCGTATGTCGGTGACCGGGCTTTTGCGTACCGGTCACAGTATTGGGAGTCAAGCCGCACGGGCGATTAGGACCGCTGCGCTCGGAGTCGATCACTCGACGTCCACGGGCGGCCTATCGACGGGGTGGTCTTCCCCGGCCCTTCAGGAGGCTCGAAGCCTCGGGAGTGTTCATCTTGGGGCGTGCTTCCCACTTAGATGCGTTCAGCGGTTATCACAGCCGATCATCGCTACCCGGCGGTGCCCTTGGCAGGACAGCCGGGACACGAGCGGATCGTCCGACTCGGTCCTCTCGTACTAGAGTCCGCTCCCCTCAACACTCCAACGCCCACGACGGATACAGACCGAACTGTCTCACGACGTTCTGAACCCAGCTCATGTACCACTTTAACCGGCGAACAGCCGGACCCTTGGGACCTTCTCCAGCCCCAGGATGTGATAAGCCGACATCGAGGTGCCAA